>CAKSIN010000021.1 GCA_934463115.1 uncultured Clostridia bacterium
GTAAAGTACATTTCAAAAAATTAACGAGAACCTCATTAATATATGCTGTTCATTTTTCAAAGACCAATGCCGCCGGTGTGCTGTTGTAACTTGTTGTTATCTCTCGCCGCGCGACTTGTATATAATACCACTTTAAGCAGCATTTGTCAACACTTTTTTTAAAAATTTTTATAAATGTATAATCTACACAACTACGCATTCCAAAACAAGTGAAATTTTTATCGTTTTTTGTATTGACATCTATTTTCGCCATGTATATGGCGAGAACAAAACCAAAATTGGGAAAATCTCAAGTCTTCCTATGAGCATATCAAGTGTCATAACAACCTTTGACAGAATCGAAAAATCCGCAAAGTTGCACACAGGTCCTACCTTGGAAAGTCCGGGACCGATATTGTTAAGCGTAGCGGCAATTGCCGATATATTGGTGAGGATATCAAAGTTATCTATGCTCACAATCAGCAGTGATACAACATATACGCATATATATGCCGCCATAAATGCATTGACTCCGCGCACAACCTCATGTTCAACCACCCGTCCGTTCATACGTATCCGATGGGTGCTGTTCGGATGTGCCGCAATTTTTATTTCCTTTATAAAGCTCTTAAAAAGTATCATTATACGCGATACCTTTATTCCGCCTCCGGTACTTCCGGCACACGCGCCAATAAACATCAGCACAAGAAGCACTGTCTTTGACAATTCGGGCCACCTGTCAAAATCGGCTGTGGAATAACCCGTTGTAGTGATAATTGAAGCAACCTGAAATGCAGCATGGCGCAGTGCATCACCGAATGACGCAAAGATGCTGCCGCAATTTATAATTATAACAATAATCGCCGCCGCTATAATCCCAAGATACGCACGGAGTTCCTCGGAGCGGAGCGCCTCGCGGAATTTTCCGAGCAGAAGCATATAATACAGCGAAAAGTCTATTCCGAAAAGAATCATAAAGACCGTTATTGTGTTTTGCACAAACGGGCTGTAGTCGGCAATGCTTGAATTGACTATGCCGAATCCTCCGGTGCCGGCGGTTCCGAAGGAAAGTGTGAGAGCCTCAAACAGGCTAAGACCTCCGCAAAGAAGCAGGATAACCTGAATCGCTGTGAGAACAATATACATTACATATAATATCTTTGCGCTGGATCTGATTTTCGGCACAAGTTTGCCCACGGACGGTCCGGGGCTTTCGGCTTTGACAAGATATATGTTGTTTCCGCCGGCAAGCGGCAGTATAGCCACAATGAACACCAGCACACCCATTCCGCCCATCCAGTGAGTGAAGCTGCGCCAAAAAAGAAGTCCCTTGGGCAGTGCCTCAACATCGCGCAGAATCGACGCTCCGGTTGTTGTGAATCCCGACACGGTTTCAAACACCGCGTCCGCAAAATTCGGAATGTAACCGGATATAAAAAACGGCAGCGCACCGAAAACACTCAGAAAGATCCATGAAAGCGCCACACCGACAAACCCCTCTTTGGCGTACATTGCCTTTTTGCCCGGCGACTTGATTGTAAGAGCAATACCCAAAACAGCGCAAAGAATTATGCATAAGGCAAAATCCGCACTGCATGATTCTCCGTATAAAACCGAACACAAAAGCGGCAAAAGCATTGTAACGGCCTCAATATTCAATACCCATCCGAGGGTGTGCAATATAATACGATAATTCATACCCGACTCCCTCTACCTCAAAATATCCTTTATTCCCTTAAAACCGCTTTGTGTTGTAACGACAATAACCGTGTCGCCGCTTTCTATGGTATCGCGGCCGCCGGGAATAATTATCTTTCCGTTCCTGTTTATGCATGCAATCAGCGTGTTGTTCTTGAGTTTCATATTTTCAAGGGGAATCCCCGTAACACCTACACTGTCTTTTATCGAAAATTCAAGTGCCTCTGCCTTTCCGTCAAGAATAAGGTGCATAGTTTCTATATTGCTGCCGATAGTATTGTTTTTTGCGCGGACAAACCGAACGATGTATTCGGCAGTGATGTTTTTCGGATAAACGGTAGTGCCGAGGTCAAGGTTGTTTATCACCTCGTCATAGGCAATACGGTTGATTTTTGTTACAAGTTTTCCGTTTTTCATCTTGCTTTTTGCAAACATGGACAAAAGAATGTTTTCTTCATCTATATTTGTAAGAGATACAAAGGATTCATATGTTTCTATGCCTTCCGCCACAAGCACACGGTTGTCCGTGCCGTCGGCATTAACAATTCCCGCACGCGGCAAAAGCTGCGAAAGTTCCTCGCATCGCTGCGGATTCTGTTCGATAATTTTAACCTTTATTCCCGTTGCCGTGAGCTGTCTTGCGAGATAATATGCCGTAGCGCCGCCGCCGACAATCATCGTATCTTTTACACGGTGCGTGTTTATTCCTATTTGTTTAAAAAAGTTGACACTGCTCCTCAGCGACGCGACAATGCTGACAAAATCTCCCTCATTAAGCACAAAGTCTCCGCCCGGGATAAATGCCTGCTCATAGCGTTCAACACCGCATACCAATATATCGGAATCAAATTTTTGCCGCATTTCCGCAATGCGCATATTACACAGCGGCGAATCGGCGGTAACCTTAAATTTTAGTATTTCCGCTCTGCCCTTTGCAAACGTGTCTATCTGTATAGCCGACGGGAAACGCAAAACGCGCGCTATTTCGCCTGCCGCCGTAAATTCCGGATTTATTATAAGGGCAAGTCCCAAATCCTCTTTGAACAAATGAAGTTCCTTGGCGTAATCCGGCTTGCGCACACGGGCAACCGTCTGGCATCCGCCCGCCTTTTTCGCTATAAGGCATGTAAGCAGATTTATCTCGTCCGAACCGGTTACGGCTATCAGAATATCCGCCTCGTTTACACCGGCCTCCATGAGCGTTTCAAGGTTTGAGCAGCTTCCGCACACTCCCATGATATCATACTGATTTATAAGATTCTGCACAATGTTGTATCGCAAATCAACTACGGTTATGTCGTGTTCCTGTTCACGGCTCAGCTGCTGTGCAAGCTTTTCGCCGACTTTGCCGCAGCCAACAATAATTATTTTCATCTCTTTACCCTCGTTAGTCGAAAATTTCTGTATTACAACAGTATTATAGCACTTTTTTTGGAAAAATCAAGTATTTATTGTCTATCCGTATAATCTCATATATATTTCCATTCGTTTCATAACCTTTTTAACATACATTTCGGTTTCGCGAAACGGAATCTTGTTAAGATTTCCGGACGCGTCGGCATACCGCGGATCACTGAGCCATTTGTTGACATTTCCCAGACCTGCGTTATAAGCCATAACGGCTTTGCGCGTGTCACCTCCGTATAACTTTTCAAGATAAGACAAATACGCGCAGCCAATGTATATATTTTCATCGGGGGTGTAAATATTTTGCGTGTCGGCATCAAGCTTCAGATGTTCTATGCACCAAAGGGCGGTTTCTTCCTTTATCTGCATAAGACCTTTTGCATGCTTACTGCTGTGGGCATGCGTGTTAAAATTGCTCTCGGTACTTATTATACCCATAACGAGATATTCATTCAGGTCAAATTGCTCGCTGTATTTTTCTATTGCCTCGCGGTAGCGAAGAGGATATATCATTTTCATAGCCGGCCGCAGACATGCCGTAAGGATTAAGGACAGCACCAAAACCCACATCAGCGTGGACAAAAAACTTTTTTTACTTCGCCTTTTCGACATAACTACCTCCAAAGAGTTCCGACAGCAATCTGTACAATTCATTTTGTGTTGAATTGTTGACAACGGTATATGTACATCTTTCGCGGTACCACTCATCGCTGTGCTGGGCTTCAATTCGATTCTTCGCCTGTTCATAGGTCAGCGCGTCGCGTTTCATTATTCGTTTAATCCGTGTTTCTTTGTCCGCGACAACCGCAACCGTTACATCACAGATTGAATCCATCCCGGCTTCAAACAAAACTGCCGCGTCAAGGACAAAATTTCCGCCGTGCGCTATGCGCCTGTTTGTTTCCGCTATAATATACTTATGCGTTACAGCGTTCAGTATTGTCAATTTATCCGGATTTGAAAAGACTATATCGCCCAGACCGTGCCGATTCAGAGTGCCGTCGGGATTCAAAATCCCTTTTCCGAAATACCCGACAATCTCATCAAGACACGGTTCACCCGCGCGGCATACCTCACGTGAAACCCTGTCCATATCTATTACTGTGAATCCGTGTTCGGCAAAAAAGCGGCTTGCCTCCGATTTTCCGGTTCCGCTTCCGCCGGTAAGACCTATAATCATATACCGTTCCTCACTTTGCATCGTACCACGAATGGCCGGAATTTGTGTCGGCAACAAGCGGAACACTCAATTTTGCAGCATTCTGCATGCAGTCGCGCAGTATCTTGCTTACGCTGTCAACTTCGTTTTCGGCAGTTTCTATTATTAATTCGTCATGCACCTGCAGGATAAGGCGCGATTTGTATCCGCCCTCGCGCAGCGCACGTTCAACACTGACCATTGCAATTTTTATTATATCCGCCGCACTGCCCTGAATCGGAGTGTTACGCGCCATGCGTTCTCCGGCAGCGCGAACCGCAAAATTCGACGCTGAAAGTTCGGTTATATTTCTGTGCCGTCCGAACATTGTAGACACAGTTCCGCTTTCCTTTGCATGCGCAACAGTTTCATCCATATACTTCTTTACACCGGGATATCTGCCGAAATAGTTTTCGATATACTCCCGCGCCTCTTTTACCGATATGCCCAAATCCTTTGCCAGCGAATAATCACCCATACCGTAGACAATTCCAAAGTTTACCGTTTTTGCACGGCTCCGCATGAGCGGTGTAACCTCGTCTATCGGCACGTTAAATACACCTGCCGCCGTTGCGGAATGTATATCGGCACCGTCGTTAAATGCCCGTATCAATTCCTCGTCACCGGACAAATGTGCAAGAACGCGAAGTTCAATTTGCGAATAATCCGCATCAACCAGCACACACCCGTCACCGGCAATAAACATTTTTCTCAATTCTCTGCCGAGTTCGGTACGTACAGGAATATTTTGCAGATTCGGCTCCTGTGAGCTGATTCTTCCCGTCACAGTCACTGTCTGATTGAATTTTGAATACACTCTGCCCGTGTCGGGATCTATTACCGCGAGCAATCCGTCACCGTAGGTTGATTTGAGCTTGGCAAGCTGCCGATAGCTGAGTATCTTCTCAACTATCGGATGCTCCGTACGCAGCTTTTCAAGCACCTCGGCATTTGTGGAATATCCCGTTTTGGTTTTCTTGGGTGCCTTGAGTCCGAGTTTTTCAAACAATATTGTTCCAAGCTGCTTTGGTGAATTTATGTTAAATTCCTCGCCGGCAAGCATGTATATATCATTTTCCAATGCGGCAATTCCGTCCTTAAGCGATTCGTTGAACTCTTCAAGGCGAGGCTTGTCCACAAGAACCCCGGTGTGCTCCATTGACGCAAGCACACGGACAAGCGGAAGTTCGATATCATAGAGCAGTTTTTGCATTGAATCTTCGTCAACCTTGTTCTTTTCGTATTCATATATACGCTTCATGGCCGAAAGGCGCGCCGAAAAACACTTTGACAATTCATCATCCGAAAATTCAAAAAACGTTTTTGCCGACTTGCCGGTGCCAAGAATTTCCTTGTCGTCCGGTATTGATACCGAAATAAAGCTCATTGCAAGCGAACTTATGTCATAGGCGGATTTCGACGGATTGATGATATATGCGGCAACAGATGTGTCGAAATAGCTGTCCGAAAATTCACCGCCGTATTTCCAAACCGTAAGCATGTGAGATTTAATATCATCAGATATTTTGAGAAGATTTTTGTCGGCAAATGCGCCGCCTGCAATACTCACAAGTTCACCGGTGCTTTTGCCGCGCACAAGACACACTTCATCGCCGTGCAAAAATGCAAACAGCGCCTTGCCGTCCGACTCGTGCATAATATACACAAGCTCTTTGCCGACATCCGAAAGCGCCGATTTGATGTCTTCGTCTTTTTCAGCAATTCTGCACTTTAAACACGAAATTTCGCTGCCGCTCCCGGATGAACCGAGTTTTTTCAGAAATACCGAGAATTCAAGATTTGTAAACAGCTCCCGCAGTCTGTCGTTATCATACTCGCGCACCGCTGCGTCCTCGGGCGAAAACGATATCGGAACATGCGTGTCTATCGTACAGAGAGTTTTGCTGAGTGCGGCGAGTTCCCTGCCCTCCTCCAGTTTTCGTCTGGCTGCCGGTTTGATTGCGGAGTCATCGAGGTGCTTATACAGATTCTCTATCGATTTGAATTTCTTTATATATTCAAAAGCCGTTTTTTCGCCTATACCCTTTACACCCGGAACATTGTCGGAGGTATCGCCCATAAGCCCCTTGACATCTATAAACTGAGTCGGTGTAACGCCGTATGCGTCCTCGACATCATCGCTGTCCATTTCTGTAGTGGTGGTGGCGCCGCCGCGCGTTACGGTAAGGAGAATTTTTGTTGTATCGGTGGCAAGCTGCAAATCATCTCTGTCACCTGTGAGAATGTAACATTCATAGCCTGTTTCGCGGCATATGCGGCTGACTGTTCCGATTATGTCATCCGCCTCATAGCCCTCTTTTTCAAGAATGGTTATATTCATTGCCGACAGTATTTCCTTCATAACCGGCATCTGCTGCGCCAGCTCTGCCGGCATACCTTTTCGCTGCGCCTTGTACTCCGAATACATTTTGTGTCGGAATGTCGGCGCTTTGAGGTCAAACGCAACGGCAATGCTGTCCGGTTCAAGCTGTTCGATATGCTTGAACATTATATTGAGAAATCCGTATATTCCGTTGGTGCACAGTCCAAATTTGTTTGTGAGTATACGTATACCGTAAAATGCCCGGTTTATAATACTGTTTCCGTCTATAATAAGTAATTTTTTCAATTTTCTTCATCCTTTCGGCAGTTAAGTGCGCAGATATTGTTACCGGTGCTTTCCGGTGATATTTCGTAACCCTCGGCAAATGTTGTTATCATATTGTCGGGCAGATTTGTGCCGCTTTCAATTGTGTTGTTAACATAGCAAGTGCTCATTCCGTGAATACTTTCCCTGTTCGGGCAAAGCTGCATTGCATACCCCCGATTCACCGCCACACGGCAGCTGTCCATAACGAACCTCTGCGGAGTGGGAATGTATTCACCGTTTGCCGTTACCTTGTTGATAAATGCCCTATGTATGAGAAACGCACCCTTGTCCGATTCGTTAGGGCATATTTCATACAGTTCGTCCGGCATATTTTTATCATTTCACAGTTTTTTATTATCAGCGTAAAGTTTTTTTGCATACCGATTCCCACGGCTGCATTTTGTTCGGAATACAAAAGACAATTTTCCACCGTCAGCGTGCGCGGATAGTCCACATTATACGGGAAACCGTCAATATGCAGTGCATACGAGCCTATTTTGTAATCATCGGTACGCGTGCTCATAAAATCCCGATTATCTCTGTGCGTTGCAATAATTGTGAGGTTTTTTACCGAACCGTCCCCGAGTATCATAAGCGGCGCATTGTCATACTCACCGCTGTCATCACGGAGTATGCAGTTCTCTTTGTCCGTTCCGATTATTGATATTCTGTGCCCGTCCTTAATGCGCACAACCTCGCGGTAAACTCCGGGATACACCTTTATTGTGACGGAGCTGCCGTCTTTTTCCAGCTCATATGCATGCATCACGGCATCATTTACTGACCGATATTGCTTGCTGCCGTCTGCGCCGACGGTTATAACCGCGTTTTTGTTCAGACAATTATTTTCGTTCATGCTTATGTCCCCCATGCTCCCGATGAAATTTTGCTGTCAAATCATCACACAAATTTGTTTTGCTTTTCGTCATAAATATAATCAATAGATTTCAGCTTATCTTCTATCTGCTCCCGATTTTCGTCAAGGTCATCGCAAAGAGCGTCGAGACTCGGATAAAAATCGCGTAGTTTTGTATTTATCACACTGAGGAGTATTACCGGATCATTCGGCAGCATTGCAATCGCCCCCTATCGAAAGAAGTTTTGCCGCATTTTTGAAGTATATTTTATCCTTTTCGGAATCACTCAGCCCGAGCGTATTGATAAGTCTCATTTCCCACGACGGACGGTGCCACGGCATATCCGAACCGAAAAGCATTTTGTCCGGGGTGTGTTTTTCGGTTATCATAAGTGCAATCCCGCGCGGTATGGCAGCATAGCCGAATGAAACATCAAACCATATCGGCAGTCCGGCAAGGTGCTTCAAAACCTGCATTCCGCTGTTTACTCCGCCCCAGTGCGCCGCAATAACGGGCGAATCGAACCATTTCAGTGCGCGCGCCATGTTCTCCGGCATGCAGTGATACGGCGGTGCATAGCCGTAGTCATACCCGGCATGGAACACCGTTATAAGTCCCAGTGAAGATATTTTTTTGTATATAGGCTTCATTTTTTCGTCATCAACATAGAACTTTTGATATTCCGGGTGAAATTTAACCCCCTTTAGTCCGAGCGACTTAATGCGCTCCAGCTCGCTGAGAGCGTCCGGAGCGTCGGGGTGTACCGAGCCGAACGCATACAAAGAGGCGTCGCCGTTTAATTCTGCCGCAAAATTATTTACATTGTTCTGCTGCGCGGGGTTAGTCGCAATAGACAGAACGACAGATATGTCAACACCGTCTTTTTTCATTTCTTCTTTGAGCGATTCGGCAGAACCGTTTGTCTGCGGCGCAAGTCCGCCCGATGTAAACGAAAGCTTGTCTATTGCGCGCTCGGCTATCCTTTGCGGAAAAGCATGCGTGTGAAAATCTATAATCATTATAATTACCTCCGATGTCATTGCAATACAATTGTAATTATACCCCAAAATAATTTGTGTTGTCAATAATATTGTAAAAGAGCTGCGGCAAAACCGATTTTGTTCTGCCGCAACTCCCTTTGTTAAAACAATCCGGGTATATTCATTCCCCCGGTTATGGAACTCATTTTCTGTGCGCCTGCACCGTCAACTTTTTTGATAACTTCGTTAACGGCAGTAAGAATCAAATCCTCCAGCATTTCCACATCATCGGGATCGACCGCCTCGGGTTTTATGCTGATTGCCGTCAGTTCTTTCTTGCCGGACATTTTAACACTCACTGCTCCGCCGCCGGATGTTGCCTCAAATTCGCTCTGTTCGAGTTCTTCCTGCATTTTGAGCATATTCTGCTGCATTTTCTGAGCCTGTTTAATCATATTGTTCATGTTTCCGCCGCCCATTCCCATGGGTATTCTTGATTTTGCCATAGTTATTCCTCCGAAATTTATTTGTTTATATCATCAAGGCTCGGATCATACGAGCCGTCGGATGCGTCAAAATAATACTGTCTGCCGCTGTCTGTCGTTATCCGATAATACGGAAGTCCCGTTGCGGCAACGTGTCCCGATTTTCCGTACAGCGTACCGGACAAAAATCCGAGCTCAATATTTGTTACCTTAAAAGGCACATTGCTCATTATTTCTTTGTTTTCTATCATTTCCACAAGAACGCCGGTTGCATACACGGTGTTTCTTATCCTGGAATTTGAATTAATGGATTTGCTCTGCGGCTCGTACCATTTGCCTTTTGCCGAAAATCCCTTTTCGGTCACCGAAACATGTATCACACTGTCAAAAAACTTGTAACCGCGAACCGAACAGTAAATGTCAAATTTTTTTGTTCCCCCGTTGTCGGAAATATCGGAAAACTGCATAAACGATGTGTCGAATCCGACTTTTCCGAAGAATTTTTTGACTTCCCGCCGAATAGCCTTGTCACTCTTGGAGTACAAATCATCCGCCTTGCCCCTGTAGGCAAAGCTGTCGCCGCTGATATGAAAATTCTTATATTCGGAGCCGCTGTAGAAATTGCTTTTGTATATAATATTCTGCGTATCAACATTTTTAAGGCTCTTTGCCTCGGTGGAAATAATATCTCTCGATACCGAAATACCGTTATTTTTCAGCACGCTGACCGCAGAATCCACCGCCTCGCTGTCTATGCGGAAATCAGCCGAAATGATAAGCGAGCCGAGCAGATATATATTTATTCCGAGAAAAAGCACAATCAAAAAGTTTTTGATATTCGAAGAATTCATGTTTTCCCTCCGTTTTCGGGCAAAAATGCTTAGTTAATTTTTCGTGCATATCCGAACAGCTACGGCGTAATAACACGCGTTTCGTTCTTTGCCGTTTTCGCAACCCAGCGCGCATAGCAGGTATCTTTTTTCGACGCGGCATTGTATGCCAGATACAAATCGGTTATCGTGTCGGATTTAATGCTTTCGCTTGCTGTGAGAACATCCAGCGCGTCAATAACGCTTTCGCATGAAATGCTGTCACCGTTGGACACAAAACCGTATACAATCTGCTTGTATGACACAATCCGCGAATTTTTTACCGTTATTTCTATTGCACTGCCCATTTTGTCGTGAGTATCGGTTTTTGCAAGGTTGCTGACAACCCTCATTCCGTCGGCATAGTAATCAAGCGTAAGACGAAAACTTCCCTTGTCCGAATCGGGAGTAAACGACGAAATGTTTATATCCATATTGCATTCTCCGCACGCGGTATCCCACACTTTGTTTATAAATTCAATACATTCCGTAAAGATATCATACGATGTGGATGACGAATCGCCGAGCTGTATTCCCTTTGTGTCGTCGAGAGCCTTGTACTCCAGATACCCGTCATCATACATACGTATTGTTCCGTAGTTCTCCGCAAACACAACAGAATTATCCACATTTACATATTTGCGTATATTGGTGGTATTGTATCCGAATGCCCGAAGTATTTTTGCGTACATGGCCTTGTCGGTGCTTATATTTTCAAAATAATTTATCCGCGTTACACTCGGCTGAGAAACAGGCGATATAGAGAGTATTACCTGCGGATCAATTATGATTCTCTGTTCAATCGAATCGGTGCTCTTGTCAAAATTGAGTTCGAATGAATACGGCAGTTCCGATGACGACGACTGGGCAAAAGACGCTATGAGTTCATCCAGTTTGACGGGATCGGCTTTAAGAGCGACATCAACGATTTTTCCGGCAGACGAGTCGCGTATATACAAACGCGGCTTACCGGTTATTTTGTCGCCGGCGGCAATAATAAATTCGCTCATTGAATTTATTCCGAAGTCCGTTATTCCCGTTCCCATTATTGCCGAAAACATGGACGTGTTGTACGAAACAGGGTACGAAATATATATTGACGACTCTTTGAGTGCCGCTTTCCACTTTTCGTCACTCCCGGCGGAAAATTCACTTTCGCCGAGACCGGATATGAGGATTCTCTTTACCCCGGGGAGCAGCGTGTTGTAATTTTCGGATGTGTGAGTGTACACACTGCGCATATCCCCGTTGTTCACAACTATCTTATATGGATTGGAAATATTCTCTTTGGAAAAGTAGTATTTCTTTTTTTCCGTTTTATTGTTTATCTGAAAATAACCCGACAAATTAGAAAAAAAATTATAGCCGTCAGGCCATAATTTTTCACTAAACCACTTATTAACGGTGAGTATTATACTGCTGATAACCAATAAAGTCAGAATCACGCTCTTGAAGCGTTCTTTACTCATGGCGTACCTCCGTGATTAATAGCCCATCAGACTCTGCCAAAGTGACTTGACATTTTCGGACACATTGGTCTTTAGCAAAGTAATTTCAAGACGTGTTGTCTCCACTGTATCTTTGTTTGTACTTGCAACGACCAGGATAGTGTTCAACCCGTTTTTGAGACTGATGCTCTGTGCATAAAATCCGCTTGCTCCCACGGTTGTCTCGAGTGCTTTGCCGTCTGAATACAATTTTTCGTATGTATTGGTTGATTCGTTAAACGAATACAGGGTTACAACCGTTCCCGGAACTGCAACAGCAGAAAGTGTGCAGCTCTTGCCCGTGGTGGATGATATAACCGACTCGGGATTGCGGATGTCAATAAGATAATCGACATTTCCGGCATACGACGCAGGCAGCGTCTCCGCCGAAGCCAATGCGGCAATCGGCAGCATAACCGACATTAAAACGGCTATTACTGCTATTAAAACATGCTTAGTATATTTCATTTAAATAACACCTCTTAAATAATAACAACAACGCACAGCGCATTGTCTATGCATATAGTATATCATTTATTTGTTACAGAAGTATTACGCTGGCTTTAAAATAGCATAACAATATGTGAAAATCGCAACGAAGTGCCTAAAACCGAAATACCTCGCACAGTCTCTGCTGCATCAGGTCGTTTATATACGCGCCGAAACGGACGGCGGTTACGGTTCTTTTTTCAAGGTCTGCGACATACATATTCACGGCATTTTCGGTCACCGTGCCGGGAATTCTCGGCAAATCCGAAATTTCATCGCCAATGTTGTGATACCCCTCCGGATAACAGCCGCTGCATGTCATGCATATTGACAGCTGATCCGGATACGACGGCAAATACCCGGCATAATCGCCGTGCCTGTGACCGTTTAGATAGCATACGAATTTTCCGCCTCCGGCAAATTCCTCGCAAACATATGCCGACTTGCCCGCAGCGGGGTATTCATAGCTGCATTCTGCCTTTCCGCCGTGAACAAATGCATTTACGATATCAGCAACGGCATGCGGATGCGGTTTGCCCTCACCCCACGGGCACGGTGAAAACCGCTGGCAGAACACCGCGCCGCCGGACGCCGTGATTTTCTCGTCGGATTCATGGCTTGCTATTATAACCGACAATCCGTCATTTTGTGCGCCGCGCAGTGCGTCGGACAGCATTTTGAGCTGTTCGGACGAAAGCGCGTATTTATCTCCCGACGCGTCATAGTCATTCAGCACAATAAGGCGGATTTGCCCTATATCGGAAAAATAAAATCCGTTTTTTGCCCCCTTGATATCTGCCGATAGCGGAGAGATAAGTGCGGAATGTATGAACCCGATATCTTTTGCACCGGAGTTATCGAACGTGTCGTGATTGCCGATGCAGTTGAACACCGGGAAAGAGGCATTCGCAGCCTTTTCAAAGAAATAGCTGTAATCGTCTTCGAGATTCCACATAACCATATCGCCGGTGTGAACGACAAACGACGGTTTCAGGTGCTCAAAAAGCTCAAACGCATTGTCGAGTCTGCTCCAATCCGAGTGAATATCCGATATATGGCCGATAAGTATTTTTGAACAGCTGTCCGACACGGCGTTCCGAAGTCTGAAATCCTTTAGCGCAGCACACAGATACTGCTCCGGGAGGGCATTGTCCGATATAATGTTTTTCATAATAATCCATCTCCTTTACTGGCGGAACAAATCAAAGAGCTTCAGCGAGCGGATTTCTTCGATAAGTATTGCCATGCTTGATTCATCAAATTTCTTAAGTATTCTTGATGCCTGTACTTTTATGGTGGACAGTTCCACAAATCTTTCTTTTGCAATTTCGCGGTAGCTCTTTCCGGCATATATCATTTTGAGTACTTCAAACTCGCTCACCGACAGCCGCGACATAATTTCTATCATCGACATAATGGAACGCTGGCGAATTTCGTAATCCCTGGATTTTTGCACAAGGATTTTTGCGATATCGCCAGATATCACCGGCTCGGAATTGTTAACGTCAACTATTGACTCATGAAGTTTTTTGATACTGTCCTCTTTCAAGACATAATTTTCCGCGCCCTTTGCAAACGCAAGAAAAATGTATTCCTCGTCTTTGTAGCCGGAGAGTATCACAATCTTTGTGCCGGGTGAAACCTGCTTGATTTGCGGAATAGCGTCTATTCCCGATTTTTGAAAATCAAGCTGAACATCGAGCAAAAGCACATCCGGATGCTCCCTTGCGCAGAGTTCAACGCACCCTTCTGCATCACCGGTGCTGCCGGCAAACTCCAAATCCTCAAACTGTCCGAGACCTTTCCTGTACACGGCGATTACCGATTCCGAATCGTCACATATTGCCCATGATATTTTACTTTGCATGCTTAACCCTCCTGTGTGATTTTTCGTATACGGGCAAAATAACGGAAAACTCCGTCCACTCGCCCTGCTCACTGTCAACATACACATAACCGTTGTGTTTGTCCACTATATCGTCCACAATCTTTAACCCCACTCCGGTATTGCTCTCAGGAACACCGGTGGTGTAGAACGGTTTAAAAACGTTTTTGAGCTGTGATTTTGCAATACCTATACCGTTGTCGCGGAATTTTATGACAATGTATTCATCGTCATTTATCATATTTATATCAAGCCGCTTTTTTTCGCCGGAAGATTTTTTCTTCATGGCGCAAATGGCATTGTTAACGATATTGATAAAAACCTCCTCAAGATATTTCGCATCGCCGAAAACTCTGTGATTTAGCGCATCGCATCTTAGCGTGAGGACAATATCCGGGTTGCTGCGTACCGATTCGACCGATGCCGCAAGGACATCGGCAATATCGATATCCTTCATAGACAAGTTTATTTCGCCGCATGAACGCGCCATAGCGCTGAGATCGGCAATCTGAGCCTGGGATATCGATGTAACCAGCGACAGACATTCCTCAAAACCCTCTCTGTCGGCATTGTCAAATGAATTTTGCAGAATTTCCATTGTATGCTCAATGCTGTAAAAAGCATTTTTGTATTTGTGCAGCACCATGGAAAAGTTTTTGCCCAGCGAGATTTTTTCAACGCGCCGACGGATATTGCGAAAGACATATATTTTGTCAAACGGTTTTCGCACGGCGGTAAAGACCATGCACGCTATCATCACCGCTGCAAGAAAGGCGCACATTGTGTAGCTGCCGGAAATGTTCGGCGTTTTCGGGAATCGGGTTGCGTCAATATTATTTACACCGACAAATCCGCCGAATATGCCGAACGCGCAGTAGTACGCACCAATCGCCGTTATCGCTATTGCCGTCATTACCACACGGTAGTATGTCCGCTTAAACTTAAGGCCTGTGCGGATATACTCACGGATAAGCGCCGCCAGCGGGAGAATCATATATATCAGTATAACCGCAGTGCTGTATATCGGCGCGAGACGCACAACAAAGCCTGCCGGCGAATTAAATTCACCCGACATACTGCTTAGCCGATACAGCTCCCACGACACACTGCTGTGGTTTATTGCATAAAAAACCGCTATCGGAACAAGGAGCGCCGCAAGCAGCACATAGCCGACTTTTGGCGAAAACAGTTTGAAAAAAGCAAGAAAACAAAGCAGCATTAACGCAAGGCACATCATGTAGATATTCGCTATGTCATAAAACGAAAGCGGAAGCCGCGAAAGAAGCATATATATCCGGTAATCAAGCACTGTTGAATATACATAGTTCGATACCTTTGACACATATATTGCCGATGAAGCAAGAAGCGCCGAAATATCCAGAAACAGCAGCGCAAAGATATAATTTGCCTTGTTGTTGTAGCTTACGAACAGATATATTATAGTAAAAAGTATTATTATGAGAGAGATTATAAACATTTATTTTCGCCGCCTTTACACCGAATACAGTTGCAGCCAAAATCAGACTGCAACTGTATTGTAGCATACACTGTCCGCAAAGTCAATTTGCAAACTATGAAATTGTTATATTTACTGCCGTTCCGTCGAACAGAGGTGTCATATCATTGGTTGTGTTGCTCCAGTAAAATGCCTTGACGGTATATGTTCCGCTCGGAACATTCGTCATGCTCAGTTCATCTTTGCTGTCGCTCATAACAGCTCCGACAAGCTCGTTACCATTGTATACCGCCATAAAGCGCACACCGGTGTAATTTTCCGCATTGTCAAAGTTTGCGGATATTGTTTTGGATTCGGCAGAAATTGCTGCCGATGTATCTCCGAATTGATAATGCTTTGCATCGGCTTCGGTTTCAAAGAAAGCGATGTATTTTACGCTCAAAAGCGTGTTCATATCGGTTGTTTCCAATTCAAAGTTATCGCTGCTGTTTGCCATATCGGGCATTTGATAAATAGCGGTGTTCCATTTTCCCGAATAATTGTCGGCATTGCCGTTCGGAATTGCGACCATAGTTTTGTAACCTGTAGGCTTTGTACCCCACACACGTATTACACCTGATTTTCCGGAGGCAAATTCTGTGTTCTCTCCAATTCTGTATGCGATTTTGACATACGGATGCGATGTCATGTCCACACCATTTGTTTTAAAACTGCACCAGTATTCGGCAAGCGTTCCGCCGAAGTAAAACACCTCCTGATTACCTATCATGTGCCAATCCGTGGCAAGATTGCCGCTCTTTGCCGAAATTCTCGACTCGCTCGATGCTCTGTCGGTAAAGTCAATTACATCCAAAGCTTCATATTGGTTCCTCGATTTAACAACAAGAGTCCATGTGTTTGAGGAATCTGTTTTATCGATAAGCGTTGTTGTCATTACGAGATACTTACCCTCGGTTGATTCTGCCCATTCTCCGCTAAATGTGAATACATCGGAGTTGTCAAGCACAAATGCCAGCGCTTTTATGTCGTCTGCGGTTTTCATAGGTTCATATATGAGGTTCAGGGTTTTTGCCGTGCGTTCAAAATCTATTGACTTTCCGTCAAGCGAAAGCTTGGGATATGCGGCTTCGTCGTAATCATTAAAATCCTGCTCGTCAGTAAAGAATGCAATGTAATCAATATAGATATACGCTCCCGACTTAAGTCCCTGAATGTTCATTTCAAACTCGGTAGTTGTCTTTGTAATTGTTATCTTTTTTGTCCAGTATACCCAACCGCTTTTTGCAGCTTCAAACTTATCCGCAATGCTAACAGCGCCCCAGTCGTTGTCGCCATATTCAAGCTGAACACCAATGTCGCTTTCGGACATCTTGGCATCGGAAGAGAATTTGTATTTCATTTTAATGTAGTACACGTTTCCGGTTTCCATAGGCGCACCGACCTCGCTCTTGTTCTCAAAAAAGTGCACATAGTTGCAGCTGCTGTTTATGCTTTTTGCGCGGATAACCTTTTTGTTGCCGTCCATAACTGTGTCAACCGTTGCCTTGGCTGATTCTTTTGCTCTGAAAGCGCCCGTTGCCGCGTCTTTGGCATTGATTACATATGCCGGTTTGATACCGTTTATTTCATCGCCGCCATAAACAACATCTTCGCCATATTCTGCTGCGTCGGACGAATTATCAAAAAGCGCAATATATTCAATATACAGTTTTGCGTTTGCTGCGGTAAAGCCCTGGAACAGCACACACAAATCGTTTGAGCCTTTTGCAGTATTGGTATATGTACTGAATGTATACTCCTTGGAAAATTGTCCCGGAAGATTCACCCAGCCGCCTCCGTATTCGTATTTTATTATCTGGCTTGCTTCATCTGCAAACTCCGTGTCTTCCGAAAAACGGAATTTAGTCTTTATATACCATGTTGTGCCGGCATCCATCTGTTTGATGTTATCTTTCTTTATATCAAAGCGGAAATACGGTTTGCTCGGATTTGAAAGCAAAATAACGTCTTTTCCGTTGTCGGAAACAACTTCTTTGTCAAATGAGCCGTCAGCAACAACGATATTTCCTATATCTGTGCTGTCTACAACGGCAAACGGTGTAATTCCGTTTGCGTCCGCAGTCGGTGTACCTGCACTGACTGTCATCACAACAAACATTGATGCAACCATTGTTACAAGCAATATGCAGGATAAAACTTTTTTCATTTATTTTCTCTCCTTTGTTGTCGGCACCGGTCGGCGTTTTGTCCCCACCGACCGGTTCCTTTTTGCTATTTATTATTCAATTTTAATTGTCTCGCTTACGGCATTCATCATTGGTTTAAGAGTTAAATTATGAATTAAAAATGCCTTTGCCGTGTATGTTCCTGCCGGAAGTGAATCCGATGTAAGTATATCTTTGCTCAACGATGACTTGATATCGGCTATTCTGCCGTCCTTGTACAATACAAGGTACGCTGAAGCCGAACCGATATCCTCAATATTGTCGAATGCAGCGGTCACCGTGCTTCCGTCTGAAGAAATCTGTGCGTCGGCGCCGCCGAATGTGTAATTGCGCGCGTCGGCTTCTGTCTCAAAGAAAGCAATGTATTTTATGCTTACAAGAGTATTCATATCCGTTGTTTCAAGCTCAAAATTTTCGCTGCTGCTTGCCATATTCGGAAGCTGATAAATTACTGTATTCCAATGTCCCGAATACTCCCTGCCAAGGCTGTTCGGGATTGTAACCATTGTCTTGTATCCTTTCGGGCTTGTGCCGTATACGCGGATTACACCCGATTTACCGGAGGCAAATTCCGTGTTTTCATCCAGTCTGTATGCAATCTTAACATACGGCCTCTTGGTCATATCCACACCGTTTGTTTTAAAGCTGCACCAGTATTCGGCAAGCGTTCCGCCGAAGAAGAACACGTCCTGATTACCTATCTTGTGCCAATCCGGGGTAAGATTGCCGCTCTTTGCCGCAATTCTTGACTCGCTCGACGCTCTGTCGGTAAAGTCAATTACATCCAAAGCTTCATATTGGTTTCTCGATTTAACAACGAGAGTCCATGTGTTGGCAGAATCTGTGGAATCAACCAAGGTCTTTTTCATCACAAGGTACTTGCCCTCGGTTGTTTCCTCCCAGTCGCCGCTAAATGAGAACACATCCGAGTTGACTATTTCAAAAACGCTTGCACGGATATCATCCGCCGTTTTGGTGGGTTCTTCCATAAGGGTAATTGTCTTGCTGTCGCGGTCTATACCGAGCAGTTTTTCATTGTACATCACTTTCGGCGATGCCGGCTGTTCGTAGTCATTGAATGCCTGTTCATCGGTAAAGAACGCAATGTAATCAATGTAAATATACGCTCCTGCTTTAAGGCTCTGAATATTCATTTCAAACTCGGTATTTGTCTTTGTAATTGTTATCTTTTTCGTCCAATATACCCAGTCGGTCTTTGCGGTTTCAAACTTATCGGCAAAGCTCTCCGGTTTCCAGTCGTTATCGCCGTATTCAAGCATAACTCCGGAATTGCTTCCGGCCAACTCGGCATCGGAAGAAAATTTGTACTTCATTTTAATGTAGTACACGTTTCCGATTTCCATAGGCGCACCGACTTCGCTCTTGCTCTCAAAAAAGTGCACATAGTTGCAGGTGCTGTTTATGCTTTTTGCACGGATAACTTTTTTGTTGCCGTCCATAACGGTATCAACAGTTGCCTTGGCTGATTCTTTTGCTCTGAAAGCACCCGTTGCGGCATCTTTCGCGTTTATTACATATGCCGGTTTGATTCCGTTGACCTCGCCGCCGCCATATGTTACATTCTCGCCGTAGTCTGCTGCGTCGGAAGCGTCTTTGAACAGTGCAATATATTCAATATACAGCTTTGCGTTCGCAGCGGTGAATCCCTGAAACAATACGCACAAATCGCTCGAGGCTTTTGCGGTATTGGTATATGTGCTGAATGTATACTCTTTGGCAAACTGCCCCGGAAGGCTAGCCCAGCCGTTTCCGTATTCGTATTTAATAACCTGTTTTTCGGTTTCTGCAAGCTCCGTGTCTTCCGAAAAACGGAATCTGGTCTTTATATACCATGTTGTGCCGGCATCCATCTGTTTGATGTTATCTTTCTTTATATCAAAGCGAAAATACGGTTTGCTCGGATTGGAGAGCAGGATAACGTCTGTTCCGCCGTCGGAAACGACTTCTTTGTCAAATGTGCCGTCGGCAACAACTATGTCGTCTATATTTGAGCTGTCTATAATTGCATACGGTGTAATTCCGTTCTGATCCGTTGCCGGGGATTTCGGCGATACAACCGTGATTTCCCAGTCGTTAACCGTGCCGTCTATCGCCGTAATGTCAAAATGCATAACAGCCGTTACACCCTTTGAATCCTTGGTTACGGCAGCCGATTCACTCTTTGCCGACGCCGAAACACCCAGATTCGTGAGCTCAAACATATACGACTCGGGAGAAAGAGCCATTTCTTCCTCGGTCACACCTTCGATAAACTGAGCCGTTGCGGTATGCCTGAAGATATCAAGCTCTGCCGGAACGGACTCGACCGATATCGACTCCACGGACGGATCATACGCAATTGCCGCTTCCTGCGTTCCGAAAAATGCAATATAGGCAATTGTAAATGACGAATCCGCAAGTGCGCCGTCAAAGTATGTAGGCGAAACAGTCATATAATCCTTGACATCGTCAAGTTTTACAACAAATGAGGTAAATTTTCCGGGTTCAACCGACTTGCCTGACGCATTTGTTACCGAAGCGGCTTTTTCGCCGTTTAAAACGGAAAATTTTGCAAAATCAACAATTGTCGAACCGGATATTATACTTGCCGAACCCTCGATGTCACCCGACGCGTCGGATGTAAGCGACACACTGTCGAATTTGTACACAATCTTTGCCCAAAAACTGCCCTCGGGAACATCCATGATTGAAACACCGTTGTTTGAATCCGATGCTTCCGATTTGATTGTCAAACCGCCCTGCGATGCGGAAAGTGCCGAATCGTCAAGCGGCTGATATACATCCGGCGAAGATACAGCCGTCTGTGCGTTTGACGCTTTTGCAAAATCCCACACGCTGTACGACGCATTGCTTCCCTGCGCCGGGAATGTCACGAGCACAGAACTGCCGGCTGCAAACACCGGAACGGCAAGCATCGTTGCAGCGAGAGCCACGGTAAGTATTACCGCAAAAAACCTTTTCATTATTTCACAACTCCTTTATATAAATTTTGTTATCGCTTAGGTATATTATACAATGTCTTGGTATCGGTAGCAAGTAAATAATTTGTAAACCGCCCCCGGAATCAGTACGGCGGCGCAAATTTATACAATCCCTGGTTTGCCTGCGACACATACACATAGCCTGTTTCGGGGTGAACAAAAACAGATTTGCTGACATGCCGCCCCACAACCGCGCCGTCCGGCACAATCGTATCCGACGCGGATTTATTTGATATCACCTGCCAGCTTGCACCGTAATCGCATGAGCGAAACAGTGTATCCGCTGTGTTATACTCCGAAAACTGCTTTGCATCCGACGCACTGCCGGAGGCATACATTACATTCGGGTGAGCGGGATCTATCGCAAATGCCCACCACCAGATATTTTGCATGCACGGCGAATTGCTTATTTTGGCAAGAGAACTGTTTTTATACCGATACAAACTCCCGTATGACGCAAAGTACACACTCCCATCGCCGTCGTTGTAGTCGAGGACATACTGTATTCCGCCGTACGACATACCGCTCCTTGTCGGCGCGGTAAAGTACAGCTTCCAGCTTTCGCCGTCATCATAGGACACATAGCACTGCGACGAATTGTCTCTGCCTATTGCAAACATCATGCTCCCGTCTGCCGACGAATCCATTATACAGCGGATGGTATCCATTCTGCTCCATGTTGCGCCACCGTCCGCCGAGCGCATATCGCCTGCATACAAAACATCCGGATTGCGCCTTGACTGACCGCAGCGATTATATATATATCCGCTATGCGACGTTCCCATATTTTGCCATGTTTTGCCGCCGTCGGTTGTCATCATAATGTCCGACGACGCGGATTCCCAGTTTGAATTTGTACACAAAAACCACTTTTTATCCGTTACCGCGTAGCCGCCGTAGCTGTGCGAAAGCAGGCTGCCGCCGCGGTTTAAATCCATAAGCGATGTAAAGCTCTCTCCACCATTGTCTGTGAACGCACCCACAAAATCCTGAATCGGCACAAGCCATAAATCGGGGTTGTAAACATTCGGCTGCCACCATGAATTGATACATGCCGCTATTACACCGTTTGCGCTCTCGCGGAATGTAATTCCGCCATCCGTGCTTTTCCACGGCCAATCGGAACCGGCATAAAGAATATTTTCGTTATTCGGATCAAAGGCGATCGGGTTTTGCCGCGGCTGTACACGGAAGAAGTCGTATTCTTCGTCATATTCCGAGTTTACCCATGTTCTGCCGCCGTCGTGGCTGACATTTATCCTGTAGCTGTACGATCCGGCTGCACCATCTTTATCACCGGCGGTATATGCCATGTAGTTCGGATTTGCACGACTCACCTCAAAATCGGTGACTCCTCGGCTGTTGCTGTAATTTGAACTTATTTTGCTCCATACATTGGCATTGTTTGCACATACGCTCACACCGTCCTTGCCTATGGCATAGACATTATACGAATCCGACAAATCCATTGCAACAACGTCATATGTATCAGTGCGCACGCTTGAAAAGGTTTTTCCGCTATCGGTGCTTTTGTACAGTGTGGTGCCCTTTACCGCGTACAGTGTACCGTCCTTCGGACTAACGGCAAGGTCGGCGCGTGACATATTTGAATTTACGCACTCCCATGATATTCCGCCATCATCGCTGCGGTACAGCCCGGGGCCGCTGTTGAGCCCCAGCGACTGCTCATATTGACTGATGCTTAACAAATTACCCTCAAACTCCGGTGTTGTTGACGAAAAATACACCCGTGCGCATCCGTCAACCCCATTTTGGTTTGCTGTTGTAACATCATACACAATTGCGTCACGGTTTCGCGACATCACATTGTCGTTTAGAGTGAGAGTCTGTGTGAATGTTTCCGCACCGTCCGTTGATATATACACTCCGCATCCGCGGTATCCCTGACGTTTGACAACATCGGCATTGCCTGTTCCGGAGGTTGTCACCGCAATAACCTTGCCCGGGTTGCATGGATCTATCACCCCGGTACTGAAACCTGCCGTTGCCGCTCCCTTGGCGCACTCACGCCATGTTGCGCCGCCGTCGGTACTCTTAAGGACATTTCCCACATCCGCAAACGAGAGTATCAGCGAGCCGTCCGATGAAACACTGATATATGTCTGAACCTGCGCGCCCTCTCCGCCGGATATACCCATTGATTTCTGTTTTGCGGAAACAAGCGGCACACTCTCCCATGTTTTCCCGCGGACGTTGTAGGTGTCATATTCGCCGAAATTCACAAATGCATGTTTTTCTTCTTTGGGTACGCTCACAGGGGAAATACTGCCCGTGTTCCACAAATATGCCCTCACGGTGTATTCACTGTCGAGTCCGTCTATGGTTATATCGCCGCTTTGGGCAGTGCTGCACCGTGCAAGTGCTCCGCTGTCGTCATACAATGCAGCTATGCGCAAAAGGCCGTTCGGGCAATTATTGTATTTCACATAAACCTTGCCGCCGTCGGCATGTATGCTGTACGAAATATCAGCCGTCACACCAAATTTCCATGTGACGGTATTTCGGCAGACATCGGTAAAGGTGACTGTTTTGGCATACACATTGCCGTCGTACACATAGTCTCCCTCGCCGAGAAATCCGGTTCGGCTCTCGGGATAACCGTGCTCAATATTACCCGCCTGTGCCTCGGTGTTGTACAGCGTGTAGGTGAGGCTGTCTATCGTGTCAACATCGGCTGTGGCTGTGTGAGCAATGGGATCCACTGTTGCCGCCAAACCGTTTATGTCTGCAGTTACAACTGACGGATCATAGGACACTGCGTCACTCTCGCTGCCAAACAATCCGATGTATTTAATCAAAATATTTGCATTCATACCCGAAAACATCGTCCGTAGTTCCCGGTGTGAAATATCGTAACTGTCGCAGCTTGCCGGAACACGGCATACCGCTGTGCGCCATACCTTGGACTTACCTAAATCGTCGGCGCTGTAGGTTTCGGCGCGGTATGAATTATAGTCGTTGTCATTGTACCATGCAACCGACAGAAAAGCGTCATCCGTCCGCCCGTCCGCGAGCGCTGCACGTTCAAAACAATATACCACCTTTACATAATAATCGCGTGTGGTGTCCGCTCCGCCGAATACAGAAAGAAACTGCGGATATTTGCTATGCTGAATTTCAAGAGCCGGGCCGCCGTAATTTATCGGCTTAACCCACAACCTTTCGGTCGCGTCACGCGAGGTTTTGGCGACAGCACCGCTGTCGATTAACTTCTGCGCAGTATCCGACTGTGAAAAATCAAGAACATGATACCGTTTTTCAACATTTACCTCAAGCGTCCAGATTTGCGATTCTCCGCACATATCGGTTACATTGTATTGTGCCGAAATAACTGTTTTGCCGTCGGAATCACCTACGTTGAATACCTCCGACAGCGGCACGGCAGTGCAGTTTTGCTGCTGAAAATATCCCGTCGAATAACTTCTGAGCGGATTTGCCGCACTGTTAAAAAAGTTAAAACTTACATCGCTTGTGCTGATTTTGGCAAGCTCCGCATTGCTGAACGGAGTGCTCAGATTTCCGCTTATTTTGTGCGAAAATCCGTCTACCGAAAGTTTGCTGCCGCAAAGTGACGCGCCAAGCACCGATTCGTCATATTCCCTTGCCGAATCTATATTGTCAAAAAGCGCAATATACTTGATATTCACACACATGTTGCAGCCGGGGAGCGATGAACCAAGGTACAGCGACAGCGAATCTCCCGATGTATCGGGGAGTGCGCCGTATGCAGTGTGAAATTCGCGCAGGGAAAGCGCGTTTCCCGAATTATCCGATATTGTTGCCGCTGTGGTTCGCTTTGCAAAGTTTATCCCGTACAGTGCAAGCGAGTTTTTTTCCGATGTTCCGATACGCGCATTTACGGAGTATGCCGACGAAACGGCACTTTGGGCGGTGTAACTCTGAACATCATAGCACACACGCACATAACTGTAATTTTGCAGGTATCGGCCCATGCCCTTTATTGTAAAAGAAAAATCACTGCGCCCCCACCCCTGAAATTGCAAAGCTATTCCGCCGTATGTAACCTGTCGGATATTAGCTTCGGTGTTGGCAAAAAGGGTGTCGGAAAAGTTGATAAAATCCGATACCCTGTCAAATTCTGTAAAATCAAACATTACGCCGCTGCCGGTATCCGAAGAAATATTCCTGATATACCTTTGCGTGCCGTCTGCCGAGGCAGTGTGCGGCGGCAATGCCGCAAAGATGAGCATTGCCGTGCACAGAACAGCCGTTATTTGATTGATTATTGATTTAAATTTCATTTATTTCGCATCCAATTCATACGGCGGTGCCAGTTTCCACAAGCCGTTATTTGCCGCGCTGAAATATGCATACCCCGTGTCGGGATGTACAAATATATAGCGTTTCATTCCCCTGCCAACTGCCGGACCGTCCTTAATGATTGTCTTGTCGGTATCTACCGACGAGATAACCTGCCAGGTTTCGCCGCTGTCGCAGCTGCGGAGAATTGTATACATTTCGTTGCATTCTGTAAAGTATGACGCCGTGGAACCGATACCGGCAATATACAGCACTTCGGGATGAATCGGATCTACAGCAAGACCGCTGCACCACAACTCGCCGCCTCCTGCCTTTTCGTTTTCCCAAAGAGAGGTCTTTTTGCCGTCTGCCGTTACCTTCCATACTGCGCCGTACTGGCTGTAGTACAAAATGTTGTTATCGTAGTCAAAATCGAGTCCGTACTGGATTCCGCCCCATTCTCTGCCCTCTATTCTTTCACCTGTTACATATGTTGTCCATGTTGAACCGTTGTCGGACGATACCTTTATGGTATAGCCGTCGGAACCCATGCCGAACAGGCGCGGATCCTTTTTGCTGTATGCCGAAACGCACTTGACGTCCTCCATAACCTCCCAGTTATATCCGCCGTCGGTTGAACGCCAGTTACCTGCAAATATCACCTTTGGATCGCTCGGTGACTGGAAGAAACGCGTGTTTCTGAATCCGGTGTCTATCGTTCCGTAAATTTCCCACGATTTGCCGCCGTCATGAGTTCCGCACAGTTCGAGCCTGTCTGCCTCCCATGATGTGGTTCTTGCAACAAACATTGTATTTTCATCTACAACGCAGCCGCCGTACAGGTGACTGAATCCAAACGCATTTGCATAATCGCGGATATCGGTGAACGTTTCGCCGTTGTCAAATGTCACAACACCGGAGAAATCCTGAATCGGTATGAGCCACATATTTGAATCGTATGTGCTCGGCCGCCACCAACTGTTGATACACGTGCCGACTCCGCCGTTGAAATCCCACGAGAAGTTTGCGCCGCCGTCGGTGCTGGACTGTACCCAGTCGGATGTTGTCCATATCTTGTTCGGATCGGTGGGATGCCACACAATCTGCTTTGCACGCGGTTCCTGCTTAAATATGTTTGAGGACTCGTCATACTTGGATATACTCCAGGTATTTCCGCCGTCATGAGTATATGCCAGGTCGTATTGTTCCGTTGTAATTGTCGATGACCTGCCGAATGCCATATTTTCGGGATTTGCCGGGCTGACTCTGAAACAGGTTACACCCTTTGTTCCCGCAGGCGGTGTGCCGCTGCCCGTTTTTTCAAACGACTCACCGTTGTTTTTTGAAGTATACACTCCGTTTGTGCCGAGCGCATAAATGTTCTTTGGCTGAGACGCAAACGAATCTGCGTAGTACACATCCGTCATAATCTGGCTGAATGTTTCGCCCTTGTCCTTGCTCAGGTACAGAGTGTTGTTCTTTACCGCGATAAGATTGCCGTTGTCATGGCTCACAGTAAGCGTTGCCGCCGACATATCGGAATTAACCAGTTTCCAGGTGTAGCCGCCGTCATCACTGCGGTACAGCCCGGGACCTTGGTTATAGCCGTTTTCCTGCTCAAAGGCGCTTATATTTGCCGCGCCGCCGGTCAGCGTTTCGGTATATGTTGAATAGTACGCAATGCGCGAACCGTTGATTTTTTCGTCCATCGATGTCGGATCAAATATAATACTCGTTCTGCTGTATGCAATTGTCGGATCGGAATACGTGAGTACCTGCTTGTACGTTTCGGCATAGTCCTCCGAAATATACAGTCCGAAACTCGTCGTCCCGAATCTCTTTACATACGTTTCGCTGTTTCCGTTTCGGGTGAGTGTGATTACTCTTGACGAATTATTGGGATCTATGGCGCTGGTGTTCGCACCCTCACCGCCGAGACCGCGGCCGCAGTCCTCCCATGTTTTGCCGCCGTCCAGACTCCTTTGAATATTGCCGACATCGGCATGTGTAATGAGAAAATTGCCTGTGGAATCTATTGTGAGCGAAACCTGAATCTGTCCGCCCTCGCCGCCGATGTTTCCCTTGTCTTTCATTTCCTTTGTTACGAGCGGAACAGCCTCCCACACATTGCCCTTGGCGTTGTATTGGTCAAATATTCCGTTAAGGAGCTCAATTTCGCCGGTTCCGTCCTCTCCGGAATCGGCAAGCGCCGCGCCGTTTGTGGCAAGCATGATTTCGCGGTATGCCCAGTGAGTCTCCGGAACATCGGTATACAGCTGCCCTGTCGGGGTTTTGTCCGGCTCGCCGGATGTCATCCGGCTAAGCATAACAACCGCCTCGGCACGCGTAATAGCATTGTACGGGCGGAACGTTCCGTCGGAATACCCGTTTACCACACCGTTTCCCGATGCAGTGATTACCGGTTTGAAGAAATACGAATCCTGCGCAACATCGACGAAGCTGCTTACTTTCATAATATCAAACTGCCCGAGGCGATACAGCATGGTGGCAAACTCCGCGCGCGATATTGCCGCGTCGGGGCGATACTGTGTATCAGATGACACAACCCCGTTTGCAAGCAGCTTTGCCACATCAGCAAAATACCAGCTGTCGGACGCAACATCGGCGAACGGAATCTCTGTCGATGCCGCTTTGCCGCCGTTTATTATACGCGATATCATAGCCGCCGCCTCGGCGCGGCTTATCGGAGAATCCGGGCGAAACGAACGCGCACCCTGATATCCGCGCAGGAATTTTGCATCCTGCGACATTTTGATTGCGCTCGATTCATCCTCGGCAACATATTTCGGCGCTTCATCGGTATCATCCGGTTCGCTGAAAGCGTTTGCCGACTCCAATGTGTCAAAAAATCCTATGTAGTCCACATATATATTCTGTGTGGTAGACCAGAGGCTCTCGGGGGCACTCGCCGGGAGAAGCTCAATGCTTCCCGATGCGGCAGATGTATCAACACTTGCCACAGCCTCGTACCACTTGCCGTAATTTTTGCTTTCAAAGGTGTCTATTGCGCTCATATTGCCGCCGATATTAAGCTTCATGGCAGCATTTGAACAAAATGTTCCTGCAAAAAGATATCTGATTTTTGCATATTTTTTCCCGGAAACAGCTGACGCGTCCGCACCGATACGCACACTCAGCTGCTTGGAGTAATTGGGGCGCACAACGAGGCTTCCGCTCTGTGAATCCCAGTCGATGCTTGCCTCTGCCGAGCCGTTTACCGATATGCCGGAAACGCTGTCCTCCGTGTTGAACCCGAGAATATAATCCGACGATGCAAGCGCCGCCGGAGCAAGCTGCAGGAGCATGCACAGTGCAACGATTAGTGTAATAAATCTTTTCATTATGCCATTCCTCCTACCTTACATCGCTTGTGTCGTTTATAATATACAGTATTTCGGAAAATCCCCATTTTGTAACGGAGATTATTCTGGAGCACTCCTTGCCATAGCTCACATAATCTTTGATATTATCGAGGGTAACGGCACCCTGATAGTTACCGTTGGCGTCTATCCTGATATCGCGGCCTGTTTTGTCTATATGAACAAGACCATCTCCGAATATATCGAGGTTTTCCAAATCGTAATCCAGCGTGTTCAAATCGCCGTCAAAGGTGTGCAGATTTGCTGTGGTAACCTTTGCCGTCTTGCCCTTTACCTCGTAGACATCATAGTACACCATTCGCGGATATGTGTATATATCGCCGTGCCGACGGCGCATATCCGAGCGCGAACTTGCCTTGAATGCCTTATCGGGATCGGACTCACTCGCGTCGAACACAAGGAATATCGTTACAATCTCATTTTTATTGTTCAGGTCGTACCAGATTATATCGCCGATTCCAAGCTCGTAGGTGTTTTTGTCGTCGGGATCGGTTACGGGAACATACTTCCAGTATTTTTCCTCCGTGGCATATATTGTGCCGGAGCTGTAGTTGTTTCCGGTAACGCTGAGCTGCTTTGCATCTCCTGCCGTTTCGCCGGCTACAGTCTGTATATCGGTTATTGTGCGCACATTCTGCTGAGTAACGCTGCCCTGACTTTGACCTGACTCATCTATAGTGAGGAGAACATCCGCCGCAAATGACGAATCATTAAACTGATACGCTTCTATCTTATAAAAACTGTCCGACTTGTAGTAATCCTTTGCATTGGTGTACACACCGAAGCTGCCCTCATCCGCACCCTTTGGCGACGACGGAACGGTGAATATTGTGTAGCTTGTTCCGAGAACCACCTTTACATCTCTGCCGAAGGTTACACCGGTCGCATTTTTGTGAAGCATTGAATCCGGTGTACTTGAATTGAGGTATGATGAATAGGTAATCCTGAAGCTCGAATCGGTTTCCTTTGCGCCGGCGTGGCGGTTTGCAAATTCCGCGCCGCTTACAACCTGCGGCTGGTTATTGTACGGAGTGTCTATCGCCGTAATCTTGCCGTCGGAGTTGAGCGCATACTGGATAACCTGCGACAGCACCTCGTTTTGCCCTTTTCGGAGCATTTCGAGAGCCTTTTCGTGGTCGACCTTTTCGTTGTCCACGGTGATTTTGTCACCGGCAGCCTCAAAAGCCTCAAGCTTGCCGCCGGTTGTAAATATGCTGAATGCCAATGTGGCGTTGAGCGATTTTTGATTTGCTTCGGCTGCGTCTACAAGATACCCCACCTCGTAGCCGGAGCTGCCATACTCCATGTATGCGACTTTGCCGGCAGATGTGAGATACGCCGTTACGCGTTTGCCGGAGAAAACATTGTTGTCTACAGCAGTGCCGTTGTCGGTGTAGGTAAATTTATCGGTATGTGCGCGGAAGTAGTCAATATCCACATCATACTTTTCGCCGTCAACAACAAGAATATCATTGCCAGCTTTAAACGAATTTACCGTTCCCTTAACGGTTTTGGACGCGGCGTCAATGCGCAGGTACTGCCCGTCCTTGCTCTGATATACCATAAGGACATCACCCTTTTTAAGAGCGGAGATATCCACCGGTTTGCCGTCTTTTGTAACCTCGAGAATCGTTGTGTCGCTCCACTTAACCGTGCCGTCGCCGAATTTGTCGGCAATAACTCTGTTTGACATATCGGGTTTTGTGGCTGTTTTAACAAAATAACTGTCGACATACACTATTTCGTACCTGCCGTCGCCGTTGCCGTCCACAAGGCGAACCGAACCGTTTTGCGGCCGAAGGTCTGCCGAGTTATACAGCGGTGCAAGCTGGCTGTTGATGATAACAATGCAGTCGCGCTCAACAGATACTGTCCTGCGTCTGCTGTCGGAATCGAAATATGTATATACAAAATTCTTAAACCCCGAAATATCCTTTGCGTCTATTTCGAGAGAGTCTTTGCCGCTCATTCTGTCGGCAAAAACATATATTATTGTCTGCTGCGAACCCGAGCCCTTTACAATACATTCCACAGTGCTTCCGAGATAGCGGTTCATATCCACATCGGTGCGGAATCTTTCGCCGGCAATCTCGGCGTAGCCCTTGCCGAGCCCGGGTGCGCCGGTGAGAGTTGTCTGCTCATTTGCGGTAATGCGGCCGCGCATGATTCTGCAGTCAAAGGCGTCTTCTATATACGAAACACCCGTCTTTTCCACATTCACGGAGCCGGAGCTTGAATATGTGTACACACTCTCGGTTCCCAGCGCGTCAACAAGCGCATTGGCAAGGCTGCCGTAGGTTACATCGGAATTTATTTTGAGTTTTTTGCAAACTCCGATTTTTGTTGCCGCCATATTGTAGCTTCCGAAATATTTTGCAACATCGGTGTAGCCGAGGCTCACAACAACTGCCTTGATAACATCTATTCCCGTGATATTTTTTGCGGAGCGAAAATCACCCGTAACACCGTCGTCCATCAGACCGTAGGTTACGGCAGCCGATGCATACAGCGCCGCGTCGGTGTCGAGGTCTCTGTACTCCGGCGCAGTGCCCGGGAGCGGAGACGCGGAAAAGCGAACCGCAATCTTTGCAAATTCACCGCGTGTTACAACTGCCGATGAATCGGCAATCTGTGATTCATCCAGTATGCCGAGAGCGGCAAGAGCCAGCATATCGTCGGTTGCGGGCACAACCGCCTTTTCTTCGGCTTCATTCTGCTGCTGTGACGGCTGTTCGTCTGCGGCATATGCCGTCGGCACAAAGGTAACCGACGAAATCAGCATTGCCGAAGTCAATATGAAAGATAAAAGCTTTTTCATTAGTTACTCCTTCCTGCCGCTGCGCGCTCGGCAAAAGTTATCAGTCTGTCGGCAATCACTGCCGTCTCGGCGCGTGTGGCACCGTCGCGTGGGCTGAAACGCCCGTTTGTGCCGGTAACGATTCCGTTTGCATAAAGCGCCGAAATTGCCGTGTATGCATAATCGGAAATACTGTCTTTGTCGGCAAAATCAACATCGCCTCCGGGCATTGCACCCAGCGAATACACCGCTGCGCGGTAAGCGATAACCGCCATATCCTCGCGCGATATATTTTCGCCGATTCCGAATGTTCCGTCCGGCTTGCCGCCGACTATCTTTGCATTAACTGCCGCGGCAATATATGGAGCGTACCACTCGGATTGATTTACATCCGAAAGTCCGCAGTCCGTGCCGCCTGTATTTATCTTCATTGCTATAACTATCATTTTTACAAATTCCTCGCGTTTGACATTGTCGAACGGAGCGAATTTGTCTGCCGATTTTCCGTTTACCACACCTTTTTTGTACAGCGAAAGAATGCTCTCCCTCGCCCACGATGTGTCGGAAATATCGGTAAACACATCACCGTTTGGCGTCGGTGTGACCGGGTTTGACGGCTGTGTTCCGTCGGTTGATTCGCCGCCCGGTATGGCAACGCTTATCGAACCGCCGCCGGAACCGGAACCGCGCGACGACGAGCCGCCGCGGTTGCTGACATTCTCCGGTTTTTCCTCCGTCTGCTGCTTTCCGACAAATGCAATTGCGCTTTCAAGCTGTTTTGCAATATCACTTACGGATTCAACCTCAAGACCTGTTATGCGTTTATACACCCTTTCGAGGTCATCCGTCTTATCGGTAAGCGCCTTGTAGGTGTCGGCGGTGTAGCCGAATGCGGAAAGGTTGTTTTCCACCATATAGCGGACATATTCGCCGTTTATGCAGACACCGTAGATGCCAAGGATAACATTTTGCCTGAACGCATCATAGTTTGCCGACGCAAGTATGCGCACAGATGCAGCAGAGCGCTCGTCATCGCTGAGCATTGTCTGATACATATTCCACAGCGAATGAGACGAGTAACCGAATTTATCCACCACCTCCGCAAGCTTGTCGGCATCGGCGGTTTTAATTTCGGCAAGGAAAGATTCATTTTTGAGCATATCGGCGATTGTGTCTGCCGAAACATTGCCGGCATTTGCAATCATTGCGAGAACAAATGCGTCCGCAGCATCGAACGGCAAAGCGGCATATTCGGGTGAAATATCCGACATAAGCCAGCTCCACTCACTTATAACATCCGCCGCATTTTCGGCGGTTATTTCATTGAGCGATTGAACCATAAGCGCCTTGTTTTCGTCATCTGCCTGCTTGCAATTCACAACAAGCTGCCATGTGTATTCGTTTGAATCAAATGATTTTATTACATAATCTATTGTGAGATTACCTGTATTCACAGTTTGTGATACAATATGTGCGTGCGAGTCGGGAACAGTGAGTTTGACGTTGTCCTCAGTAAGCTCCTCCGCTCTGATATACAGGTTAGGGAGGTCCATATATACTTTCCGTTCGAGCGGATTTGCCACCGCATCAAATTCTTCACCTTTACCGAAATCGGAAACAGCGCCCTTTACCGAGATATCAAAGTTGACAGCAGCTTCCTTTGTCTCGAAAAAGGCAATGTATTTTATAACCGCACTCACACGCACGGAGGCATTTACCGGGCTAGAGCCGGGGCAATATGTCACCGGCACCTCGCCGCTTATTCCCGTTGAATCCAGCTCCAGGACGGTTGACACAAACGCCTTTTCGCGGGCGCTTACCGTAAACTGCTTTTTATCATAAGAGTTGCCGTCTGCCGCGGTGAGCCCTGAGCCGTCGTGAGCTATTTCGGCTATCTTGTTTTTTACACCGTCTCCGAGGCGGATATACGCAGTCAGCGGATTTTCGTCATCCGACAAGGTGTTTCGTACTGTCTGATAGCCGTATACTATTTTGGCGAATTTATATTTGCCGACATCTATATCTGTGCCGAAGGTCACTGTCGGTTCGCCCGAATCGTCACCCTTGCCGAAATCGGCATAAACACCGAATCCGCCTGTGTTTGACGGGCGGACGCTGAGCGTTCCGCTGCCGCTTGCCGACGCGGCGGATATATATTCCGCACAGTTTGATTCGGATGTAAAATCAAAACAAACTGCACTGTTTTCGCCGGTTTCAAATTTATCCGGAACATCGGCAAACGCAGATACCGCGGTAAATGACGATATCACCAATGCTGCCGATGTAAGATATCCCAATAATCTGTTTTTCATTTCGTCCTCCTTTTAGCCTTTTACTGCACCTGCCGCCATACCGTCGGTAATGTATTTGTTTCCGAAAATATACACAACCAGTACCGGCAGCAGCGCAATTACCGTAGCCGCAAACATCAGGTTCCATGATGATGCCGCCTCACCCGAATTTTTGAGCGCCATTATTCCGACAATGAGCGTTTGCTGATCGGGGCGCGCCATAGTAAACAGAGTCGGCATGAGGTAATTATTCCACGAACCGTTGAATGCCAGCATACCCAAAGTGATGAGCACCGGTTTCAGATTCGGGAATATTATCCGAAAGAATATTCCCGTAAAGCTGCAGCCGTCAATTTTTGCCGCTTCGTCCAGTTCGTGAGGAAGGGCGTTTATAAATCCGCGCACAATATACATGTTTACAATCGGAATACCGAAGCATTGCATTACCACCAATCCCCACAGCGATGTACTGAGTCCGAAATGAGACAGAATGGAAAATGTGGGGTAAATTGTGATTCCGCCGAGCGATATAAACATCAGCGACGAAAAGATTGCAAACAGCGCCTTTTTGCCGCGGAACTCACCGCGCGCAAACACATAGCCGCAAAGCGCCGATGTAAAAAGCGTTATTACAACCGAAACGCTCGCATACCACACACTGTTAAAAAGCATGCTGCTCACGCGAAAGTTTTCCGAATTCCACGCTTCTATGTAGTTGTCGAATGTGGGATGAGTGGAAAACAGTTTTTCCGGTGTTGTCATTATCTCCGAATTGCTCTTGAATGATGCGAGTATCAGACTGAGTATCGGGAACACCACAACAACAAGGAGCGCAGTGAGAACTGTGTACATAAATATTTTTGATGTCAAAGATTTTCTTGTGTTCATTTGCACCGCCTCCTATCAATAAACTTTTTGCATTTTTGCGCTGAATTTGGTGTATATTACAGCCGTTCCGGCATATATTGCCGAGTTGATAAGCGCCATTGCACATCCGTAGCCGACATTAACTCTGCCCTGTGCAAATCCGGGAACAAACTGCGATATCAGATACGATGCCGCGGTATGAGTCATTCCGCCGGGCGCGCCGTTTGTCATGATTATTACATATTCACCGGTCTGCAGCGTTCCGTTTATCGCAAGGAGCAGTATCGTCTGAAACACCGGGGCAATCATGGGCACCGTTATGCGAAAGAACTGCGTTCTTTTGCTTGCGCCGTCTATTGTTGCCGCCTCGTAGAGGTCATCGGGCACATTTGTAAGCGCCGCGGTAAAGTAGATTACATTTGTACCGAAATTCGACCACATGGAGCCGAGTATAAGCACGGTGAGCGCGCTGTTTTTCTGCGCAAACCAGTCTATCGGTTCGTCAATAAATCCCAACTTTGCCATCCAGTGGTTGATAAAGCCGAAATAATCGAACATATTTGCAAATATAACGGCTACAATTGTTGCGGAAATTACCGTAGGCAAAAAGTACATGCTTCTGTAAAAATCAGATCCCTTAAGCTTTTGTTTGAGCATTACGGCGAGCACAAGCGCCACGGCAATTTCTATCGGCACTTTGATGATTGTAAACTTGAGTGTAACACCCCATGCTTTCCAATATGCCGCATCGTGAAACCCGGTGATGAAGTTTTTTATCCCCACAAAGTGACTTTTGCCCGGAATAAGCTCATCGAAATAAAATGCCTTAACAGCCGCCCAAAGAATCGGGTACAGCGTGAAAACAAAGAATCCGATTATAGGCAGTGCAAGAAGGGCATAACACTGCAGCTCTGTTGATTGCGATTCCTTCATATACCTTTTTTTGCCTGTTGTCATTTTCAAAACTCCTTTTATTGCTTATCGGGATCCCACTCTGTTCTTGATGCATCCCAGTCGGGAACTATTACACTCAGTGCAGCCGGATCATAATCTGGATCCATTTCTCTGTACTTCTTTGCACCGTCATTCATGATATTTGACCATTCTTTGGCGTACTTTTCGATTGCTGCGTCGCTCGACGCGTTCGGCCAGAACTCTGTTTTGAACTTTGTGCCGAAGCTCTCTTTGCCCGATACGTCGGTTTTAACCGTCATTGGAGAAGGTTTGCTTACGCTCGTAAGTTTGCAGAACTGAGTCCAGCACTCGCCCTGCTTTAATGACGAATCAACTTCCACACCCTCTACCCAATCCATGTTGAGCGGAATAGCCATACCCTTTTTGTATTCTTCTTTTACCATATCATCGCTGTAGAAGAAATTGTATACCTCAACAATAGCGTCCTCGCCGAGTGTTTCGAGCGATTTGCTGTTTATATACAGGCTGCCGCTGATATCCATGTGCTGTTTGTACATGTTGTTTTCGTCCGCTACAGGGAACGGTGCCACAGCCCAGTTCACCTTTGCCGGGAACTGATCGGTGAAAACTCCGTAGTCATATGAGCCGGCGGTTTTCATTCCGATTCCGCCCTCGGCAAATCTTGCCCTTGCGGGATCATTGTCGAGCCCCTCAACTCCGGGGTAGAAGCTGCCGTCTTTTTTGATTCCGACAAGTGTCTTTGCCGTTTCTGCCTGTGCATCATAATTAAATGTTCCGTCCTTGGGATTGTAGCCGCTGATGTAGCCGCAGCTGGGAACAGCCATTTTTGCCACATCAACGCCTACCCATTCGCTCCATTTTCCGGGGAAAATAATTCCGTATTCCTTTTTGTCCGGGTTGGTGAGTTTCTTTGCGTATTCTCTGAGTTCGCTGAGTGTTTTCGGCGGTGTTGCATTGCCGTCTTTGTCAACAAGACCTGCCGCCTTGAACATATCGACATTGTAAACAAGACCGTATGTAGTCGCCGACAATGGTATTTCGTATGTTTTGCCGTCTATCTGACAACGCGACGGCATCATGTAGTCGGCATATTTTTCCATAATGGGTTTGAGGCCTTCAATATCATCAAGAGGAACAATTTTGCCCTGTGCGGCAAGCTTTTCCGAATCACCTGTGGTAAACAAATCGGGCGCTGTGCCGTTTTCCATGGCAAGGTCTATCTGCTGCGAGACATCGCCTGTTTTAACTATGTATTCCATGCGCAAGCCCTTTTCTTTACCAACTGTGTCATTCCAGTTTTTAACCTGCTCTTCCATAAACAGTTTGCTGTGTCCGTCGCCCGACCAAATAGTAATGGTCTTTGTGTCGGAATTCGACGCTTTTTTTCCGCAGCCGGCAAACGATACTGCCACTATGGCGCACATTGCAGCCGCAATTGTCTTACTGATTATTCCTTTCATATTCCTCACCTCGTAATATTTTTGTTAATATAATTATAATTCAGTACATTGCCAATAGCAAGTAAATAATTTGTAAACCGGGTTGAAATGTATGTAAACCGTGGGATAATTTGGAGATTTTGATTTGCGGAGAAAAATTGCACCTTCGGCGAATGGCATTGAAAACGAGCAGTTGAGTGCTAAACACGTCCTATGAGGTTTCACAGCCACGAGACGGAGCGGCAATTTGTCAAACTCCCTCAGTCTGCTTCGCAGCCAGCTCCCTCGGGAAGGGAGCCAAATAGTGCGTATTTTCAGGCAAATACGGTGACAGAAAAAGCACATGTCTTCATTATGAAAACATGTGCTTAAATATTATGATATTATGATATTTTGAGCGAATCAACAAGTTTAATGCATCTGTACAGCATTGCAAATGCTTCTGCTCTTGTGATATTTGCTTTCGGGCGGATTGTGTTGTCATTGTAGCCGTTCATTATGCCAAACTCCACAGCCGCATTTACATACGGGAGCGACCATGTAATATCATCCTTATCGGCAAATGTCAAATTTGCACCCTCTGCGGTGAGATTGTAGGCGCGCATAAGCATTGCTGCAAGCTCCTCGCGTGTAATATAATTGTTCGGTCCGAATGTGTTGTCGGAATATCCGGATATAATACCCTTTGAAACAGCTGCCGCAACATATTTCGTTGCCCATCCGGCAACTGAATCTTTGTCGGCAAATGACAGCTCTGCACCGTCCTCTGCAACAGCGCCTATTGCAGCTGTTACAATTTTTGCAACCTCCTGGCGGGTAATGTTATCCGACGGTCTGAGCGTAAGCGCCGAGCCGTCGCCGTCGCCGGAGATAATTCCTTTTTCGGCAAGAGCTTTTGCGCTTTCGTATGCCCAGTTGTCGGTTGCTATATCTGCAATTTCAACATTTTTCACATCATCCGCGCCCGGAACGGTTGTGCCGGAGCCGCCTGTTGAACCGCCGGTTGAGCCGCCTGTTGAGCCGCCCGTTGAGCCGCCTGTCGAGCCGCCTGTCGAGCCGCCCGTTGAACCGCCCGTTGAACCGCCTGTTGAGCCTCCCGAAGGACGTCCCGATGAACCGCCCGAAGGACGTCCCGACGAACCGCCCGACGAACCGCCGCTGCCCGTGCCGCCAAGATTAACCTTAGCTGTAACGTTTGCGATTGTAACGGATTTCAGAGTATGATCCGATATAAGGATTCGTGTTGTGGTTATTTCTTTTTCTCCGCTTGCGCCCTGTATCTTTTTGAACGTAACCGTGCCGAGTTCACCGTTTGATTCCGCGAATTTTTCCGGAGTAATCATAACGGTATTTTCGGTACCGGTGGCAGAATCCGCCCAGCCGAATTTTCCGGCTGCGGTAACAAGCATTGTACCTCCCAAAAGCTCGCTCTGCGCCGATACATATTCAAGTGATTTGTCATCATAATCATATTCTATCGTAACCGATGAGATATCGGCAAGCTCGCTTGGAAATTCGGACAACACCACACTAAGGGTGATGTTGTCCGATTCAATGCTTGCATCTGCTTTAAGTTCCGGTGCCGCGCTGACGCTGAGCACCATTACCGAAGATACAAGGAATGCGGAGAGAACTGTACGAATTTTATTTTTCATGAGTGCTCTCCTATTCCTTATTTAATTTTTAGAATCCGAATTTAAGGTTGCCCTTAACTTCGTCATTGAGGTCGCCTGCAAATATCTGAGATGCCAGAACCGCGTCGCGGGAGTCGATTATACCGTCGCCATTGAGGTCACTGAGGATATCTGCAAGTGCATTTGCATAAATCTTGTTGTACTGCGAGTCTGCATCCGCATCTACAATGTTGGACGCTCTCTTAAGTATTGCGAGAACATCGTTCATGCTGATAGATGCTGCAGTATCTGCAAGTGCGTATACATTACCCATTGCATATGTCTTGGGTGTGCCTGCCTCAAATGTAAGCTCTACAGCTCCTGTTACAGAATCGTCTACAGGGATTATAACTTTCTTATCGCCTGTGGGCATTGTGATTACAACAGCTTCGCTGCTGCCGTATTTTGCAACCATGCCGTCAGGCAGATTGTCGATTACAAGGAGTTTGTTTCCACCCTTATCTGTTATGGGTTCAACTGTTGCAAGTGCCTTGTATGCTTCTTCTGCTGCAGTAAGTTTCGAAAGGTTTGTAACCTTTGTCTCTTTGTCTGCAACCGCAAGAGCGTCATATGCTTTTCTTGCCGCTTTGATTGCATCGCCGTCTGCGAGTGTAACAGGATCGCTTATCTTGTTGATAAGTTCGATTACTTCGTTAATTGCAGCAACGTCGCCCTCTGCAGCTTTCTTGAGTTCTTCATATTTTGCTTCTGCATCTGTAAGTGTTGCGTAGTTGGATACTTTTTCTTTCAATGCATCGTTAAGATCATCGTATGCTTTTCTTGCAGCGTCAATCTTAGCTTTGCTTTCCGGTGTGTATTCAACAGTTCCAATGTCATTAATAGCAGCTTCTACAGCGGCAATTGCCTTTGCTTCTTCGTCTGCTTTAAGCAATTCATTGTATTTAGCCCTCTTAGCTTCAAGGTCTTCCTTGTTGGAAACAAGTGCCTTTACAGCATCCGATGCGCCTGCAAGTTTTGCTTCTGCTTCTTCAAGAGCTTTCTTGAATTCATCTGTGAGATCCGGCTCGCCGAGAGCGGCAATTACAGTTTCGATTTCTTTAGCAGCGGCTTCCGCGCCTTTTGCGTCTTCATCGAGCTTGCTGTAATCTTTTCTCTTCTGAGCAAGTTCATCGTATTTAGCAGCAACAAGTGCTTTCTGATCATCCGTAAGTTCGGAGTAGATTTTTTCTGCAGCTTCAATATTAGATTTGCATTCGTCGGTGTATACAACATCGCCGATTGCATCTACAGCATCTGTAAATTTCTTTGCAGCTGCTTCGTCTGCTGCTTTCTTTTCATCAAGTAGCTGATTGTATTTAGCTCTTGCAGCTTCAAGTTCAGCTTTCTTTGTAACATACTCAACAGCCTTGGGATCAAGAGCATTAAGAGCATCTTCTGCTGTCTTGATTGCACTGTCGCCCTTTTCAAGCGTTACATCGCCGATAAGGCCAATGAGCGCGTCTACTTCTGCAGCAGCCTTTTTGAGTCTCTCAATTTCAGCAGCTTCATCTTCTGCAGCTTTCTTGAGTTCATCATATTTAGCTTCTGCTGCAGTGAGTGTTTCATAGTTGGAAACGCTCGATTTCAATGAATCATCAAGATCATCGTATGCTTTTCTTGCAGCATCAATCTTTGCCTTGCAATCGTCTGTGTATTCCACAGTGCCGATTGCCGCAATTGCATCTTCTACTGCCTTAATCTTTGCAGCATTTGCTTCTGCATTTGCTTTGAGCTCTGCATACTTAGCTTCTGCTGCTGTGAGTGTTGCATAGTTCGTTACATTAGCCTGCTTTTCTGCAGAGAGCGAATCGTACTTAGCGCGTGCAGCGTCTATCTTCGCTTTGCTTGCATCTGTATATTCTACAGTGCCTATTGCATCGATAAGTGCGATTGCATCTTCTACATCTGTATCAGCCGGGGGTACTTCGCCGCCTTTGAGCTGTACGAGTGTTACATCTTCCTGCGGTGTAAATTTCTTATCAATAAGCTTGCTTACTCCGCCAACCGCAAGCGTAAATGCTTTTGATATATCCGAAATATCTTTATTTGCTGTAAA
>CAKSIN010000022.1 GCA_934463115.1 uncultured Clostridia bacterium
GTTTTATCGTGATTGGGTATTACCACTGCCTGCCGCGGAGAATCAACAACGATGTTATCACAATTCACGCAATTTTCCGCCGCTGTAATTCTGACAGGCACTATATATTTTTCCAATGCTTTTTACCTCCGAATCAAAAACTGCCGTACTGCCCGTTTGGCTGCAGCACAGCAGTTAAAAATTATATTTGCGGCCGAATTTATGTCTATTCAGACGATTTTCCGGCTTATTTGATTACTATGATCTCTTTTATTGTCCTGTATCTGTTTCGTATTATTACCTTAGAAGTATTTGACAAATCAACGGTGTCTTTAAATGTTGATATATCCGAGATGTCTCCGGTACTCAGTTTAACGCCACCGCGATTATCATCCTCTATCATTGTAAATCCTATAGTGCCGACATTCACCATCTGATCAATACAGCCGGGATTATCCGTTTCCGGGGCTGCTGAAATTGTCATTGTGACACCGCTTATGTCATATGCATATCCGTAGGAAAGTTCAAACATAACGTCATTTATATTTGTCGCGTTTTGATAATATTTTGTGCTTCCAAAATCTACAAGAGATCTGGAACCTCCCGAAACAGTGCATACCTTGTTTTCACTGTAATCATAGCATGTATGATAACTTACAAGTTCCCCTCTTTGGTTGAGGTTCGGAGCTATAACATCACCGGCTTTCGGAAGCGCATTTGAAGCATTGTAATTCAAGGCAATCGGCACACAAACCTGTGCGCCGCCCATGTACCCTTCGACCTGTTTTGCAACTACACCATCGGCATTTAATCCGGATGAAATCTGTTCAACCGAAAGTAATCCGGCGAAGTAATCATCATATGCTTTTGCGGTATCTTTGTATACAACCACGACATCTTCGGTTAATTTACTGCTGTCAAATTTATAACACTTCACATCTAATGACATATCAGCGACAAGGATATCATCAAACCCACCTGTCCTGAATGAATACTCATTATAATCTCTGTTTTTGATACAATCAGCTGTCGGAACCTGGATTATCTTTGTATTCTTGTCAGCCATATTTGCCAGACCAATACGTCTCATGTTTGCATTACCGCTGTAATAAATCATATACATACTGTTTGATTTGTTATCATCCACCATAACGCTTTCTGTAAGTGAATTTTCACGACTTTCTTTTTCGGATACATAAGAAGTATCGATTTTAGCTATCCTGCCATCTGCATCAAGTGAGTACCGTACAAGTTGATCGTTTATTTCACCGCTTTGCATAAAATAGTCGTATACTGCGTTGCTTTCCTTACGAATGCCGTCAAGACGTATTTTGTCTGCTGCATCCAATTCAAGAAGTTTGCCCGCCGTACTGTAAACTTTAAATCTCACAACAGGATCAAGTCCCGAACCTGAATCAACATCCAAAACATATCCGATATCCATTTCATCCGCATCGCCCGCACGCATATACGCAATTTCGGAATACGGATTGAGATATATTGTATATATATTTCCAGCAATAATCGGATAATTCATCTTCTTAAATTCATTGCTGTAATAATACTTTATATCATTTACCTTTATTCCATCGCTAAATGACGACACAACATTTCCGCTTAACTTGTCAAGTCCGCATATAATTTCAATATTGTCCCTATCATCTGTCGCAACGGATACGAGAGTCTCACCCGAGAGAGATGCAGCGGATTTTTTCTCACCTGTAACAGTGTAAATATTGACATTTCTAAAATCATTAATCTTATAATTTTTACCGCTTAGTTTATCATAAATGATATTTTCATCTGTGTTAAAACGGCTGATATATATATCGCGGTAATTTTTAATTATTGCATAATCATAGTTACCGGAGCCGTTTGATTTTTGAAGCACAACATTACCGTACTCTAAACCGTTAAACAGCGACACGATGTTCCTATCTGCTACAGCACCATTTACTATAACCTTAACCGACGGATCAATGCGAATCCTTGAAATTTTGCTGTTTTTTTCATCATCACGGTTTTTGTAATATTCCAAAACCAAATCATTACCCATGTTTTTTATAAGGCTGCTGTCAATTACCTTTGAGTTATCTCCGGCAGCCACACGCACTGCAAACAATTTATTTCTTTCGCCCGGATTATCATAATAATATATCTCACACTGTCTTCCGAGAAATGTCTCAGGCTTATTGACATCGCCATTAAGATATATTTTTCCGCCTGCGCACAATTCACCGACATCACAATCTTTGCCCTCAAGAACAATGCCGTTTACAGCCCCGACAAATTCTTCTGTACTCTCAATGTTATAATACGCGCTCAGGATGGTATTATCGGTTTTATCAGTGTATTCTGCGTTTCCGTTTTCGGTTATTGATGTAATGCTGTAATAAGGCGTATTCGCCGCATCAAACAAAAGTCTGATCAAATCGTCAGAAGTGATTACACTGCCTTTTACAGACCAATCAAGTCTGTTTGCAATTACAATATATCCGGACGGATATCCGCCCTTAACCTCCGCTGCCGCATTGTATCCGAGAATTGTCTGCAATATTTTATATGCTTCAATCGGTTTAATTGCACGGTCAGGTTCAAAATTTCCTCCTTTTGAAACGTAACCGACTTGCGCAAAGTAATTAATAAGCTCAGAACATGAATCATCGCTTTTTACATCATCAAAGTACTCAATGTTTACCTCCGGGAATTCCGAAAGTTTTAAAAGCTTTGAAAGAAAATACACAAAATCTTTTCGGCTGACTTCAGATGTACTGTTTGCCAAATCGACATTTGTCAGTACGCCGAGATTCTGAAGAAAATTTCTTTCAAATTCGCATTGAGCTTCACTGCTCTCAACAGCAAATGACGAAACAGGAATACCTGTTATAATCATAACTGCTGCAAGTATTGCAAGCATATATTTTTTTATCAATGCACTCACCTCTCCGTATATGAAATTATTCCGTAAACCATTTTTGCAGCCTCGGCTCTTGTTGCATTGCTTCTTGGGTTAAAATCGTTATTTTGATCTCCGTTTATAATCCCCGCTGCCGAAAGCACACGTACTGCATCTTTTGCATAATCCGAAATAAAGGATTCATCTGTAAAATTTTTCATGTTATCCGAGTTTAACGTTATCCCCTTTTTCTTTAATACGTTATAGAGAATTACCGCCATATCCTGTCTTGTAACAGGCTGTCCGCTTCCGAACAGATTGGACGAAACGCCCGATATGATACCGCTCAGATAAGCATTTTTTACATCCTGATAAAACCAGTCATTTTCACTTACGTCATCCATTTCAAATTCGCCGGAAATATTTGAAAATCCGGCCGTTTTCATAGCTATTTTTACAAATTCTTCTCTCGAAATCAAATCATACGGTGCAAATACACCTGCAGCCTTTCCATTAATCACAGAGCGTTCCGCAAGAGCCTCAACAGCTTCCTTTGCCCATTCATATCCGTCAAGATCATTAAATTTTGAAGTTGTCCGATTCGGATTCTCATCGACAGTATTTCCGCCGTATGCCGGTGTGGAAATGCCCGAAACTTTACCGCCCTTTGAAGACGAACTTCCCGAATTACCTTCGATATTACTGTCCGAATTACCATATAATTTTAATATCGCTGATTCGAGTGTACTTACAGTATAGTCGTTTCCGACAAGAGCTCGTGCGACATCGTCATTAACCTTGTTAACGCTTAGCGACAAATCATTGCCGAATTCCTTTATTACATCACGCACATAACCGAATCCGTCAGCATATCTTACCGTCGTAAGAACCAATGCCTCTTCAAAATTTGAATTAAATTCCGACAATGAATTATAGTTGTTTGTTAGTTTGCCGACAAGGTATGCCTGTGCCTCATCATCCATATACGGGTATGTCAGCCAACCACGTGTTTCGGCATTAAAATCAAGGTTTTCAAAATTGTCATACAAGTTAATTTTTCCGTTGCAAAGAGAAACAACCGAAGCACATTTGTTAATCAACCTATACGTTTTTTCATATCCGAGTTCCGAAGCTTTCTTGCCTTCGGATTCATAAAGAACTGCCGTTTTCTGTGCCGTATCTTCATTTAAAAGATTTGTGTTCAATCCGAGTGCGTATTTATTGGCAAGCATAAATGCCGCTTTGTCCGATGCAACGTCAATTTGTTCACGTGCCTCTGCATTTTCGCTTTCTTTTATGTAATAGATTTCGTGTTCGCTTTTTCCGCCGCTTTTCGAATAAACTGTCACCGGGTAAATTCCGCTTTCTTTTCGCGTTTTAAACTGTATGGTAAAATTGCCGTTTTTATCTGCAGTTGTTTCGTCATATGCGGCAAAAACATCAAGCGCATTCGTTCCGTCGTAATCAGAAATTTTTTTATCTCTGCAAAAGACGGTATATGTTATTTTTTCGTCAGGTTCTCCCGTATCACCTATTACTATGTCATTTTCGCCGAATACAGTGTATGATTTTGCATATGCAGATCCGGGCATTAAAAAGCCTAAAACCAGAAGTAATGCAGTTAATTTTTTCATTGTGTCACCTCATTCAATAACAAGATTGTAGCCGAGCGGCACTATATTTGACAATGAATCAAGCATAAAAACCTTCACTGTATCAAAATTTGTCCCAACGGCTTTTTTTAGATTATATTTATATAGTCCGGAATTGCAGAGCATATCACCTTTGTTAATCAGTTCAACCTTTTTCATCACAGCATTTTTGTAATATGCCGCCAATATTTTAAAATCAGTTATATTAGGATTAAGCAGTTCCGCTTTTATAACAACCGTATCTGCCGAAGCAAAGTCTGAAATATTCGAAACCACTGCATTATTGTCATTTGTTGTAATGACAGAAGCCTTTGCCAAAGCATACGGTTTAAATGAAATCGTGTATATGCCCGAAAAAGATTTGTTCCCGAGATACATGATATACTGTTTGTCTTTACTCGGCGTTTTGAATGAAAATTCAAAATTCTTATTTTCGTCAAGCTGCTTTTGATCAATATAAACCGTTTTTCCGTTCTCGTTTAAGACCTTTACGGTTATAAACTCACCTGAAACGGAATCGGCAATATTACCGTAAACAATCGTTTTGTCTGCGTCCGGATATATGTGAATATTATCTCCGTAATCAAAAACCGCGTAAACAGTCTTGTGAGATACATTTACCGTATAATACCCACCTGAAGCATCAACATTAATTTTATTTCCGTATAAATCATAAAATGTAACCGTCTTTGCACGCGAATCAGTCGCAAGACGATATGTAATGCTGTCATCTGTTTCGTCACCTTTGTTAAATTTTCTGAACAAAGCTTTAATCTCTCTGCTGTTATCCGAGCTCTTAAATTCCGCAATACACACATTCCCGTCCTCACTGTATTCGGTACGTGATGCATCATAATTATCGTTCAATAGGCTGTTTAAATTTGCGACAGCAATAAGTGAAGATTTAGCGGCATATGGAACATCATCGGTATATTTTTTTGTAATCCCGAATGACATTTCGTAATTTTCCGCCGCCAGCGGTTCATCCGAAAATGCATATAAAAAATATTTATCACCAACATCATTTGCACTAAGCGTAAGATAATATCTTACAATTCGTGAAGCCTGCATTTCCTGCGAAGCCAAATCGGACGCATTTTTTTCCTGTGCTTGCGATGAGCCGAATTCCGTATGATAAATTGCCTTATCGGAAGCATTGTATTTGCCAAGCTCGCTTTTCATATTTGTAAATTTCGTAACCGCTCTCGAATAATTTGTTTCGTACTGATGAACGGAAATAATATCGAAATATTTATATGTATCACATCTGCCGTCTCCGTCGAAATCCGTATTTAAAAACTCGTACAGCCAATCAACGGACGAAGCAAGTGCAGGCGCCGCAATTTTAATATCTGCAAATTCTGGATTAGACCGAACTTTTTCATACACTGTTTTTACAAGTTTTGCATATTCGGACGGAGAAACATCCGCCGGATTAAAGCTTTTTATATCAGGTTCATTCCACACCTCTATTGCTTCAACACGGTCTTTGTTAATCATAAGCATCCTGTAAACGTACTCGGCAAAAGCCGCCCGCTGCACATCCGTTGACGGCATATGGCTGTCAGTCTGCATGCCGTGCAGTTTGTTGCCGAGTGAGCAAATAGCAAAAAGCTTCGATGAATTTTGGTCTATCGCATTGCAAAGCTCCGTATACCTTTGCGGCTCTGAAAAAATACCATCTTGTTTCTCAAATTCTGCCCAGCGATAACTGTCTCTCACCGATGAAAATCCGGCTTTTTTGAGTATGGGTACAGCGGTATACGGGAGTCTATCTTCACTCCAACTCACATGAAATGCTGTAGACATCATCGGATTTCCGCCGTTTATTGAGGCATCTACACATACCGAAAACGGAACTGTCTTACTTGCGTAAATTCTGCCGTCATCAGATTCGGCTGTGATATTTAGCTCATATACGTTGTATTTTACAATGTCATCAACAGAGAATATATCGGTATATTCCGACAAAGCCGAGATTGGAATTTCTTTGCTTTCACGCATATATTCCATGCCGGTATTCTTTTCCGAAATATCCGTAACCGTATATGTAATATGTGTGGTTACATCAGATTCCGTATTATTTTTTAACAGCACGCTAAAACTTTTATCCGAACTGTCAAAGAAAATATTTCCCGGTAAACATGACGATACATTTGAAATTTCTATCTCATTTGATGCCATACACGGTATGTAAATAAAGCACAGCATGATGCTTATTATTAATATCAGAACAGATGTTTTCCTCACTTGGCACCTCCGATTGTTACCTTATCGATTACCGGCAGTCCCGTATCCGTACTCCACAAAAACATATTAATTTCATCAAACGCTATATCGGACGGAACAACAATTTCTTTTTTGTATAAATTTTTTCCGAATTTGTCAAGAACAACATTTTCTACATGGAAATCAGCAAGTTCGCCATCCTTTATGGCCGAATATGCAAGTGCGGCCTCTATTGAGCCGTCATTGCCCGATTTGGCATAATCCACAGTAAGATACACTTTATCCCCGGCACTAATGTTTCTAACGGTATTGCCGTCCGCGTCGGCAAAGTACATATCAAATACAGTAACATAACTTTTGCCGGTTGTAAATTCAAGGACATAATCTTCGTTCATTTCTTGATGCCACTCATTTTGCAAGGCTTTTTTAACGGTAAGGGTGTAACTGCAGTTCTCGGTAAGATAGCCCAAAACAGGCCTTATATACAAAGTGTTTTTGCCTTTTGAAAGATTGCACGTTATATCCGTTCTTTCACCCTCTGTAACATTATACATCTCTATGCAAGTATCATCGGCAAAATCAAGCGCATCCGCAAATTTAAGAATTATCTTATCCGTAATTGTTGAAACATTTGTGAAATCCGTGCTTTCCGTTCCGTCAAGAGCCATAAATGAAGCTGATTTTACATAATTCGGATGCTTATATATAACGAGATTATCCAGAAAAACATTTTCCAAATCAGATACAACGGTTATTGCCGAAACGGGGTTGCCGTCAAATCCGGATATTCCATCTGTAACCTCTGATCTATTATTCTCAATCTCAATTGTGCCCTGCGCTTTATCAATATCCAACATTACTCTGCAATGTTGCCATTTTCCGGCATTATATTCAACCCTTTGATTGCTCTCGTTTTCATATATATCCATTTCCCTGCCGTTGCTCAAGCCGGTTACAACGCCGTCTTTGAGTGTATAAACACTGTTTGACGATGCATTTGCTGTCATAAATCCTATAACAAGTTTGGAATCGCCGACAGCCACATCAAATTCCGCAACAATTCTGCCCTGAGCTACCGGTGATTTAAAATCCGCCTTTGCCGAAGCTGTAAGATTTACATACTTGTTGCCGTCCGCCTCTTCAACCGTCGCTTCGTTTGTTATTTCATCGCCGGATAATTCTTTAAGTCCTGCCGGTGCTGCACCGATAATATCATTTTCAAAACTATCTTTAAAGTAAATTGTCTTTCCGTTATCATTATCGAGCGGAATCACTGAATATACGTGAAAATTGTCAAAGTATACCTGCGCTTTTCCTCTGTAACTGCAAAGTCCGGCTCTCGGAAGTACGCTCGGCATAAAGTCCATCGGAATCGGTTTGCATTTAACGCCGTCTACGGTAATAACCACCGCAGAGTTATCAATATTTGCTTCCACATTAAAGTGACTCCACTTCTTATCGGTAAGAGTGATTTTGGAACCGGTATCCTCTCTGAGGACAGCCGCCGCTCCAAGCGCGCCATTTGCCGTAATGGTACCGTCACCTTTCAGCGTTATAAACCACGCCGTTTTCCCGGCTTTCCAGTTGGTATCCAAAAGGCCGAGGGTAAAATAATCCGCAGTTTTTGTAAAATCAACCCTTGCGTCAAACTCAATATAGAGAGTACCTTCGGAAACAGTGTTTTTGAACACACCGTTAAAGCGCATGTCTGACGAATCTCCTGCTTTAATGTATCTGTTACCGAGCACTTCCCTGTCATCGGAATCTGTTGAAGTTCTGAGTTCTGCCGCTACATCAGAGCAGGCAGCAGTCGGCTTTTCTGCATCATTAAGAATTTTTGGGGCTGTGCCGTCAGCCCCTGTTTCACCTTCAAAATCCGTTTTAAAATACGTAACATATTCAAACGGATTTGGCGATTCATAACGAAAAAGCGTCACTTCTTCCGCAAATGCCTGAACGTTCAGCGCCAATATCGCAATTATTGCCAAGATAATCCTCTTCTTTTTCATTGCAACCTCCGATTTTTATTTCCGAACAATAAATTCGGATGCATTGTCAAAAGGAACCATATCTGCATCCCATGCAAACGCTTTAACGGTTGCTATTGCGGACGCATCGTCAAATGTATGTGTTACCGATACCGATTTCATAATATAATCCGTGTTTAAAATGGGAATTATTTTTTCAGCGGCTTCCACAAGATTTCCATCTGCATCATATGCCGCGATATAGCTGTATATTGTCTCGGCCTCAAGAGAAGGCTGAGCATTTACAACAGTTCTTGCCGTTTTGCCATCAAGTGTAAATACAACCGGCGTTGCGGAAAACTCCGTGTCATTATACGAAAATCTATATGACTTAAGTGCAAGCCTTGTGCCATCCGCAAATTTTACATTATCCGAGAATACAATATCATATTCTTTGTCTGCCACAAGTCCCGTAACTCCTGCCAAAAGCTTATCTCCGCTTACATTAACCGATGTAACCGTTCCACCCGTAACCGTTACATCACTTGTTGAAACCGCTGCTATATCTTTTTCAAATTCAACAATGATTTTGCCTTTTGCACTTGCAACTGCCTTTATATCCAAATTATCCTCATGTGTAATGCGGAGATTATCAATATATGCATTGTGATCTGTCGCACCATTATAAGCCGCTGTGGAAAGACCGTATGTAAAACCTATACTCGTTATCGGAGCCGATACAATATACGATACATAAACCGGATTTGATTTAACACCGTCAACAATTGCAGTAACATAACCTGTTTTGGCATTAATTTCCAAAATAACATGAGTCCATTTGTTTTTTACATATGTAATATTTGTTTCTGTCCCCTCTGCAGTGTAAACAGTCTCTGTATTGTTGGTTGTAGAATCATACCATGATTTTGTAGAAGTTCCGACAGTTTCCGCCACAAAATTTCCTGTTGCTCTCTGAAAAGCAAACGGATATCTTCCTTTTATTCCGCCACCGGTTGCGGTTGAACCAAGACCTATACCGAGTCCGCCATTTCCTACCAAAGCGTCAAACTCAACTTTATATACACCATTTGCTCCGTTGGAAAATATTTCATTGCATCTGTGATATTTATTTCTTCCTACCGAGTATACCTTATTTCCGAGCGAGTACGCTCCGGCATAAATGCTGTTATTCGCGCCAAGGGTTGCGGAGGCTGTATCCGTAATAGCTGCATTCTCCTGATTTGTACCGTCACCGGAGGCACCTACAAGTGCGAGAAAATCCGTTCCGTTTTCAAAACTATAGTCGGCGTAAACAGTCCTTTTAATTTGCGATCCTGTTGTAATCTTTATGTTATCCACGGCAAAATCTGTTGAATTGGGCGTGTATGTTACAAAACCCATTAATTCTGCACTTTTGCAATCTAATGTCACCGTATTCGATGCCCCGTCGTTAACTTTAAGTGTCGATGTTTTATTATCCAAATCAACAACTACAGTATAGTGATTCCATACGTTTGCGGTAAATAACGCACCTGAACTATAGCTCGGTGAACCACCCGGATTAACACCGATTGCACCGGATTTATGTGCACTAAAGAACCAATAATTTGATGCACTGCCGGACGCCGCAAAACCTATGGCTGCACGGTTATCATCACTTGCATTGTAAATAATTGCATCGAAATCTACCGTTATAATTCCCGATGAAATCGGAGAAAATGCTGCTCCGAATCTCGTGTCTCCGGTTGTTAAATTGCCACCCGTTTCCGATTGACCGATGAGCATATACCTATTGCCATCGGATGTGACTTTTGTAATTATTGGGTCACTCGGACTCGGAACAGAGTATTTTCTGGTTGTATTATTGAATAATTGCAGCGAATTTACGGGAACCTTACCATCTTCTGCCGTTTCCGATTCAAAGTCATTGGCATAGATAATCGTCCCATCACTAATAATTTCCGATGACGCGGCAAATGCCGTCATACCTGCAAAACAACTTGCGACAAGTATCACCGCCAGTAACGATGATAAACACTTTCTGAATTTCATAATTCATTTCTCCTAAAATTTTATAATTTATATTGCACATGCATTTTACAATCAATTATCTTGCAATACATAGGTAGGTAAACTGGCTGCTATCCTTTTGACGTGCTATACCGCCTGCGTATTCTATCCATCCCTTTCGTGTGTTTCCGTCATCATCATTTACTACCATTGCAAAACCGATTTTGTCGATGGTGTCAAAATCAACTTTATTTGTGGTTATCTCCGACCACGGAATGGCAAGTTCATAATTGGTAACCCCATTGTCACGTGTTATTGCAAGCTGCGCTGTCTCCACCTTGCTTAGCGGCATATTGTTTCCCTCTGATGAATGTCGCCATACCAACGGACCGTTCGGAGTATCGCCGAAAGTAATTTCGGTAAAGCTGCCGCCGACAACAGCGTCATGCAATTTCTTTTCAAAGGCAATTCCAAACTGAATCGAATCATTTTGCCATATCAGGCTGTCTGTGGAACTTCCCGCCTTTACATCGTCCCTTACCCGTACAAATAAATAAAAATTATCATTGTCAAACATTATGTTTGTTGCAGCACTCAAATCATCCGGACCGTTCCACACGTTGTTACCCGTCATACTGACCTGTTCTTCACTGCCGCAGTTCATGGTCGTTTTTAAATCCCACTCCCCGTCCGACATCTTACCGTCTATATCCGGCTTTTTTTCGGCATAAACAGCACACGTAAAGTCTATGCTTTGTTTGAACGTCTTTTGAGTACCGTCATTTGCCTCAATGGTGTATACAACATTATCATATATACCAAGTTCATTTATCCTCGGGAGTTTAAGCTTATATTCTCCGATACATCCTGCCGGTATTGTATCTATTCCAATAGTACCGTAATTATCAGCAAACATGGCAGGACTCAAAAAATGCACTTTTGCGTCAAGCGGGACGGTCATATTATTTGTTACATAGAGTGTTGCATCCCAGCGTGTAACATCATCTTTTCCTCGTATATCCGCATACAATTCCGCTGTGAACGGCTCAGTAGTTTTCAGCGGTATTTTTATTATTGATGAAGTTTTATCATTTTTTGATATTTTAACAGTAATAACGTCACTGCTGCCTACCTCGTTCTCACATTTAAGCCCAATCAAATTGTTCTTTTCAACATATACATCGGCGCCGGAAGCTCTGGATGCTGTCAGGATCTCACCATCATGGACACCGTTTATGTCAATAGTCACACTGCTGTTTTTGGCAATATTGAGATTGTTTTCAGATGTTTCAACCCTCGGTTCTGTACATTCGGCAGCCGTAAAATCCCCTTCTAAATATTGCATGGAATTTGTAAGTGTTAATGTATATTCACCGTTTTCAGAACTCAATGCTGTCGGATTACCATATATATCATACAAAACTGCATTATTTGTATTCAACTTGAGTGTTACGTTCTTAGGACTTCCTGCCGTCCAAAATGGAATAATTTTTTTATTATCCTTTGGCCTCACAAATGTGTATGCATAATCAGTGCCGTTGTCAAGCACTGTACCCGTGCTGTCAGCATTTTGCAAAATTTTGTTTACCGCCGTTACCGCAACATATGTTTCTTTAGCCGCATACGGATAGTCATACACGGGTTTGCACGACTGAGTATGTCCGAAATTATGCTCTGTGTATGTCTTTATACCGCCTTCGTTATCCAAATTATACCATGAAAAATAATCACCTATTTTGTTACCCTTAAAATACACATATGTACGCATGTTGTATTCTGCCTGTACCTTTGGATCGGCAGAACTTCCGGAACCCGAAAAATAACCTACCTCTGTGTGATATAATTTAGGATACGTGCCCATTTTTTCATTAAATTCATCAGCATAGCTTTTCAGCTGCAGAGCCACGCCCTTTTCGGGAATGCTGTTGTGGTTATACGGATGCAGCGTTGCCGCGTTCAAAAAACCCCTGGGCACGACAGAAAGCGCTTCGCTGTAAAACTCTCTTGCAGAACTTGTGGTAAGATTACATACCGAAAACATTGTTGAAGGTGTCAAACTGTCGCGCTCCCTTATCTTATTCAGCATTCTTACGGCAAATTCTCCATATGTCTTTCCGTTTTCCATTGCAGAGTTAAACGGCTGAATATTTGGTTCATTCCATATTTCATAGGAATTCATCTTGACTCCGTATTTATTTTTTTCATCAATCATAAAGTCGATATAATTTTCAAATGCCGCCAGCTGTTCTTCCGTGGTAGGTATGGTATTTGTCGTCTTCATTCCGTATTTTGTATTGCCCATTCCAACAAGCCACTGCCATTTTATTCCGTACTTCGCGAGGTTCGAAAAAAGACTCTTTGCATTTTGTGTAAGGGCAAAATTGCCCTTTGCAGTCCCCGGAGCGTCAACCAGAGTCCACTGAACAGAGTTACGCACAAATCCCGAACCGGATTTTGCTACAATAGGCATTCCGTCATCCGCCCCATAACCGTCAAGGGTAAATTTTGTGCAGTATCCTGCATAATCGTTTTTTGTCCCGTCTTCAATTGTGTTTATGTACGAAAACGGAACTGTTTTTGTCTGGGTATAATTTTCGTCCGAAACTACTACTTTTAAATCGTACAGACAATATCTGTTAACATCCGGTTTAATTTCTTTTTGCACCGATTCTCCGGCAGAAATTTTTATTGTGTCTTCATTGCTCCATACTTTCGCACAATAATCATCAAATACTTCGTAGGATACATTTACTGTTTTTTCCTCATCGGAAAAGTTTTTAAATTCCGCACTGAATTCTTTGCTGTCGGAGTTGCCGAATATATTACCTGTTTCACCGCTTTTTACATTCACACACTGCACAGGTTTAAGTTTTGGGAATTTTGTCACTGTGATTTTGCTCACGCACACATTCCCCATTGAATAAGACAGCTTATCCGAACGTACGGTTATGGAAAAATCACTCGTGTTATTCCAATGGCGGTCAGCAAAATATGCATCATCAACCTGAAATACATGCGTCTTCCACTGCATTGTATTTGCAAGGTATACGGCATCTGTCTCGTAGTCTGTACTTTTTTGGGAATCATACTCCAAGCAGAATACACCCTTGCCCTCGTCGAAATATTCCACCTCAATTTCGAAATATGTACCATCGCTCACAGAACCCGCAAATTCATCTGAAAGATTAACATTTACAAATGCGTTCATTCTGTTTGCCGACTTGAGCTGCCAACATTTAATTCCCTTGCGATTCGTAAGGGTTACGGCGGACTGAAGTCCCATTTTTACATTTTGCACCGCCTGCTTATCATAAAGGGCAGAAGCATCGTTTAAATATATAACCGTTGTGTTATCTTTTTCGGCCGCAAAGGTAATATCGGCTGCCGAAATAACAAGCATGATTGAAATAAAACATGAAACTAATCTTTTTATTTTCATTCAGTCTGTTACCTCCTTAACCTTTCACACCGCCAACATTTACTCCTCCCAGTATCATTCTTTGGAAGAATGCATACAGTACAACCGGCGGTATCATTCCGAATATAATTGCTATCATATAATAATCAAGGCGAATTGACGTTTTCAGGTTATACAGTTTAACGGCAATCGGAAGTTTAGCATCATCCGATATAAGAAGCATCGGCCACATAAAACTGCTCCATGCCGCATTTATAGACGTAATCACCACATACACAACTATCGGTTCTGCAAGCGGCAGAATTATCTTTGAGAATATACCCATATCTGTACATCCGTCAAGCTGTGCCGCCTCAATAAGCGATATTGAAATGGTATCAAAGTAGTTTTTAAACAGAAATACATTAAATATATTTGCTGCCGCCATCATCCAAAGCGGAACATATGAGTTTGTAAGATGAGCAGAATTAAACACCATGAATGTCGGAACCATTCTTACCTGCCCCGGCATCATCATTGTCCAAAGCAAGAGTGTAAACACCAATCTGTATCCACGCGGTCGGAGTCTTGAAAGCACAAATCCTCCGAGCGCAGGAAATATAACACTGCAAATCACATCACCGGCTGCTATTATAAAGCTTGACAAATAACCGGAAGACAGTTTGTATTTATTCCACACAAGCACCGCCTTTGATATTTTAATATGTTTCGGGAACAAATCCGGCGGAACCTTGTATATTTCCTTCACATCTTTAAATCCCGAAAGCATTATCCACAACGACGGAACAAGGCTCATGCATACAAGCAAAACAAGTATAGCCACAACAAACCAGTACAAAAACTTATATTTGAAACTCTTCAGCTCCATCGGAGTAATAACGCCTGTTGTTTTATTATCAAATGCTCTCATGTTGTCACCATCCTAACCTTGTTTTTCTTCAACTATTCTATTTATTTTAAAATAGAATACAGTAAGCACAACTATCAATACAAAAAGGATATTTCCAAGAGCCATTGACGGTCCTACGCGGAAATTAATTATGCCTTGTTTATACGCAAGATATGCAAGCGATATAGACGCATTATTAGGTCCGCCCCCCGTCATTGCCATAGGCTCCTCCAAAATTTGAAATACACCTATTATCTGCCTTACAAGTACAATAAGCATTGTTCCGGAAATCTGAGGAATCGTTACTGTAGTAATTCTTTTGAATACTCCGGCGCCGTCTATTACCGCTGCCTCATACAATTCACGGTTAACGCCCTGAAGCACCGAATAATACAAAAGCATTGCACCGGGCATGCCTCTCCATGTAGTTGTAAATATTATAAGCGGTATTGTCATTTTAGGATTTTGCAGCCACAGTTGAGTTTTTCCGCCAAACATATTTATAAGCATATTAAGCATTCCACCTTCATCAGGAAAGAATATAAGGTACCACATAAGCGATACGGCTACTCCCGGAAGAATTGCCGGAAAATATATGCAAAATCTAAAACCGTTTTTAAAATGTACAACTTCATTCAACAACAACGCTACAATAATCGGAGGCAAATAACCCAAAATCAATGACCAAAGCACATAACTGAGCGTATTCATAAATACTTTTGGGAAAAGTGTGTCCCTAATCACATTCACATAATTTTCAATTCCTACAAATCTGCCACGATTATAGCCAACCATTTCAAACAAAGACCATACAAAACTCATAATCTGCGGATACCACACGAGCAAAATGACGAGTACAAGGAATGGCGATATAAGCATCCATGCCTTCATGTCGCGTTTCCATCGCACAGCATTTTTTGATGTTAAGGATATTGATGTATTACTCATTTTCATCTGAAATAAACCCCTTTTAAACATGATTATTTTGCATTGTCAAGATAATTTGTCTGAAAATCCTTTGCTGCATCTGCAATAATTTTTTTGCAGTCGGCATTTTTATTTGTGAGGACTTCCTGTATACATGCATCGAGAGCACCGTACAAATCCTGGCAACAAACAGGTTCTTCTGTCTGCACCTTAAGTCCGTCTACCATTTTATACTGATTAACGTGTCCAATCGGTATATTTGTATATTTCTTTATAACTTCCTCACGGAATTTTGTTATTTCCGCATCATCACTCCACTGTGAAAATTTCGGAACACCGACAGCGTAATTTTCTGCATTGTACGTAGCATACTCATTTTCAATAGCTTTTTTTGAATCCTCCGTGGCGTTTGGAGTAAGGCCGGTAAATTCGAACCACTTAAACGCTGCATCTTTCTGTGCCTCGGTAGCCTTATTTGATATAGCCACCGCAGATCCTCCCATTAACGTAACATGTTTTTTGCCGCCCTCCGGAATAACACCCATAGCAACATCGTTTTTATCCATTCCATATGTAGAGAAAAGTGCATTCTGAGGAGCACTTTGCAGATAATAAGCTGCCTGACCTGTTCCGATAAGCTTCATACCTTCGTTATAATCAATAAGTGTATTTGAATTAAGCACGTTGTATTTCCATTTTAAATCCTTTATCCACTGAAGTGTTTTTACACATTCCTGGGTATTAAAAGTTGCTTTCCACTTACCGTCAACTTTTTTCATGAAATTAACGCCGTTTGCCCATGCTATGATGACAAAATGCCATCCGCCAACATTATTTGTAGTCGGCATAACAAAACCTGTTTTCCCTGTTTTTTCCTTGACAATTTTACTGTATTCGGTAAGTTCATCGTATGTTTTCGGGAAAATCGGATTGTCATCTTTGTCCACAAGACCGGCTTCTCTGAGTACCTCCATGTTTGCGAGCATACCCATGGTGTATGCACTGTTCGGAACCATATAATATTTACCGTCGCGCGAAATAAAGCTTTTTACATTGTCATTAAGTTTATCGGCATAACCGAAATTTTTCATCTGTTTTGTAATATCTGCAGCATAACCCGCGCTTATAATTCTGTCTGTTTCCGTAAAATGAGTTGTATATACCGTTGGGAGCTGACCGCTGGCAGCCTTCACCAGGAATGTGTCAAGACTGAATGCCCATGTATCCGGTACAACTTCGATTTTACCCGCATATTTTTTATTAAATGCCTTAAGCTTTTCATTCATTGAATCAAGCGTAGGTCCCTCGGCCGTAGGCCAGCCTCCGACTGTAATAACTGTTTTTTGCGATTCCTCTTTACCGGCCTTTTTTACTCCGCAGCCGGTAAAAAGGCTTAGAACCATTACCAGTGCCAGAATCAGTGAAACATTTCTTTTCATTTAAAATCCTCCTATCAATTGTAATTGTTAACTAAATATTAACATTGAACATACTTTTTGAAAAGGTAACAAAAGCGACTTTAAAGTAGGTATTTGCGACTTCGGCATATTTTGACACTTGATTTTTTTTATAAAAATTATTATAATGAGTATACAGTATCGCAGGGAGGTGTTATACTTGTTTAATGTCACAAGAAAAAAGCTTGTTTTTTTTGTCATGACCACCGTCGCTGTTACATTAATGTGTTTTTTCGTTTCCATATATAACATTTTTCATACATTAATACTTGACGATTATTCAACGAAGATTTCACATTTTACGAATCAGGATGCGACTCGTCTGTCGACACATCTGAAATTTCTCTCGTCAAACATGGATAACATCTGTAATGAATTTGATTTGGCAAATGAGATAGCCTCTTCAAAAGTACCGAATTATATTACCATAAAAATAGCCAATGCCGTTAAGTACTCACCGTACATATCATACGTATACGTGTATCAGGACAATAGATTAATCCAGTATTTTCCAATAAATGCGCAGCATTTCAAGCCAAATGATGAAATGAACGAAATACTCAATAAACCTGCTGAGAATTGCGAAAATAACAACTGGGCGATATGTAAGTCTCAAAATCCCGGCAACAGCACAAATGCGCTTTATTATATAAAAAATACATCCGATGATATACGGATCATTTTTCAAATAAATTCTGAAGACATTTTTAAAATATTAAATTCCGATACACCGTTTTGCAACGAAACTCAAATGTTTATTTTTTCAAAGGGCAAACAGTTTTTTCCGAAATCAAAAAACACAACATTTGATATAGACAAAAAAACAATGAAAAAGATTATGACACAAAAATATAACTCACCCGTATGCAAAAAAGGCAAAGTTATATATACCCATCATGTTCCGCAAACAAAGCTGTACATATGCTCCGCGACAAAATGCCGTTATATAACTCAAAAGATGTCGCTTCTGGTGTTTATACTCATTGCTATTTACACAGCTTCAATTTTGCTTTGCAGATTTTTTACCCTAAAGCTCGGCAGAGAAATTACAGATGCACTCGAAAAAATACACAATGACATGGAGCACTATTACAGATAGCATCCGCATACAACAGTGCTAAAGGAGACACAAATATGTTAAAGGTAATGCTTGTTGATGATGAAAGCATAATAAGAACAGGTTTGAAATTAGGTTTTGACTGGAATAGCAATGGCTGCGAAATTGTTGCGGAAGCCGCCAACGGCGACGAGGCGTTCAAGATGTTTAATAATTCAAAACCCGACATTATTGTTACGGACATTCGTATGCAAAAATGCGACGGAATAGAGTTCATGAAGAAAATAAAAGAACTGCAATCGCCGCCGGAGGTAATAGTTTTGTCAGGTTATGATGATTTTCAATATGCCAAAGAAGCCCTTAATGCGGGTGCATTCTCATATCTGCTAAAGCCTGTTGATTTTAATGCGCTTTCGCAGGCACTCAAAAAAATTAAATTAAAAATAGAAAAATCAAAAATGGTAAAGTATGCTGAAAAGTATTATAATACAATGCAGACAGAAGCATTCGTAATGTCATTGATAACCAACCCGAATAAGTCATCCGAAATCATAGGCGAAAATTCATTAATTGCAAAAAAACTTACGGGCAATTTTTTTATTGTATCCATCTCGGTAAATAATCTGGAACCAAATACTCAGATATCACTTAGTGCCGCAATGAAATTTAAAGAATGTATAGAATATGCAATAAGCACAAGCGAAAATTACATTATTAATAATAATCTGTCCCAGACAAAGTATATATTTACCGTTTTTTTGAAAAATCAAAGCTCATACGACAATGCCGTTCATGTGTTTAACAATCTCCTGATTTCGTTTAAAAAATGTTCAGGATACACTGCATCTATCGGAATAAGCGGAATTTTCAGAAGCCTTAAATTATTGTCAACCGCCCACCGACAGGCAGAAGTCGCCTTGTCCCACGGTATAAAAAAGGGCGGAAACAACATCACGGACTATATTTACATAAACAACAAATTTAACGAATTGTGTAATATGAGTGATTCGGACACAGAAAAAATTGCCCATGAGGTTAAAGAGGAAAACTATAACGCAGCATTTGAAACCATGAATGAATATTTTTCCGAAATATCAAAAGTATCGGGTTCACAGCTTGATATTGTAAAAAGCTCTATTACAAAACTTGCAATACAAATAATTAATTTAACAATAGAAAATACCGATATTATGAAAATGGTTTTCGGCAGAATGGTAAACCCCGTAGCCGAGATGTCGGAATTGGACAGTGCCGACGCGATTAAAATCTGGATTTATGATCTCATTGGCCGACTCAAGAATTCCACGGAAATATACGGTAAAAATATTAAAAATAAAAATGTGAGCCGCGCAATATCATATATTGCCGCACAATATAACCGTCATCTCACCGTTGAATGGATTGCAAAACAATTATATATGAGTCCTCGTCACCTGATGCGATTATTCAAGCAGGAAACAGGCATGACATTTAATAAGTATCTGACAAATTACAGAATGTCAAAAGCAACTCAGCTCTTTAAGAGCGGAGAGTATAAAATTTATGAGGTTGCACAGCTTGTAGGCTACAGCGACAGCAAATACTTTTGCAAACAGTTCAAAAAAATAACGGGCAAAAATCCGAGTGATCTGCAATAAAAGGGGATTTCCTATGAAAGAAAATATTTTAAAAATAATTCACCTTATTTCATACAAAACAATACTAATCATACTCATACTGACATTTACGGCGATACCGTCCATTACAACCTTTTTTATTGTAAAAAACTACGTAAACAGCACAATAAGCAACTCATATACCGATGAATACATAACTACCGTGGAAGCCAAAATAAGCAGTTATATTTCATCGCTTATATATCAGATTAATTCGCTTTCATACTATTTTCTGACAAATCAATCCGTGTATAATATACTATTAAACGAAACAACTTCATACGAAGACAAATTTCAAATGCTTGAAAACAAATTATCCGGTTTTTTAAACGGTAATCCTGCAATTGCAGGTATATGTCTTGTGGATCCAAGTGACCGTATATATAATTTTTCTGATATCATTCCAAACGATTATTATGTTAACAGCAAAAAGCTGAAAAAAATTCACAATTCAGATATGTATCTGTTTGATAAAAATATACAGCAAGGAAACACCTACTACACAGTAACCGCAAAAAAAATGTATAACTACTTTACCGGAAGCGAAGGCGGATATATCCTCATGTACATAAATGAGGACGTCCTCGCCCAAATGTATGAAAAATTTGCCATTGATGACAGCAGCTTTTTTTTACTGACAAACGGGACAATTATTTCACATCAGGACAAAAGTCTTATTAATTCAAAATTTTATACCGGCGGAGATTTTTTCGATAATGGAAAAAATTCAATTGAAATAGATAACCAATACCGAATAATAAAAAAGAGTATTGAAACAAACTACATAAGCACTCACCTGGAAATTGTATGCGTAAATTCTCTAAGCAGTTTTCATAAGCTTTTAAACAAAATAAACATTCAATTTCTGTTTATAATAATCAGCGCAATAATAATATCAATTGTACTTTCGATCATTATATCTGCAGGTCTTTTGTCCGAATTGGAAAAACTCAGAAAAACCATGAGGACTTTCGGCAATAATCCGAGCAAAACGGTATATTGTTTTAAACTCAACGAAATAAGAGCCCTTGAAAATGACTTTAAGAGCATGACGCACCGCATCACGGGGCTGATAAAAAGAATAGACGATGAGAAAGAAAAGCAACGTATTGCTGAACTCGCGGCGCTTCAGGCGCAAATTAATCCGCACTTCATATATAACACCCTTGACACCGTCGCCTGGCTTGCGGTAATAAGCAAAAACCAAAAAATATATGACATAATTTTTTCATTGGCTAATTTTTTTAGACTTTCTTTGAATAAAGGCAGAAATATCATTAAAATTTCAGAGGAAATTTCACACGTCAAAAACTATATAAAAATAGAATCAATACGCTTTGAAAACAAATTTTCATGTGAATTCGATATACCTGAAAACCTGAATGACATTGAAATAATAAAGATAATTCTTCAACCGATTGTAGAAAATGCAATTAAGCATGGTTTTGACGGAATTGAATCGGGCGGACTAATTAAAATTAACGCAAGAGAGCTGGACGGCGATTACATTGAATTTACGGTTTCAGACAACGGATGCGGCATGGATTTCAATCCGCTTGAATCTCCGCAAAAATCCGACTCCCGAGGTTCGGGGTACGGAATTGAAAATATAAATGCAAGAATTCGCCTGGCATACGGAAACGACTGCGGCCTTAGCTTTGAAAGCAAGCTTGGCAAAGGGACAGTGGTTCATATAAAACTAAAAAAACATATGAAATAGTGGAAAGCAGGGATTTTAATGAATATATTTAATGACTGCAAATGGATTGCCGGCAGCAAAGCTGAAACAGGTCCGGCACCATTATTCAGAAAAAAATTTGAAGTTTACGAGCCAATAAAAAAGGCGGTGCTGTACGCATGCGGTCTGGGGTACGGTGACTATACCATAAACGGTTTTCGTGTCACGGATGATGTTCTTGTTACGCCTGTAACAAAATACGATGCAACCGTAATGTACAACAAATATGATGTAACAAAACTCATCCGAAATGGATTCAACGTTATATGCACATTACTCGGAAACGGCTGTTATTGCGTTACATATCCAAGGTGGGATAATTATAAGGCACCGTGGTTTCACCATCCGAAAGTGATTTTGTGCATTAATATAGAATTCCGGAACGGAAAATGCATACATATCGGCACAGATACATCGTGGAAAACATGCAACAGTCCTATTGTGTACAACGAAACAAGACGCGGCGAAATATACGACGCGCGATTAGAAATTAACGATCTCTATGACGCTGATTACGATGATAGCACGTGGGACAATGCCTTTATATGCAGAAGCCCCGGAGGAGTAATGAAAGAAGCAACAATTTCTCCGATAAGAGTTACAAAAGAATTAGAAGCAAAAAAAATAAGCAGTAATGTGTACGATCTTGAACAAAATATAAGCGGTTGGATAAAATTCAGCGGAAAAGGCGAACGCGGAAGAGAAATTATATTCAGATATGCCGAACGTATAAACGACGACAAAAGTATTAATCCCGAAGAACTTAACACTATTTTAGGCAGCCGGACTCATGAGGACAGATATATAATGAGCGGCAACGGCATTGAAACATGGGCACCACGTTTTGCATACCACGGATTCCGCTATGTGGAAGTCACCAACGCGCCGGAAGATTTTAAGCTTACGGGGCAGGTGGTACATACTGACCTGAAGATAATAAGCAATTTTGAATGCAGCAATGAAATGCTCAACAAAATTCACTCTGCAGCAAGATGGTCAACACTTACAAACATGCACGGATTTCCCACAGATTGTCCTCAAAGAGAACAAAATGCATGGACCGGCGATGCACTTTTATCCGCCGACCAAACACTTTTTAATTACAATGCCGTTGATATCTACAAAAAATGGCTTGGAGATATTATAGATGCACAGAGACCGAACGGTGAAATACCCTGTATAGCTCCGACAGGAGGCTGGGGATACAACTGGGGAAACGGTCCTGCCTGGGACAGTCTGCTTATTCATCTGCCATACCTTATCTATAAGTATTGCGGTGATAAAAGTGCAATACACGACACCTGGGAAAACATGAACAAATACATGGACTTTATGGATTCTATGTCTGAAGGATATATGGTTGACTATGGTTTGGGAGATTGGCTCGCTCCAAATGGCACAGATGTTTGCCCTTCGATTATAACCGATACATGCTACTATTACTCAAATTGCCGCATAATGGCACATTGTGCAGCGTTAACCGATCAAAAAGCCGAAAACTTCCTCCAAAAAGCCGCCAATATAAAAAATGCATTCAGAAACAGGTTTTTAAAAGATGATTTGTATTTAGGTAACCGGCAAACATCAATCGCCGCTGCAATATATTTTGGCATGTATAACGAAAATGAATTGCCGCTTGCTGTAAACAGACTTAAAAAGATAATAATACAAAACGGCAAAAGGTTTGCTACCGGTGTACTCGGTACAAAATACATGTTTACCGTATTATGCGAAAATGATTTGTGCAATCTTATGTACGACATGGTCACAAATCCAAAAATGCCAAGCTATGCCTACTGGATAAATAACGGCATGACTACGTTGTGCGAATATTGGGATATGAGTCATTCGTGTAACCATCATATGTACAGCGAAGTCGATATGTGGCTCTATAAATACATTGCCGGCATAAGAATTGCAGAGGGTGCAAAATCTGTTTTTATAAAACCGTGTTTCATAGATTCCGTTGATTATGTCAGGGCAAATCACCGCAATATTATGGTTGAATGGGACAAAGAAAGAATACAAATATCCTCCGACATACCTGCAAGCGCCGAAATAAACGGAAAAGTCTACAATCTCGGAACCGGTGTACATACAATCAGCAGAATTTGAAATTCTCAGCTTTGCCGTATTAATTTTCCAAATGCAAGAATAATACACATATCGGCAATATTATTCCATTTACTTTTTGAATTGATACTGTATAATTGAATTATATTAAATTACAAGGAGCGTGTACAATATGATGGTACAAAAACCTGTTATGGGTTGGAATTCATGGAACACGTTTGCGGAAAATATCAACGAAAAACTGATAATGGAAACCGCGGACGCAATGATTGAAAACGGATATCTTGACGCCGGCTACGAATATGTTATAATCGATGACTGCTGGTCGCTGAAAGAACGTGTGGACGGAAAGCTTGTTGCGAATCCCGAGCTTTTTCCGCACGGTATAAAATACGTTTCGGATTATGTCCATTCAAAGGGATTGAAATTCGGAATGTACTCCTGCGCCGGAGTTATGACATGCGCCGGATACCCGTCGAGCTACGGATACGAATTTGAGGATGCAAGGCAGTTTGCCGACTGGGGCGTCGATTATCTGAAATATGACTTTTGCAATTTTCCGGCAAGTGCCAACTGCAAGAACGCATATCTGACAATGGCAATGGCTCTTCGCAACTGCGGACGCGACATTGTTTTTGCGGCATGCAACTGGGGTGTGGAGGATCCGTCAAAATGGATGCGTTCACACGGTGCGCATACATACCGCTCAACCGGTGATATAATGGACAATGTAAAATCTTTTACGGATATATTTACATCGCAGATGGAAAATGTCGAAAACAATGCCCCCGGCTGCTACAACGACATGGATATGCTCACGGTGGGTATGCACGGAAACGGACATGTCGGACTCGGCGGATGCACATCCGATGAATACAAAATGCATTTTGCAATGTGGGCATTTTTGGGTTCTCCGCTTATCATAGGCGGCGATATACGCAGTTTAAACGCCGAGGACAAAGCCACACTGCAGAACAAATACATGATATCAATAAACCAGGATCCCGAATGCCGTCCGCCTTTTGTGGTAAAAAAGGACTTCAACGACAATATAATCAGAATGATTCGCCTTCTCGACAACGGGAAATTTGCTTATGCAATATTCAACCTCGGCGAAAAAGCCGAATGGGCTCAAAATGTTTCGGTTATGTTCGACGATGCGGGTATTCACTCAAACACCAAGCGCAAAATAAAGGTAACCGACGCATCGGACGGCAAAGTAATCGGCAGTTTTTATGACGGTTTTACAACAATCGTCAAAGACGGCGGATTTGCAATGTTTATCTGCGAAATAACCGAGTAATTATGAGCAGGTGTATATTGTGCCAAAGAGAACTCACTCCCGATGAAACGGCACTGCACAAAAAACTTATTAACCGCGCGTCAAAAGAGTATATGTGTATAACATGTCTTGCCAAACATTTCGGTGTTGAGGAATCTATGCTGCACGGCAAAATCGACGAATTCAAAAACATGGGCTGCACACTGTTTAAAAGCTGAGCGGGCGGGCAAAATTGCCCGCTCGCTCAGTTTTTAGGCATATTGGATTCGAGCCCCGCATGCCCAAACAAACCGTATTTTGTTTTTATCCGTTCCGATTTTTCAATCAAAGGCTCCGATATAAACCACAGGAAAAACACGGTGGACAAAGCGTGCACCAAATCAAACGGCAGACCGCTTGCGCACGCTGCCACAAGCATTTGCGGATTAATCTTTGACTGCGACTGAAAAACATACGATGTGTTCATTATAATTCCGTATATCAAAAGCACGGCGGCAAAACCGAATACGCATAACGAAACACGTTTTGGCTTTACAATTCCAACGTCGGCAAGAACACCCGACAAAAAGCCTATCAGGCCGAATGCGAACATCTGCCATGGCGTCCACGGTCCCTGACCAAACAAAAAATTGGACAAAAATGCCGAACCGGCACCGACAAGAAAACCGTATTCACATCCGAAGCACACACCGGTTATTATTACCATTGCGGCAACAGGCTTGAACTGCGGAAATGCATAGAATACCGTCCGCCCGGCAACGGCAGCGGCACACAACGCGCTTATCAAAACAAGCTCCCGTGCATGCGGACGTCTGTTTTCGAACAAAACAAATATAGGTATCAGCGTTTCAAAAATTATCAGCAAACTTATAAAATAATACTTTCTGTCACCGAAAAAGCGTATACCGGCATATATCTCGGCGGCAGACGCAAGTAAAACAACCGTCATTGCGGCTAAAACCTTTTTATCGGAGGTTCGCTTAATCGGTGTTTCCCGTAAAACAGGATTTTGTTTTGCAGACTTTTCGCCCAAAAAGCAGCCGAATGCCGCCGCAGCCGATAAAATTGCAGAAGTCTGCAATATAAGTAAATTTAAAACAGGATCCGACGTAAGCGTAATTTTTATTTTGTCGGTCGAAATTGCCAGACAAAGCACAACAAGCAATGCAAAAAAGAGCAATCCCGCACCGACACGCATGCCGAAATGCCGACCGGAAACCGAGGAATCGGCATTATCCGACAAAATATCTTTTTTTGAGATATCGGCTGTTGCTTTCGGCACGGCTTTCTCTGTGCAAACACTTCCTCCGCAGGCAAGAATGATGTCATCCGCCGTTACGGCTCCCCGTATTATTCCGCGCGACATGCGGCTTGCAGCCGTTGTGTAAAAGCTGTTGCCGTCAAAAAATTCCCTTGCCGGAAGGCAGGATGTAACAGCACCGTCAAAAATCATGGCGCAGATATCGGCATGTTCCGCACAAAACTCAATATCATGCGATACCATAATAACCGTCTTGCCGCCGGATTTGAGTGACTCGACAATAGCGGCAAATTCTTCTTTGAATTCAGCGTCCATTCCCTTTGTGGGTTCATCCAAAATCATAATTTCCGATTCTGAAAGCAAGACCTTTGCCAATGCGGCTCTTTGCATTTCACCGCCCGACAAATCGTACGGATGAAATTCTGCAAGATTTGTAAGTCCGCAAAGCTGCATTACCCCAATAATTTTATTGTGCTGTTCATCACTTATTTTCCCATTATCCGAAAACACGGAAACCAAGTCCGAATACAGATTTTTATGAGAAAAAAGAAGCCGCGGTTCCTGCGGCACAACTCCCAGAACACCGCTGTGCAAATCCGATATCTGCGATATATCGCGCCCGTTAATCTTTACACTGCCGCGGTACGGCTTGCCTATTCCGCTCATAATCGAAACAAGTGTGCTTTTTCCGACTCCGTTGCCGCCTATAACCGCAAACAGACTGCCCTTTTCAATCTTTGCGTTAAGACCTTTGATGATATCGGGAGAATTTTTCCCGTAGCGGAACCATATGTCATTAACCTCAACTGCAATTTCTTTGGCAGAGCGGTGCTTAGCAGGCTTTGTCACATCTGTCTGCACAGAATTTGATTCGGCATAATCCGCGAGCCATTTACGTCCGTCACGCACTGTCACGGGGCAGTCATCTGCACCGCCCAGTGAATCATACACTCTGATCGGAGTCGGAAATGCCCTGTACACGGCACAATCGGTGTCTTTGAGCGCATTGCAGAGTTTTGACGGCTTTGAGTCTGCAATTATTTTTCCGTTTTCCATGACTATTACCCTGTCGGAGAGCGGCACGACATCTTCGAGTCTGTGTTCACTCATAATGACAGTTGTTCCGAGTTCGCTGTTTATTTTTTTTACCGCACCGAGAAATTCCTGCGCGCTGATCGGATCGAGTCGGCTTGTCGGCTCATCCAATATAATAACCGACGGCTGCAAAATCATTACCGAAGCAAGATTAAGCAATTGTTTCTGTCCGCCGGACAGTTCTCTGACATTTTTGTGAAACCAATCCTCTATTCCGAAAAATGCAGCAGTTTCCGCGGCACGAATTCTCATTTGCAAATTATCGAGTCCGATGCTTTCCGCGCCAAACACAAGTTCATGCCAGACCTTATCCGTGACAATCTGACTGTCGGGATCCTGGAGCACAAAACCTATCTTTTCCGCCTGTTCTCTCGCGCTGATTTCATTTATATCGGTATCATCAAAAAATATTTCTCCGAGTCTGTCTCCGTGCGGCGAAACAGCCGGTTTCAAAAGCCGCAGAAGGGTTGTCTTTCCGCAGCCGGATCTGCCGCACAGTGTAATAAATTCGCCGCGGTTTACCGAGAGGCAGACATTATCTATCGCAGGCTTGCTTCGCCCGGGATATGTAAAGCTTAAATTATTTATTCTGTAGCTTTCCAACGTTTTTCCTCCCGTAATTCAATAATTATCGGACATACACACATCAATATGTATGCCGCAAAAAAACTTGCCGTTATCGGCGACAGCTCAACAGATTTTGCTGTCGGGAAATATGCAAAATACAGTTTTCCGATAAAGAATCCCAAAAATGAATATATTCCCAAAAACAGTACGGTGACAATTGTTTTTCTGTCACGTGCGTCAAAAACGTACAGCTGATACGCGCTCCGCCCGGGCAAACCGTAGCCGCGCGATTTCATGCTGTCTGCCGTGTCTATTCCGCCCTCAAGCATACTTGTAACGGTTACGGAAAAAACCGACAGAGCACGTTTGAGTCTGTTCAATTTTCCTGCATGTCCGCTGTGCCCCATACATTTTTGCGCATCCGCCGCTTCTATGAATCTGCGCGTAAATTCCGGCACAAAGCGCAGCGTCATCGCAATAATCAGCGACAACGAAGGAGCAAACGCACCAAACAAACAAATGACTTTATCACTCGTCATAATTTCATTTAAGCACATAAACCAAAATATCACACTCGAAATCATCGCCGCTGCCGCTATACCGTACAGAAGTGATTCCGCTGTAAGCGGATTTCCGTTCGGAAAGTATGCAATAACGGTCACACCGGCATGATTGAACATCGGATTTATCACCGCTGCCGCAAGTGCTGTCGGCACTACGAATTTCATGCTTTGTTTAAGTGATTCCGCTCCTTTGATAACGGCAAAATACACAGCTGAGCATATCAGCGATGCCGCAAGGCAAACGGGGTGAGTCAGTATGCACGACAGGACCGTTACAAACACAAAATATACCAGATTCACAATCGGATGATACTTTTTAAATTCGCTCATATACTCACCTGCCGTTTTCGGAAAATGAACCGCCGACATCCGCACCCAAATCGCATGTATACAGCCACTCAATTTTATCGCCTTTTTTTAATTTGTATTTGGAACATCCGTAATTCGGAAATTCGCCGTTTACCCTGTACATCCAGCCGGACAATTCGCCGCAGTCGAACTCATACAAATTACCGATTCCCTCTATATATGCGGAATTGTACATCGGTGTATTTTCAAACTCAATATGAATCTTGTTTTTCTTTGTCTCTCTCATCAGGACATCAAATACACTCTCGCCGTCGCTGAACGAAACAGTCCGCAAACTCAGGATTACACCGTCTTTCGGAACAAAATCAATCTTATCTTTGTTCAGATTCGAAATATTGTTCAAAATCGTGTCACATCGAATTGATATACTGCATGTAAGCTCATCATCAGCCATGCTTTTTTCGGAAGCGGTTTCCTTTTGCACCGGCGGTACCGATTCGTTTTTTTCATTCACATGTTCTTCGGTTTGCGGCGCATCGTCTTCGGTCTGATTCGATTCCGTCAAATCGTCATTTGGCTGTGATTCTTTATCATCGGACGCAGATTTTTTCACGGCGCTGTCCGAAACTTTCGTTTTTTCGGTGTCGCGCGCGTTTTTGCCCGGTGAACCGCTGCCGAAGAAAAATGTTGCGGCAAGAAGCAATACGGCAATTAATACATATATAATTTTCCGGATATGTTTTTTCAATTAACGACACCTCCGTGTACAGCCGTGTATTTTTTCAGCGGAAAAAATGTATATTGCATCAGCGGAAATTTCACCTTTGCCGTGCTGTCAGTCACATCGGACATATCATAGAGTGATGTTTTTTTCTCTGCGCTCCTTTTTGCGGCGACGATTGCGTAAAAGCATTGCTCGCTCGCCATAAGGTTTGCCGAATTAACCTCTTTGCTGTGCATAAATCCTCCGCCGGTAACAAAGTATGACATAAGATTATCCGCAAGCGTTCTGCCGCCCTTAACAAACCTCTCATTATCCAACGGTATTTTAAGTTCGCAGAGCGCAACTATTGCCTGTGCACAGCTCTCGGAGTTTTCCGTACCCCAGCTTGAAAATCCGCCGGATTCGGTCTGCATTTCCGACATGCACGCAATCCCCGATTGAACGGCGTCCGCCACGCTTGCATCGGACATGTATTTGCTTAATGCCTGCAGTGCCATCGCCGTTATGTCCGGATCGGATGTCCCGCCGGACATGCTCCAGCCGCCGTCATCATTTTGGCTGCCGAGAATTTTATCTAAATACATCTGTCTTGTTGCCTGTGTTGCACCCGATTTTGCCGCGTCATCGGGCAGCGGCGGAATGTTATATCCGGCGCTGTCCAATGCGATAAGTGCCCATATTGCTCCGTTTATTCCCTGCATAACGGTTTTTGAATAATCGGCAAGCGGTGCAACGAGATTGTAGCCGCCGACATTCTCCGGATTACGTCCTATAGCCGTGAGTGCAAGAATCATTCTTGAGTATTCCGTGTATTTTCGTGTGCTCAAAACACCGCCGCACTCCGTTACATACCTTTTTGCCTCGGCATAATATCTGTCAAAATACCCGTTCGGAACACTTATTCCGCTTCGTGCAAGACCGATAACTGTCCATTCTCCGCCTATTGAACCCACTTTCGGTTCCGCCGCGTTTTGCAGCAAATAATCGGCGGTGCTGTTTATTGCCCACTCCGGAATATCGCCGCCGTTTGCCTGCGCACACACAGCCGCGGATATGATAATTATTACACTTATCAAAGCAGCTACAGCCTTTTTCATAATATTGCTATACCTCTCTTCTATTTTTCACAATAGCGCATCAGAATTGTTGCCAGCTGAGCGCGTGTTACCGTTGCCGACGGCAGCAGCATGGCAGAATCGGTACCGCTGATTATGCCGTTTGAAACAGTCCAGCAAAGAGCTTCCGATGCCCACGGACTTATCGAATCATAATCACTGTATACAGACAGGTCTGCCTTATCGTCTGCAGCTTTTCCGACCGATTTTGCATATCTGTATAGAATTGCCGCAGCCTGTTCACGTGTAACGAGTCCGTCGGGATTAAATATTTTGTCACCGATTCCGTTCACAATTCCGTTTTCCGCTGCCCACGCAACAGCATTTGAGTACCACGACTGTGCGGCAACATCTTCAAATTTGTCAACAGACACAACGGATTTTTCACCGTCCAGTCTGTAGAGAACTGTCACAAGCATTGCACGAGTCATACCGTTGTCGGGTGCAAATTCATTCTTTGACACACCGTTGAAAAGCTTTTTTCGTACAACATATTCCACTGCCTTGGCATATGGCGAATCTTTTCTTACATCGCCAAATGATACATCACTGCTGTCCGAATCGTTGTCATTTTCTTTATCATTTGTTTTATCATTTTCAATCCACTTGGCATAAAGTGTAATGTTTCTTGTAACCTTTGAATCAAAGTTGTACTCATTTTTAAATTTCGGATCCGAATACCAGCCGCCGAATTTATAACCGTCTTTTATCGGTGTTGTCGGTTCGGAAACGGTTTCGTTTTTATTTACTTTGACAGAATCAACCGTGCTTCCGCCGTTTGTAACAAATTTGACCGTGTACACACCATTCGACGTGTTGGATGATGGTGTCGTCCATCTTTCGGAACCTTGCTCGGCGGTATAATCATCCGTATAATGGAATATTATACGGTCATTGTTGCCCAGAGTCTGCTCCGCAACACCCAAATCACCGTGCTTTCCGTTCAGAAAATACATCCAGCCCGAAAGAGAACCGTTATCAAATTCGGCAAGACCGTCTATTTCCGAAATGTAATTTCCGCCGTCATTTGTCCAGCTCAATCCGGCATCGTTAAGTGCTTTTTCAAACACATCAAGCACGGTTGAGTCACTTTCAACGGTATATGATTTTACCGGTATCCAGACCGGCAGCGTCTTTTTGTTATTTTTGTAGGTATGAACCTCTGAATCACCGTGTTTTTCATCACCCAACAGCGTAAATGTTACTGTTATCTTCGATGAAGTTTCTCCGCTCGGTGCGCTGCTTCTTTTTACAACAAGAACTGCATCCTCCGTGCTGCCGTCTTTGCCTGCGGCAGATATTTCAAACTTGTTTTCGCCGTACTCAAGTGTATATTCACTCTCGGACGTCTTACCGTTTATTGTTATTTCCGTTCCGAACACCGACACGGGGAAAATTGACACTTTGTCTATTTTATGCCCGACATTTGAGCTGTAATTTACTCCGTCGGCAGTTTCGGCGGTGCGGATAGTTCCGTTTACATTGAGTTTTATACTTTCTATAAGTCGGCTGCTTTCCTTGGCACTGCCGGTAAGTCTCAAAAGTTTTATATCAGGCTCGCAGTCGCCGTTTTGCACAATAATGCGCACAAGCGTTTCGCCCTTATCGGTTACTGTGAATCCGTCGGCATAAGTGCCGGGCACGGTGCGTTTGTTGTTTATATAAATGTTGTCGCTGTCCGATACACCGTCTGCCTTTATCGAGATATACTTCATATCGCCGACATTAACCGAATAAACATTCTTTTCGACATCAAATGCAACACTGACTGTTTTTGCCCCGTCGGTAAGAGTGACGCCTGTCGGAGCTGCTGTTTTTCCGACGGCATTCTCCTGTGCCGTAGTGCGTACAACATATGTTACTTCCGTGGATTTTTCTCTAAACGCGCCTGCAAGTATATTAGATGCTGTAGCAACTTTTATATAGTGAAATTCCTTGTCGGAAACATCTATCGGAATACCGTTGTCATCCACTGCCCACGCAAGGTCAAACCCGTTTGCCTTGCTCGGCTTTTCAACATATGAATTTACATCGGTAACGCTTTTTGCAGTAACGTTCGACGCGTAGTAGTCGGTGTACCCGAATTTAGCCGACGCGGCGAATGCGCCGGTAGTTCCGTTTCCTGTTATATTCCCAAGCTGACTTTTGAACGCAATTCCGGTGAATGTATAGGTATCCTCGTCCGGGACACTGTTCATGGTATAATAAAGTCCGCTCGGCCACGGGGTTGCAGCATAATCAATTGTATTGCCTTTATTATCTGTCCAATACGCATTGCCGTCATCTCCGCGGGTGTAGGTTATTGTGTAGTCCCATATCGCCTTGTCCGTCTCATAGTGTTCGGAACCGGCAAGCGCATACCATTTTTCGCCGTCTTCGGACACATATACCTGTCCGAGTTCTGCCATTGAATCGATATTGTTTTCCGAACTGTTTCCGGTAATGTAGAAATCCATTCCGTATTTATTGTTCGGATTATCCGTTATCGGTTTATCATAGTAATATGTGATATATCCGCCGAAATTTCCGAGTGAGCGCAGTGTGCCGCCAAGTGTCTGCTCCGGTGCCGCACCGAAAGTGGTTTTGTTCGTGTACTGTGAACCGATACAAAGATAATCAACTACTTTATCCGGAACATCAAGTGCGGATTTCTTTTTGTATACAAAACCATATGTATTAGAAAAACTTCCGTCATCTGATATAACGGTAACTTTTTTTGCCGTTGTCGCAAGCGTTACGCTATATTCGCCGCTCTCATCCGCGCTGATAGCTTCGTCTCCGACCTTAACAGAGCATCCGTCCGGCACTGTGAATTTCAGTTCGGGCTCCGATGCGTCATGCGCAACCATAACCGTGTATGAATACCTGTCGGATTTAAACGCCGGATACATATCGCCGTCCGAAACCTCTGCAGTTGCAATTATCGGTGATTTTGCCGTAACTTTTCCGACATACAGCACATATTCGTCCGGTTCACATTCAAAGAACCCGTCGTTACCCTCGGTAATATTTTTGTTGTAACTGAAATCATCCGCTATCTGAATAACAATGACGCTTTCTTTGTCAGAAACACTGATTCTGTCCGAAATCCCGCCGCCTTGGGCAAGCTCGCTCCATGTTTGTCTGCCGTCTGTGCTGATGCGGACATGGGCATATTTTGTAGACGTACTGACATTCATCAAAAACTCCGAGACGTCATCATACAGAAATGTGCGATAAAACTTTACACTGTCTGTGACACCGATTCCCGATGTCGGTGTGCCCGTTTCATCGCTCTTTTGCATTGCTCCCTCGGCGATTCCGCCGTATTTAACCTGCGACAATTCCCTGTCTGCCGGCTCAATTGCAATACCGCTGTTTTTAATCTTTTTTGTGTCATCTCTCGGGCGCGTAATATTAAATGTATATACCGTTTTTATATCCGGGTTTTCCTTGTCGGCGATTGTTATTGTCATTACCGAGCTGTCAAACGGCTGATTGGCAAACGTTGTCATTTTGCCGCTGATAATCTCAACTTTTGTATCCTCGCCGTATTCATTTTTGTATTCCGCGTATGCAACATACTTGTCCGAGTCAAACTTTGTGCCCGACTGAAGCATGATACTGCTTGTGGAATATTTTTTTATCGGCAAATCATATTCGAGTTTGTCCGGAGAATATGTGCTCCCCTTTACCCATGTGCCGGATTCAAATGCACCCGTGAAAAATTCCAGGCTGTCAAATGCCGGAGCTTCGGCATCCTCATTTGATGTGTCCTGCTGCGAACCGATTGTTTCCTCCGCGGTATTTAAAACGTCACAAAACGCGTCATCGGCTGCAAACACATTGAATGTACCCAATGTGATTAAAACGGACATTATGATACTTAATAATCTCTTTGAATTCATTATTTTCGTTCCTCTCTGCTCTGCGTGTGATGTTTTGCGTTTTTTAAAATTCACCTCCGCGCCGCAGACGCAAAAAAGCTGCGGCAATCTTTGTTACAAAATTACCACAGCTGAGTTTTTCTGTGATTATCACAATTCGTATGCAAGCACAACCATACAAGTGCAGACCTCTGCAGCACTGCCGATACACGATTAATATTTTGCACGAAAACATCGTTTCTGTGCCACTCGGCGCGTACAAAACGATATCAAAGCAGGTCTTGTGACTCGCGGTTTGCACATTTGTGCGCCATACACTCCGCCTTCTCGGTTTCCCAATGACCGGCTTTCGCCTGTGAGTGCAAGACATAGCCGCATACACCGACAGTTCCTCGCAGGGGATTCACACCCCATTCCCTTTTCACCGAATATGCCTTGGGCATCGCCCATTACGGCATAACCGACACTTTGTGTGAATTCCACTATATTTTACCACACTGCCGCACGCAATACAATACAAAAAACAAACAAATATTTATTGTAAAATTAACAATTCTATTCAGTAATTGTTATACCGAAATATTCCGACAGAAATGTTTTCAAAAACGATACTGTATTCATTGTCGGTATGGTAGCAAGTTTGTTTTTAAATTCCGCTTTGCCTTCGGCACTCATTTTCTCTATTGTCTGATTAATCAGAGTGATATCATCGGCAAATTTGTTACGAATGTACTTGGGACTGATGCTTTTATTCGTACTGCTTTCTTCTATTATAGCATTCATATCGGCAAGCAATGTATTTAATATTTGTTCCGACATTTCTTTATCAACAGTAAATTCAAGAGCAACAAATCCGATTTCATCGCCGTTATAGCATACATAAATATCGTCATACGCATCTTTGAGTTTAGCGGCATCGCCATCACTCAGAACCTTTTCGGGAGCGGGTTCAGGTGTCGGATCCGGCTCTGGTGTCGGATCGGGATCAGGATCCGGATCTGTATCACCTGTATTTCCGCTGTTGCCACTGTTACCACCGTTTCCGCTATTACCGCCGTTATTATTGTCCGACGGTTCATCTGTATCGGTGGTGCCGTTATTATCTTTGCCGTCGTTCTTGCTGTCTCCTCCGGATGTTGTATCATCCTTTTTATCATCACTCGGTTTAACTTCCTGTGCCGGGGCGTCCTTTACAAATTTTGCAAGCACCTCGGCAAGCTCGCCGCGTGTAATATTCTGTGTTGCACGGAATTTATTTCCATCCTCTGCCGACATATATCCCAGCGCAACAATATTTTTCACGCTGTCTTTTGCCCACTCGGAAACAGCGTCGGATATTTCGGCTTCGCTGTCCGACTTTTTGTTCACAATACGGTCTAATATTACGCAAAACTGCTCGCGTGTAAGGTGATTATCACCTTTAAACGTTCCGTCGTCATATCCCTTTATATAACCGTATTTAATTGCGGTTAAAACCTGCACATAATACCAGCTGTTCGGAAGTACATCCACAAAAATATTGTTTGTGGATTCCTTGTAGTCAAAAACAAGGTTAACCATTTTGCAAAGCTCTGCTCTTGTCAATTCACCGTTTGGTCGGAATGTATTATCGGTATAGCCGTTTACTATTCCCGCGTCTGAAAGTTTATAAATACTCTGACCGACAGAGGTGCTCTTATCCACATCGGTAAATGTCGTTTCTGCCGCAAATGACGGAATAACCGTTCCTGCCGTCATTAACGCAGCCACTGTTGCTGCAATAAACTTTTTCAAATTATTCCCTTCTTTCTTTTCGCTGTATAATCCATACGGACAGCCGCACAGGCTATCCGTATAAATTTTGAATTATTATATCCGATTTAACTATTCAAGGTATCTGATTACCGTTACGGTAACATTTCCTGTTTCGTAGCCGCCTATCTTTTTTGAAGCCACGGTTTTGGTATAGCCGTCCACAACATACTGTTCTGCAGATATTGTCGGGTTCGGATTCATTTTTGCAGCCGCAATTTTGTCTCTAATTTTCTGAACTGCACTGTTTCCTGCAAAGAGTGTAGTGTCGTGGAGAGCGTCAAATGCAGTATTTACACTAAACACGTTGTCGCTCATTTCAAGCAATACCTCTGCTGCATTATATTTTTTACCGTTTATTGTTACATAGTCATTGAGCAATTTATCCGCAACCTCGGCATAATCCCTATCACCGTACTTAGCATACAGGTCGAGAACCTTATTAATCTTGTCCTCATATTCATTGTACAAGTCTTCAAGTTTTTTCGAGAGGCTGAGAATATCATTCAAGGTGTAACCCTTGGGCAATGTGCCGTTGTTAATATAATCCATAACCACAGCGTTGAACTTGTTTCCGTATTCACCGAAGAGCTCCGCTGCCTTTGCCGCAAATGCCGCTGCTTTTGCATCATCTTTGTTATAGTACATTCCGGCATCATGCGCGAGAATTGCCATATCAAGAGCCGAATTGTAGTAGTCCATTATACTGTCCTTGAGCTTATATCCGCTGAGTCCTTCGCCTACATCACCGTCATCAACCAAAAGTGTTTTGATATGATCTCTGTCAACAAGCTCCATTAGCTTTGCATTGCTGTTGTACTCAAACTCCGGAACCGATTTAAGCTTACTGATAAGCTTTGACTTTGCCTGATTGTAGCGGTTGTACACAAAATCAGTCATGTAGTTAACATTCATTCCGAGATAAGCCGAATACTTCTGTGCAGCTCCGCCTGCTTCAACAGCATTGCAAACGGCATTCACACCATTGTAGAAGTTTTCTGTTGCTCCAAGTACATACTTTTTGCATACATCGTCGCCGAGAACCTTGATTATATTCTCGTAATTTGTTCCGGCGAGGAAATCGTTTTTAATCTTCTCGTAGGTGTATCCGTAGATAGCCTTAGCCATTCCGCGAACAAGGACAAGATTATCCTGTGTTATTTCAAACTCCTCGTCCTTATCCTCAAAAGATTTCATAAATTTCTTATACACATCGGAGGCTTTAAAATAATCAAGGCCAATGTGCGCATATACATCAATCTGCGGACGAACCTGAGCACGTACGGTTGTATCACCGTTTATAAACTTATTTACAAGGTCATTGATGTAATCATCTATAGCCGAATCAACCTGTGCTTTCTGCTCCGCTGTAAGTTCTTCGGATATATATTTGTCTATAACGACGCCCGGTTCTACCGTATATCCGTCAATAACACACTTGCTGCGGAATGTGGGATCGGCCTCGATAGCCGCTCTCAATGTAGCATTCTGTACAAGCTCAAGTTTGTGATTAAGAGCCAAATCTACCACATATCCCTGATTGAGCAATTCGACAAGCTTATCGTCATCCGCAAGCTGTTCATCAAAATAATTATCAATTTCACCCTCAATTTCCGAAGTGCTGATGAAATCTGCAATCTTGAGCTTAATGTCCAAATTAAGGATGTTCTTGTTGTCGTCTATAAGCCCCTTAGACTTCGCCTTGTCCAGAATCTTCTGATAAACGTCAATTCCCTCATCGGTGTATATTCTTTCGAGAATATTCTTGAGTCCGGTGCCGAGTTTCGATGCTCCGTCTATAGCGGTATCTACCAGATATGTATCCGAACTGTACGGAACGCTTACCGTCACCTCCGGAACATTCTTACCCTTGATTGTGCGGTCTGTCTTTACACTGAAGCGAATCCAGCTGCGAAGCAGGCAAAGTGTCAAATCGTCATCTATAGCGGAAGAGGTATCGAACACCTTCCATACATCACCGTCTTTATACATTATTTCACGGTAGATGTAATGATGTACATCGCCGTCACTGTTTTTAAATCCGGCAACCGAATCAGACGAAATTATATCTTTAATTTCGCTAACCTGAGCATCGGAGAGCTTTTCACCGTCTTCCACGGTATATGTTTTTTCAAGAACTCCGCCCTCGGCTGTGCCGGTGTACACCTTTACGCTGTGCGTTGTTATCGGTGTTGTCGAAATTGTAACAGTACCGTTTTTAAATTCAACATTTTTGCTCGGTGTGCCGTTTTTGTTTACAAGGATTGTATTCGCCTCGTCAAACTTAACATCGGCCGTGCCTGTTGCTCCGCTCTTAACGGTAAACTCTATCACAAAGAGCTCAGTGTCATTAACCGTTGTTATCGGTGTAATTGTATTTGCCCAACTGATAATACCATCATTTGGAAAAGCTCCCAAAACTACATCTGCCGATGTTGTTCCCTTGTATTCGAGTTTGCCTGTGTCGTATGTGTACTTAATTGTGATTCCGGCTATTCCGGTTGTTATATCGGACGGAATCCTGTCAAGCACTACCGGTACTTTTACTGTGCTTCCCGTTGCGGTTGCATCTTTAAATTTAAGTGTTGCCTTTGTAACCGGTGTCGCTGCTATTGTTACAACTCCGTTTTCAAATTCAACATTTTTGCTCGGTGTGCCGTTTTTGTTTACAAGGATTGTATTCGCCTCGTCAAACTTAACATCGGCTGTGCCTGTCGCACCGCTCTTTA
>CAKSIN010000023.1 GCA_934463115.1 uncultured Clostridia bacterium
GGGTTTGCGGAAATCCCGCAAACCCTCGTCATTGCTGACCAAATCGACATTATATCTTTTTGGTTCGGCTTTCGTGGCTTTCGCGTTCATTATAGATGCAGAAAATCATCTTATTGATAACACATATTAATGATTTTACAGTGAAATATCTCGCGTACCGCTCGATGTGAAATAATTTGCTTGACGCAAATTGTGAAATAGTGAGCTGCGCTCTCTGTGAAATGAAATTTGCCTTTTAACATCCGCGTAAGCGGATATTTCACGCACCATAGGTGCATTTCACGGCGCAGCCATTTCACTTGACGCGCAGCGGCAAATTTCGTTGAAAAAAGCACACCAACGGTGTGCTTTTTTCTGGCGCGCCCGGTAGGAGACGCATATTGCTCCGCAATCTGCACTGCTCGACGACCGAAAGGACATCGCCTTTCGGTACCCGTCTTCGCACCACTCGGCTGCAAAACAATTCACCGGATTGTTTTGCTTTACGCCTCGTGCCTTCCCAAGGTTCGATTCCTTTCTAATTACTTCATCAAAAAAGACCGCTGATGCGGTCTCTTTTTGATGGCGCGCCCGGTAGGAATCGAACCTATGACAACCCGGCGTCGGAGGCCGGTGCTCTATCCGCTGAGCTACGGGCGCGTATATAGCGGATAAGCTCCGCTATGCTGATATATTTTAATGTTTAAGAAAGTATTCTCTCTTTTCTGCTGCTTTTCCGCAGCTCATTTTACCCTCGGGGCATGCTCCGGTCAAGCACGGAGGACCTGAATATTTGAACAATGTCGGGGCAACACCCTGTACAAGTTCAAGCATTTTACAAGCCATTTCACGTATTTCCCACTGTGCTCTTTCGCAGCATCTGTGACGAAAGAAATTCATGAGGCTTCTTGCATTAAATGTGGCAACCATCTTGGTTTCACACGCATTGGAAAGCACATAACGCGCATCTTCAATTGCTCTTTTTTCTGCCTGCTGTGCAGCGCGTTTTTCATCCACACCCTTGCCGAGCAATTCGTCGCGATGCTTTTTAAAAAGTATATCCGAAAGCTCGTTGTATTTATTCATATCGTCTTCCATAGCTTTCACAAAAATTTCTTTTGCCTCCGGAATCGCCTCTATTTCCGGAGGAATAATATACTGAAAATTACCCTCGTTAACATAGCGCTGGGATTTAACACTGTAGCTGGCTATTCTGTGACGTGTAAACTGTGCAAGCAAACTGCGCGAAACACCCTCTATGCCGAATGTAAAGGACACATGCTCCATCGGGCTTTCATGCCCCATGCTCATGAGACGTTCCAAAAATGAACGCGTTTTATCTTCATCCAATCCGTTGAGTAATCCATCTATATCCGACGAAGAATAACACAGCTTTGCCGCTGCGGCAATCACCTTTTCGCAATCGGGGTTGTACTGAAGTAATTCTACCTTCATTAACCATCACTCCTGTTTAAATTTCTTTCCGTGCACGATAACCGTGAGCGCAAATTTCGGCAGGTCAAGCATTCTTATTGCTCTTTTCGGCTCTTTAACCAAACGATAGAACCATTCAAGTCCGTGTTTGCAATAGAAGTCCGGAGCTCTCTTTGCCGTTCCGGCGAAAACATCAAGGCTTCCGCCTATACCCATGCACACGCCGAAATCCAGCTCATCTTTATGCTTATGTATCCATTTTTCCTGTTTCGGAGCGCCGAGACACACAAACAGCAAATCAGGCTTGACCAAATTTATATCGGCAATAATTTCTTTTTCTTTGTTATCGTTGAAATACCCGTCTGCCGTTCCGACAACACGGATTCCCTTGTAACGCTCGCATATAACCTCTGCCGCCTTGTCGGCAACACCGGGTTTTGCACCGAAAAGGTACACTCCGATAGATTTTTTTGCACCCTTTGACAAAACGCTGCATGCGGTATCATAGCCCGCCGCACGCGATTCAATCGGGTTTTTGAGTATACGCGACGCATACACAACACCGATACCGTCGGCAGTAAGAATATCCGCACTGTTCAATATTTTGCAAAATTCACTGTCGCGGTACGCAGCCATTATAATTTCGGAATTGGGGGTAAAAACACAGCGCCGTTTATCCCCGTTTTCGATATATTCCATTATTCTGTCGGAAGCCGATTCAACGGAAACTTTATCTATATTCACACCGAGTATATTAACTTTATCCATAATCAACCTCCACGCAAAACGCTTTATCTATTGTAACATTATTTTGCTGTTTTTGCAATAGTTTTTTTGATATTTATAGAATTTTTTAAAAACACCATCAGCTTTTATGTCCGCCTATCTGTCCGTTTCTTTCTATAGTGGTTGCGCCGTCTTTAAGATTCATGCCTTTTAATACGGCATTTTTCCCGAATTTTCTTTTTATATCAAGCATGGCATGCTGCATCATTTTTTCTTTTTTTTCACGTGCGGACGCCTCTGTGTCATCCGCCGGTTCCGAAAACATATCCAGTTGTTTGTATTTTGCCGCGGAAGGTATATCCGACTCCGAAACAACATGGTTTGCAACAACTGTTATTCTTCTTATCAAAAGTTTTTTATCGGTAATTTTGTTGTACAATTCGGTAAATGCATTTACGATAACCTCGGTCGATGACGTGTAATTTTCAATATTTGCGCTGCCGTGCGCATGCTTGGGGATTGTCCTGCCATAGCGGTCTTCGGTAACATTGCCGTTATACATACCACCGGTAATATTAACCACGTCGTATCCCACCGTAAGAACAATCTGGTTTGTTACAACTTTCTTTTCCACAAGATCAAGCGCCAGAAGTTCCGCCATTTCCTTTACAATTATTTCGGCATTCTCAAAGGTGTACGGTTCCTTTAACACCTGACCGGAGCTGATGCTGTTATCCGTTGTTTTGTAGGATTTTATATCGGCAATTGTGCACGGTTCCCACCCCCATGCATGGTCAATGAGCAGTTCCGCGTTTACACCGAACATTTTGTATAGCAAATCCTCTCCTGCCTGATACGATGAGCACTCGGCTATATCGCCCATGGTATAAATCCCGCACGATTCAAGTTTTTTTGCATATCCGGAGCCGATACGCCAAAAATCTGTAAGCGGTTTGTGATTCCACAGTTCGCGGCGGTATGTCATTTCATCCAAATATGCAATGCGGGCTCCGTTTTTATCCGGCGGCATTTTCTTTGCCATAATATCCATCGCTATTTTGCACAAATAAAGATTTGTTCCTATTCCGACTGTTGCGGTTATTCCCGTTTGGCGCAAAACATCGTCTATAATCATCTTTGCAAACTCGTGCACAGTCATTTTGCGTGAGCTGAGATAATGAGTTACGTCCATAAAAACTTCATCTATTGAATATACGTGAATATCTTCTTCGCTCACATAGTTTAAATATATCTGATATATTTTTGTACTGTATTTTGAGTACAGCGCCATCCTCGGGGATGCAATGATATATGAAAGCTTAAGATTGCAATTTTCTGACAGCTCGGAATCAAAATACGATTCTCCGGAAAACCTATGCATATACGCTTTTGCCATCCTGTCACGGTTGACTTCTTTCACACGCTGCACGACCTCAAACAGCCGCGCCCTGCCCGATATACCGTATGCCTTGAGTGACGGAGAAACGGCGAGACATATAGTTTTTTCGGTTCGGGATTCATCGGCAACAACAAGATTTGTGTTCAGCGCGTCAAGCCCACGCTCCACACATTCGACAGAGGCATAAAATGATTTTAAATCGATTGCCACATATACTCTTTCCATTGTTCACCCTCCCCAAAACTCTATGTTTAGTATACCATTTATTTTGCATAAATTCAAGGTTAAAACGAAAAGCTACAGCATAATATTCACAAAAAGGCTATGCAGAAAAATTTCTGCACAGCCTTGTATTTATTTCCATCCGGCATACAGCGTCATACTTCCGGTTACGGTGTCTGCCGATGCGTCCCACTTGTTTGTAAGCGCTCTGTCGGTGTACCAGCCTGTAAATTCATACCCTTCCTTAACCGGATTATCAACACTGATTTTATCGGAATACATGACGCGGATCGGCTCGATATACGAGCCGCCGTCAGTATCGAACCGGACGGTGAAACCATTGTTGTGCACCACAAAGACCGATACCGCAATAAGCAGCACTACAAGCACGGCAACCATTATATTTGCCGACCTAACCGACATATTGACCTTGGCATACAGCCCTCCGGTGCGTTTGGGAGAATCGGTTGTAGGGGAGTTTGTAAGTTGTTTCATGGTTTTTTCACCGTCCGTTCGGGAGTTATTTTCTTGCAAGATATTTGCGCATGTCTATCGCACATGCAACAAGGATTATAAGTCCTTTGATTACATAGAGCATATTTGCGTCTACCGACAGGAAGTTCAGTCCGACAAAAATTATCTGGAGCAGGAACACCCCGATTACAATGCCGCTGATTTTTCCGGTACCTCCGACAAACGACACACCGCCGATTACGCAGGCCGCAATTGCATCGGATTCATAGTTGAGTCCGGTATTTGCCGAGCAGGACGCAATACGTGCACCCTCGATAAAACCGGTAATTCCGTACATTACTCCTGCCAGAACAAACACGGCAACAATTGTGCGGAATACATTTACACCGGAAACATTTGCCGCTTCTTCGTTTGAACCCACGGCAAACATATTTTTGCCGAATTTTGTCTTGTTCCATATTATCCACATAACACCGGTCAGTATTGCCGAATACAGAACATACCTCGGCACTGCCACACCGCCGATTCTGAACAGCGTTCCGCGTACAAACTCGGTATATGACGAATCAAGTCCCGAGAGAGTCTGACCGTTGTTTCCGCCCAGCATAAGATACATAAGCACCAAACCGAAAACAATAAGCTGGGTTGAAAGAGTTACAATAAACGGGTGAAGCTTGAACTTTGCTACGAAAAATCCGTTTACATACCCTATAACCGCGCCAACAGCTATTACAGCTGCCAGCACAGCCCACAGCGGAACCGGCTGAAGATTCGGAAAAATCTTGTTTGCATAGCCTGCCATCTGTAAAAGCGATGCCGAAATACATGCGGTGAGCCCCACACATCGGCCTGCCGAAATATCGGTACCCGTGAGGACTATTGCGCCGGCAATACCAAGTGCTATCGGCAATTTTGCCGCGGTAAGCGATATTATGTTTATTATGGATGACGTCGATAAAAACGCCGGAACACGTATTGCTATATAGATAACTGCTATGAGAATAATTATATACATTGCATTGTTAAAGAGCAAATCGGATATTGCCCTGCGCTTGTCTTCGGCAGGCATTGCCTTAAAGCTGTCTATCCATGCCGAAAAGCGATTTTTTCTTTTTGCAACTTCGGTTGACATTTTCTTTTCCCCCTTGTAAATTATGCGTATTTTGCGGCAAGAGCCATTATTTCTTCCTGAGTTGTATCGGCTGCGTTTACTTCACCTGCCAGCCTGCCGCCGGACATAACGAGTATGCGGTCGCACACTCCGAGCAGCTCCGGCATTTCGGAAGACACCATTATAACCGTCTTTCCCTTTTGCGCAAGGTCTATTATGAGCTGATAAATCTCGTATTTTGCGCCGACGTCTATTCCGCGAGTCGGTTCATCGAGCAGAAGAACCGTCGGTTCGGTAAGCAGCCACCTTCCCAAAATAACCTTTTGCTGATTTCCACCGGAAAGTGTTCGAATCTTCGTATCCTTTCCGGGGGTTTTTACGTGCATGGACTTTATGCACCAATCCGTGTTTTCATCCAGCTTTGCCTTGCTTAAGAACGGGCCTTTTTTGCATTTGTCAAGGCTGGATATTGTGGCGTTCTCGCGTATGCTCAGTATGCCGAATATACCCGTTGCCCTTCTTTCCTCGGTGAGGAGTGCAAACCCGTTTTTGATTGATTCGCGCGGATTACGGTTTTTAATCTCTTTGCCGTTTAAGCTGATTGTCCCGCTGCGGCGCGTTGCCGCTCCGAAAAGGTTTTCCAAAAGCTGAGTGCGTCCCGAGCCGTCAAGACCGGCAATTCCGAGAATTTCACCTTTTTTTGCCTGAAAAGTCACATCTTCAAGTCTCTCGTACAGCGACGACAGATTCTTTACGTCAAGCAGAACATCGCCCGGCTTGTTAAGCTTCGGCGGATATATATTTGTAAGCTCGCGGCCTACCATAAGTTTGATAATTTCATCGGTTGTAAGTCCGTCCGCTTCACGCGTGGCTATCCATTTGCCGTCGCGCATAATCGTTACTTCGTCCGATATGCGCAGAATTTCCGCCATTTTGTGCGATATATAAATTATACCGCAGCCGCGGTCACGCAGCATATTTATTATTTTAAACAAATGTTCGACTTCTTCCTCTGTGAGTGATGACGTAGGTTCGTCAAACACAATAATTTTCGAATTATACGATACTGCCTTTGCAATTTCCACCATCTGGCGCTGCGATACAGGCATTTTGCTCATAACCGTTTTTGGATTAACATCTATTCCGAGCGTATCGAAAATTTCTTTTGTTGCGTCATACATTTTCTTTTCGCTCGTAAACGGCAGACCGTGCCCTACGGTTGGAAATCTTCCGAGCCACATGTTGTCCATTACGTTGCGCTTGAGCGCCTGGTTAAGCTCCTGGTGAACCATTGCAACTCCATTTTCAAGAGCTTCTTTTGAATTTTTAAAGTCAATTTCTTTGCCGTCCAGATATATATGCCCCGAATCCTTGTTGTAAACCCCGAACAGGCATTTCATGAGAGTTGATTTACCGGCTCCGTTCTCGCCCATAAGTGCATGAACCGTGCCTGCCTTAACGGTGAGCTGAGCCTTGTCGAGTGCCTTTACACCCGGAAAAGCCTTTTCAATATTCTCCATTCTCAGGAGAACCGGCTTTTCGATATCGGCACTGTTTGCTTTTTTAACGCTATCGTTTGTGTTTATCATCATAAGCCTGTGCTCCGTTTCGTTTGTTATTCGGCTGCCGCTTTGCCGAGCTTGGCGGCAGCCGTGATTTAATTATATCTTGTTAATTTGAATTGGCATTATTTTTTGCCGTGATTATTCTTTTGTGTATGTTGCATACGGTATATTTACTCTCCAGTTTCCAACAAGGTCGTCCTTGTTCAATCCTTCGAGTGCCTCTTTATCATTAAAGAAATTCTGCGCAATTGTTGTTATTGTGTTTGCCATTCCTTCGGCGTCCTGCTTGATTGTACCAACCATGTTGCCCTTTGATACAGCCTCTTTCGCTGCGTCGGTAGCGTCTACTCCGAATACCGGAATAACTTTTCCGCTGCCGTTGTTGTAGCCTGCAGCCTGAAGACCGGACACAGCGCCGAGAGCCATTTCATCATTGTTTGCAATAACAAGCTCAACCATGTTGTTGTTTGCCTCGCTGTAGCGTGCAAGGATTGTGCTCATATAATCCGTTGCAGCTGCCGATGACCACTGTCCGTTCTGATCCACGAGGTACTTTTTGCTGTTGGACGAATCGTAGAATACAAGTTCCGGTTTGCCGGCCTTTTTGAGTTCGGCATTGGCGTCTTCAACACCGTACTGTGTACGTGCAATCGCTTCCATGTTACCTTCCTGACCTTTGAACATTACATAGCTGATTTTTCCGTCACCGTTAAGGTCAACCTTGTCATAGTTTTCCACAAGGTACTTTCCTATCATTTCGCCCTGCATATGTCCTGCCATTTCATAATCAGTTCCGACAAACACACATTTGTCATAGCTGCTTACAACCGATTCCTCAACAGAGCGGTTAAAGAATATAACCGGGATATTGCTCTGCTTTGCAAGGTCTACGATGTTTTGCGCCGCATCGTTGGAGCCTGTGTCAACAACGTTTACAACCAAGAGCTTTGAGCCCTTTGCAATAGCTGTTGTAACCTGCTCGGTCTGTGTTGTCTGATTTCCGTTAGCGTCGTAGTTCTGATACTTAAGCCCTGCCTTTTTGAGAAGCTTGTCCATTGATGAGCGCACGCTGGAAATGTAAGTGTCGCTGTAGGTGTAGTAGAACACCGATACCTCACCTTTTCCGCCCGACGCGCTTCCGCCGTCTTTCGAACCGCAGGATGTAAGCCCCACAACCAACATTACTGCCAAAATAACCGATAAATACTTTTTCATTCCTTTTGCCTCCTTGTTTTGTTTTTGTTGTCTTTATTATATTACCTAAATCAAATATTATAAATAGATTTTATTATTCAAAAGGTATAAAAAACTATTGTATTTTAACTTTACATTAATTTTTTGCACAAAAATACACCCTGTCGTTTGGACAGAGTGTATTTTGTCAAGATATGAAATATTATTGCAAATACTTTTGCAGATATTCCGGCATGTCGTCGGCACTGATTGAATAAATCAAATCATAAACGCCGTAATACGAATCGCGGTATTGGGGATTGTTTATTCTTACCGGATATACATCGCCTTCCACCGTGTCGGTGTTCTTTATCACACCGGGATTTTGCATAAGGAGTGCAGCGTCCTGTTTTGACAATTGAACCTCATCTTTTGCAAGCTTGGTATCCGCATCGGTATTCTTGGTGTATGTTTTTCCGTTCACAATATATCCGCTTTCGGTTGATTTTACAGGATACTTGAGCATCGTTATGCACGCCTCGTCGGCAACACGCGTCCTGACAAGCTCGGTATACCCGAGTTTGTCGAGCAATGCCAGCGTATTGGTGTAATTTTCGTTTATACCGAGATTAAAGCTGAAATAATGCTTTTCGTATGAATCACTGAACACCTTAAGTTTATTGTTATCTTCCTTAGACATATCTATCGAGAATGTAAGCGATACAATAGGCGAACTTCTGAACTCATCATATGTCATATTGCCGAGGTCTTTTTCCGCTGCGCGGAGCAAATCGGCAGACTCGTCATTCAGAGAATAACTATAGCTGTACGAGCCGGCGTTTACGGCCATAATCATGTTTTTAACATTATCAATATTGATGTACTTCATGCCGGTATAGCATCCTCTGTAATCGGGATAGACAAACAGCTTTGACATAACATTATCGATTGTTTTGTCATCTGCGATATATGTGCGGGCAAGTTTTTTGCCGTTTTTGAGCCTGTATTCAATGTCGATTTCACTGAACTGTTCGTCCGGCAAACGTTTTGTTCGCGGAATGCTCTTTAGCATTTCGGAGTGAATATCGATAATCTGTTTGATTGCTTCGGCTTCTTTTGTTACAGGTTTGTTGCTGCTGTAGTTTAAATCAACCATAACCGAGCTGACGTTTTCTGCAGCAGGGATCCTCGTTTCAAAACCGAACACGCTTGTGCATGCAAAGAAAAACATTGCCGCAGCCGCAAACAGTGCGAATCCAAGGTAACCCTTGTATGAACCGAAAACTTTCATTGTCTTGCGCAGAAGCATTTCCAGCGAAAAATATGCGATTGCACTTGTTATAACAGCCGTTGCTATTATTGTCAAAGCGTTGATATTCATAGACGCGCAAACGGCATATGTGCAAACCGATACAATAAGTGTTGCACTGTACTTTAGTATCGGGCGCATAAAGTCAAATGCAGCAACTTCGGAGCAGCTTTCGATTTTTCTCTTTGTATACAATACATATGACGCTCCGTACATTAATATTGCAAATGCAAGATATGCCCATGTTCTGCCCGAATAAAACAATCCGTGTATTCCCATTCTTGTTACCGAACGGGCTACCCATATTACAGGAGCAAGGTAGCATATAAATTGCGTGGTTGAATCGGCAGCGGCACTGTAACCGTAGAGAAGATTGCTGCCTATTGTGCTCATAAACAGCGCCACAACGGCAGGCAGTGCCTGCAGGAGCACATTTATTCCCACAAGTGCAAATCCGTTTCCGGTGAGAAATGCCGCAAATGACGATATCGAAAACATAAGTGCCAGCACAAAGATGTTTATTGCCGTCCAGTTTGCAAGAGCCACAAACCCTATCGACAGCCTGTATCCGAAACAGTTCAGCGCAAGCAGAATCAACGCAACCGCAAGAACCGGAACAAACATAAGCGTGAACGCCGCAAGCAGCGTTGATACATAGTTTGCCTTTCTGCTTACCGGGAGACTGTGAACAAAAATCCCGTGTCGCGGTGTGTGAACATAGTTGTAAACCAGCAGTGCAACAACCGTCGGAACAGCGCACGCAAGAATCATCGGAACGGTAATCATGCTGTCGCTCACAAGCACCGGAATTATTTTGCCGCCGTCCGCAACACCGGCTCTGTGCATATTAAGCGGAGTATTTATCAGGTATACAAACGGAACCGAGAAAAACAGTATTACAAAATACAAAAGACTGCCCCACCTGAAACGGCGCACTGTATTTTTGTATATTCCTTTATTAAACAATGATGTTTTTGAAGTCATAACCCAAACCTCCCAACTCATATATAAATACTTCTTCGAGCGTAAGACTCACATTGTCACAAATAACCGGCGAAAATCTGCCTATGGCTTCATTTATATCCGATGTTCTGCCCTTTATGATAAGAGTGTACACCGAGCCGAGCTTTGAACGATGAAGAATATTAAGATTTTTTCCGAGTTCTTCCGGAAATGCACCGTCAAAAGCAAGCTGATATTTGTGAACATTGCCCTTTAAATCAAACAGGGGCTTTTCGATGACCATTTTGCCGTTGTGAATTATCCCTACGTGGTCGCATATATCCTCCAGCTCGCGCAGGTTGTGCGACGATACAAGCACCGTCATCTCCCTTTCGGAAACATCATTTATGATTATGTTCATAATTTGCTTGCGCATAACGGGATCAAGACCGTCAAGCGGCTCATCAAGTATAAGTACATCCGGTCTGCAGGAAAGCACCAGCCTGAATGCAACCTGTTTTTTCATTCCCTTAGACAGCCTGCGTATTTGCCTCTTTTCATCAATATTAAACTGGCTTCCGAGCTTTTGATACCTTTGTGCATCAAATTCGGAATACATGCTGTTGTAGAAGTTTGCCATTTCGCGTATTGTGTAGCTTCCGTAGTAATACCAGTCATCGGCGATACTCAGAACACGCTGCTTAAGCGCCGGGTTTTCCCACACGTTTTCGCCGTCTATTTCCACCGAACCGGAATCCGGCTTGTATACACCGGTAATATGATTCATTATGGTCGTTTTGCCGGCGCCGTTAGGACCGACAAGCCCGTATATGCTGCCCTTTTCGACATTCATGTTGAAACCGTTCAGCGCACAAAATGTACCGAATTTCTTTACGATGTCATGCGTTTTTATCATTTATCCTCATTCCCCTCATTATATATATTTTCAATCACATTCAAGATTCCCGACTTCTGCTCGCCGAGATACGCAAGTTCTCTCACCGCACAAACAATCTTGTCATACAATTCCGAAACAACCTTTGGATCTGCGCCGTGACGCTCCGATACAAAATTGCCTTTTCCGCGAATTGAATATATTATGCCGTCCGATTCGAGACCTCGATATGCCCGCTGAACCGTGTTCGGATTTACGGTTAATTCAACCGACAGTTCGCGGACAGACGGCAACTGTTCGTTCGGGGCAAGTGCTCCGCTCACAACGAGTTCGCGTATTCCGGAGCTTATTTGCTCATGCAGCGGTTTGCCGTCTCTGTAATTAAGCTTGATCATATTATCACCTCCGGTAACTGTATTATCTGTATTAATACAGTTATAGTATAGCACCGCTTTTTCATTTTGTCAAGGGGTTTTAATTAAAATTTATTTTTAATTCGGAATGCGTAATTATGAATTATATTTTGCGGAATGTTTTCAAATAATTGTGGTTAGGCATGCGGGAGTCGAACCCAATATGCCTTACGTTTGAAAAATTGAAGTCTTTTCAATTTGTCGTCCTTGAAAGGCGACAGCCTGTCTGCGTCCTCCGCATTGAAAATCCAATAAATTTTTCTAAACGTAAGGTCGCAGAGTTTAAAAATAGGAAATTTTGAAATAAGACAAAGAAAATTCAAGAATTATACGGTCGTATATTTGCAGAATTTTCTGCGGTATTATGCAAAATTTCCATTTTTAAACCACATCGGGTTCGAGTCCCGCATGCCTACAGGTCGTCCCCTACGGTGTATATCAAGCATTTGTGATTATCAATGGCGTAATAGGTTAGTTTCCCACGAAACAGCTTAAATCAAACTAACTTCCTTACCGCCGAAAATTTTCCCTCCGGCGAGCGGCATTGAAAGCGAGCAGTTGACACAATCAGCGAAGAAAATTAATTGTAGCGCAAAATCGGCATTGCTGATAATTATTTTACCCTATTGCAATGCCGATTTTAGACAAATGAGCTGCAATGATTTTGCAGCCTTTTGTCGGCGCGTTTCAATTAATTTTCGAGATGTTTTTGTGTCCTGCGAGATTTCACCGCCGTGAGACGGAGGGAAAATTGGTAACATAACTCCTCACAAAATACCCGATTTCGAGAAGAGCGGTAATTGTCCACGAAAAAATATAGAGCAGATACAGCGACTGAATCGTTCTGAAATGTGCAAACACGGTGTATATCCAGATTATTCTGAAAATACACGAACCGAATATTACCATAATCATCGGCGCAAGAGTCTTTCCCATACTGCGCGATGCCGAAATTGTGCAGTCCATAAATGCCGACACACAATAGCTGAATCCCATGATTCTGAGCTTATCGAATCCCGCATCTATAACATCGCGTTCGTTGGCAAAAAGCGATAAAAACTCCTTGCCGAACAGTTCAAGCAAAATACCGAACACTACAGCAATTCCGAAAGAATATGCCAGACATATGTAATAACAATTAAGAGCGCGCCGCGGATTCTTCGCTCCGAAATTATAGCTCATAAAGCTTGTGCATGCCATGTAGAATGCCGCCATAACATCATATACAAGGTTGTCGGCATTCGTCGCCGCGGAATAACCCTCTACCACAACTACCGGGAAACTGTTTACCGCATTCTGAATAAACATGTTCGCTATGTAAAATATTGCATTTTGCACACCGGCAAAAAGCCCTATGCGCACAATGTCGAATGAATATCCTTTGTGTAGACGTACGCGCCCGAATGAAAACGAACACGCTCCCTTGCTGCGCATAAGAAAAATAACAACCGCTGTTGCAGACAAATACTGCGCGATGATGCTTGCCAGCGCAACACCGTCCACACTCATGCCGCATACAATCACAAAGAACAAGTTGAGCAGCACATTTATAATTCCCGAGGCTGTGAGAAAATACAACGAATGGCGCGTGTCACCTGCGGCAGACAAAACCGCATTCCCAAAGTTGTATACCGAGAGCGCCGGTATTCCGAGAAAATATATGTGAAGATACAGCGTGGCATCATCAATGAGTTCGTCCTTTGTGCCGACAAGTTCCAAAAGCGGACGGGCTGAGAAAAGAGCAACACACATAAGCACAATACCGCTGATAACGCTTACGGCAAAAGATGAATGTATCGTTTTTGATATATCACCGTCGCTGTGAGCTCCCATATATTTTGCACACATTACATTTATTCCGGTGGACATCCCTATCACAAACCCGGTGTATATACCCACAAGAATAACGGTGGAGCCGACCGCTCCGAGCGCATGCGCACCGGAGAATTTACCCACAACGGCAATGTCGGACATATTAAAGAGCACCTGCAAAAGGTTTGACGCTATCAGCGGCAGACTGAAGATTAGTATTGATTTTGCAAGATTTGAATCGGACATGTTGTTTCGTTTCATTTGTATTCCCCTTTCATGCCCGATTCATACGTAAATTATTTTATAAGCATATCGAGCATTTTTGCATTTCTTTCGAGGAACGCAGTTTTTTCATCTCCGCTGAGGGTGTTGTGCGAAAGTTTTGCCATATCCACAATATTTTCACACACAAGTTTTTTGAGTTCCTCATCTTTGATTTCAACAGATTTCTTTACAAGCGCATTGCCGGAATTAATAACAAGTGTTTCCTCCGGTTTCGGCATATTCGGGATATTCATTGCACCGTACATTTTTTGCATTTCCTCCATACGGCGCGCTTCTTCGCTAAGAATATACATTGCACATATGGAATCCGATTTGAGCTTTTCCACACTGATTTTTGCGCTGCCCGCATATGGCGTATACAGTTCGGAAAGCGTTTTTTCAGTTTCCTCATCGCTGCCGTCTTTGTCTTTCAGACTGTCGGCAACAAACGAATCCACACGTTTGAATTTGATATCCGATATTTTGTATTCGAGGAAGCTTGCAAAATGGTTGTCTATCATATTGTCAAGCATAACCGGCTGCTCGCCCTCATGCTTTAAGAGTTCAATATACTGTGCCTGTGCGTCGGCATCCGTTACATAGAAAACTTCTTTCTTTCCGGCATCGGTAAGTTCCTTGAGCGATACGTACGTGCCGTCGAGGTTTTTGAACAAAATGATATCCTTTACCCTGTCGTAGAACTTGTCGTCTCTCATGCAGCCGTATTTGATAAACGGATTGATATCGTCCCAGTAACCGGCAAATTCATCGCGGTTCTGCTTAAAGAGTGAACACAGCTTGTCCGCAACCTTTTTGGTGATATGTGCCGATACTTTGGAAACATAGCCGTCGTTTTGCAAAAAGCTTCTGGAGACATTGAGCGGCAAATCGGGGCAGTCTATAACACCCTTAAGCAACATAAGGTATTCCGGGATAACTTCCTTTATATTGTCCGCAATGAACACCTGGTTGTTGTACAGCTTAATCTGCCCTTCTATTGTCTGAAATTCGTGATTAAGCTTTGGGAAGTACAAAATTCCTTTGAGGTTGAACGGGTAATCAACATTCAGATGAATCCAGAAAAGCGGATCATTCATGTCAAAGAATACCTTGTGATAAAAGCTCTTGTAGTCTTCATCGCTGCACTCATTGGGATTTTTGAGCCAAAGCGGATTGGTATCATTTATCGGTGTAAGCTCTTTTTCTTCCTTGTCCGATTTGTCTATAAGATAAATCTCCACGGGCAAAAATCCGCAGTATTTGTTGAGCACTTCACGCAGTTTGTATGTTTCCAAAAACTCCTTGGAGTCGTCGGAAATGTGAAGTGTGATGAGCGTTCCGCGTTCGGATCTGTCGCTGTCCGATATCTCGTATTCCGCGCCGCCGTCACTCACCCAGTGAACGGCTTTTGCACCGTCTGTGTATGAGAGAGTGTCTATTTCCACAGTGGACGCTGCCATGAACGCACTGTAGAATCCCAGACCGAAATGACCTATTATGCGGCTGCCCTCGTCCTTTTGGTCTTCGTATTTTTTAATAAATTCCTCCGCACCGGAAAACGCAACCTGGTTGATGTACTTTTCAACCTCCTGCTCCGTCATTCCTATGCCGTTGTCCTCCACGGTGATGATTGAATTTTCCTTGTCGACGGTAACCTTGATTTCATACTTGTCGTCTATGTCCGTCTGCCCGAGAGCATTCAGTTTTTTAAGCTTCATAATAGCGTCCTGCGCATTTGATATCAGCTCGCGCATAAATATATCACTGTCCGAATACAGCCACTTTTTTATTATAGGTAGCAGATTGTCGGTATGTACCGAAATTTTTCCTTTTGCCATGTTAATCACTCCTGTATAAATTTGTGTTTTATCATAAATAATCATTACAACAAATGATAACACAATTTACTGTCGATTTCAAGGGTTAATTTGTAAATTATTATGATTATAAAATTTGAGATTGGGCTGCAAATAAACAAAGATGTGTACCGTGCGTTCCATACGGCGCATTGCCAAACGATTGCGGTTATCTGCGGAGCAATATGTCTGTCTTTAAGCAAATCAGCTATAAGTAAACTAACCTGCCTTTCCTGCAGAAAATTGTCCCTCCGACGAGTGGTCTTGAGGTTGCGCGGCTGACACAATTAACGAAAAAAATCAACCGCAGCGCAAAATCGGAATTGCAGATAATCTTTTTCATATTGCAATGCCGATTTTAGCCGAACCGCGGCGCGATAATTTCGCGCCATTTCGGCGGCGCTTTTCGGTTGATTTTTAAGTTTCTATTGTGTCCCGCGCGTTCTCACAACCGCGAGACGGAGGAGAAATTTGTTGTACTCCCTCGGTGATAGAGCCAAATAGTGCGCATTTTCAAGCAATTGCGGTTACCGGCAGCGCAAAAGCTTTGACTACCACTAATCAGCTATAAGTAAACTAACCTGCCTTTTCCTCAGAAAATTGCCCCTCCGCCGAGCGGTCTTGAGGTTGCGCGGCTGACACAATTAACGAAAAAAATCAACCGCAGCGCAAAATCGGAATTGCAGATAATCTTTTTCATATTGCAATGCCGATTTTAGCCGAACCGCGGCGCGATAATTTCGCGCCATTTCGGCGGCGCTTTTCGGTTGATTTTTAAGTTTCTATTGTGTCCCGCGCGTTCTCACAACCGCGAGGCGGAGGAGAAATTTTCCCCTTACTTAATCTTTATAGTCCCCAAATTAGTCTGCTTGAGGTACTCATTTATAAACCCGTCTATATCACCGTCCATCACAGCGCCGATATTTCCCATTTCGTACCCTGTGCGGTGGTCTTTAACGAGGTTGTACGGGTGAAAAACGTAGCTTCGAATCTGCGAACTCCAGCCGATTTCCTTTTCCACACCCTTGATATCATCTATCTTTTCCTTGTTTTCGCGTTCCTTTAGCTCCATAAGCTTGGATTTGAGCATTTTCATTGCCGTGTCGCGGTTTTTGTGCTGTGAACGCTCGTTCTGACACGACACCACAATTCCGGTCGGCAAATGCGTTATTCTTATAGCCGAATCGGTCTTGTTAATGTGCTGACCGCCGGCACCGCTGGAACGGTAGGTATCAACACGCAAGTCCTCCGGACGGATATCAATAGTGATTTCATCATTAAACTCCGGCATAACCTCAACACTGGCAAACGATGTGTGCCGTCTGCCCGCAGCGTCGAACGGTGAAATACGCACAAGCCTGTGAACACCCTTTTCACTCTTTAAATAACCGTAGGCATTTTCGCCGGACACAAGTATCGACGCACTTTTTACACCGGCGTCATCTCCCGGAAGGATATCGAGCACTTCGGCAGAATAGTTTCTGCGCTCCGCCCAGCGGGTGTACATACGCATAAGCATCTCCACCCAGTCCTGTGCCTCGGTTCCGCCTGCACCTGCATGCAGGGAAACAATGGCATTGTTCTTGTCGTATTCGCCGGAAAGCAGCGTTTCAAGAGTCATGTCGTCTATAGTTTTGCGGATTCTCTTTACCGCCGTGCCGATTTCTTCCACATACGAATCGTCGTTTTCCGAATCTGCCATGTCAATAAGCACAAGCGTGTCGTCATAGTCCGCCTTAAGCGCATTGTACTTTTCAATTTTGGATTTGTATCCTTTCATTTCGCGCAGAATCTTTTGGCTGTTTTCCATATCATCCCAAAATCCGTCTGCGGCAGTCAGTTTTTCGAGTTCATCCGCCTTTTGCTTTGCACCGGCGATGTCAAAGTGAATCCCTCAGTTCTTTAATGCCTGCTTCCATACCGGTAAGCTCAGCTTTGTATTCTTCATAAGCCAGCAAAAAAATCACCCCTTGTATAATTCATCATAATTTATAATATTTATTTTCCGCAGCACTTTTTATATTTCAATCCGCTGCCGCACGGGCAGGGATCATTACGTCCCACCTTTTCGCCCTTGCGGGTGATTGTTTTTCCGACACCGTTCTCATCACGGTTTGTGGTGGTGGGAACATTTTCCTGTTTGGGTTCAATGCGTGTTTCAAGATGAACATTGAACAGCATCTTGATAACATCTTCACCGATTGCGCCGAGCATTTCCTCATACATTGCGTAGCCCTCGTTCTTGTATGCAATGACGGGATCTGTCTGTGCATACGCACGCAATCCGATACCCTGGCGGAGCTGCTCCATGTTGTCGATGTGATCCATCCACTTGCTGTCGACAACTTTGAGAAGGATTATACGCTGAATTTCTCTCATCATATCGTCGCCGAATTCCGCGCGTTTTTCTTCATAGCGTTTTTCGGCAATATCAAGAAGCATTTCCTTGAGGTCGTCTTTGGTGAGACTCTGCAAATCATCTTTTGTAAAGCTGAGCGCGCCGCGCGGAACAAAAATCTGCTCCACATACTCAATGAGTCCGGAAAGATTCCAGTTGTCCGGATAATCCTCGGAACCTGTGTACGAATCCACTGTAGAATCGACAAATTCCTTTATCATGTTCTTAATGGCGTCTGTAACATCCTCGCCGTTAAGCACCTGCTGGCGCTGCTTGTAGATTGTTTCACGCTGAACATTCATAACGTCGTCATACTGCAAAACGTGGCTTCGAATCTGGAAGTTGTTGCCCTCTACCTTTTTCTGTGCATTTTCTATTGCACCGGAGAGCATTTTGTGTTCAATCGCCTCGTCATCACCAAGGCCGAGCGCATTTACAATGCCCGTCATCCTTTCGGAGCCGAACAGACGCATAAGGTCATCTTCGAGCGAAATATAGAATCTCGATTCGCCCACATCGCCCTGACGTCCGCTTCGTCCGCGGAGCTGGTTGTCTATACGGCGCGACTCGTGGCGCTCGGTACCGATAATAAACAGGCCGCCCGCTTTTTTAACTTCCTCGCGTTCCGCTTCCACCTGCACCTTGTATTTGTCGTACAGCTGCTTGAACAGCTTGCGCGCCTCAATTATATCGGGATCGACAGTATCGGACATACCTGTGCTTTCCAATATGAGCGCGTCGTCAATACCCATTTTTTTCATTTCTTTTTTTGCCATAAATTCGGCATTGCCGCCGAGCATGATATCCGTTCCGCGTCCTGCCATGTTTGTGGCAATGGTAACGGCTCCCTTGCGGCCTGCCTGAGCCACAATTTCCGCCTCTTTCTCATGGTGCTTTGCATTAAGGACTTCGTGCGGGATTCCTTCGCGCTTAAGCATATTGCTGAGAAGCTCGGATTTTTCTATTGTAACCGTGCCGACAAGCACCGGCTGTCCCTTTGCGTGGCATTCCTTTATTTGTCTGATTACCGCATGGAATTTACCGAGTTCCGTTTTGTACACGCTGTCCGGGTGGTCTACACGAACCATGGGTTCGTTTGTCGGGATAACCACAACATCGAGCTTGTATATCTGCTGAAATTCCGTTTCTTCCGTTTCGGCAGTACCCGTCATACCCGAGAGTTTGTGATACAGTCTGAAGAAGTTCTGGAACGTGATTGTGGCAAGTGTTTTGCTTTCGTGAGCAATTTTAACGCCCTCTTTTGCCTCTATTGCCTGGTGAAGTCCGTCGTTGTAGCGTCTGCCGTGCATAAGTCGGCCGGTAAATTCATCTACAATGATAACCTCGCCGTCCTTTACAACGTACTGCATGTCGCGGTGCATTACACCGTGAGCCTTTATCGCCTGGTTAATATGGTGCGAGAGCGTAATATTTTCGGGATCGGATAGATTTTCTACATTGAATGCCTGCTCCGCCTTTTTGATTCCGTTTGCCGTCAGAGTTGCTGTGCGAGCCTTTTCGTCAACGATATAATCAGCGTCGCCGCCGTCGTCTATAACTTTGTCGTCCGATTCCTTTATCTTTTTGCACTTAAGTGTGCGTGCAAAGCGGTCAGCAAGCGTGTACAGTTCGGTGGATTTTGCACCCATACCCGATATAATAAGCGGTGTACGCGCTTCGTCGATAAGTATAGAGTCGACTTCGTCAACAACAGCAAAGTTGTGCCCTTTGCTCTGAACAACATTATCCTTTGAGATAACCATGTTGTCGCGCAGGTAATCAAAACCGAACTCGTTATTTGTTCCGTAGGTTATGTCGCACGCATATGCAATCTTGCGTTCCTCCGGCGAAAGCTCATGTGTGATAAGTCCCACGGTGAGCCCGAGGAATTTATATATCTTTCCCATCTGCTCGCTGTCACGCTTTGCGAGGTAGTCGTTCACCGTTACAACATGAACACCCTTGCCCTCAAGCGCGTTAAGATAACACGGAAGTGTGGCAACAAGCGTTTTACCTTCACCGGTTTTCATTTCGGCAATTCTGCCCTGATGCAAAACGATACCGCCGATAAGCTGAACATCGAAATGCCTCATTCCGAGCACGCGGCGCCCTGCCTCACGGACAACGGCAAATGCCTCCGGCAGAATATCGTCGAGCGTTTCTCCGGCGGAAAGGCGGCTGCGGAATTCATCCGTTTTGGCGCGCAGCTCGTCATCGCTGAGCGGTTTTATTTTGCTCTCAAAGTTGTTTATTTCATCTACAATCGGTCTGATTTTTTTGAGTGCCCTGTCACTGTAGGAACCCATTATTTTTTCCAGTAATTTTTTCATACGAACTGTCCTTTCAAACGTTCTTATCCGAAAGATACCGAAATCATGCCTTTTCGTGCATGTTCGAGCATTTCCTTTCGGCTGCATTTATACATACTTTTCTTATTATAACAACTTTGGAGCGATTTAACAATAGTTTTTTTGAAAAATTTTCATTTTATTAAAAATTATTACATTGAAATTGTAAATTAAATGGATTTTCTTGTGTAATTAACGCGGAAAATGTTTGAATTTGAAATCATATAACAAAAACCGATATAAAGTCCGTGTGATATATGGGCTTTATATCGGAAATACTGTCCTTTGACACTTTATTCTTAATAATAATTTTCACGCTGTACGGTGTGCCTCAATGTACAAATCAATGTCCTCAACGATATAGTTTGTGCCGGTTGTATGCAATGATTCAAAGCAGTCCATTATATATTCCGAAATCCCATATTGACGAAATAAATTAATAACCTGTTTTCCCGTCATTTTTTTTGCCGACTTATACATTTCAATGCAAAATATTAAAAAATTTCCATTTTTAAACCACATCGTGTTCGAATCCCGTATGCCTAAGTAATAAAGCCTGTTATGACAAAATTTCCGCGGCAAAGCTTCCATACAAAAAGGGCAATATTTCCCGAATGAATTTCAGGAAATACTGCCCTCTGCATTTTTGTTCTTTTGTCTACAAATAGTATCCCGTGTAGCTTGCCGCGTCAACAGACAAAATTCCGCTTATATTCGGTTTACCCGCCGCGTTTCCTATAAGATACAAAGTGTTGTACACACCCTCGCGCATTACCTGGGACGACACATTCAGAATTGTCTCATCACTTCCGCTGCGTTTCACAAGGAAATCGTACCGTCCGGGAGCAATGCAGATATATTTGCTTATTTCAAGATAATTAATTTCGCCGAGAATTTCATACTTGTTTGCATATATATCCACCGTTCCGGCATCCGGAATCAGTTGGCAAATGCGGATGTGTCCGTACGACTGCTCGAATCTTTTAACGGGCTCGTTTATCCCGTATGCCAGCACACCGCCGGAATCGTTTACCGCAGCGACGGTATACACCTCGCCGTCCGAAAAATCAATTGTTGCCGATGCGAGTCTTTTGCTCTTGTTGCCGGCAGGCGTTATATAAAAATCATGCCTGCCCTTTTGAACTTTTATGTACGGCGAAAACTTTCCGAACCCTATATTTGCCGCCAATACGGCATTGCCGAGATAAAAATCAACGTTTCCGTTGTTGTACTGTGCATTGAAAAAACGCACGTACGGATACAAAAAATTTTCTATTCTGATATCCTTCATTCGGTTTTCTCTCCTTTACTCATTACATTTTTCATTAAATATTCCGATATTTCATCAAGCCGCGATTCAATTTCAGACAGTCTCTTTGAAATACTGTACTCATCATCACTATCATTTGCACCTGCCATGCTCTTTAAATTACGCTCGGCGTACTCCGCCACCTCCTCGCCGGCTGTTTTGCAGCAGTTTTCGCCGCATGCCGATTCAAATGCCGAAAGAGCGCTCTTGTAAATACTCCCAGATGCCGACACGGCGCACTTATCTATCTTGCCGAGACGTCCGTTTTCCTCCGAACGCAAATATGCTGTCTGAAGTGATTTGCCGAGCGACACAGGCTTGCAAAACTCCATATCGTTTTCGGCACGGCATTCAAAGGCATATCCTTTTTCGCACCATTGAACGCACAAACCGTCACCGTATTCAAACATACACGGCTCGCTGAGCAAATCCACACCAAACCCCACTGTTTTTGAAACGCCGTCGGACAGGCGCAAAACATTTATCACATTGTATTCCCTTGTTCGCGAAAGATATGCCGCGTACAGAGAATCGCCGTGCACAACCGGGCACAGGGCGCGTATTGTGTCACCGCACTGTGTAACAGATGCCGCATAGGTCTTTTGTGAATTTTTGTATGTCACGCATTTTAATTTCTCTGATTCGTCAACATACAAAATATTAATATTATAACTGTCATCGGAGCATATTCCGTAGCAGCACTTTGCCCCTATATAGTCCAAAACCCGCGGCTGTCCGGCAACCGAATCACCCGACAGCATGTGATGAACAAGCATATAGCGTGCCTTGGATTCTACGCAGTAAAACAAGTGCACGGTGCCGCCGAGTGCAAGGCAGCGCAACGCTCCAATCTTTTTCCCGGCTTCGCGGCTGTCGAGAATCGCCGTTGCTTCGGTTTCATCTTTGCTGCAGCGTATCCGATACAGCGTGCCGGACTCGCTCACGGCAAAGACATTTATTTCGCCGCCCGGCATTACCGCGGCATCATAATCATGACTGCATTCACGCAGAAGAATTGCGTTCTCCCCTTCTTTTGACTCCAGCACAAGGCTGCCCGACGAATCGCGCGTAATTGTCCTGCCGCTGTTTCCCTTATTGCAAACAATAATCATTGCCCACTTTACACCACCATACAAAATATAAAATATCGTTTATACAAAACATCTTATGTTGTATTTTTTACAAAAAGAACCGATTTATATTGAAAACTGCCGCAGATTGGTATATACTTGTAGCAATAATACATAATGTAATGGGGTGCCAAGATGAATTTACTAAAGAAAAAGGGTATCGTGCTCTCACCGAAACGATACTTTATTGACGCACTCAGCGCCATGGCGCTGGGACTTTTTGCATCGCTCCTTATAGGAACGATATTCGGAACAGTGGCAGACTATGTGTCATACAAACCGGTGCAGGAACTGTTTAAAAAAATGCAGGAATTTTCGGTTGCGGCTCAAGGCTCGGCAATGGCAATAGCCATAGGTTCGGCACTCGGAGCACAAGGTTTGGTGCTGTTTTCGCTGTGCGCGGTCGGCTGCGCGGCAAACACGCTCGGCGGTCCGCTCGGAACATATGTCGCCGTCGTGATTGCATCGGAACTCGGCAAACTGGTGTATAAATCCACAAAGGTAGATATAATCGTAACACCGACGGTAACCATTTCCGTGGGTGTGGCTCTCGCAATACTTGTAGGTCCCGGAATTTCAAAGATTATGACGCAGTTCGGAAACCTTATTATGATGTTCACCGAAATGAAACCTATATTCATGGGCGCACTCGTGTCTATGGTCGTGGGTATATGCCTCACACTGCCCATCAGCTCGGCGGCAATATGCGCCATGCTGTCGCTCACGGGTATCGCAGGCGGCGCGGCAACGGCAGGCTGCTGCGCACAGATGATTGGATTTGCCGTTATGAGTTTTGCGGCAAACGGCTGGGGCGGACTGCTTGCACAGGGACTCGGAACAAGTATGCTCCAAATGGGAAATATTGTAAGAAAACCGATTATATGGGTTCCGCCGATTATCACATCGGCAATAACCGGGGTACTGTCGGCATTTGTGTTTAAAATGGAAAACCCGGTTGCAATTGCCTCGGGAATGGGCACATGCGGACTTGTAGGCCCTATCGGTGTGATGAGCGCAAAGGGAATCGATTCGTACGACATACTCGTTATGGTTGTGATATGCTTTGTTCTCCCGGCGGTGCTCACATGGGGTATTGCATATCCGTTCAAAAAACTCGGATGGATAAAGGATTCGGATTTGAAACTTAACCTGTAGACATACCGGCTAAACTAAAACAAAAGCCGCAGTAAATATTTTACCGCGGCATTAAAAAAGGGGGAGTAAGTCGCTCTCGGCGGCTTACATTCTCATGATATCCAAATTATTGCATAATATACGTTCCGGAGGAAAAAATGAACAAAATCAGAGATATTGCAGCAATTATTGTATGTAAATTATTGATTCGCATAGGCAAGCTTATGGGCAAAAAAGGCTCATCCACTCCGGGGAGCATCGCTCTGAAAATATCGCCGGGCATACTGCGCACACTGTCGGTGCAGGTAAAACGCGAGATAATAGCCGTGTGCGGAACAAACGGCAAAACCACCACAAATAACCTCATATATTCACTGCTCACATCTGCCGGATACAGCGTTGTGTGCAACAATGTCGGCGCAAACATGCTGCCGGGTGTTGCATGCGCATTCATAGACCACTGCAGCATCGGCGGAAAGCTGAATGCCGACTACGCCGCAATAGAGTGCGACGAGGCGAGTCTGCGCCATATCGTGAAATATATGAAACCCGACAAAATTGTCATTACAAACCTTTTCCGCGACCAGCTCGACAGATACGGCGAGATAGACATTACCATAAATCTGCTGAATGAAGCGCTGTCCAAACTTGAAAACACAACGCTTGTTTTAAATGCCGACGATCCGCTGTGCGTACAGTTCGGCAGCGATAGAAAATGCATTTACTACGGTGTGAGCGAGGATGTCGGAATAAACTCCGCCGAAACAAAAGAAGGCCGTTTTTGCCTTAAGTGCGGTTCCGAGCTCAAATACAGCTACTACCACTACAGCCAGCTCGGAAATTACAAGTGCGAAAACTGCGGATTTGCGCGCCCAATTCCCGACTATGACGCCACAAATGTTGATTTGTCCGACGGGATATCTTTCACACTCACATTCGGTGAAAAATCAATGGATTTCAAAGTTAAGTACCGCGGATTTTACAATATATATAACATTCTTGCCTCTTTTGCGGTATACGATTCACTCGGGCTCGACACTGCGAATGCAAACAAAGTCTTTTCCGACTACAAACCGCAGATTGGCAGAATGGAGCCGTTTACAATAGACGGCAAAACCGTTGTTCTGAACCTCTCGAAGAACCCTGCCGGGCTGAATCAGGCAATAGCCACCCTCTGCACCGACAAAAAGAAAAAGGATGTAGTTATTGTTCTCAACGACAATGCCCAGGACGGCAAAGATGTGTCGTGGATATGGGATGTGGATTTTGAAAAACTTGCAAATGCAAATGTGGCATCGCTCACGGCTTCCGGAATACGAAAATACGACATGGCTCTGCGGCTGAAATATGCCGGATTTGAAAACGGAGTGAATATTGCCGACAACAACCGCGAAACATTGCAGAAAGCCGCCCACGGTGACGGCGAAGTGTGCTATGTGCTCATAAACTACACGGCGCTGTTCGACACTCAAAACAATCTGAAAGCTCTGGAGGATAAATAAATGGAAATTACAATTGCTCATTTATACCCGGATTTGCTCAACCTCTACGGAGACCGCGGAAATATAATCACCCTCGAAAGACGGCTTGAGGCAAGAGGAATAACCGCAAATACCGTCTCATACGAACTGAGCGACAAAATAGATTTTTCCGGCACAGATATTGCGTTTGTGGGGGGAGGCTCGGACAGAGAACAGCAGCTTGTGTGCGGCAGAATGTGCGAGATGAAAAACGAACTGAAATCATATGCCGAGGACGGCGGCACAATAGTTGCTGTGTGCGGCGGATATCAGCTGCTGGGCGATTACTATCAGCTCGAAAACGAAAAGATACCCGGAACCGGTCTGCTTGATATTTATACCGAACAGGGAAAAGGACGGCTTATAGGAAATGTTGTGCTTGAAAGCGAATATGTCGGCTCAACAATCGTCGGATTCGAAAATCACGGCGGCAGAACATATATCGGCAGCCATACCCCACTCGGAAAAGTTTTGTACGGAAACGGAAACGATGACAAAAGCGGATATGAGGGTGTTGTGTACAAAAATGTTGTTGCAACTTATCTTCACGGACCGCTGCTGCCGAAAAACCCGATTCTTGCAGACAAAATACTGAAAAATGCCGTGGAGAGAAAATACGGCAGCGCGGATTTTACAGATATCGACGATACTCTCGAAACAAAGGCTCACGAATATATTGTAAACAGATTTGCAAAAAAGGCGGAATAACAAATGGAAAACGATATTGTCATACGCAGCGCCGCAACATCCGACGCGCAGGAACTCTCAAAAATTTACAAGCCGTATGTGACCGACACCGCAATAACATTTGAATATACCGCGCCGGGCGCCGATGAATTTGAGCAAAGGATTGCGCATACACTGGAGAAATATCCGTATATTGTCGCACTGCAGCGCGGCGAAATCGTCGGGTATGCGTATGCATCCGAATTTAAATCACGCGCGGCATACGATTGGTGCGTGGAAACATCTATATATGTAAAACAGGGATTCCACGGCAAAGGAGTCGGAAAAGCTCTGTATGCCGAGTTGGAATCGAGACTTAAACAAATGGGTATCCTCAACGCAAATGCCTGCATTGCATATGCTCCGACAGAGGATGAATACCTTACAAACGACAGCGAAAAGTTTCACCAAAAGCTGGGGTATTCGTATGTCGGCAGGTTCCATAAATGCGCATTTAAATTCGGCAGATGGTACGATATGATATGGATGGAAAAATTTATAGGCGTACATGACGAAAATCCCCCGTTTGTCGGTTAGGCATACGGGGAATTAAATACCCATCGCTTGCCAACGATGATTACGAAATCAGCTCAAATGTGACATTTGGTGTTGACTTATGCACATCATCAAAAATATCAAGCATTGATGTGCAATAATCTCTTACATCATCGGGCAGCGATAGGAAACCGTATATTTTTACGCTGATTTTCTCGCCGTCTGCCCACAAATATCTCAAACAATCCCATAAAGCATCCCAGTTTTCTCCGTAATATTCCGGTAAACCGAACCCGGTCTTTAGAATCCGGTGTACTTCACCCAAATATCTGCACCCGCTGAAATCTAATATAATTGGATTTTCTTTGAACAATTCATCGCGGTTCATCATAATCAATCTCCGATAGTGTAATTCGGGCGTATTTTCGTGAAGTAAATCTATGTTGCGGCACTGCCGAAAATTATCCCCTTTCCCATATTCTGTATTTTACCATTTTACCTCCGACAATTCAAGCATGTTTTTAAATCAATTTCCGCTTTCCAAGTTTTCCATTTTGAGCTATATCCCATTTTTTCGCCTGCTTTCTTGTTTTATATTTATATTATATCTCGTTTTAACCGCACATTTCGCCTACTTTTTGAAAAAATTTAAAAAATATTTTTTGGGTGATTTCCGAACGAATCATTTTTTGCGCCGAAGGCGGTAACGGTTTTTATACTAAACTACACTAAACTGATTAAACTAAATTATACTAAACTAAACTATACTAAACTGTACTATACTGTAATGCAAAAATGACACGTTTTTTTCGGATTTTTCAAGTATAAAAATATGTCTCAAAGCCGCATGGTGTGTGAGTTTGAGGTATGTGTGATTTAAAAAAATATTTTGCACGAATCTGTCGTTACCGTGTCGTTACCGTGCACTAACTGTGCACTAACTGTGCTCAAACTGTGCACTAACTGTGCACTAACTGTGTTCAAACTTTGTCGTAACTTTGTCGTCGGTGTGCTGCAAATGTGCACTTTAATTGTCGTAAATCTGCATCGAAAATGTCGGAAGTTTGTCATCGGATTACCGATGCCGTGTTTAAAAATATTTGGTTTACAAAAAATTTACTTGCGTTGAAATTAATTGCAGTATATAATAAATATGTCGGTATAGACGATTACAAAAACAAATAAATTTTGACAAACACACCCGGATATACCAATCGAATGATAATCGTGGAGTGATGGACAATGCTGAAAAAAATATCTTTTCTTCTGACAGCGGCGGTTATACTTATCAACACTGCATATTTTGGCGGTATCCGCGCAGATGACGCGTCATATTTTGATTTTTCCGATTCGGAATGGGTATCGCGCAATGTCGGCAGCGAACCGTTTGACGAAACATCTTCATACGGAGAAAAACCGTATATTATGCCGACAAACGACAGCACATCTCTTTCATTCACAAACGACGGCAGCAATTCATTTTTGCGCGTTTCCGCAAACAGGTATGCATGGATTTTGCTCAGATTTGCCAATCTTGCACCCGAAAAATATGTAAAAGTAATTGTTCGGCCGTCCGCACAAACAGACAGAATGCAGTTCAGGTGGTTTTTTGATCCGACAAACAGCGAGAATGTATATTTTGACGAAATCAAGCCGGATACCGACGGCTGGTACACCATTATCCGCAGGGTTGCGAACACCGGTCAGACATCGGATATCGAAAAAAACAGCTGGGGCATTCTTGTGCCGTCCGGATATTTTGACATAAAATACGCACAGTGTGCCGAAAAATTCGAATCGGAAACCGAAAACGAATCACCCGTAAAGTCAATAACAATAAACGGTGCCGACGCATTTATTGACAACGATACAAAAACCGCAAGCATTGATACCGCGCTCGGATTTTTGCCGGGCACAATAGGACTGCTCGTCGAAAGCGATATAGAAATAACCGGTGCAACCGGAAATGAAACAATCACACCCGTGCCCGAGTCGGCACATATTCAGCAGACAATCGCATATGTAAGTTCAAATATCTGTTATGATATCACCAAGCCCGACGGCACATCCGAAAGGTGGACGATAAAGAAAATTTCGCGGAACGGAAATGTGTTTGACATGACCGACACACACTGGGTTAACGCGCATATGTCAAACGATATCTACAAGCCGAAAACAACAACTGTCCTGCCGGACGGTTCGCCGCTTATTATGCGGACATCCGACAGCGATGAATGCGGCACAAAACTGTTTAACGTTTCAAACGGAAACTCGTCCGCACTGCGCGTAAAACCAATAAACAGCAGCACAACAAACAGCGTTGTTATCCGCCTTGACAAACTCAGCCACAACAAATACATAAAATATGTGTACAAGAGTGAAGCAAGCAACATTACACCTGCCTGGACATCGGGTGCAGGTTACGGCGCAAAGGTTCAGAATTACGATAATATTGAAATATGTCCCGGAGGCCTGAAGGAATATACCGGGAACATCGGTTCGTGTTACACATTTAAAAACAGCGATTTGAAAAACAAGGCAATGATGCTTTCAACAACCACCAACTACAGCTTTGACATAAGCTATGTTGCCTGCTTTGACAGTGAAGAAGAAATGACATCATACGATCCGTCAATTCAAAGTGTGGTTCTCGGCGGCGAATTTGCCGAAATAGACCATTTTGCGCACACAGCCACATTCACAAAATCTGCCGGCAGTCTGAGCGATGTTAAAATAAGCACATATCACGCATCGCTCAAAAAATACGGCGGTATATACACATACCCGAGCGGAGCGACAGCACAGAAATACATTGCAACGGGCGAAAACGGCGGCAAAACAATCTGGACGATACAGCTCGGGGACGGAGAATGCGGAGAGCAAACGTCTGTCTCCACAGACGGGACGGTTACATTCGGTGAAATTCCCGACGCAGCTCAAAAATTTGCCGCGTTGTATAAAAACAATAAAATAGTTGATATCCGCTTTGCAAAAGATAATAAAATAGCCTTTAATATTCCGGACGGCAGCGGAATATACAAACTGCGGACATTTGCGTGGAGTCCTGCTGCACGTCCTGCGGCGCAAAGTGTAACGAAAACGCTTTCTTACGGAAATATCGTGATTCTCGGAGACAGCTATTCCACATTTACCGGATATATTCCGTCCGACAACTCCTCGTGGTACACACCGTCCGGCAATGAAAATACCGATGTGACCGACGCGGCGCAAACATGGTGGAAAATCCTCGAAAATTCATCACCTGCAAACAAAATCCTGCTTAATGAAAGCTACTCGGGAACAACGGTATGCAATGTGGGATACGGCGGTGCAGACTATTCCGACATATCGTTTACGGCAAGGTTTGACAAGCTTGCAGACAGCGGATTTTTTGATAAAAATACCGTGGATACTCTTTTTGTTTTTGGCGGAACAAATGACACGTGGGCGTCGTCTCCCGTGGGCGAAGCAAAATATTCCGACTGGAACAGCGATGATATGAACAAATCAATTCCGTCGTTTTGTTATCTTTTGAGCCGAATAAGACAGGTATCGCCGAATACAAATGTGATATGTATTCTGAACACATCTCTGTCGTCCGAAATTGCCGATGGGTATATAGACGCGTGCGATTACTACGGATGCGAATATATCGTTCTAAACAAAATCAACAAGCGCGGAGGGCACCCCACAATAAAGGGTATGGAGCAGATAGCACATCAAATATTGGACAGAGCGGAATAAAGAAAAGGAGCCGAAGCAAATTGTTTTTTGTTTCGGCTCATTTATTTTATATCTCAAACCAAAATTCCGTTCCTCCGCCGTCGGCGCTGTTTACACCGTAGCGTGCGTTGTGCGACACAAGGATGTTTTTAACAATCGACAATCCTATGCCCGTCCCCACCGTCTGGCGGTGATATGTTCCGGACGCCTTGTAGTATTTTTCCCACACAAGTTCCAGTTCGTCGGCAGGGATTCCCTTTCCGGTGTCTCTCACGCTAAAGCGCACACTGCCGTCCTTTTCTTTAAGCGATATAAACACCGTTTTATCGTCACCGGTGTAATTCACCGCGTTGCCGATAAGATTATACACCGCTTGTCCGATACGGCTGCTGTCCCCCACTGCCGTGCACGAATCGGGGATATCTGTTTTAAACACATACCCAAGGTGTTCGCGGTAATACTCGAATCTTTCCAGTGTTGCGCGCACAAGTGCCGCAATGTCGAACGGCTGCATCTGCATTTTAACCGTTCCGGACTGTATGCGCGACAAATCCAGCATATCGCTTACAAGCTCCGACAAGCGTTTTGTTTCATCTATAATTACATTTGTATGTTTGTCTCTTTTTGCCTTGTTTTCACCCGATACATCGCGTATCATTTCGGCATAAGACTGTATTATAGTGAGCGGTGTGCGCAAATCGTGGCTTACGTTTGATATAAGGTCGCGGCGAAGTTTTTCGGTTTTCGACAGTTCCAGTGTGGCATAATTCAGCGTCTCGGCAAGCTCGTCTACCTCCCGGTAGGCGCCGCCCTCAAAGTGAACGTCGTCGTAGTCGCCTTTTGCAAGTTTATGCGCCTTTTTCGTTATATTTTCTATAGGTTCCGACAGCCGCCGCGATATAAAGTACGACAGCACAAGAGCAATAATAACCGACAGTGCTATTACAATGATAAGCTGCGTTTGCAGAACCTTTCGCGTTGTGTCTGTTCTCTCCAGCGGACTGCTCAGATAAAGATACATTTTCTTGCCGTCCTTTTTTCCGAGGTACGCACCGTACACCGCAAACTGCCCGTGATTAACACCGTTTGTGGCTATGTATGTTATCTGGCCGGTATTGCCGTCGGAAAATTTTTCGATAAAGGTATCGAAATTTTCGCGGTCAAAGAACACCCTGCTGTCAAAATGCGGCTTTCTTCCCTGAAAATCGGAATTATCGGGCGGTAAATTTTTTTCGGAATCTCTTTCGGAATTTTCGTCCGTGCCATCCTCGCTCACAACATGGGCGAAAATTCCGGAGTTGAACGCATGCCCCGACCAGTATTTGTAGAAATCGTCATCGCCGGATATATCGTACTGCGACAGTATTTCCTTTCCCACGCGGCTAAGCTCGCTAAGCTTCATTTGTTTAAAAAATGTGTTCAGAAACAACACCTGCAAAACCCACAGTATTGCCATAATTCCGACGGTAAATCCGCAGAAATACAACCACAGGTGTTCCCTCAGGCTCTTTGTTTTAAACGGTTTCATCACTTGTTCACCTCAAATTTATACCCCAGTCCGCGCACGGTAACAACGTACTCTCTGTACGGCCCGAGACTTGTACGGAGCATTTTGATGTGTGTATCCACCGTTCTGTCATCGCCGTAAAAGTCATAACCCCACACGTTCGACAGAATCTTATCGCGCGAGAGGGCAATATTCTGATTTTGGACAAGGTAAAAAAGCAGGTCATACTCCTTTGGAGTCATAATGCATTTTTCGCCGTCCACAAAGACATTACGCGCCAATAAATCTATTACCAGTCCGCCAAATGTGTATGTACCGGATTTTTCCTGTGCAGAGCTCTTTTTGTTCCTTGATATCAGAACATTCAGCCGCGCCATAAGTTCCTTTGGCGAAAAAGGCTTTGTAACATAATCGTCTATACCTATTTCAAATCCGAACAGTTTGTCGTATTCCTCGCCGCGCGCCGAGAGCATCAGCACGGGAGTATCGCATATTTTCTTTATCTCCTTGCATGTGGAGAATCCGTCGAGCCGCGGCATCATTATATCGAGCACGATAGCGTCGTATGTCTTTTTGCGGCATTTTTCCACCGCCTGCATTCCGTCGGTTGCCTCGTCTGTTTCGTAGCCGTCAAATTCGGCATATTCGCGGATAACCTCGCGTATCTTTTCTTCATCATCAACAATTAGTATACAGCTCAAAACAATCACCTTCTTTTGCTCTATTCTAACTCTCAATTGTGAGGGTTTTATGATAGACAGATAAAAATCATATCACAAGTCCGCCGTTTACACCCAAAATCTGCCCGGTTACGAATGCCGCCGAATCGCTCGCCAAAAAGTAAGCGCATTCCGCCGCCTCGCGCGGTGTTCCTATGCGGCACAGCGGTGTTTCGTCCGCAATCTCCGCTCTGACATCCTCGCCGAAGCACGAATTCATCGGTGTGTCTATAAACCCGGGCGACAGGCAGTTAACCCTTATTCCGGACGGTCCGAGTTCCTTTGCGAGCGCCTTTGTGAGTCCGATAACACCGGCTTTTGCCGCGCTGTACACCGCCTCTGTGGACGCACCGACTTCACCCCACATGGATGACACGTTTATAATATTTCCGCGGTGAATTTTCACCATATGCTCCGCCGCCTGCCTGCACATGTATATCACCGACATAAGGTCGGTATCTATAATTTTTTTTATCTCATCGTCGCTCATGCACTGCAAAAGTCCGACTCCCGAAATACCGGCATTGTTTATCACGGTATCCGGTTCACCGAATTTCGACACTGCGGCGTCAAAAACAGTTTTTGCCCCCGCCGGCACGGAGATATCCGCTTTAATGCACAAAAAATCTTCGTCTCCAAATTTCTGCCTAAGTTCCTCTGCCTTTGAGTCGTTTTTTGCATACACCGCCGCGACAGCGTAGCCGCCCTCTGCAAATACACCGCAAAGCGCCTCGCCGATTCCGCCGGTTGCTCCCGTTATAATGGCTGTTTTTTTCATGTTTATGCACCTCTGAATCATTGTACCATAATATTGCCGATTCGTCTACATATTTTTTTCTTTGAGCAAGAAAAATTAAACATACAAAAACCAAACCGTTGTCATTTTCTATTTTCCTTTATATTTATTGTACCATAACACACCCTATTATTGCGCATAATTTTGTCAATATGTTTTTTTTTGAAATTTTTTGACAAATTGGATTGATTTTTTTAAATTTTATGTTACAATATAAGGTGAATGATTTTGTTGATAATCATTCATGCACGGCAAACGGGAACAATACCGACTGCACAGCACCCGCAAATCGCACGGCGCGGCTGCAAATGAAGGACGAAAGGATATATTGATATGGGATTGTTTACACCTAATTTTACCAAAGAAGGAAAAGGCGTATATAAGGACACACCGGAAAAAAACAGATTTTTCCTGTTTTTTGAGCTGTTCTTCGGGCATTTTTCAAAACTTATTTGCGTAAACTTTGTATACTTTTTTACCATGCTGCCGCTTTTTCTCGGAGTATACCTTTCTGTCGATTTCAAAACATTTCCGTTCAAATTTACAGGTGATATAGTCGGTCTTATCTGCATGGTTGTTTCTGTCTTTACATCGTTCCCGATGACGGCGGGATTTACTTATGTTATACGCAACATGCAGCGCAGAGAACATGCGTGGATTATCCGCGATATGTTCAAACATGCCAAAGAAAATTATTGGAAAACCGTGGCAAACGGGGCGGTGCAAATCTTAGCATATATCATACTCTACATTGCGTTTATCACATACCGCACCACGGTCGGCGGACAGATTGGATTTTTCCTTTCGTTCGTGGTACTGGCAATAACGCTTTTCTTTGTATGGATGCAGTTCTATATGAACACAATGATAGTAACGTTTGACCTGAAGCTTTCGCAGATATACAAAAACGCGGCAATATTCTCGATAATAAAGCTTCCGCTCAACCTGTTTATTTCTGTTGTGTGCTGCGCTTTTACGCTGGTTGTATGCTCGTACTTTACGATATATCTGAACGTCATTTTGCTGGCGCTGATATATTTGTCGCTGTACGGATTCTTTACCGTCTACTGCATATACCCTGCTATTGATAAAAACATGATTGCAAAAAGCCGCGAAACCGAACCGGACACCGATGCCGAGGTGCAGCAATGAAAAATGTGGAAATATTCACAGACGGCGCATGCAGCGGAAATCCCGGAAAAGGCGGATTCGGCGCAATTCTGCGCTACAACGGTACACAAAAAGAAATATCACGGGGCTATGCCCTCACGACAAATAACCGCATGGAGCTTCTTGCGGCGATATGCGCACTCGAGGCACTCAAAGAGCCATGCGCGGTTACACTCTACAGCGATTCGAAATACCTTGTCGATTCCGTTAAACTCGGATGGATAGACAAATGGAGAGCCAACGGCTGGATGCGAAACAAAAGTGATCCGGCAAAAAATGTGGATTTGCTTGAAAGGCTCTGCGCCCAAACAGAAAGACACAATGTGGACTTTAAATGGGTAAAGGGGCACGACGGTCACGCGGAAAACGAGCGGTGCGATTTTCTTGCCACAACTGCCGCAAAGGGCGACTCGCTGTGTGATGACTCCGGGTACACACCCGATTGAATTTGCTTTTTATATTTATATTGGTTTACACAATAGTTAGTTATAGTTAATCAACGTTTTGGAAAGAAGGAATATACATGGAAAAATCAATTTATTTTGACCATGCGGCAACCACCTTTGTTAAAGATGAAGTGCTGCAGGAGATGCTGCCTTATTTTACCGAAAACTTCGGAAACGCGTCAACGGTCTATCAGCTCGGTCAGAAAAGCCGTGCCGCACTGGACAACGCACGTGCAAAGGTTGCGGATATTCTGGGCTGCAAAGCAAACGAAATATTCTTTACAGGCTGCGGCTCAGAGGCAGACAACTGGGCAATAAAGGGCGCGGCACATGCCCTGCGCTCAAAGGGTAACCATATTATTACATCGGCAATAGAACATCATGCAGTGCTTCACACATGCAAAGCACTTGAAAAAGAGGGATTCGAAGTTACGTATCTTCCGGTTGACGAATACGGTCTTGTTTCTCCCGACGATGTCCGCGCGGCAATAAAGGATTCCACAATCCTCGTAACGATTATGTTTGCCAACAACGAAATCGGGACAATAGAACCGATAGAAGAAATTGCAAAAATTGCAAAGGAGCACGGTGTGCTCATGCACACAGACGCAGTGCAGGCTGTCGGCGCTGTCCCGATAGATTTGTCTAAACTCGGTGTGGACATGCTCTCGCTGTCGGCGCACAAGTTCAACGGTCCCAAAGGTGTGGGTGCGCTGTATATCAGAAACGGTGTTCGTATACAGAACTTTATTGACGGCGGTGCGCAGGAGCGCGGCAAGAGAGCCGGAACGGAGAATCTGCCCGGAATAATCGGTCTTGCAAAAGCTCTGGAGCTTGCAACGGCAAATCTTTCGGAAAAAACCGATAAAATCACGAAACTGAGAGATTATATAATAGAGAATATCGAAGAAAAGATTCCATATTGCAGACTGAACGGTCACCGCACAAAGCGTCTGCCGGCAAATGTAAACTTTTCGTTCAAGTACATTGAGGGCGAATCAATGCTTTTGTGGCTCGATATAAACGGAATAGCCGCATCGTCCGGTTCGGCATGCACATCGGGTTCGCTCGATCCGTCACACGTGCTGCTGGCTATCGGCCTTGACCACGCAACGGCTCACGGCTCGCTGAGAGTATCGCTTGGCGAAGAAAACACATACGAAGAAGCTGATTTCCTTATTAAAACACTCACGGAAACAGTGGAAAAGTTAAGAAAAATGTCACCTCTTTTTGAAGGTGTGGAAGGAGAATAAGTTATGTATTCAGAAAAAGTCATGGACCATTTTAAAAATCCGAGAAACATGGGTGAAATACCCGACGCAAATGCTGTCGGCGAAGTCGGCAACGCAAAATGCGGCGATATAATGAAGATGTATATGAAGATTGAAAACGGCGTAATCGAAGATGTTAAGTTTAAGACATTCGGCTGCGGCGCGGCTGTGGCAACAAGCAGCATGGCTACCGAACTGGTTAAAGGCAAGACAATCGACGAGGCGCTGTCGCTTACAAACAAAGCTGTTATGGAAGCTCTCGACGGTCTGCCGCCGGTAAAGGTTCACTGCTCCGTGCTTGCGGAAGAGGCTATCAGCGCTGCAATACAGGATTATTACGACAGAAACGGAATTGACAAAAAGGTTCAGAAATGTGACGGCTGCTGCGCATGCTGCGGTTCTGACGAACACGACCACGAACACCATGAGCATCACGAAAGTTAAATAATTCTGAATTTATCGGGCGGTCACATGTGACCGCCTGATTTTTTGCATAAAAAAAGCTATGTCGAAAATTTAATATCCTAACATAGCTTTTTAGCTGTTTTAACTTCTAATTCAACTTAGCGGTATTAATCGGCGGTAAAACAATGGGAGTCATACCGGGTTGTGTTGTAAGCAGCGAGACTTGACTCCTAATGTACGGAAACATAATTGCAACAGTATTTGTTTCCATTATTGAATCTACAAAACTTTCATCGGTATTCTGACAGTAAAATGTTGCAGCGGCAACAACCTTCACATTCAAATCGCCTTTTTCCTTATTAACATTAAGCGTCAAAACAACCGAATAACCTCCGTCCGAAATTTTACTAACTTTTTTTTGTAAGTCCACGGACAATGAGCCGGGTTCTATAACCTCATTTCTCATTACAGAACATTCCAAAAAGTAAAAATTCTTCATTTGTATGTCTGACTTTATTTCATTTATGTTCATAATCCACCTCACGCCGCAAAAATCAAATTAGAATTAACATCAAAGATATTTTCCAAATTTATATTCGCAATATCTAATTTAGCCGGCTCGCAAAAATCAATAACAAGCGGCATATCCGGAATTTCATACAGCAGTTCCGATTCCGTCATTTCGCCTACAGATATTCCAAACAGTGTTTCAAATGTTACATCCGCACTTGAATCTTTTCTTGTTATATCTACTCCATATTTTTCTTTTGCTATTTTAGCGAGTCTTTCGAATGTAGTGCTCATATGAATTATACCCTCCTTATATTGCAAATGGTTGTCGGATCCTTAACACAATATATTGCCTCAATGCCTATCGCTAATTGCCATGCGTCAGCAAAATTTTTACAGTCACTTATTCGATCCTGCTGGAAATATCCAACGACTATTTTAATATCATTTTTCTCACAGTACAAATCCAACAGTATAGCTCTCTTTAATCTTGTACATTCAAAACTATCCAAACAGTTATCAATATCAAAATCGAGTTCCGCCAAAGTGTCATTAACAAAATCAGCAAAATCTTTTATTCCGTTTATAGATCTCAAATCCAAAATTTGTACTCTGCTCAAAGGCTGTATGTCAGCAATAATAACTGCAGGATTTGATTGCTTATTTATCGAGCAGGTTCTGTTTGCAGACCACCATGCTTTGGCCTTAATGTCATAAAAATAAACACCGTATCCGCACCAACCTGTTTTGCTTGGCGTAAATTCGTTAGCATTGATTATTGCTGTTGCATACTCATCGGTAGTTCCGTGATATAAATCCTTGTATTCTTCAGTATATGAATTCCCCATTGTATTATTTCCCAAAATATAAGCTATAAACTTGTTTTATTGCATTACTCCGTCTGTTGATAAAAATTATATCATATAAATCTGATTTATACAAGATAATTTGCAAAAATTTATGCACTTTTTATGTTATTAATTGCAATACAGTCTGCATGTATATTAAATAGCCGCAGCAAAACAGTTGTAAACAAAATAACTTGCTTTTGTTTTCGAAAATCTGATAAACTTCATCCGAGGCTGCGGTTGCCGGCGGAACGACACAAAGGTCGTTCCCTCGTATAATATACATTGTGATTATTTTTCAAGAAAATCACATAAAAAACTTGTTATCTCATAAGCC
>CAKSIN010000024.1 GCA_934463115.1 uncultured Clostridia bacterium
CCTCCTTAGCTCAGTCGGTAGAGCGCATGACTGTTAATCATGATGTCGTTGGTTCAAGTCCAACAGGGGGAGCCAAAACCCGTACGCTTTCGCGTACGGGTTTTACTTTTTTACTATTCACTTATCATTATTCCTTAATATGATGTACGGATTTTTGGAGAGTAAAAAGTAATAGTGAAAAGTGAAGAAGTGAGGTACAAACTCGCTTTGGCGAGTTTAGGCATGCCTAAATTAATGAAAATTAAATTATTTACAGAAGCATTTGAAGGGGATACTACATATTATGTCAAAAAAAGAAATAATCAAAAGATACGTTTTATTTATAATAAGTTTATTCTTTGCAGCATTCGGAGTTGCAATAACAAAGCACGGTGAGCTCGGCGTTTCACCGATTTCATCCGTACAAATGTTATGAGCAGCTACATGGATTCGCTTTCTCTTGGAGCATGGCTTATTATTTGGAATTGTATTTTGATTGTCGGTCAGATATTAATACTGAAAAAGGAATTTCAATTGATACAGCTTCTGCAGCTTCCGTTATCTTTTCTCTTTGGAATTTTCACCGATTTTGGAGTATGGTGTATGTCATATATTTCGAATAATTATTATCCGATTCGGCTATTGCTTGTGCTTGTCGGCATAGTAACACTTGCTTTCGGTGTGGCACTCTCCGTAATTGCAAATGTCATCATGAATTCCGGAGCGGCTTTTGTAAAAGCAATTTCGGATATATGCGGTATGGTATTCGGTAATGTTAAAATCGGGTTTGACGTCGGCTGTGTGGTGCTGGCACTTGTTATATTATGGTTTCTTTTTAACGGCGAAATCATCGGCACGCGTGAGGGAACGATTCTGACGGCACTTTTGACAGGGGTTATGGTGAATTTCTTTGTAAAGCGAATATCCGAACCGATTAACAGCATTTTGTCAGATTAGGTATACGATTATACAGAAAAACTAAATGATAATTATAAGTAATGTCGGAGCAAAATTTACACTGCTCCGTTTTTCTATGCAACAATTTCTGTGATGAAAATGATGAAAATCCCCCTGTTATTCGTTTGAGTTTCCCCAAAAATCCGAGAGAAAAGTCTTGCGAAGCGCACAACAGTGCGGAAAAATAAGAATTGAAAATTGAAATTAAAGCAAAAAAATAATTGACCGTCTTTCACTCAATTTAAATACATTCAACAAATCCGAAAAGTTATTTGAACAATATCTGCACGCTGTAAAATCACAAATTAAAAAAACACAATATTGATAGTTGACGGAAGCGATATTACAAAGAAATATTCTACAAAATCAGAAGGTATAGTAACTGTCCGTGACGGGCAGTACGGGAGAATGGAAACTCGGCTATCACACTGTCGGTGTGACAGCACTTACGCCGGAAAAGAAAATGCCGATACCCGTGTATACTAAAATCTTTTCTGCCAAAGAAAATGGTTTTGTCAGCGAAAAGGCAGATGAAAGAATTGCTGTTATGCAGCTTATTGAGCAGTCAAAGCGTATATACGGAGTGAATAAGTTTGCGTTTTATGCCATTGCGTACGGCTTATTTGTCGTATTTTCAAAATGTAAGCAAGGTATATCTGATATGTTGAAGGAAAAACAAAAATCTATGCAGTTATCCTTGTTTCCTGATATAGGGTTTGGTTGCTGCTGAAAAAATGGAATATCTTGTATAATACTGCCGCTGCAATGCTTTTGATATGTTTTATATTCGCCTTACTGATGAATTTCTTTTACCGTGATGCCGAGAATAAAGCGTACAACGAGCTTTGCGCGGAAGACACATATATCAAAAAAGATTCATCAATCAGAATTAAGGCAGACAGGAGGAACCTTATTAATTTGGCAAATTTTGCTGCAACACTTTATGCCGACGGAAGAAAGTATGACATAATGCTAAACTCCATTGAACCGATAATACAGATGAAAAACTTTTGAAAACAGACAAAAGACTGTATGACTTCTTTAAGAAACACGGAGTTGAAGAGGTGGTGTTTTCGGCAATTACATATAATGATAAAAGAGGAATCCTCAGCGTTGTTAATCCCAAAAATCAATATTCTGCCAAATTTATTGTTGATGAAACAGCTGTTTGCTTTCCGGTCGCAATTTATAATAAAAAGTGGTTGAACCGTACACAGATTGAAGCGACCACAGATGTTCTCACAGGTGTTTTAAACCGCGTCGCATATAAAAAGGATTATACCGAATTGAATATACAAAATCCTGAAAATGCTGCATGCATTTTTTTTGATGTCAACGAGCTGCATATCAGAAATAACAACTATGGACACGCAGCCGGAGATGAATTTTTGGTTTTTATACAGGACGCACAGCGTGAAACAATAAAAAAGAATATAGAAGATTTGTTCGCACAACTCGAAGAGAAAGACTATCATGTCGCAATAGGGGTTTCTTACAGAAACAGCTGTGCCAATGTTAAAGAAATGATAAAGGATGCCGAGAACAGAATGTATGATTCGAAGGCGCACTACTACCAGAACAAGAAGCAATCAAGCGTTTACAGTGATAATGGTATAGGTTATATACAAGGTGATTTTGAACCGAATGAGATTGAATATATTTTATTGGAGTCGAGGGCATACTTCAGCGGAGTATTAAGAATATCTCTCGGAGAGGACACATCACATATAATTATGGCAAAGGCATATCCGGGGCGGTATCAAAAGACTGATAACCTTTCAAAAAGATTTATGAAATATGTTGATGAGGCTGTTCATCCCGACTATCACAGAGAGGTTGCGAGTTTTTCTAATTACAGCGTATTGAAAAAGCAATTATCGGGCGGAAATATACCGAGGATAAGTTATAAAAAACTAAACGGTGAAGCTATAACCCTCAGCGTGTACAATCTCAGTAAAGACGGCGGTGAGATTAAAGATACATTATGGATTTTTGCCAGAGGCTGACATATAATCCCTTTAATCGATAGCTGAGCGGAATGCTGCGGCAAATATTCGGCAAATATTTTAAAAAATCCCCTTTTTTCGATTGACAAAACATAGACAAAAGGATATAATTAATTCAGGCAGTGTGAGGATGTCTCCGCTGCCTGAATTAATTACGAAAGGTAGTCTGGAAAGTGTCAACCAACAGGAAAAATTCATCGGTTTATAAGGCTTTGATATTAATGCTTATGTTTTTTGCTGCGGTGTTTTTGTTTGTAAACTCAGCACAGAGAATCCTCGACAAGAGTCCCGTATTTTACGCGGATAAAACATATTTTCTTGCCGGAAAGAACAAACACAGTCTTTCCGCAAAAATAATAGAATGTCGCGGCACGGTTTACTGCCCTGCAGATGACGTACTTGAAGTGTACGGCTTTAAATTCAGCTCCGAAAACAGCGGCAAATACACCTATGTGCGCAAAAGCAAGGAAATATCAATAACCGATGAAACGGCTAAGCTTTCGAAAAGCCGCGAGAGATCAGACGCTCCGGAGGCTGTTTTGTGGCATTCCAAACTGTATCTGTCGGTAGACGCATTGGATAGGCTTGCCGATGTCAGTACGGTTGTAAAGGGCGATGTCGCAGCGTGCAGCCTTTATCGGCGTGATACGCTGGCGGACACGGTGATAACTGACAAATATCGCAGCAAAACACCAATGCAGAAATATGCCGGATGCTATATTGCGGGTGACAGGACTATTGAACTCCTTTCAATAAGCAGCGACGGTGCAAAAAAGTATGCACAGGCGGTTAATGCCATTGCGGAAAAGCTGCCCAAGGTCAACACGTTTTCCATGGTTGTTCCCACATCCTCTGAGTTTTATTCCACCAAGGATATGTGTACAAATCAGATTAACGGAATAAAAACGGTGTATAAAAATCTTTCAAAAGATGTTATGCCTATAAACGCGGTAGATCCGATTCAAAAGCACCTGGATGAAAATTTGTATTTTAAAACAGACCACCACTGGACTCAGCGCGGCGCATACTACGCTTACCGTGCGTTCAATGATTTCCGCGGACGAAGCACACCGGCTTTGTCGGAATTTGAAAATGTTCCTGCCGAAGGATTTGTCGGTTCTTTTGCAAGTTTTATGCGCGGAACGGACGGCGAAAAGATTTGCCGCGAAAATCCCGATGTACTGGAGAGGTTTATTCCGAAAACATCGCCTGTCGGCATGGCATACAGTGATATGGCACTTACAAAACCGCTTATGAATGTTGAAGCGGTGAACACAAATGTTGTAAGCTACATGGCGTTTGTGGGCGGAGACTGCCCGATATCGCGGTTTACAACAACCAACAAAAACAAAAAGAGCATACTCATCGTTAAAGAATCCTATGGAAATGCACTTGCAACCTGGGCAATGAATGATTATGAAACAGTGTATATTCTTGATCCGCGCGGATTTAACGGGTTCAACGGAAATACGGAAATATTTAAGATAGATAAATTTTATTCCATGTTTCCCTTTGATGATTTGCTTATAGTAAATTATCCTGCGGCAATGTCGCCGAGGCTTTGCGGGGCAATACAAAATCTAATTTAATTTTATTGGGGGAAATATGATTTTTTCAAGTTTGTTGTTTTTGGGCATTTTTTTACCGGCAGTGCTTGTGTTGTACAACCTGTCGAAAAATATGACATACAAGAATATTGTGCTTGTTGTGTCATCGCTGATTTTTTACGCATGGGGCGAACCGGTATATGTACTGGCGCTGGTGTTCAGCTCGCTTGTAGACTACACTGTGGGGTTTGTTATACACAATAACCGCGGCACGTGGAAGGCCAAGGCGGCTTTGCTTGCGTCGCTTACAATAAATCTCGGTTTGCTCGGTGTGTTTAAATACGGCGGCTTTTTTGCGGATAATATCAATTTTATTTTCAAAACAAATATTCCGTTCAAAGGTTTTGCATTGCCGCTGGGTATTTCTTTCTACACTTTTCAGACAATGTCGTATTCAATAGATATGTACAACGGCAATGTCAAGCTTCAGCGGTCATTGCTCAAATTTATGGTGTATGTGTCAATGTTTCCGCAGCTTGTGGCAGGACCTATCGTGCGCTACATTGATATCGAAAGTCAAATGGATAACCGCCGCGTTACAATGCGCGATTTTGAATATGGCGTAATGCGTTTTACACAGGGGTTGTTCAAAAAGGTTGTTCTTGCAAATGGAGCCGGAAAAATTGTTGCCGCCATGCTTGACGGAGACCTTACAAAGGCGACGGTTTTCGGCTCGTGGTTCGGAATTATAATGTATTCTTTTCAGATACTCTATGATTTTTCGGGATATTCCGATATGGCTATAGGTCTCGGACGTATGTTCGGGTTTAAATTTCTTGAGAATTTCAACTATCCGTATATGTCGCGCAGTGTCACGGAGTTTTGGCGCAGGTGGCATATTTCCCTCGGAACATTTTTCAGGGATTATGTGTATATTCCGCTTGGCGGAAATAGGCATAATCAGCTCAGAAATATCTTTGTTGTGTGGCTTCTCACAGGTTTTTGGCACGGCGCAAGCTGGAACTTTGTGCTGTGGGGACTGTACTATGGAATTATTCTGATTATAGAAAAAAAGTGCATCGGAAAGCTTTTGGCACGTTTGCCGGTGTTCGTTCGTATATTGTACAATTATATTCTGGTTGTCATTGGTTGGGCATTGTTCTATTTTACCGATTTTTCACGGCTGAAACAGTTTTTCCATGCGGCATTCGGCATGGGCGGCGGACTTATTGATACTGTGTCAAAGGGTGAGTTTATGAGTAATATATTCCTGCTTGTATTGCTTGTTCTCTGCTCGGCACCGATATTCAAAAACACTGCTCTCTGCACCCGAAAAAAAGCACCTGCTTTGTACAGAGCGGCGGCACCGATATGGGTTTTTGCCGTTATGGCAATTTGCTTTACACTGCTTGTGGGGCAGACATACAACCCGTTCCTGTATTTCAGATTTTAACGGAGGTGACTGCAGACTATGACGAATAATAAAAATAACAATAATTATTCAAAATCGGCTGTTTATGTGTTTGTTGCCATGCTTGCGGTTTTTGTGTATATAACCGTTTTTGCTCCAAAGGATATGAGCGCCGTTAAAAAAGAAAACCGTGAACTCAAAAAAATGCCGGAGCTCAATAGCCAAACCGTACTTTCGGGAGAATTTTCAAAAGGATTTGAGGACTACCTTGCCGATAATGTGGGTTATCGCTCAAAGTTTATGGACGCGTCGTCACGCATTGAGACAGCAAAGGGAATAAAGCCGAAAAGCGGAAAAGTCGTTACCGCGGCAAAAAATCTCGGAACCGGTACAAGCGGCGAAAACCACCTTCTTGTGCTGTCCGACAGGGTAATGGAAGTATACCGCGAGGACGAAAACGCAAAAAAAGCATATGCCGAGACAATCAAACGTTATTCCGAAGAACTTGGAGACACAAATGTGTACCTTATGCTCGCACCGACTCAGATAGAGTTTTCAAAGAGCGCAAACACGTCGGACAGCGAAAAGGCTACCATTGACTATATATACGGTAATGTCGGAGAACGTGTGAAAACTGTTGATGTATACAGCCGCCTGAAAGAGCATAAGGATGAATATATTTACTTCCGAACGGATCATCACTGGACGCAGCGCGGTGCATTTTATGCTTACAGCGCTTTTTGCAGCGATATTCTCGGCGAAAAACGGAATATAAAGGATTACAGCGTGCACAAGGAAGAAAAATTCCTCGGATACTTGTACAATCAGGCAAATGATCCGTCGCTTGCGTCACACTCCGACACAATAGAGGTGTATGAATACGGCAAAAACTATCCTGTTTATGCACACGCAAAGAATGAAAACGGCAAGATTGAGGACTACACACCGCATATGTATCAGTTCCCCGTGAGCGGCGAACAGACCGCCTACAAGATATTCATGGGCGGAGACCATATGTTTGCCGAAATTAATACGGATAATAAAAACGGAAAAACACTGCTTGTAATAAAGGATTCGTATGCAAATGCGCTGATACCGCTTTTAACCAGAGATTACGAGCGAATTTTGGTAATTGATCCGCGCAGCACATATGTTTCTGTATCGGAGCTCAAAACCCGGTATGATATCACAGACTGCATGATTGTAAACTATGTGTTCACAACTACATTTTCCGATTTTGTGCAGAGTATGAATGATGTTTTAAAATAATAACAATCGGAGGCGACTGCAATGTACGGTATTGAAGAAAAGAAAAAATATTTTTCCGTTCCCACAGAATCTGTGATGGGAACCCCCGAGGACAAATGGGGATATATGTATAAACGGCTCGATAACTTTCTTGCCGTAATAAATATTACAATCAAGGGAATCAAGCCGGGCAGAACGGTTGATATTGGAATGACATCGGACTTGCATTTTAATTATCTCAATACGCAGGATTTTGAGGAGAAAAACCCTGCCGTAATGAGCTCGTCGAAAAACAGAGTGTGGCTCCGCGGCGGCGAGTCGATAGGAAATGCAATTCGTGCGCTTGAATTTTGCTCACACACGGATCAGACGGTTGTCTGCGGCGATATTCTGGACTACTTTACACACGGCGCAATGGAGTGTGCACAGAAGTATCTTTTCAATGCATACCCGGAGGCACTTGCATGTATCGGCGGACACGAGCTCACATGCCGTATGCAGGGTGAAATTGAGGACGCGCTTCCTGTTGAATGTAAGAAAAAAGCTCTGGCAGAAATATGGAACAACGATATTGAATATTGCTCAAGACTGATTGCCGACAGGGTGCTTGTTGTCGTTATGAATAATGACTGCGGAGTGTACACGGCGGAACAATGCCAAAAAATGGAGAATGATATACAGCGTGCGCGCGATAACGGTTACACTGTTCTGATTTTTCAGCATGAACCGATAAGTACCGGAAATCCCGATGATGTTGATGTGGATTTTCTGCGCGTCGGCGATCCGAATGTTCCGCACGACTTTTTCAATGATTTAGCCGGCAACGCCGACTGTGGGGAAGGCACGGAGCGAATGTATAGATGCATTACAACCGCTGCCGATGTTGTAAAGGGGATATTTTGCGGACATTGGCACAACGATATATACACCGAGGTGCTTGCATCGGAACGCACCGATGACGGCTCGGAGAAAAAGACGGTTATTCCGCAGTATATAATTACGTCAAATGCCTATGAAAACGGAACGGTTATGCATATAAATATTGTGTAATTTTTGAACGAAAAATCTTTTTAAAATATTAAAAAAAGTATTGCAATTTGCAAAATGGTGTGGTATAATGCTTATTGTAAACGATTACACAGCAGGAGGTATCTATGGCAAGTATCAAGGATGTTGCCCGCGAGGCGGGTGTATCCGTGGCAACGGTGTCGCGTGTTATAAATAAAAGCGGCATTGTAACGGAAGAAACACGAAAAATCGTAACCGACGCAATAGAAAAGCTGAATTACCGCACGAATCTTTTTGGAAAAGGACTTCGGCGCGGAGAAACAAAGATAATAATGGTTATGCTGTCATCTCTTGCAAATACGTTTTGCAGCAGCGTTATCCGCTCCATAGACAAATGCGCCGGCGCCAAGGGTTACTACACCATGATATGTACTACCGATGGTATTAAAGAAAAAGAGGAATACTACATAAACTTTGCCCTGAATGGCTTGTTCGACGGAATTATCGTGCTCAACAGCTCACTTTCCGAAAAAAGAATGGCACAGCTGTCCAAACAGATTCCTACCGTACAGTGTAATGAGGTTGCAGACAGTGTAAGCACACCGTACGTTACTATAGACAATGAACTTGCCGCATACGACGCTGTAAATTATCTTGTATCCCACGGGCGCAGGAGAGTCGCACTTTTTACCGTTGACAACACACTGCTGTCCACGGTGGAGCGTACCAAAGGCTACAGAAGGGCTCTGGAAAAAAACGGGATAGATTATGATGACAGGCTGGTGATTTTCGGAAACTACGGTTATCGCAACGCTGTGGATGTGTTTGCGGAATTTATGAAATCAAAGGTCAGATTCGACGCCGTGTTTGCCATATCGGACAGAATGGCGGCAGGCGCAATGTGTGTTCTTTTGGAAAACAAGTATCGTATTCCGGCTGATGCAGAGGTAATTGGATTTGATAACACCGATATTTCATATACAACCAATCCGCGGCTTACAACAATTTCACAGCCACATTCGCAGCTGGGAATAAATGCTTTTGAACAGCTTGAAAATCAGATACAAAATAAAAAGACGAAGAATATTATTCTTACTCATAAGCTTGTTGAGAGGGAGTCTACTTTGTGAGTCATACTCCCTCCGAGGTTGCTGGCGCAACCCCACCCCCTCGGTGAGGGAGGCTAAAATGACACAACTGCAACAGGCAAGTCCGCATTTGGCTCCCTCTCCGAGGGGCGATGCATGCCGGTGGCATGCGTTTATCGCCGACCGAATCGAAGATGAGACCTGGCTGCGAAGCAGACTGAGGTAGTAAAAAACCAAATACAATATTTAACATAATGAGGAGGCAATATCAATGAAACTTGGAGTTTTCAGCCCTGTGCTGGCACAAATGAGTTTTAAGGAAATGGCGGAGTATCTTTCTTCGCTCGGAGTGGATCAGCTTGAAATGGGCGCCGGCGGAAATCCGGGAAAGGCACATTTTGATCCGGAGATTCTTCTTGCCGACGAATCAAAGATAAATGAAATCAAACAGATTTTGTCGGATAACAACCTTTCCGTAGCAGCAATAAGTGCTCACGGAAACCCTGTTCACCCCAATAAGAAAATTGCAAAGAAATTTCATGACGAATTTAACAACGCCGTTCTTCTTGCCGAGAAGCTCGGAGTTGACACAATGGTGGGATTTTCAGGTTGCCCCGGTGACTGTGAAAACAGCATCCGCCCAAACTGGGTTACATGCTCGTGGCCGGAGGATTATCTTGACACCCTCAAATGGCAGTGGGAAAAGGTACTTGTGCCGTATTGGAAAGAAGAAGTTAAATTCTGTGAAGCACACGGAATAAAGAAAATTGCGTTCGAAATGCACCCCGGTTTCTGCGTGTACAACACATCGTCAATGCTCAAAATACGCGACGCTGTGGGCGATATACTCGGCGCTAATGTCGATCCCAGCCACCTTGTATGGCAGGGAATGGATCCTGTTGCCGTAATAAAGGAACTCGGTGCACACAACGCGATATATCACTTCCACGCAAAGGACACCCGTATAGACGCGGCAAATACCGCTGTAAACGGTGTGCTTGATGTCGGCCATTACGGCAATGTGCTCGACCGTTCGTGGGTATTCCGTACTGTCGGCTACGGTCACGGCAAGGAAATGTGGAATTCCGTCATAAGCGCACTCAAAGCTGTGGGTTACGACGGTGTGATAAGCATTGAACATGAGGATTCGCTTATGAGTGCAAAAGAAGGACTTGAAAAGGCAATCAGTTTTCTTAAAGATGTTATTATATATGAAAAACCCGGAGAAATGTGGTGGGCATAATGGAAAATAAAACAATACACAAATTAGCAATAATAGGCTTCGGCGGAATGGCACATCATCACAAGACGGAGCTGCACGACAAAAAGTTTGACAGAGTACAGATACACGGGATATATGATATAAATCCGGCAAAACTTGAAGAAGCTAAAACGTACGGATTCAAGGCATACAGTTCCAAAGAGGAGCTCTTTGCCGATCCCGAAACCGATATGGTGCTTGTGGCTACAACAAACGAGGCGCATAAATCACTCGCCATAGAGGCACTTGCCGCCGGAAAAAACGTTATTTGCGAAAAACCGGTTACGATAAGTTCCGCCGAACTTGAAGAAATTATGGATGCGGCAAAAAAATACGGAAAGGTATTCACGGTAGACCAGAACAGGCGCACAAACAAGGATTTTGTGCTTATGAAAAGGAATGTTGAGTCCGGCATAATCGGCAAACCATATGTTATTGAATCGCGCGTGGAGGGATCGCGCGGAATGCCGAAAGGCTGGCGCACATTAAAAGACCTCGGCGGCGGTATGATGCTTGACTGGGGTGTTCACCTTATAGACCAGTTAATGTATATGGTGGATGAAAAGGTCACGAGCGTTGTCTGCAAAATGTTCAGCATAGATTACCCCGAGGTAGACGATAACTTCCGCATGGATATGGTGTTTGAGAGCGGACTTGTGGCACATATTGAGGTGTCCACAAACAACTACATAACCCATCCGCGCTGGTATGTTCTCGGAACGGACGGCACACTTCAGATAGACGACTGGAATTGCGGCGGAAAAGTTGTTCGCTGCATAGATAAGCAGGATGAATGGGACGAAGAAATTTTCTATACAAAGGCAGGTCCCACAAAGACCATGGCACCGCGCAACTCCGACTCTATTGAGACAATTACTCTTTCCGAACCTCTCGATGTTGTGGATAATCTGCGTCCGGTATACAATCAGTTCTGCGATGCAATCGAGGGTAAAAGCGAGCTTACCATTAAACCCGAGCAGGCTCTCAGAGTTATGAAGGTAATGGAAGCGGCATTTGAATCCGACAAACTTAATCAGGTAATAAAAACGAATATATAACCAACAAAAACGCACCGGCATCACAATTGCAGCCGATGCGTTTTTCAATTTGTATATCACACTATTTCAAATTGTATATTGGGTTTCGTTACCGATTCCATTTTGGATATTGAAATTTCGTATGCCGTTTTTGTTATGCTTTCCGTTTCGCTGATTTTCTTTTGGTATTCGCGGCTTTGGATTCTTCCCCACAGCTTAATGTTTTCGCCAACATCCAGCGAGCCGGCAAAACGCGCGTTTCTGCCCCACGCAATGCATGGGATATAGTCGGATTTGTTGTAGGCGCGGTTCACGGCAATAAGAATATCGGTTATCTCTCTGCCGAACGGTGTTGTGCGGTAAACGGGTTTTTTGCACAAAAATCCGTTCAGGAATATATGATTCGGGTTTTGCTTGTCGGCATCCTCGGGGTTAGACATGATATCGCGTGCGAAAACCGTCAGAATCAGCCTGTTTCCGCTGTCGGTGTAGTTGTTGTACGAACGGAACTGCCCCTTAACGCAAACAGTGTCGCCGACAGATATCGGTGTATTTTGCAGGAGCCGTTCGGACACCGTAACGTTTATCACATCCGAAATATCAGACAGCCGCATTACACGCAGCATAAACGAATAGAATCCCTCTCCATATACCTCATGACTGAATTTCAGTTCGCTGTCCACCGTGCCGATGAGTTCAGCCTCGTTATTTAAACTTATATTGTCCAATGCCATTTGTAAGACACGCCCTTCCATGTTATATATATATTAATAGTATTCACAAATGGCGAAATTTATAACATCAAATACAAAAAACACCAAAAATTTACATGTAGAAAACATGATTTCCTATAGTAGTGCAGTACGGTCTGTTCGCTGCCATCCATGATGTGGCGGCAACACGTACACTGCAAAAGTACAATGCATTGCCTACTGGCGATATTCCCGACAGTGCGTCTTTTGCGGCTGCCACCGAATCGTCGGAGGGGGTGTTATATATTGTATTGTTTGCCGTCGGCTGATATTGCACACCGTATTTTGTGTCAAATATTACGGAATAAATATCATTCGGGAAATCCGCAGATGCCACTCTGTTTACAACACACGCACCGGCGGCAACCTTACCCGTGTAACTTTCGCCGGACGCTTCGGCTTCTATCAGGCGCGACAGCCAGTATAAATCATTCTCGCTGTAGGATACGGACTCATTTTCGGTATCCGTTATTTCCGGCAGCTCTGTATCCGTGCTTTCCAATCCGTCGCGTGATTCGCGGTAATAGATTTTGGGCGCGGGGAAAACTCTTGTTTCGGCATATTCTGCCGCCTCCTGTGCCGCGGCGGAAAACGGGAAACTCATTACCAGGGCTGTTGAAGCAAATAAACATATAATCTTATTTTTCATAATCAAATTCATCCTTTCGTTTGAACACTGACTTTGGAATTTTAAAAAATCAGTGCGTTCAGTGCATTTTTCAGCAGTACTTCGCCTATTATACACAAATATCGTCAATAGTTCAAATCGGATTTCAAACCCTCTGCCGTGTTTTCACGCGTTGCGGCGCAATAAAAAAAGAGCATTCCGAAATCGTTCAAAGATTCTCAAAAATACTCTCTTATCCTCAAAAAAGGGAATTAGTGGTTATATTCCTTTATTTTTCTGTCTATGCGGCGCTTTGCCTCTTTTTCGGCAATGGCATTTCGCTTGTCGTAGTTCTTTTTGCCCTTAACAAGCGCAGCCTCCACCTTTACCTTTGAACCCTTGAGGTAAACTTTCAGCGGAACGAGTGAGTATCCGTCCTCTTTTATCTTGCCTATCAGACGGCGTATCTCAGCTTTGTGCAAAAGCAATTTTCTGTCGCGCAATGGATCTTTGTTAAAGATATTTCCCTTTTCGTACGGACTGATATGCATACCCACCAGCACCGCTTCGCCGCCGCGCAGGGTTACGAAAGAATCTTTCAGATTAACATGTCCCATGCGTATGGATTTAACCTCGGTACCTACCAATGCGATTCCACATTCAAATTTTTCTTCAACAAAATAGTCGTGATATGCTTTTTTGTTCTGAGCAATTATTTTAATATTTTCCAATGCCATATGTGCCTCCTATGCCATGCAGAAATCAATCTGTCCCGTCTGTGTATTTGCGGCGGCAACGGTTATTTGAACGCTGTCGCCTATGGAGTACCGCATGCCGCTGCGTTCGCCGATAAGAGTCAGATTCGTTTCATCGTAAATGTAATAGTCGTCTTTCAGGTCGGCAAGACGTATCAGACCTTCGATTCCGTTTTCCAACTCGGCAAAAATTCCGAAATTCGTTACCGATGATATGATAGCTGTATAGTCTTCGCCGATATGCGAACGCATGTATTCGGCTTTTTTTATATCATCTGCTTCGCGCTCTGCCTCCATAGCCACGATTTCAGTTTCACTGGCCTGCTTTGCGGCGTAATCCGCAAATTTTTTGAGGTATGAATACCTCTTGTCCGTTATTCCGCAGGACAAATATTCCTTTATTATCCTGTGTATGGCGAGGTCTGCATATCTGCGAATCGGTGATGTAAAGTGGCAGTAGTATTTGAATGCGAGTCCGAAATGCCCCTCGCAATTCGGCGAATACCTTGCTTTCATCAGAGAGCGCAGCATAACGCGGCTTATTAGCAGTTCTTCCTTTGTCCCGGCAGCTTTTTTGAGCAGTTTTGCAAATTCGCCGGGGTGGGGTTCGCGGTGAACCGACAGCTTGTAACCCATATTTGCGGCAAAACTGTTGAATGCGGCAATTTTGTCATCGGTCGGTTTTTCGTGAATCCTGTATATAAAGGGTATATCTGCCCAGTAGAATTCTTCACCGACTGTTTTGTTTGCCAGCAACATAAATTCTTCTATTATTATATTGGCAATTCCGGGTTTGTATTTGTACACGTCAATAGCTTTTCCGTTTTCATCCAGGCGGATTTTTGTTTCCGGAAAATCAAAATCTATTCCGCCGGCGGCAAAGCGTTTTTTGCGCAGTATTTCGGCAAGGTCTTTCATGCGGTGCAGCATGTCCGATATATGCGAATATTTGCTTTGCAGATTTTCGTCACCTTCCAGAAGCGCGGTTACGTCATCATATACCATGCGCTCTTTGGAGTGAATTATTCCTTCGGTTATTCTGTGCGATACCACATCGCCCGATTGGTTGATATTCATTATAACCGACAGAGTCAGCCTGTCCTCGCCGGGATTGAGGCTGCATATTCCGTTCGACAGCCTTTCCGGCAGCATCGGAACAACTCTGTCCGGGAAATACACGCTCGTTCCGCGGCGGAATGCTTCTTTGTCCAAAGGGCTGTTTTCCGTTACATAGTGTGTGACATCGGCTATGTGAACACCGAGAGTGTATATCCCGTCTTTTTCGGTAACGCATACGGCGTCGTCAAAATCGCGGCTGTCCGCTCCGTCTATGGTTATCACGTCCATATCGCGAAAATCTTCGCGGCAGGCTATGTCGGCATCGGATATTGTGTCGCATATGTTTGCGCATTGTTTGATAACTTTTTCGTCAAACTCGCTGTGCAGGTTGTGTCGGCGCATAACCGATAACATATCAACGCCCTTTTGACCGCTGAAACCGAGTATTTCCGTTATTCTGCCCTCCGGGTTTTTGCGGTTGTCCGGCCATTTGACTATTTTTGCCACAACCTTTTGCCCGTCCACAGCTTTCACCACTTTTGATTTCGGTATTGCAATATCAAATGTGATTCGTTTGTTGTCCGGAATTACAAATCCGATATTGCGGCTCTTTTTGTATGTTCCCACAACATGGTCATTCGCGCGGCGGATAATCTTTACCACACTGCCCTCAGCGTTGCGCCCGGGTGACGGCTTTGCCGCCGGACGCACAAGCACCGTGTCCGAGTCCATTGCGTTTGCGGTTTGTCCCGCCGGAATGAATATGTCGTCCGAGTCGTTTTGAATAACAAACCCGAATCCGCGTTCATTTGCACGGAACTCACCGGTAACATAGCCTAACTTTCGCGGTGAGGCATATTTTCGCTTGCTTGTGCGGATAATATCGCCGGAGTCCGAGAGTGTGTGGAGTATGTCGCACAGCTCCTCTCTGTCGTCAAACGGAATATCCAGCGTAAGCATTATTTCCTCCGTGTTCATCGGCGGATACCTGTCATCGTCCAAAAGCAAAAGTATTGTATCTTTTCTGTTCATATTATATCCTCTTCATTATTTTTCGTGTTATTATATACATTTTACCACCGCGTCCAAAATATTGCAAGAAAAATAAAAAAAATTCTTGACTTTATTTAATATTTTTAGTATAATATATACGTTGCACAAAACGCTGGTGTGGCTCAATGGCAGAGCAGCTCATTCGTAATGAGCAGGTTGTCAGTTCGATTCTGACCACCAGCTCCAAGGAAAGCACACTTCGGTGTGCTTTTTTTTCAGCAAAAACTTCTTGCTTTTTGGCATGGGTTGTTGTATAATGTTATTTATATAAAATTGAAATTTTTGGAGGTAAGTTTATTATGAACCAACAGGCGTCACTTGTTCAGCCGATAATTATGATGGTAGTGCTGTTTGCACTGATGTACTTTATGCTCATCAGACCGCAGAAAAAGCGCGACAAACTCACCAGACAGATGCTCTCTGAGCTCGTTGTGGGCGATAAGATAGTTACAATCGGCGGTATAATCGGCAAGATAACTGCATTAAAAGATGATGAAATCGTTATTGAAACAGGCAGCGCTGCAGAAAAAAGCTATGTAAAATTCCAGCGTTCATCCGTTAAGGAAGTGCTTAAACCGGCTTCCGAAGTAAAAACGGATGCTGCAGAAGTGAAAGACGATAAAAAGAAAAAGTAGGGAACGACCTGTGTGTCGTTCCGTTGAAATCTGATGTGGTTTAGCAAATCCCCAATCCGTTTCATGACAGTGAGGACATGCAGGGACTTGTAATCGCTCACAAAATTATTCATTACGTGCCGGAAAAAGGCCGCGAAATCATCGCGTCTCGTTTTCCTAAAATTGACATCACAATAGGAAAAAAATTACATGCGCTGCTGATTTTGCACTATGATTAATTTTGCTCGCGAACGCGTCCGCCGCATAACCTCAATGCATTCACCGGAAAGGAATTTGCTGACAACCGCATTTGTTTGAAAACACACCGTATGGCATTTCAACAATTCGGAATAATCCGCATTGCCTCCGAATACGCTGTATTATCCGGAGGTGGGATAATGATGAATTCAAACGAACGCACAGATACATCGGGCGGCGCGCTCAGCGTCGGCGGACTCTTGTCTGCGGTAAAGGCTACCGCTGTCGGATATGCATTTCTTGCAGTGTGCTTTGCGGTTGTTGCCGCGGTGTATACATTCACTTCTTTCCCGGCAGGGATGCTCAAACCGGTTGTTTCGGCAGTCGGTGCAATCAGCGCATTTTTGTGCGGTGTGCTTTCGGTCAGGGGCGCTGCCGGATTCGGCTGGCTCCACGGGCTTACAGCCGGAGTGATGTATTCTGCAATGCGATTTTTGGGTGCGGCAGTTATGTCAAAAGGATTCGGAATAAACCCCGCTCTTTTGCCACTCCTTGCAATAGGTATTGCACTGGGCGCACTCGGCGGTATAGTCGGAATCAACCTAAGAAAATAGAAAAACGGCGGGGCAGTATTGCTTCCGCAACGGAGATACACATATGATGACAATCGGGCATTTTGAACGCAACATTTGTATAATGCTTACAGTCATGCTTGTCCTCTCTGCCGCAGGCGGCGCAGTCTGCCTGCGCACGCAGCACAAATCGGACATGCATTTTTTTGCGTTGCGCAGCAACCCGGTTTTCTGCGCGTCGGGATATTCACTTTCCGGGACAAGCGTTCCGAAAGCCGAATTGTGGATAGATGACCGCACATCCGCGGCGGACAGCGGACGGTATCGGCAGAATTTGTGCATAGATTCCGAAACCGTGCACTCCCCGGAGACATTGCTGTGGGACAGCCTGCACACCGGAGACAACCGGCGGGCAAATGTTGTAAAGATTTATCCCATGCGTATTTGATACCGGGATTCTTCAAATAATATTACAAAAAAGACCACGAAAGGAAGATATTGATGAAATCAAAATGCATTGCAAAATTTGCAATAGTACTGCTTATCATAGGCTTTGTTGCATATGTCGCTTCTTGCGGAATCACATTGGGCAACTTCCAAATTTACAAGGCTCTTGATAAGGAACACGGTGTAAAGAGAGGCATAGACCTCGCAGGAGGTTCGGAAATAGTTTTTGAACCCGACACAAAGGACAATGTTACCGACGAACAGATGAAGTCGGCACAGGAAGTACTCAGAACACGTCTCACATCGCTCCAGTATACCGAAGCTATCGTTTCGAAACAGGGATCGGACAAGATTCGTGTGGAGATTCCCTCGGTGGACAACCCGGAGGAAGCTGTAGAACTTCTCGGCGCAACGGCAAAGCTCAGCTTTGTTGATTACCAGGGCAACGAGGTTCTCGGCGGCGACGATGTTAAAACAGCCAAAGCGGCATACGACACGGTAAGCTCCGGAAACAAGGCATACATCGTTAAACTCAAGCTCACAAGCGCAGGCGCAAAGAAGTTCTCCGAGGCTACCGCAAAGGTAAGCCAGTACGGCGACAATAACAACTACATTGCAATTATGCTCGATGAAAAGGTTATCTCCAGCCCGAGAGTAAGCCAGACAATAGACTCCGATGAATGCTATATTGAGGGTGACTTTGACAAAGACACATCGGCAACACTGGCAAATCAGATTCAGGCAGGTCAGCTCCCGTTCTCACTCAAGGTTGTGGATATGAAGAGTATCGGTGCAACACTCGGTGAAAAGGCTCTCTCCAACAGCCTTACCGCAGCTCTTATAGGTATGATTCTTGTTATGATATTTATGATAGCTGTGTACAGAATGTGTGGATTTATGTCATGCGTATCCCTTATTGCATATATTTCACTCGTTGCAATAATTCTCGGCGCATTCAGAATCAACCTTACTCTGCCCGGTATTGCCGGTGTTATCCTTACCATAGGTACCGCGGTAGACGCAAACGTTATTATATTCGAAAGAGTTAAAGAAGAACTCTCCAACGGCAAAACAATACGCGCCGCTGTAGACGCAGGCTTCAACAGAGCTTTCACAGCTATTTTGGACTCCAATGTTACAACCGTTATCGCAGCAGTTGTTCTGTATGTATTCGGAACAGGCACAATCAAGGGCTTTGCAATAACACTGTTTATCGGTACAGTTGTAAGTATGTTCACAGCTATATTCTTAACCAGGTTCCTGCTTCGTCAGATGATGGGCTTCGACCTTAAAAACCCCAAGCTCTACTGCGCATATAAGGAGGCAAGACAATAATGTTTAATATAATAGAAAAAAGAAATATTTTCTTTATTATTTCCGCTGTTATAATCCTTGCCGGTATCGTATCTTTCTTTGTTCAGGGCTTCAACACGGATATCGACTTTAAGGGCGGAACGGAAATAACAATCAATCTCGGAAAAGACGGTTTTAACGACAAAGCAATCCGTAAATCAATCGAAGGTGTTAAGGGTGTTGAGATAGCGTCGGTTCAAAAGGCGGAAGCCTCCGGCACAAAACAGGCAATAGTTATTGTAAACTACCTCGACGACACTCAGACAAAAGACGTTAAGGCAGCAGTTGAAAAGGATTTGAACGGTGCAAAAGTCAGCAGTATGACAAACATCAGCCCAAAGATAGGTGCTGAACTCTGGCAGAGCGCACTCACATCAATCGCTATTGTTGCAATACTCATGCTTATATACATCACATTCAGATTTGAGGTACTCTCCGGTGTTTCGGCTGTTATCGCGCTTTTGCACGATATGCTTGTGATGGTTAGCTTTTACACAATATTCAGAATCCCGGTAAACACATCGTTTATCGCGGCTATTCTCACAATCCTCGGTTATTCGATTAACGCTACAATCGTTATCTTTGACCGTATCCGCGAAAACACAAGATTCGCAAAGAAGGTTCCATTTGCCGATATCGTGAACAAGAGTATCTGGCAGACAATTGCCCGCTCAACAAACACGAGCTTAACAACTCTGTTTACTCTCGTTGTTCTCTATATCATCGGTGTTCCGTCTATCAAAGAATTTGCGCTGCCGCTTATCATCGGTGTTGTGTGCGGTACCTACTCGTCTGTATTCCTTGCAGGTCAGTTCTGGGTACTGTTCAAAGGTGATAAAAAAGGCGCTAAAGCATAGTGATTCATTACATTCCGCAGGGCGAAAGCTCTGCGGATGTTGTGTATATATACAAACTGTATGCAAACTGTACAAACATAGGTGTTGTAATTTGTGAGTTATTTTAATGCTTTTCGTGCTCAAAACTATTGACAACCATGCTTCTTTTTGGTAAAATACCAGTATAGAAAAAATTAAGTAAGGAGATGTTATTTAGATGAGAATTAATTCTTCAAAGTCCATAGCAGTTTTGATGGCAGTTTGTGTCGGAACATTGTCATCTGTAACAGCTATGGCTGCGAATATCACCACAGATACAACATACGATTACACCGCTAAAGATAATACAACTGCTACAGTGTATGTAACGTCTAATGTTGATCTTGGTCCAGCTAATGCCAATAAGCAGATTACATACCTTGTTTCTTTGCCTAATCCGACAACCGGTAGTGAGATATACTACATTGATCAGCAGAAGGCAAACTCGACGGGCAGTGCAACCTTTGAATTTCAGGGCAAACAGAGTGTAATATATGGCGGTACTGTTCAGGCTAAGTTTGGTACAGACGGTACTCCTGACACGACGCTTCCGACGTTTACATTTACTGACACTGTGAATTATTACGATATGACTGTTGCGCAGCCAACTGTTACTGTTCAATCAAATTCTGCTTACACTGCTGCTGACGCTCTTAGTACTCTTGCTGGAACAGCTACTGCTGATAACAGTAAAATTTACTGGGGTAAGCTGGCAGGTAATGCAAGTGGCAAAGTATATGGAATAACGATTGACGAAAAGAAATATCAGTCGTATGGTTGCGGTAGCGATGGTCTTTTCTGCATAGTTCTTAACGGTGCAACAACTGTTGATACTAATGCTGCTGGATATGTTGAAGACGCTCCGGCAACAAGTAGCAATTAATGGGGAGGGAGATAACGATGAAAAAATATACAAAACCTACAGTTGAAGTTGTTGAATTATCGGTTAGAGAATCTCTTTCTAGTTTGCCTAAGGGTGTTAATGGAATTGGAAGAAGGTATTTGTCAACAGAAAACAAGAGACTTGCATTCGTTGCTAACGAGCATACTCTTGTGAAGTCGAAATAACATCTTCGATTAACAAATAAAAATTCAAACAAACAAATTAAGAGACTGGCGAGCACGTCAGTCTCTTTTAAGTAAAGACAAACGGAGCAAACAAATGAAAACGGAACGAACAAAAAAATACTACAAAATAGTAGATATGATATTTTGCATAGACACCTTTTGCGACGAGGCAATGGCAGGTGCGCTGCGCGACTATGAGGTTGACGAATGCGAGGCGGATTTTTGCATTACGGCGCAAATGACGGATGACGAAATCCTTGAGCCGGAATGTAAAAAACTTACCGAGCGCAACTATGACAACTGGTATTCACCATGCAACAGTGTGTATGAATACCGCTTGTATGAGCCGGCTATAGACAGGTTTATCATCGGCACACATATTGATATGAAGAACTGCACTGCCCACATAGATGTGGCAGACATCACCGCACTGTGCGGAATTGAATTTGCATTCTTTTTGTACAATGCCGTGCAGGATGTTTTTCGCGTTGTAATGCTGTTTCACGACGCTTTCGCTTTTCATGCGTCATGCGTGGTGTATAAGGGCGAAGCGGTGGCTTTTTCCGCACTTTCCGGAACAGGCAAATCCACCCACACAGCACTTTGGCTCAAAAACTATCCCGACGACACAACAATACTCAATGACGACCGACCGGTGTTCCGCTTTATAGACGGCAAATGGTATGCCTACGGCACACCTTGGGCAGGCACAACCGGTATCAACGCAAACATGCGTGTTCCGCTAAAGGCGGTTGTATTCCTCGAGCGCGCGGCAGAGAACAGCATTCGCACATGTTCGGTGCTGGAGATTATCAATCGCTTTTTTGAGGCGGTGGATTCGCCTGTTTCCGACGAGATGTCCACCATGATGCTGAATTCTCTCGATAAACTTGTCCGCAATAATAAAATCTGCGTGCTTCGCTGCAATATGGACGATAGCGCCGCAGAAACCGTGAGGGAATATATATTTTCCTCATCCGCCTCACGGCTGTGAAACTCCGCATGCCTGAACCGTATGGAACGACCTGCGTGTCGTTCCGTTGGAAATTTGGGGAGTTTAGCAAATCCCCAATCCGTTTCATGACGGTGAGGACATGCAGGGACTTGTTGTCGCTTGCAAAATCATTCATTACGTGCCGGAAAAAGGCCGCGAAATCATCGCGTCTCGTTTTCCTAAAATCGGCATCACAATATGGAATAAGATTACAGATGCTGCCGATTTTGCACTATGATTAATTTTGCTCGCGAACGCGTCCGCAGCATAACCTCAATGTCATTCACCGGAAAGGGAATTGCTGATAGCTGCATTTGCATGAAAAACACATAATCAAACTCCCTCAGTCAGCTATCGCTGACAGGTCTCATCTTCGATTCGGTCGGCGATAAACGCATGCCACCGGCATGCATCGCCCCTCGGTGAGGAAGCCGAGGAATCGAATTAAAGATGAGATAGGGGTTGCGGAGCAACCGTTTCTTTCAGCCTCCCTCGTTGAGGGAGGTGGGGTTGCGGAGCAACCTCGGAGGGAGTCTGCTTCACACAAAACGATTTAAAATTTAAGTGAATGTATAACCCACGGTTTTAATTGCACACTGTACACTGTACGTTATACACTAAAAACAGGAGGTAACAAATTACTCATGAAAAAGCTTATATCAATAATTGCGGCATTAACACTGCTGATTACAACAGCCGCAACAATGACGGTATCTGCCGACTTCAGCGATGTTCCGTCCGAACACTGGGCGTACTCGTCTATCGGAACTCTTTCCGGTGAAGGAATAATCAACGGCTATTCCGACGGTACATTCCGCCCTAACGGAACGGTCACAAGGGCAGAATTTGTAAAAATGCTCGGAAAATCGCCTACAAGGCACAGCGGCGAATTTGATGATGTAGCGGCAAATCATTGGGCATATGAATACATCATGTATTCCGGATTAAATGCGCTCGACGGCAACAATTTTTGCCCCGACACGCCCATAACCCGTGCTGATGTTGCCAATCTTTTGTACACACGTTACTCCGGCGGCGCCGACGCGCTTGCACCCTATGCAATAACAAGCCAGGGAAGCAACGCCACAGCCGTTGCATGGGTGTATAACACAGGACTCATGATGGGTGATGACAACATCAACCTGCGCCTTGGAGATACCCTCACACGTGCCGAGGCGGCAACGCTCATTGTCCGCGCAAAAACTCTTAACGCAGGCAATCAGAGGGATTTTGTTTCAAACTTTGACGATGCGGCATACAAAGCCGTATACACCGGTTCCGATATTTTTAATACCGAATTTTCCGCAGACGCACCGATATCGCGCGGTGAGGCTGCACAGGCAGCGTTGTATTTCTGCTACAAGGGCAGAGCCGTTCCCTACGGCGGCTATGAATACACCAAAGGTTACGACGGCGACTATGCCGACGCATGGGGAATCATGTGTTCAAATGCTCTCCCGGACGGCAAATTCAAATCGACCGAATCCGAGGCAAAATCAAATGCCACAATAGGTGAGGTTATTGCAATGTTCTCTCTTGCGGCGGACAAATACTCATATATTCGCCCGAATATTGCAAAAAGCGGAAAAAATTATCCGGAAATTACGGCGTCTGCCGACACAAACTACGGCAAATACATGAGCAATGCCTATGACCTTGGTGTGTCGCTCTATTCTGCAAAAAAACTTAATGCCGACAGGGAAATAACCAAGCGCGAGCTTGCATGCATTGTAATGCAGTATGACCTTGTATACGGAATGCACATCGGATACCGCTGCGGATTCGAGAGCAAATACATTGCAACACCGATAAGCGTTGCAACAGCGGCATATCCCTCAAATGCAGACCAATATACGGCTGTTTTGCGCGAGGTACCGTCGAGCGTTTACGAAGCTCCGTATATCGGCTCGGAAATTGTAATGAACAGCAAGAGCATTACCCGTGCATCATCGTTCATTGCAAGCGTGTTCACACTTCCGCTCAACAATATCTGCAGTTTTGCCTACGACTACGGAATCGACATCAACATTACATTCTATCCGTCAATGATGTACAAGCTTCCCGAGGGAGCAGTATCCAGGGTGAAATTTGAGATAAACAAAACTCCCGACGGTGTTCTGCTTTCAGACCTTGTGACGCTTGAGAACGGTGTGGAAGATGTTCCGCTCCGTGCAGGCGATGTGTTCTTTGCCGACATTGCCGCAAATGCAAATATAACCGGAATGTATCTCGATTCGGGCAAAATGAGCATTAAGCAGATTATGCGCTGACGGCGCAAATATAGGTAATATCGGCATTACCACCAAAAAAAAGGCCGTTTTCCGGCAAAACCGCCCGGAAATTTGTATATTATAACTATTGCATATATCGGGAATATTTGCTATAATTTATCTATACCAAAATTACTTAGGAGGTAGCAGGTAACATGAATAAAAGCGATTTGATTGCTGTAATAGCAGAAAAAGCTGAATTAACAAAAAAAGACGCTGATAAGGCTCTCGGTGCATTCATCGACGGAGTTACAGAAGCATTGGTAAACGGAGATAAGGTTGTGCTCGTTGGCTTTGGTTCTTTCGAAACAAAGACACGTGCTGCAAGAAAGGGTAAAAACCCGCAGACAGGCGCAGAAATCAACATCCCTGCTTCCACTGTCCCCGCTTTCAAAGCAGGCAGAGGATTAAAGGATGCTGTTAACAAATAATTGTTTGTTGATTCGTTGCCCCGCATTCATCGTGCGGGGCATTTTTTTAACCGTAGGGAACGACCTATGTGTCGTTCCGATAATTGCACAGGAGATACACATTATGAAAAACAAAAAACGAATTTCACGAAAATCACTTATAGCAGAATATGTCGCTCACTGGTACATCTGGATCATAAACATTTTGTTCCTTTTCACGGGATACATGGTTTTGCCGCTGGCTACATCCTTTTTGGCTTCAAAGGGAATAGGCAGCTTTGTTTCCGGCATACTCGGAATGGCGGCATCCGGCTTTGTTGCCACATTGCCGCTGCTGATTTTAAACATTGTTTTGGCAAAACGCGGAAAGCTCTATGCACTCGCCGTTCAGTTTGTCTTGTTTGACCTCGCCGGAATGGTATTTTATCTGATGAATTATTTTGCAATTATAGGCTGATTTGTGTTTACAAAATCCGCATTTTGTGGTAAAATGTCAGGTAAAGGGGGCAGTTTAATGGATTTTGCTGTTTACAATCCGCTTGAGGAATACGAAAATAAATTCAAGGCATTGCATCTTGAAAACACAAAAAAGCTGTTTGACAGCTATGCGGAGCAATCGGGTGTTAATATCGAAGAAAACAGAAAAACGGTTGAACTCTACAATACATACAGGGAGAATCTGTCGAAGTTAAAAAAGAAATACAATCTTCGGAGATTTTTCAGGGTAATAATGATACTCACTGTTGTTCTTATCCCGGTTGTAATATGGAAGATGACTCCGAAAATCCGCTCCCTCCGCAAAGAGATTGAATCGGCGGATTCCAAGGCAGACAGCCTGCTTAACGAGGCATATAACCAAATGTTGCCGTTGTGCGGCATGTTTGGCGATGATGACTCGCTTAATCTGATTGAACAGACTATACCGATGATTTCGTTTGATTCACGTTTTTCCGCCGAGCGTGAGGAAGATATGAAAATAAACTATGATTTCGGAAAGCAAAAAGATTCCGAGGAATCCACACTTGATTTGCTGTCCGGCGAATACAACGAAAACCCGTTTTTGTTTGAAAACCGCAGGATTCACACCATGGGGCAGTGCACGTATGAAGGCACAAAAACAATAACCTGGACAGAAATCTACACCGACAGCAACGGCAAGCGGCAGCGCAGAACGCGCACGCAAACTCTGCATGCAACGGTAACCAAACCGAAACCGTACTACACAACACAGGTTGTTTTAAACTACGGTTCGCAGGCAGGTGACAAGCTGTCATTCGGCCGTGACGCGTCACACCTTGAGCAAAAGAGCGAAAAGGCGATTGAACGCTATGTTAAAAAGGGTGAGAAGAAACTCAAGAAAAAGACTGACCGTGCAATTGAACACAACGGAGACTTTATGAGTATGTCGAACACTGATTTTGAGGTGCTTTTTGACGCACTTGACAGAGATAATGAAATTCAGTACAGGGCAATCTTTACTCCGCTTGCGCAGACGAACATGGTTGATTTAATACTGTCAAAATCGGGTTTTGGCGATGATTTCAATTTCTTTAAAACATGCAGGATGAATAAAATTATAACAGGTCACAGTCAGGGGCGGCAGCTTAAACTTCCGCATGACGTGTACTCGTCGTATTCGTTTGACATTATAGAGGAAAATTTCACGGGCAAGAACGCCGAATTTTTTAAACAGGTATATTTTGATTTTGCTCCGCTGCTTGCGATTCCGGCATATCAGGAACGCCCGGTTCACTCGCTCAAACCGATACCGGAGCTCGGGCGCATGTATTCGCAGAGGGAATGCGAACTGCTGGCAAATGCTGCCGACAGCAAGCTTGTTGTTCATCCCGAAACCAAGACAAGCGCCATACTGAAAACAAAGTTTATAGAATCGGACGGCAAGGCAGACAAAACATGCATTACAGCGTATTCATACAAAACAATTCCGCGTGTGGATATTGTGTCCGTCCGCGGTGATGACGGGAATTATCACGATGTCCCCGTTGACTGGAAAGAATACGTGCCGCTTACTCAAAAAACGGATGTGTATGTTTCGGATTCCGGAAATGCAAAGGGCAAAAAGGTTGTTGCAAAGAAAAATGGGGTGTGTATGTTTACAAATCCCCATTCCGTCTCCTGACGGTGAGAACATGTGGGACACATCGCGACTCAAAAAAATAATTATTTTGTGCCGCCGATTTTGCACTATAAATATTTTTTCTCGTCGGATATGTCAATCACATAACCTCAATGTCATTCATCGAAACGGGAATTTTCCGCCGCAAGGAAACCGTAGGGAACGGTTATTAACCGTTCCGCCGACAACCGCTGATATTTGGCGAGGCGCACCATTAAGGAATGGAAATTACATACAACCTCATCAATGAATATACTATAAAAAATCCAAATAAAACGTAAAGGGGAAATGAAAATGGCAAATCAATTGGACGAACTCAACCCACAGGTAATGAACGAGGGACTTGACACAAATGTAATCGTTAAAAAAATCTCGGCAGAAGTAGGATTCGGCTCAAAGTTGTTTGAAATAGCTTTATGGGTATGCGGAATATTCCCCGGCCTTATATTTCTGTTTATGAAAACCGGTGCTCAAAAGCATTTTGACCAGCTCCAGCAAAAGATTCAGCGCAACGCGTCTCAAATCGACAATTATCTCGAACAGCGTGTAATGGTTCTTCAGAACTGTGCGCGTCTGCTCGACAAGGCGATAGACCTTGACAAAAGCACGTTTGAGAACCTTGCAAAATACCGTTCCGGAAGTGCATCGTATGATTCCGATGCCGAGCGAAACGAAGCCGGCGGCAAGATAGAAGCAATTTCGCGCAGCATAAATGTTGCTGTTGAAAATTACCCCGACCTTCAGGCACACCGCGAAATAGCTGATGCAATGCAGCAGAATATATATCTGCAAAGGGAAATTACCGCGGCACGCGAGTTATACAACGACACGATAAACGAATGGAATAGAGATATCTTTGCATGGCCGACAAAAAAGATTGTCGCTGCGAAAAACGGATACACAACAAGGATTCCGTTCATAGCTTCAAAAGAAATAAAGGAACAGGCAAAGGGTGTATTCTTTTAAATCTGCAAAATTACCCGGCGGTGCGTAAAGGGCAAAAGCTTTTTACGCGCCGCTTTTTTGTGTACATCATATCCAAATTTTCGGCGGCGGATATTTATTAACATACGTTTTACAAAAAAATACAAAAAATTTCAAAATATCTATTGACATGATGATTAATTGATATTATAATAGTGTTCGTGTTTAGTTTTGCTAAACAAAATATTTACTATTAAATACAAAAAATGCATTTCGGGAGGAGGCTCGGATTCCGAACAGAATCCGTTTGGTTATGGAAATCGGCAGTAAAATAAAACGTTTGCGTGTGCAGAATAACCTGACACAGGAGGAGCTTGCCGACAGGTGTGAGCTGTCTAAGGGGTTTATATCGCAGATTGAGCGCGATCTTGCGTCGCCGTCAATTGCAACCCTGTCCGATTTGCTGCAGTGTCTCGGCACCGATCTTAAGGATTTCTTTAACGATGCCGCCGACGAAAGTGTTGTGTTTACCAATGACGATATTTTCGTTAAAGAAAACAGAGAAGACGGCAACATAATAGACTGGATTGTTCCCAATTCGCAAAAGCACTGTATGGAGCCTATAATAATAACTCTTTTGCCGGGCGGCAAATCGTATATTGATGATCCGCATGACGGCGAGGAATTCGGCTATGTGCTGCGCGGAAGTGTGCGTGTGCATATCGGCAGCCGCAGCTACAGGGCAAAAAAACATGAGAGCTTTTATTACAAGACTAACCAGTCGCATTATATAGAGAATGCCGGCAAAGGCGAAGCGGTTGTACTTTGGGTTTCGACTCCGCCGAATTTTTGATTGTAAAGGGGTATGATGATAAATGCAGCATCTGATTGAACTTACAAATATCTGCAAAAGTTTTGATGACAACGAGGTACTCAAAGATATTAATCTCTACATAGACAAAAACGAATTTGTCACTCTCCTCGGTCCGAGCGGATGCGGAAAGTCCACTATTCTGAGGATAATTGCGGGTTTTGAAAGCCCTACATCGGGTGATGTCTGTTTTGAGGGAAAGAGTATTCTGAATATTCCTCCGTACGAGCGTACGGTAAACACGGTATTTCAGAAATACGCGCTTTTCCCGCATCTGAATGTTGCCGATAATATTGCGTTCGGTCTGAAACTGAAAAAAATGTCATCTGCCGAGATAAACAAAAAGGTCGGCAAAGTGCTTGAACTCGTTAATCTTTCGGGTTTTGAACACCGCTCCGTAACATCACTCTCGGGCGGTCAACAGCAGCGCATTGCAATAGCGCGTGCTTTGGTAAACGAGCCGTCTGTGTTGCTTCTTGACGAACCGCTTGCTGCACTGGATCTCAAACTTCGCCAGGGAATGCAGCTTGAACTCAAAAATATGCAAAAAGAGCTTGGTATTACATTTATATACGTAACTCACGACCAGGAGGAAGCACTCACAATGTCCGATACAGTTGTCGTTATGCGCGACGGCACAATACAGCAGATAGGCACACCCACGGATATATATAACGAGCCGAAAAATGCGTATGTCGCCGATTTTATCGGCAAATCCAATATTCTGCCCGGAATAATGCACTGCGATTGTCTCGTGGGCATTGAGGGTGTTGATTTTGAATGTGTTGACAAAGGCTTTTCCGCCGATGAACCGGTTGATGTTGTTGTCCGCCCGGAGGATATTTATCTTGTGGAACCGGACAAAGGAAAGATAACCGGAACAGTTGAATCGGCAATATTCAAAGGCGTTCACTATGAAATGTGCGTTCTTGCCGAGGACGGGCAGAGGTGGCTCGTTCACGATACAAATCTTTTCGAAGCCGGCAGCGAAGTAGGAATACTCGTTAAACCGTTTGATATTCATGTTATGAAAAAGTCGTTGTAAAGGGGGATGAAGTATGTACAAAAAATCTCTTGCATATCCGCACCTTGTATGGATGTCGGTTTTTGTGCTTGTTCCCATAGTGCTTGTACTGTTGTACAGTGTGAATATTCTTTCTTCCGGCGGAAGCGGAACATTTTCGCTGCAGAATTATGCGCGATTTTTCGACATAACATACATGAAGATTTTTGCATATTCGCTGTGGATTGCATTTCTGAGTACGGTGTTTTGCCTTCTGATAGGTTACCCGACTGCGTATATACTTGCATCGCGTGACCGCGAAAGACATCTTGCGGGCAAAAAAAGCCGTGCCGTATATATGCTTTTTGTAATGCCGATGTGGATGAATATGATGCTGAGAACCTATTCCTGGCTTACAATTCTGGAGGACAACGGACTTTTGAACACACTTCTCGGAGCTTTGCATTTGCCGAGTGTGCACATTCTGTATACTACGTCTGCTGTTGTTCTCGGAATGGTATACGATTTTATACCCTTTATGATTCTGCCGGTGTATTCTGTACTTTCAAAGATGGACGGCAGTCTGCGTGAGGCGGCAGAGGACTTGGGCGCAGACCGGTTCAGAGTTTTTACAAAGGTTACTCTTCCGCTCAGTCTGCCGGGTGTCGTGTCCGGGATAACAATGGTTTTCCTGCCGTCGGTAACCACTTTCTACATCTCAAATCTTTTCGGCGGCGGACAGATAATGCTTATCGGAAATCTTATCGAGCAGCAGTTTTTACATGCCAACGACTGGAATTTCGGCTCGGCAATATCAATTGTAATGATGATACTTGTGCTTTTGTCCATGAAGATTATGAATCTGTTTAACAAGGGCAACAAGCAAATGGCAATGTTTTAGCGGGGCGGTGAAATAATGAAAATAAGAAAAATAATCGAGAGCCTGTACTTATATCTGGTTTTTATGTTTCTGTATGTTCCGATTGTGGTGCTTATGGTATTTTCGTTCAACAGTTTGCGTTCCCGCGGAAGCTGGGGCGGATTTTCCATGAAATGGTACGCACAGATGCTCGGTGACGCACAGCTTTTGTCAGCACTGAAAACCACCCTTATAGTCGGGGCGCTGTCGGCTGTTATCTCATGTGCAATCGGCACGGCTGCCGCTATAGGAATACACGGGTTCAAAAACAAAAAATTCCGCGGTATAATAAACGAGGTAACCAACATTCCCATGGTGAGCAGTGAACTCGTTACCGGTGTTTCGCTCATGCTCCTGTTTATTGCCGCAAATATTCCGCGCGGAATGTTTACAATGCTTTTGGCGCATATTACATTCAATATTCCGTATGTAATTTTATCGGTAACGCCAAAACTTATTTCACTCGACGAAAACCTGTACGAGGCGGCGCTTGATCTCGGAGCGCACCCGTGGTATGCGTTCAGACATGTTGTTATGCCGGAGATTATGCCGGGGGTAATAAACGGTTTGCTTCTTGCTTTTACCATGTCGATAGACGATTTTGTGATAAGCTTTTTTACAACCGGAAACGGTGTAAACAATCTTTCGATTTATGTTTACTCCACGGCAAAAAGGCTCAATCCCAAGATAAATGCACTTTCCACCGTGATGTTTTTGTTTATAATATTCATGCTGTGGATTATTAACAGGCGGACATCCAAGGACAAAGACAATAATGTACTTATTAATTAAGGGGGATTTTATGGTGAAAAAAATATTTTGCGCATTGATTTGTGTTTGCATTTTTGCCGGTATGTTTACATCCTGCGGCGAAAAAAAGACAGTGTTATATGTGTATAACGTCGGCGATTACATTGACGAAGAAGTTATCAAGATGTTTGAATCCGAAAACCCGAATGTCAAAGTCAATTACGAAACATACTACACAAATGAAGAAATGTATATAAAAGTAAAGAACAAGAGTACCGCGTACGATGTTATATTCCCGTCGGACTACATGCTCGAACGCATGTCAAGTGAGGGGCTCTTGAACAAACTGAACTATGACAATATCCCGAATATCAAGAATATCGGTGATGAATACATGCATCTTGATTATGATTCAAAACGCGAATACAGCGTTCCGTACATGTGGGGCACAATGGGCATTATGTACAACAAAACCATGGTGGATGAATCCGACATGAAAAGCTGGAAAGCAATGTACAGCAAAAAATATTCCGGAAAAATATTTATGCTCGACAGCGAACGCGATATGATTTCCGTCACGCTGAAAATGCTGGGATATTCCATGAACAGCAAGGATGATTCCGAGCTCACCGCGGCACAAAAGGCACTTGTTGCCCAAAAACCGCTTGTAAAGGCGTATTGCGGTGATGAGGTAAAGGATAAAATGATAGCCGGCGAGGGTGCAATGACTATCGCATGGTCAGGCGACGCGTTTTACTGCATGGAGCAAAATGAAGATTTGCGTTACAGTGTACCTCAGGAGGGCTCCAACCTTTGGTTTGACGCAATGGCAGTTCCCACAACCAGCAAAAACCAAGAGCTTGCTGAAAAGTTCATTGACTTTATGTGCCGCCCGGATATAGCAAAGATGAATGCCGACTATATCGGTTATTCAACGGCAAACAAGGCAGCGCAAAAACTTCTTGACAAGGATATCCGCGAAAATGAATTGAGATACCCGGATTTATCAACTCTCGATAACATGGAAATTTTTGCCTATGATCCGGAAATATCGGAAAAATATGCAGAATTGTGGCAAAATGTAAAGGTAAATAAGTGATATTGTGACAACATATAGAGATAAATTAAAAAAATTCCAAAAAAGTACTTGCATTTTTACACAATAGAATATATACTATGTTAATGTGATTTATAACTTAGCCGGAGGTGATATGTGATGGTATTTGAAAAAATCAAAGATATTCTTGTGGACAGACTCAATGTTGATGAAAACGAAATCACAACCGAATCCTCGTTTATCGATGACCTCGGTGCGGATTCACTCGACATTGTTGAGCTTATCATGGCTTTTGAAGAGGAGTTCAATATTGAAATCCCCGAAGAAGACGCTGAGAGCATTACAACAGTAGGTGCTGCTGTTGATTATATTAAGGCAAGACAGTAAAACACAGCCGCCGCGTATCGGAATCATGATGATTATGCGGCGGCTGTAAATTTATAAATTAAATCGGAGGTTGTTATGTCTGATTTTAAAGAGCTCGAAGAAAATCTCGGATATGCGTTTTCCGACAAATCGCTTTTGAACACCGCGCTCACGCATCCGTCATATCTGAATGAACGCAAAATGGATCGCATATACTCCAATCAGCGTCTTGAATTTTTTGGCGATTCGGTTCTTTCGCTCGCGGTGAGCGAATATATTTTTTCGCACCTCAAATCTTTTCCGGAGGGAAAACTCACAGCGCTGCGTGCATATGCCGTGTGTGAGGACTCCCTTGCCGAAATGGCGGCAAAGCTTGGAGTCGGTGATTACCTTATTCTCGGAAACGGAGAAATCAAATCCGGAGGAAAGACGCGCCCGTCTACTCTGTGTGACGCTATGGAGGCTATCATTGCTGCGGTGTATATCGACGGCGGCTATGCTGCCGCAAAGGAACTTATTCTGAAAAACCTGAGCGGCAAGATAGACGAATTTGCAAAGCACGGCGACAGCATGCAAAGCAGCAAAACCGAGTTGCAGGAAATAGTGCAGCAACACGGCGGCAGCGTTGAGTATAGACTCAAAAAAGAATACGGTCCGGAGCATGCCAAGCACTTTGAGGTAGAACTGTATATAGACGGTAAATATGCGTCCGACGGCGAGGGCAGCAGCAAAAAACGTGCCGAACAGGCTGCGGCGGCTGCGGCAGTAGACAAGCTTAAAAATTTGGGAGTTACGGCAAAGTGAGATTTATTTTGCCGTAACTCTTTCTTTTTGGCATAATAGTATATTTTTTTTGAAAATATTGGCTTATAAAGATATTCAAAAATTCTCTGCGCGGTAATATAATTATGATATGAAATTGATTTGCCTGTTGTTTAGGTAAATATAATTAAGAAAGCGGAGAATTTATTATGACAGAACTTATTGAACGTTATCCGGAGCTTGAAGCGTGCCGCGAGGATATATGTGCGGCTCTGAATATTATAATTGAAGCGTATCGGATCGGCGGAAAAGTACTTGTATGCGGAAATGGCGGCAGTGCTGCCGACAGTGAACATATCGTCGGCGAATTGATGAAAGGATTCCTGTTAAAGAGGCCGGTGACTGATGAGAGACTTCCGGAGAGAATACGAACAGGCATTCAGGGCGCTTTGCCGGCAATTTCACTTCCGAGTCAATGTGCAGTATTGTCAGCATTTATAAATGACGTTGAACCCGAAATGATATACGCACAGCTTGTGTACGGGTATGCCCGGCAAAATGATGTTGTTATCGGTATATCAACATCGGGCAATTCAAAAAACATTGTGAATGCCATTGAAACCGCACGTGCAACGGGCATTAAAACCGTTTCGCTGACCGGCGGGCGAAAGAGCCGTTTAAGTGAATTATCGGATGTGACAATCCGAGTCCCTGAAACCGAAACATACAAGGTTCAGGAACTTCACCTCCCGGTGTATCACTACCTTTGTGCCGAAACGGAAAAAGAATTTTTTAATGAATAAAATAATATTTAAACGGAGAGAACTATGCTTACAGCCAAAGATACACATTCAAAAATCATTGTAAATCATTTTGACGACGCGCAAATTATATGCGCTTTTCACGATATCGACGGGACTCATTCGCTTATCCGCGATTGGCCGCCGGTAATGAGTATATGCCTGCATGATGTCATTGTAAACGGAATCAGCGAAGATTTTGACAGCGAAGAAAATATCCGAAGGCTGATAGATGCGGCCGGGACGCGCAAACTTGAAGAAACCGACCGGTTTTGTGTGGAATCTGCCGGTCTGTCCGCGCTTACGCAAATGGAATGGGCAATACGCCGTTCAATCGAGGAGGGCAATATAGACATTTGCTGCGACAAAGATATTAATTCGGATATAATCAGCCGAATCTGGAACGGTGAGGAGCTTTTTGACGATTTCGGAGAAAATGACGAAATAAAAACATATCTTAAAGATAAAACACCGCGTTTGTTCAAACTCTACGAAGCTGTACTTAACGGATACTGCCGCGATAAAAACCTTAAAAAGGCGCGCCGCAATCCGAGTGACTTTTTGGTACCGGGTTCCATGGAGTTTATAAAATTTCTTAAAGACCACGGAGTAAAAAATTATTTTGTAACAGGTGCCGTTGTTGAAAAAGGTATGGGGATGTATGAGGAAGTTGAAAGTCTCGGTTTTAAAATAGGCTCCGGTGAGATTATCGAAAATATCTACGGCTCCATATGGACAGAAAAAATTCCGAAAGAAGTTGTTATGAAACGACTTTTGAGTAATTTGGGTTTAGACGGCAGAAATGTGCTTGTTGTAGGAGACGGCAGGGCAGAGATTACAGCCGGTGCGCAGATGAAAAGCCTCATTATAAGCCGTCTGCCCGAGAAAGCGTCCTATCAGCGCGAACTTCACAAAAAACTCGGAACAAACATTATAATACGGAATTATCTGACGGATGATTTGTATGAAATATTTGGATTTTAAAACTTTTTCAAAAAAATTAAAAAAAATAAAAATTAAGTATTGACAAATATCGCTTAGTGTGGTATTATATACAAGTCGCACGGCGAGGGAAACATTTTATACGGCATCAAACCGGTGGCATTGGTCTTTGAAAAATGAACAGCATATATTAATGAGGTTCTCGTTAATTTTTTGAAATGTACTTTACAAGAGT
>CAKSIN010000025.1 GCA_934463115.1 uncultured Clostridia bacterium
TTCTCAAAGGGCTTTTTCTATTTATACGGATATTCGCAAACTACAAGATAAAGCCAAAACTTCATATACTCTAAGCATATATTCTGTAATCAAGTAGGGCGATTAATTTCACCCTACTTGATTACAATATTAACTGATGTTAAAATAGTTTTTTAATACTACTGAAATGAAAAATGTTTTGCCGTTTTATTTACGATTTTGTCCGTGTATTTCTTTCAAATCCTCAATGGCAAGTATAGGATCCATTGTGTGGAACACCATATAATTTCTTTTCATTGTTTCAACCGGAGCCTGCTTGTAAATTTTTGCACTGTCTTCACCGGTATAAAAGTGCCAATATCGGTAGAGGTATCCAATCCAGTACACTACATCGGCAGAAAAAACCTCACCGCCGGAAGATGCTATATCGGAATTTGCCGATATAATTTCATCCAGCAGATATTCCTCGCCCGCCCACTGCATACGGTTATATTCCGAATCCAAATCTTTGGCAACTTCAGATATCATAAAGGTTTTGATAAATGCGGCGCTGTCATAACCCTTTGCGGCAGACAACTCAAACAACCTGCCCTGAATATCACAAAGCTTTAATTGCAGTTGTTCAATCATTTCTATACCCCTTTCGCTTCGTCAAGAATTTCATCAAAGAATCTGCCCTCGCGGCGATAGTTCCTGCAAATATCGTTTGCAATGGAAATACCTTTTGCCCTGTTTTCATCTGCAACATCGCTTCACCTTAATATAACATCATTGATAATTAATATTATATCAAATGTTATATTACCTGTCAACAATTTAATTGACTTTACATGTATTTCAAAGATATTTTTGGAAAAACCAAGCCGACATTATTATAAGCTGCTTGATTTTGTTTTAATAATACGATATATACCTACACACCGGTCCGAAGCCAATATGCCTAAAATCTTATAAAGGATGATATTAATATGTTAAACAAATTATTTGACTTCCTGCTCCAAATCACGGAATACGGCAGAATCAAAAAAGTCCGAAATAGAAATGTTCAAACCGTCACAAAGCTTTTTCAAAACAACAATACCTATATCACGTCTGCTTTCGTCAAGCAAGCTATACACGGTTGAAGGCGTTACACCGGAATCGGTTGCCAAAGTATTATATTTTATCCCCTTCTGTTTACACAGTTCTTTAATACGGAGTACAATTGCATCTTTAATACCCATAAAATCATCTCCTATAAGCATTATTGTACAATTTGTTGCGTTTATGCGTATACGCACTTGCGTAATTCTTAAAATTTTGTTATAATATTTTTGAGGTGACCAGTATGAATAAGAATGAAAACAGATTACATTGCTGCTGCTTTACAGGACATCGTCCCGAAAAACTAGCTCTTTCCGAATCAGAGATAAAACCGCTTTTGGAAAAGACTATTGATACAGCTATAGAAAATGGTTTTACCACATTTATAACCGGTATGGCACCGGGTGTAGATATATGGGCGGCTGAAATTGTACTCAAAAAAAAGAAACATAATGAGGCACTGCGCCTAATCTGTGCCGTGCCGCATCCGGGCTTCGAAAAGCGAAAAAGCAAATATGATGAAGAATGCTACAAAAACATAATTGATAATGCCGACTATATGCAAATAATCTGCAATCACTATTTTCGAGCTTGTTATCAAAAAAGAAATGAATTTATGGTAGATCATTCAAATCTTGTCATAGCTGTTTGGAATGGGAAAAAAAGCGGCACAAAAAATACCATTGATTATGCCAATCGCCACGGAATTAAAGTGATTAATGTTTTGAATACAGAAAAATACGATTATACTCCGTAATAATACAGTTTCATTTGACACAGACGGGCAAGCATTGAATAGATTGAATCTGATCGGAAAGTTGTTATATTGAAAAAAATTATCCCGGCAAAAAACAAGCCGATATTATTACAAACCGCTTGATTTTATTTTAAAAATACGATATACTGTATACACCGGCTCGAACCCGATGTGCCTAAATTATTGCAAAGGATGATATTAATATGTTAAACAAACTATTTAAAAGCATAATAGATCAGGACACGGCGCCGATTGTCGTATGCAATACCGAATCGGTTATCGTATATATGAATCCGTCTGCAGTGAGCCGCTATCACGGTGATTTGACAGGAAACAGCCTGAAGAATTGTCACAATGCAAAGTCAAATGAAATGATAGATAAAGTGGTTTCGTGGTTCAAAAACAGCAAAAACAACAACATCATATTTACGTACCACAATGACAAAGAAAACAAGGATGTGTATATGGTTGCGCTTCGCGATGACGACGGAAGTCTAATCGGATATTACGAAAAGCAGGAGTTTAAGAATTCGGAAACAGCAGTTCCATATGCCGCACTTGATGACAGCAAGCAGAATATAAACTCCTCAATATAAAAATACAATCCGACATTTGAGGAATTGAATAAATAATACAAACTGAGCGCAATACCTGCAAAACAGACTCTTTACCATAACACCCAAGCGCACGGAAAATCAAGAAAAATCTTTCAAATTCCGATATACTGTAATCACAGAAAGGGAGTGCAGCAATGAATTGGATACAGGGAATACAGCGGGCAATAGACTATATCGAGGCAAACATAACCGAAGAAATTGATTTTGAAGAAGTGGCACGGCAGGCATATTCGTCATCTTTTCATTTTCAAAGGGTATTCGGCATATTGTGCGGCTATTCGCTCGGCGATTATATCCGCATGCGCAGACTTTCTCTTGCGGGTGAGGAACTCTCAAAAGGAAATTTAAAAATCATCGATGTGGCGCTCAAATACGGCTATGATACACCGGAAAGTTTTTCCCGTGCCTTTACCCGGTTCCACGGCATTGCACCGAGCGAAGCAAAGCGCAGCGGCAATGTTAAGATATTTACTCCCCTGTCTGTAAAATTAACCCTTACAGGAGGTACCAAAATGGATTACAGAATCGAAAAAAGAGAGGCATTTCAGGTTGTTTGCAAAAGGAAAAGAGTCGGAAAACCGCTGTCGGCAAATGCCACCGCTGATATTTCCGCCATGTGGCAGGAATGCAGTGCCGACGGAACAACGCAAAAGCTTGCGTCGTACATACCGAAAAACCCGATAATGAAAGGCTTGCTCGGCATTTGCTTTACATCTGAACTTAACGCAAAACACTTTCCATACGGAATCGGTGCGGAATATGACGGCAGAAAGATTGACAACGACCTCGAAGTTGTGACTATCCCCGCAAACACCTACGCAGTGTTTACAAGCAAGGGAAAAATGCCGGACGCTTTTGTGGAGACGTATCATAAAATCGTTACCGAGTTCTTTCCGCAGAGCACACAATACGAATACGCCGAAAATGTTGAATTTGAGGTCTACCCCTCGGCAAATACACAAGATCCGAACTACCAATGTGAAATTTGGATTGCTGTGAATGAAAAGACGGAGTAACTGCAAAACGAATCCCCTGTAAACGGGGATTCGTTTTGTGTTATTCATCTGTTTTTCTCAGTTGCACGTCATCAACCAAAATACTTCCGCCGTCCTTTATACCCACAAAGAAATTATGCGGAAATTCCTTTGACTGCGGTATATCGATTGTCCAGCTGATTTCTGTGTAATCGGAAGGTGTAACCCTAAAATATTTGTCCTCTATGCTTGGCTCGATATTATTGTTCCATTTGTCCAAATTAAAGAAACGCAAAAATGCTGTCGCTCCCGTACCGGAAGCAAGTTTAACTTTTGCAGAAAATTTATATTTTCCGCCGCTCGGAATACTCTTTGCCTGAAATACATAATTGTATTGACCGTCCGAACCGATAACCGAAAGAGCCTTTCCGTTTTCGGCATCCGTCTCGTTGTCTATACGAACAGCTCCGCCGTTTGTTCTCACTGTCCAATCGGACAAATCCTGTTCAAAGCCGCCGTTTGAGATAATGTTTTCATATTTTGTATCGGTTATTTCGGCATTTAACTTATCTGCTGATAGAATATAAACAATATTGTTATCAATATTCAATATGCTGTTTCCGTCAATATAATCAATATTGACTTTGTTACCCAGCATATCATATGCCTCATCAATTTTCCCTTTAATGCGTATTGTAACTGTTTCTGATATATTGTTTCCGATTGCCGTCAGATATTTTCCGTCTGTTCTTGCAAATTGGTGATTAACCGGCATAACCAAATTTTCTCCGATATTCGCCTTTCCGCAATATTCATTGCATTTTCGCATAAGATTCTGAAGAACGCCCGTTGCCTGATAGCACAATGTCGGAGATTTTGTAGAATATGTTGTAAAGTGTTCCGAACCGTAAGTGCCCATGTTAAGGAACTTGTCGCATCCGATACTTATAAAATCAAAATACGTTGAAACATTGTAAAACGCGGCGTCGGTCTCATCCGAATAATTTATCGGATAAAATTCACTCATCCACACAGGCGTATCAGGTCTGTTTGCCCTGAGGTTATCAAGGCACTCTTTCCATACATCCGTTCCGTTATATCCGTGAATATTGTATATGTCATAGTATCCCTCTGCATATTCCGGTTTTGTAAATTCATACGGCATGTCCTTGTCGAGAGTTCCGTTACCTGTCGGAGCTGCAAACCCTGCTGTTAATACATAGCAGCTCGGATCAGCCGCCTTGGCGGCACTGTATGCCGTCCTCAGCAGGCTGGCGTAGTCTTCTGTTGTACCGGCAAAAGATGAAGCTGTATACGGCGGATGATAATTAACCTCGTTCATTACTTCCCAGTATTTAACATCATCCTTATACCTTGACACTACCTCATACACATAATTATACCATTCATCCATGCTTCTCGGAACCCACGAAGCCGGGTTGGGATTATATGCAATTTCCTTTTCTTCATCCGTCGGTTCTCTTGCCGCCCACTGCGGTATTCCTATCAGCATACCCAAACAGCTTATTCCCGCATCCTTGCAGCGCTTTACATATGCGTCGGTTGTTTCCCAGAAAAATTTACCTTTTTCGGGTTCAACCTGCTTCCACGAAAACATATTAAAATCGCGTGTAAATTTTGAATTGAGTTTCTCTACGTATTCCTCGCTGTGTCGGGGCGCAACAACCTGACCGTAACTTTCCGAATATTTTCCGTCGGCAACACTTTCCCTGTTTGCAGGAATGACCGAAATATTGTTTGTGTATGTTCTGCTGCCAAAAAAATTTGCGGTCACGGTATAAAATCCTGCTGTCTGAATACCGGGAAGTTTAATTTCCTTAATGTGATATTTTGAATCTGCCTTTGCCGTAACTTGCTCGTCGTGCAGATAAACAACTTCACCGATGCTGTTTTTTGCGGTAAAATGTACGGTATATTCCTTGTCTTCGCTGCCGTTGTTCAAATACATCACGGGATATACAACATACTCGTCGGATGTATAGCACTGTTTTTCCTCGCGCCAGGCAGGTATGATACATGAATAACCGCTGAAATAATCGGACACATAGTATTTTTTGCCGGACAAACCGTCATCGGAAATATATGTCGTGCTTTCGCTCCTTTTAAAGCCGGCGGCACCGTTGGCAAGCTCCTCCGGACTCAGTTCCGATGACGATATTTTCACACCGCTGATATTAAACGGTTTGCCTTTGTGAACCGTAAAATCATACGGTATATAGCTTTCGTACAACCCCTCGGGCATATACGAAGATGCGAGCAGTGTACCGTCTTTGTACAGTTTGAGCCGTCCGCCGGATTTCCATGTCATTGCAAGGACAAATTCTTCACCCGGAGTGTATGAAAATTTTTCGTACGGATAGTTTATAGCCGCAAAATTATTTGGATTCTTTAGCAAAACCTGTATGTTTCCGCCTGTCTCGGCAGGTGTAAAAATCATACCCATCATAGTTCTTGATGACTTTTGAATTTCCGTCTGCGCGGAAACAAAAAACGGAAACCTGTAATCGGAAAGAAAGTCATCTATAGATGTGTCTATTCTCATTCGCATTTCAACCGTACCCTCATCCGGGCGGATTGTTCCCTTGGCAAATCCCTTGTACACACATTCCGTATTTGAAAAATAATTATACGTGCCGTAAACTTTTTTGTCCGCCAGCGGAATCAGTTTATCGTCCCACAAAAAATTTTTTATGTATGCCGCATCGGAATCCGTACGTCCCTCAAAGCTTATTGTATTATTCTTCGAAAGTGTTCCGGACTCAATATTTCCGTTCAAATAATTGCCGTTTACGTCAAATTCTTCGCTGTAAACATATATATGCGCGGTGTTTTCCGAATTGTTTGTTGCAAATCCGCTGTACCCCGTGTTATCATATTTAAAATCAAATAACTCAAGATTTTTAAAGTGATTTACACTGCATTGCTTTTCAATCATTCCGAAAGACAGACTGCCTATCCGTACTGTATAAGTTCCGTTTTTTCTTTTTGATATTTTAAATGCTGCCGAAAACTTGCCGTCACTTTTTGTATATACCTGTGTAATTGAGCATAATTCATCCGACGGATCATTAACGGCAATTGTCACCGGTTCCACGGTGCTTTCCGAAATGTAACCGTCAATAACGATTTGATTTGTTTTTTCCAAAACCGTTACATCGGCAAAAATCGAATTGATTTTTGCCGATGTATTCATTGCTGTACATACGAAAATTAATATAATTGCCGAAACAACTCTTTTTAGTTTCATATACATCTACTCCTTTCTGTACACAATCAATACTCTCGCCTGACCGGCACGCTTTTGCGTGAACACCTTTGTACACTTTTCCGAATAGTGCACATAATCCATTATATCCGAGACAGTTCCCTGTCTTACGGTTGCTTCTCTTCCACTGTCATCATACACCACAATTTTGTATGCCGACACTATATGGTTTTCCACATTCGGAGTCGTATCACCGAGTGAAGATAAATCAGCGTCCGTAAGCTGCAAAACACCGCCTTTTACCCTGTATGCGTATCCTGCCATAAATCGCTGTGTTTCGCCGATTTGGTCATTGAGCGCATATTTTATGCCCTCATATGTTCCCTCTTTGGTGTCGGGATTATAGTCATACACCCTGACTGCGTTCTCTATTTCACCCTTATAGTTCCTGCCGTATGTTATAATATCGCCTGTTCCTATACCGTTTGCGGCAAGGTATCCGATTTCCTTTGTAAACAATTCCTCTCTTTTCCCATATGTCCAGATTGACACTGTTTCCTTTACATTTCCCTCTTCATCGGTCGAGGTCGAAATACCCTCAATCAATCCGACATCGTTTTGCAAAATATTCATAAAGCCGTCTTTATAATCCCAATAGTATACCAGCACTTCGGCATACACCGAATCGGGTGAGGTCATATACGCCTCTGTATCGGCATACGATGTACTTCCCACAAATTGCTTAAAGTAATTTATATCCTTAAGGCCGTACATTTTCTGATTATCTCTGTTTGCCAAAGTCGGCACTATAAACAGTTTTGTTTTTGAATTTATCGGTATGTCGCTTCCGAGTATGCTGTTATCCCAAAATCTTCTTTCGCCTGATGCTTTTCCGCACGACATAAACAGTGCATCGCGTTTTGTCTCCTTTTCGGGATCTGTGTACACTGTGTCGATAAAATTTATTTTACCTTCCGAATTAAGGCCGTAACGTATCAGTTGTCCTCCGTCTGCCGAAAGAGCCGAAATTTTATCCGACGTTCCGCTCACTCGGGTACCGTCCAGTTTGACATTTGAGGCAGCGTCTATGCTCTTCGCTTCCGCTCCGTCCTCTGTAAAAATCAAAAGTGACATTGTATCAGCCATTGACGATTTTAAAGCGGTTTTTATGACGTATCCGAAAACATATTTACCCGAATCGACATTTACATATGCCGCAATGTCTCCGAAACTGTCCTTGAGGAAATCTCCGTTTGTTCCCAAATTAAGTCTGCTGTCGTTTGAGTCCGGGTATGACGGCGAAAGAGTGAGCTTTTCACCGTCAACGGTTATAACGGTCATTCCGCCGGTTTCCTTGATTCCATCTATACTTCCGTAAACATAATCACGCGTTACGGTTATATCAATATTGCTGCCGTCGGCATTTTCAAGATACGTAAGAACATCCCACTCAAACAAATCACCCAGCTCAAATGTTCCGCCGTATGGATCCTTTATGCTTACTGTTCTTCCGTTTCCGCTTGACAAATCAAGCATTCCGGCGTCGTATTTGCCGCCTATGTAATTATTTTGCAGGTCGACAGTGTCAACAACCATATTTTTATACGCTCTTACGGAAACCACATCATATTTACCGTCGGAATTTGAATCGTAAAGTATTACACTTCCCATTTCAGGTTTCATTTTGCTTTCGTTATACGCCGCAAAAGAACCGTTGTATACTATAATTGCTCCGGTTGAAAGTGTAGCCTTTTTTTCCTTGTTCTTGTTGTTACTGTCAGTATATTTGTATACATTATCTTTGAAAGAATCTATATCGCGCGCGGAAATTTCAAGCAGATTATCATTTCTTTTTTCAACAAATGCAATGGTTTTCTCATTTGTGCGGCTGTTGTGCTCATAATATATTTTTATTTTGAAACCCAGATAGCTTTCAATATCCGATTTTCCGATATTATAAACCGTATCGTCTATTCTGACACAATTATCCTTTGTGACATCTCCGCCGTCAATCGAAGTTTTGCTGTCGGCATTCACAGTTCCCTCTGTTTCATAGATATCAAAATTATCAGTCAGCAGTGTTGAGTCAGAATCTATATAACTGCCGTTATCGCCGTAATCGCTTTTCATAAGCGGTGCAAACAGCGAATTGTACAAAACTGTTATTGCTTCGGCATACGTAAGTTTTTCATTATCGGCAATTTCGATTCCGGACAGCAGTTTGGTAACCGTTGCCGCCTTTATATATCCGGCAGGATAACCTCCCTTGCTCAACGCATACTCTTCGTATCCCAAACCTCTCACAATTGCGGTAAGCGCTTCATTAAGGGTAATTGCCCTGTCCGGATAAAAATTATCCGATGCGCTGAATATTCCGACCTCACGCAAAATATTGATTGCCTCATACGCTGCATTCTCTGTTGGCACATCTGCATATGCAGAGTTTTTTGCGAATGAATAATTGCTCATATTGAGCGTTTTTAAAAGCAGTATTGCAAAATCAGCTCTTGTAATGGACTCACTGTCAAAAATATTATCGTGTACACCATTTATATTCAGGGCATTTACAAATTCAACAACATCCTTGTCCGCATTTTTGTTGTTTTCCTCCGCATATGCACCGTATGGCACAACAAGAACAGATACAGCTATGACTGCCGCCATTAAAAAACTTGCTGTTTTCTTAAATAACATATCATTATCCTCCTTGCATTTATGCCATGTTCAGTGTGTTGTATATCATAACGGCAGCTTGTGCGCGGCTGCATTCGCCTTTCGGTGCAAAGCTTCCGTCACCCATACCGTTTATTATACCTGCCGTTTGCAGCGTATCTACGCTTTCGCGTGCATAACCGGCAATTTCGGAACTGTCTGTAAAATCAACTTTCGGATTTTTACTCGGCACATTAAGCTGTTTATATGCAATAACTCTGCTTATAATTACGGCAAATTCCTCACGGCTTATGTTTTTGTCTCCGCCAAATGTGTTATTTTCATATCCGTTTATGATTCCTGCATTTACGGCAGCGGCAACAGCCGTATAACTCCAGTCGTCCGATGTCAAATCCGAAAATTCGGCATTTGCATTTCCGGGATTGATATCAAATGCACGCACAAGCATTGCAACGGCTTCCTTGCGCGTGATACTGTCGTGCGGTGCAAACAGATTGTTTGATTTACCGTTTATTATTTTTTTTGCGGCAAGTGTTTCTATTGCGTTTTTTGCCCATTCTGAACTGCCGATATCCGAAAATGAGCTTGTGATATTACCCGATGTGTTCGGAAGATTCACCGTTGAATTGTTATCTCTCGAAGTTTTTGACGGAGTCTTTGCCGTACCGCTGTTTCCCGAATCCGAGCCGGTATTTCCGGACGCGGATTTAACCGCAGCTGCGTACGCTTCTTTGAATTTTTCCATAGAATCAAATTTTTTACCCACCATAGCTTCCGAGATAACTTTTTTGTTCTTGCTGTATTTCGTAAGGTCAAGATTTATATACTTATTGTATTTTGAAATAAAGTCATCGAACTGCGACCAGTTGTTTAAACCGGCATTTTCGGCAAGCAATGTCATGTCTGTAAAAAACGATTTCACACCATCAATACTGTCGAATACGCCGTTTACAATCAATTCATCTATACTGTCCTTATACGCAGCCGACAAATAAAGCGTATACACATCCTCGGTATTCAGCTTCAGAATATTGTCGCATTCATCTATAAGCGGTCTGACATCGGACTTTTCTTTCAGATTATTAAATGCCTGCACGGCTGCAACTTCTCCGTATGCATTCAAAAACTCTCCCGACGCCTGCGCTCCCTCATACGGAGCGGAGTGACTTGCCAGAATATTTAAAAGCCTGCTGTCAATATCTTCGTAGGTTATTCCGTAAAACGCGGTATTTATTCCGAGCATATCTCTGTTGAGTTCTTCATCGAGCAATCGCTTTATATCCGCAGTCGATTCTGCGGGATTTGTGCTGTAGAGTTTTCTCGCTGTTTCGATTTGTCCGAGCAATGTTTTAACATCGTCCGGATTGTAATATTTAAACGGTTCGGACACTAAAATCATTCCGCCCGTGCCGCCGACAACGGCTTTGTATCTGCCTGTTCCCGACTTAAATTTTATATCAAATCTGTAGTTACCGTTTTCATCGGTACTCTCTGTATATATGCCGTCCAACGCCGACACGCCGATACTGTCGAGGGAGTTTACGTCGGTATCTGCATCTGTAATAATGCAAATAATATCATTATCGGCAAAATTTTTACCGATTTCACCCGTCACGGAAATAGTCCGCGTATCCCTGTCAATCATAACCGGATTAATATTCCCGGCGTATACGGTTGCCGAGAACAGTGTGAATACCGATAACATTATCCAAAACTTTTTCATAATTCCTCCATAATGTTAACTGTCTTTTAGGAATACAGAGCTGCTGCAAAACACAGCAGCTCCGCGATTATCTGATTTAATTTTTATTCAGAGGGACTGAATATACTTATTCGGAAACGGATGTGCTGTCAACCTTTATGATTGATATATCATCAAACCAAATTTTTCCCGCATTTCCGCTTAAAAATCCACCCGTAGGAGTACCGCACCATATGTCTATATATGCATTTGATGAATTCAACCCCGAAATATCGGTTCCGTCGGGAATGGTTATATCATATGTTATTTCATGCCAATTTGTGTCGTTAGAACCACTTTCAGATTTGTTCACTACACCATTAAGAATGTTGCAATCCATAAATGTCCAGCCGCCGTTTCCTTTAACCCATGCGCTGAGACGATATGTTCCCGTGCCGTTTTCTCTTATAATATCCGGTATCGGCATTCTTGCGTGGTCTGTAGCGTTGTTTCTGCCGTAAACACACGCCGAAGCAGTTCCCGAGTGTTTCTCACTTGTGTCTGCATATACCTTAAACGCGCTGTTACCACCGTTTGAACAAGACCATTTCTTTCCGCAGTATCCCAGGGTTTCACCGTATTCAAAGTCACCGTTCGTATACAGATTGTTTCCGCGTTTTACGAGGTACATATCATCCAACCACATTGAACCCCTTGTACCGTCTGCAAGAGAATTCCCGCCTGCCCAGAAATTAATCTTCACATTATTAAGATTGTCTATATCATTCTGTGTAAATGTCATTGCCGCAATATCATAAACCCAATCCGAAGCATTAGCAGCAGTTGTTGATTTTGTTACTGTTTCCTGATTTTTTACACTCTTTGAAATTTCAAATCTCGGTGCTCCGCCGTTTCCTGTTTTTATCCAACCGCCGAGTTCATATGTTCCGGGGCCCGTTACCTTAATTACATCCTGAACCCATTGCATTACACCGCTGTTTATATTTTTTCTGCCGTCTATCCTCATAGACGCTGTTCCGGAATGTACGGTTTCGGTGTCGAGCACCCTTGTGAGTGAGTCACCGCCTACGGCATTTGTCGGCCAGCCTTCGGTATTACCGTTTTCAAAATCGCTATTTACAATAAGATTCTCATCGAGCGATACACAGTCAATAGATAAATTGCTTGATGATAAGTTTGTAAACTTAATCTCCACGCCGTCACTGTCTGCAACAAACGGCACAAGTTTTCTTGAATATCCGTATGTCAGCGTTAATGTTTCTTTTTTTAAGGTTGCGCCGTTTGAAATCAGCTCTACCTGCATTGAAGAATCAGTCTGACCGTTTACATAGAAAGACAGGAGATATGCATGACCGGATTTTACGCTGACTGTCTGAGACGCGCTGCCTTTATTGGTAGTGGTGCCTCTTGATTTGAGCGAACCGAAACCGTATTTTGAAGCGTCGTTTCCGATTGTATCACGTATATCAATACTCCAGTTCTCTCCGAGCGTCCAAGCTGTATTGACCGCCGAGGACGCAAGTTCAAACATTTCCGTATACGGTTTTAAATCGCTGATATCCGACCATATAAAAGTCTTAAGCTTGTATTCGGACGTTACATCGTTACCCAAAGTGATTGTACTTACCAGATTATCACTTCCGTCCAGTGCTGTAACCGTTTTTTCAATTATATTACCGGTCACGTATGTATCATTTGCGTCAAACAGTCCTGTTATCATGTTGAGGCTTTTTGATGTTTTGGTGTTTCTTACAGCCGGTACCGTAACCGTAACTGTTTTTCCTGCCTGACCGGCGAGTGTGCTTATCTGAGTGCCGTCTACTGTGTAGACAGGCTTTGAGACGGTAACACCGTCTGCATAAGTCTGGATTTCAAATCCCGGATCCTTGACAAGATTGTGTGCAAAAACCGCATTTTGCATAAGCATGACAGTCATAGCGGCTGCACAAGCGCATTTAATTGTTTTCTTCATCATTTCATATTCCTCCTTTAATTTTTGCCCCTCTGATTATTTATCATTTAACCTTTAAAAGACTTACATCGTCAACCCAGATATCACTTCCGGTAAATCCTCCTGTCGGAGTACCGCACCATATGCGTATCTGGAATGTGTTTATTCCCGCGTCAATATAATTTTGAGGTACATCTATATCAACACCGGCCGTCTGCCACTCCGTGCTTCGCACACCGTAGCTTGTTTTTTCTACAACGGGCAGACCGTCTGCAGAGTATCTGTACGTGAGAATGGCTATTCCGTTATCGCCCTTGATACCGGCGCTGAAATGGTAAACTCCCGCGCCTGCCTCATTTACTTTGCTTGCAAGTTCCTGGTATATAAAATCCGAAACCTGCGCTCTGCCCTGCACACGCAATCCCCAATCGCCCGAAAGCTTTTCCGAATCATCGGGAATAAGACTCACGGAACCCGATGATGACTTCCAGCCGTCTTTTGTTCCCGTTTCAATGTCGCCGTTCTCAACTATTTCGGGATATATGAGGTTGCTAAGTTCTATATCATCTATATATGATGTCCTGCCAAAGGTGCTTTCCAATGTTACCGAAATATTTATTTTGCCGCATTCGCCTGTTTTGATTATAAAATATTTTCCTGCCCATCCCGATGATTTTTCGATTGTACTGTCGGCAAGAACATTTGCAAGCTCATCTGTTACCCTGAATTTAAAGTTTTCCGCGGCTTTTGAATTAAACATCAGAATATATGTTGAATACGGCATAACTTCTGCCGACGCAGATGCCGTTGCTCCGCTGCTTCTCGAAATCATTTTCAGTGAATTACTTCCCGAATGTACATCTTCCGATGATACTTCAAAGCAGTTTCCGTCAAGAATCCAACCTTCTGTTCCGTTTTCAAATCCGCTGTTTTCAACAAACTGATTACTTATAATCACATCGTCAACATACGATATCCCCGAGTTGCCCGTGTTTATAAAACATATTTTTGCATTTTCATCATCAGCTGTTTTAAACAGAACAGACTTCTTTGTCCAGTCAGAATTTGCGCCGAAACGTTCAACAGTGCTTAAATCAACACCGTTTGTATCTTTTACCGCATACGAAAATTCCGAACTGCCTTTTGCATAGAAATTAAGTTTGTATGTTTTCTCCGTGCCGAGACCGGCAAACTGATACGCTTCTGCCTCACTGCCGTTGCCTGTTATTTTAAGCGAGCTGCGGCCGCTGTTTTTTTCTGCCGCTGTGAGTGAAAATCCATCGGATAGCTTCCACGCAAAACGATTGAGTCCGGTATTCGGAAACTTTATCGGTTCACTGTAAAGGCACAGCCCCGAAATGCTGTCTAAAATCATTGTCTTTGCACTGCCGCATTTTTCCGATTCTGCCGGGAATGTGAAAGTATAATTCAGCACTTCCTCACCGCCCCGCGGTATCGAAGCAAGCGCCGATGCAAAGGCGCTGCTCATTGTGCCGTCATTGTCGTACACGCAGGTAATCGCTCTTGCATTTATCTGTGTGTCTGACGTATTTTTAACGGCAATTCCGACATTAACCGTTTCGCCCGGAACAACCGATACAAGTTCCTGCTCTGTTCCGTCTTTTTCATAGGTATACTGCGGCGGACTTATTTGTATACTCTGATTGTTGGTTCTGATTTCAAAACCTCCGTCCGTTATTATGCTCTGTGCCGACGCAGATGCAGTCATGCAGATTACCGAGCATACCACGAGCGCTGTTCTTAGTAATTTCTTCATTTTTACCCCCCTTGACCTATTGTACCAAATCAACTCTTACATCATCAAAAAGCACTTCGCCTATGCTGTTGTCCAGTCCGAGAATTAACCATATATCTCCGCCGGGAATTTCGCTTACTTTTTGTGTAAAGCTGACTGTTGTGTATTTGTATCCGTATAGTTCCGTAACCTTTTCTTCGGTAATAACTCCATCAAACGGATTGTACAGTCTTACATACGGTTCGGCGTTTGCGCCGCGCAGTTTCTTAACCTTTGCAGTAACGCGGTATGTTCCGGGAGAAGTTATCTTAACGCCGCCTGTCACATAAACTCTTGCCGTTCCGGTTGTTGCCTTTATAAGCAATGCATTTGAATTTGTAATAGCATCAAAATACACTGATTGGCTGGCGCCCGAATCTCCGGTGTTCTGTTTTGTCCAGTTTTTTATACCGTCCTCGAAATCACCGTTTGAAACAAGGTTGTTTGCCGCGGAGCCGGCTGTTTCCAGTGCAAAATCATCCACAAGCACCGAGCCGCCGTCAACCTCAACAATAAGTTTCTGAGAGCAGCCCTCGACCGGATTCATTTTAAACGAAACTGTTTTTTCTTTGTAATCGGTAGTTATATTTTTTATTTTCTGAACAGATGTATCCTGAGTACCGCTGTCGTAAATACTGATACTTACACTCGGATTTCCGGATTTCTTTTTAATATTCGCCTTTACCTTGTACTCACCCGGCTCCGAAATGTGCAATTCCTGTTCAGCCGTAAGCTTGCCGCCTTCGGCTGTCATGAGCAGCGCATATTTGCCGCTGTTTGCCTCATCGTTGATTTCAATTTTCCCGTTGTTTTGCGTATTTTCGTTATTGTACTCCCAGCCTGTCGGTGTGAGTGACGCAACACCTGCAGCCAAGTCGCCGAGGTTATCTTCGAATCCGCCATTTGTCAGACTGTTTTTGTTTGCGGCAACATATCCGGTTATATTCAGCGGTTCATCGGAAATAAGATAAATTATCTGGTCGTTATAGCAGCTGTAGCCATCACCCTCAGCCGCAACTTCAATTCTTTTTCCGAAAGCATTATACGCTTCGGATACCGGTGTGGTAAACTGAACTTTTCCTTTTACCGCAGACGAACCTATGATGCTCACGTATTTGCCGTCTGTGCGTTTAAAGTAATGTTTTATCGAGCAGTTGCTTTCATTGGTAAATCCGCTGTAGTGCCCGGCACCGTCATTGTTGCATTTTCTGTAAAAGCTCTGAAAAATGGCCTCGTAGTGATATGTTTTTACCGGAGACATTGTCCACGCGGTACAATATATTTCGTATACATCCTGCCCCATTTGTATATACTTTGAGCAGCCGAGATCCGTGTATGCAAGGAACTTATCCACCATGCTGTATGCCTGAAGATCAGGATTTGCAATATTGAACGGCATTTCCTCACTCATAATTATCGGCATATCCGGATTCAGATCCTTGATTATTTTTATGACATCCTTGTATGTATCCGCAGCCTCATATCCGTGAATATTGAATGCGTCATAGTATCCGGGTGTTCCCGCAAGTTCCGCTATACGCTTTGTCATCTCCGGATCGTTTGTGCCGTGGTTCATGTATCCGGCAAGACCGGGAGATGTAACAATGCAATCCGGATCAGCCGATTTTGCTGCCGCATATGCAAGACGCATAATTTCAATCATATCTTCCGTTGTTCCGCCGAAAGCCGAATTTGTATACGGCGGATGGTAGTTAGGTTCGTTCCATATTTCCCAATATTTTACTCTGCCCTTATAACGCGAGACAATCTGATATACAAAATTATACCAGCCGTCCATATCTTTCATTTTCCATGAACGCGGTCTGTCGGGCACATAGTTGTTCATAGCGGATATTTCCTCTTGGGTATGTTTTTCGGCAGCCCATTCCGGAATACCTCCGAGTATCGGCATTACATCGATTCCTGCCGCAAGCGCATGATCGACATATTCGTCCAGATATTCGTAATTCGGTTTTCCTTTTTCCGCTTCAATGTCATTCCAATAGCAGAAATAACGCGTTATTGTGGCATTTCCCTTTTCATAAATAGAAAAATCGTCATCTTCGGTTGCGTGAGTTCCGTATGAATATCTTCTCTCACCGTCGGGAATTGAATTATCCTCGCGGAAGATAGAAATATTGCTGTCCCATTTATTCGAAGTCGTGCCGTCCGTAATCTCGCAGGTAATATAGTAATAATCAACTTCTGTGATTTCCGGGCAATATATCTCGTATGCATGATGCTTTTCATCATTCGGAAGTGTAATATTCACGTCCTTCTGCATAACGGTTGCGCCATCGGTATTAACCGCCTTCAGTTTGACTGTGTAATCTTTGGGTGAATCCGAATAATTTATGCCGGTTACCGGGTAAAGCACATTTTCATCCGGGAGGAATATCTGCTTATCCTTTCTGAATGCCGGAATGAGATTTGAATACTGCGCTTCTTTGTATTCTTTGGAGGTGTAGAATTTCTCTTTGCCCAATCTGCCGTTTTCGTTGTCGATTATCATGGTTGTGCTTTCGGTGGGCGAATATTTTTCCGCGGGGTTATGCGAAAGTTCACTCTCGTCAAGGCTCTTTGATGATATTCTTATCTGCTGTACCTTCCAGTCATAATAAGTTTCGTCAAAGAATATATCATACGGTTCAAGATAATCGGGGAACGTTGAACCGTAGTTACCTTCCATAACGAGTTCGCCGTTTTTGAACAATCCCATTTTCCCGTTCTCTTTCCATGTAACAGCGAGATTAAACAGCTCGTCTTTTTCAAATGTGAAATTTGTTGCATTAAATGCAAATCTCTCTGTTGCGTTTGCGGTCGACCATCTTCCGGCAAGATCCGGCGGCTGCTGAATAAAGAACGACATAATCTGTCTGTTCTTCAGCGGTGTTCCCTGCGCAAAACGCATAAGAAACGCATACTTATATGAACTTGTAAAACCGTATATATCATTTTTTGGTTTTACAGTCATCTCGATTGTTGCCTCTCTCGGAAATATCCGTCCCGTTGCAAAGGTCTTTCTTATACCTGTGCTGCCTGCAAAATATGTTTCCGCGTCCCGTTCGACAACTTCGGCTGTTACAGGTTCACGGCCGACTGTGCCGAATTTTGAATTAAGCTCCTCGGCTATGCCGTCATCAATGCTTTCCCTGTCGCCTATTACTATAAGTCCTTTTGAATACCAATAGACCTTTTTGCCGATAGCCTCGGTTATTGCCCTTAACGGTACAAACGTTCTGTCTTCATATATATAGGGTTCGGCGTCAAGAACGGTTTGTTCACCGTTCACTGTCATTTCCGCGCTGCCTATCTTTATAGAAGCGTTGTTTTCTCCGAGTGCGACGGTTACGGCTTTATTATCGGTGTCATATGTAACGTCGGCGTCAAAGTTTTCCGAAATAAAACGAACAGGAACAAACGTTCTGCCGTTTTTAATCTCCGGCTTAACTCCCGGATTTTCATCGATTGTTTTTTCCGCATTATTAACATAAGCGGTGCTGCTTCCTATTTTCATAACAACAGATGTATTCAATACATCTTCCGCTGTTTCACTCTCGGCAAAAGCCGGAAGTGAATTTACGGCGGTTACGACAACAAGCAGCATAAGAGCAACAGCCCTTTTCAGTTTTTGTTGATTCATTCTTTCATTTCCTCCCTCTTAATTTATTTGTTAACGGTTTTATTACCTAACAAAATCTTTCTTATTAACGGCAAATTATTTATCCGTTAAATTTAACAAAGATGTGTCCCCCCCCCGCGAAAAATTGGCATTTTTTGCGGGGGACACACAGCAGTCCGTTTTTTATTTTATTATGTTATATTTAAAAAGCACGATTGGCTTACTGTATCGGGTTAATTGTTTACAGCGTGCGTACAAGCCGCAGACGGCTCATTTCGCTTTTGTGTATTTATTATAACACACATTATTCATTTCGGTAAGTAGTGAAATTTACAAGCTATTTGCTTATAAATTTTAAACAAAACTCCAAAATTTCTGTTTTTTATTGAATAATATCGACACATATACTATAATATAAAATATCATCACCAATCAGTTTAGTTGATTGTTTTCAAACAACCGGAGGTAAAAATTATGTGTACAGCCGCAACCTACAAAACAAAAGATTTCTATTTCGGAAGGACGCTGGATTATGAGATTTCCTACGGCGAACAAATAGTAATAACGCCGAGAAACTATGTATTCAACCTGCGAAACGACAGCAGGATATCCGAGCATTATGCCATTATAGGCATGGCATGCGTTATGGATAATTATCCGTTATACTATGACGCGGTGAATGAAAAAGGTCTCGGGATTGCCGGATTGAATTTTGTCGGCAATGCTTATTACAGCAAACCGACGGACGGAAAGGACAACATCGCGCAGTTTGAACTGATTCCGTCAATTCTCGGAAAATGTGCATCGGTAAATGAGGCGCGCAAAATGCTGGAGCGCATTAATATAGTCGACACGCCGTTTGCAGAAAATCTTCCGGTTGCACAGCTTCACTGGATTATTGCGGACAAAAACGAATGCATTACCATAGAATCAATGAAAGACGGTTTAAAAATATATGACAACCCGGTTGGAATCCTTACAAACAATCCGCCATTTAATTATCAGATGTTTAATCTGAACAACTATATGCATCTTTCGCCGGAGGACAGGGGCAACAGCTTTTCGGAAAAATTCACATTGGAACGCTACAGCCGCGGAATGGGTGCTATGGGACTTCCGGGCGACCTGTCGTCACAATCGAGATTTGTCCGCGCGGCATTTGTAAAGATGAATTCTGTTTCCGCAGATTCCGATGAGGAAAGCATAAATCAGTTTTTTCACATTCTCGGCAGTGTTGAACAGCCGAGGGGCTGCTGCAAGCTCGCCGACAACAAATACGAAATTACTCTGTACACCTCATGCTGCAATGCGGACAAGGGTATTTATTATTACACCACCTACGGCAATCACCGTATATGCGGCGCAGACATGCACAGAGAAAATTTAAACGGTGAAAACCTCATTGCCTATGCGCTGACAAACAATGAGCAGATACAGATGCGCAACTGAACAAAAGAGCAATATTGTGTTAATTAAAAGCAATAATATTGTTGTATTATCTATACCTTCTGTGATATTATTAAGCTAACAAAGGAGCAATGCTCCAATCAGATAATATCACAGGAGGTATTTGTTATGTACAACTTTCCAATCGGAGTAATACTCGAAAGCTTTCGCCTTGAAAGAAGCGAAGCAATCAAAAAAGCTGCGGAAATCGGAGCAAACGGCATTCAGATGTATGCCACAGAGGGAATGAATTCCCCCAAAAATCTTTCGGCTGAAGACAGACGCGCTCTGCTCGACGAGGTTAAATCACACGGAATGGTTTTCTCGGCGCTTTGCGGAGACTTTAACAAAGGCTTTGCCGACAGGGAGCAAAATAAATTCCTTATTGAGGGTTCAAAAAGGATTGTTGACCTTGCTCTCGACCTCGAAACAAACATTGTTACAACACATGTTGGCAAAATCCCGGAGGACACGACCTGCGATACATACAAAATTATTCAGGAAGCATGCTTTGAGCTGGCGGAATATGCCGACAGCATGAACGCACACTTCGCCCTTGAAACAGGTGAAGAAACACCGGCTGTGCTGCGTGCATTTCTCGATACTCTCGGTTCAACGGGCGTAGCCGTTAACCTTGATCCCGCAAACCTCGTCATGGAATCGAACGGCGATCCGGTAGAGGCTGTACACACACTTGCAAAATATATTGTACACACACATGCAAAAGACGGTATCCCGCTCCCCGGTCAGCAGCCGCCGTATCTTGAAGTACCTCTCGGTCAGGGTGATGTGGTATTCCCGGATTATCTGAAAGCACTTGAAGAAGAAGGGTTCAAGGGATTCCTTACAATAGAAAGAGAAGTCGGAGCAACACCCGAAGCGGATATCAAACTTGCATACGACTTCCTCAAAAGCACAATTTCCGAAAACTAATGTAGGAGGGCAAATATAATGGAAAAATTAAAAGTTGCAATAATCGGTGCCGGTAATATATCACACTCGCACCTGGACGCATACAAAAATCTCGATAATGCCGAAGTAATCGCGATATGCGACATCAACGAGAAAAGGCTTAACAAAACAGCAGATCAGTACGGAATAGAACACCGCTACACGGATATAGACACTCTGATAGCAAACCACCCCGAGATTGAAGCGGCAGACGTTTGCGTGTGGAATTGCAGCCATGCGGAGTGCTCAATTAAGCTGCTCAATGCCGGAATTAACGTTCTGTGCGAAAAGCCGATGGCAATGAACACCGAGCAGGCACAAAACATGGTTGACGCGGCAAAGGCAAACAACAAGCTGCTGATGATGGGATTCTGCATGAGATTCTCCACAGAAGCCGCTATAGCGCGCGACTTTATCGACAAAGGTTACCTCGGCGATATTTACTTTACAAAGTCACAATATGTGCGCCGTCACGGCAACCCGGGCGGATGGTTCTCCGACAAAGAGCGTTCGGGCGGCGGTCCGGTTATCGATATCGGAGTTCACGTTCTTGACCTTGCGCGCTACCTCATGGGCAATCCGAAACCGGTGAGTGTATACGCAGTATCATTTGAAAAGCTGGGCAAACGTGACTATCTCAAAAATCAGGTGGAATGGATAGCCTCGGATTCCGTTCCCGGCGAAAAATGCGATGTAGAAGATTTTGCATGCGCATTTATCAGATACGACAACGGTGCGGTTACGAACCTCGAAGCGTCGTTTGACCTCAACGGCGCGCCGGTAAGCAAAAGCCAGTTCTTCGGCACGAAGGCAGGGCTCGATATGTCTGACGGTGTTAAACTGTATACCGAATTCAATGACTACCTTGCAGACATCAATGTTGACACAAACAACTACAAATACGCCCTGAGCGAATTTGACGGCGAAATATCTCATTTCGTTGACTGCATTCAGAACGGAACGGAGTGTATCGCAAAGGCGGAGGACGGCGTTGTTATCATGAAAATTCTTGACGCAATCTACGAATCTGCAAGAACCGGTCACGAAGTTATAATAAAATAGTAATTTACGTCATGAAAGGAAGGTCACTTCAATGAAAATCATCATGTGTGAAAATTATGAAGAAATATCACAAAAGGCTGCTGAGCTCGTTGCGGCACAAATCACCGAAAAACCGAACAGCGTACTCGGTCTTGCAACCGGTTCAAGTCCTGTCGGCATGTATAAGCTGCTGGCGGTATCAGACCTTGATTTTTCGGAGACAGTGACCTTTAATCTTGACGAATACTACCCCATAAGTGCCGACAATCCGCAGAGTTATCACTATTTTATGCGGCAAAATCTTTTTGGAAAAATAAACATCCGCCCGGAAAACATTCACATTCCAAACGGCGAAGCCGACAATCCGGAACTTGAATGTGCAAACTACGAAAAAAGTATTGCCAAAAGCGGCGGAATAGATTTGCAGATACTCGGAATAGGTAAAAACGGGCATATCGGATTCAACGAACCTGATGACAGGTTGAACTGCGCTACACATGTAACGTCACTTACCGAAAGCACAATAGAGGCTAACTCAAGATTTTTCGAAAACATAGACGATGTTCCGAAAAGGGCTCTGACAATGGGTATCGCCACGATAATGAAAGCAAAGAAAATTGTTCTGCTGGCAAGCGGAAAAGACAAATACAACGCAATTTCGCGTCTGCTGGACGGCGGAATCGATACCGACATTCCGGCATCAATGCTCAATGTTCATCCGAACGTTGTGCTTATATGCGACCGTGCGGCGCTCGGAAAAGAAGAAATACGTCTCGGCGTTGATATAGGCGGAACAAGTGTTAAATTTGCTGTGGTAAACGGCAGTGAAATCCTGTGCAAATACAATATTCCCACAGATATTTCGTCCGAATCGGCGCTTGTGAAATGCGTTGCGGATGAGTGCAAAAAGCTCGGCGAAAAATACGATTACAAAAAAATCGGTGTGGGAACACCCGGGACAATATCAAACGGTCTCGTAACCGCTGACAATCTTCCGCTTGACAAAACACCGCTGTCTGCTCTGCTCTCCGGTGCAATAGGGATGAAAGTCAAGGTAGAAAACGACGCCAACTGCGCAGGTTTGGGCGAACTGCACTGCGGTGCGGGAAAAAGCTACGGCAACATGCTTATGATAACCCTCGGAACGGGAGTCGGCGGATGTGTTATAATCGACCGTGAGCTTCGCCGAGGACGCGGAAATATGGGAGAAGTCGGCCACATGGTTATTATGGCAAAGGGCGGCAGAAAATGCCCGTGCGGTCAGAGCGGCTGCCTTGAGCAATACGCGTCTGTCACGGCACTCATAGCGTCTGCAAAAGAAGCTGCCGAAAAAAACAAGGGCAGTATTCTTGCAGACATGGTTGAAAAATATGGTGCCGACTTTAGCGGAGAATTATTCTTCACTGCACTGGAAAGAGGCTGCCCCATTGCCAAAGCTGTGATGAACGAATACACGGATATGCTTGCAGTGGGAATTGACAGCCTTATAAATGTGCTCGATCCCGATATGATTGTGCTGTCCGGAGGAATCACTGCACGCGGCGATATGTTTATAGACAGTCTGCGCAAAAAAATACACTTTGACACGCCGATAATCATATCCGAGCTTCAGAATGACGCCGGAGTTCTCGGCGCGGCAATGCTGTAGACGAACTGAAAAGACCTATAATAAATTTAAAATTTCATGCGGTGCGGACACAATCGTGTCGGCGCCGTTTTCTTTGAGTTCGTTTAAATCCCGAAATCCCCACAAAACACCGACAGTGTATGCCCCGAGGTTTTTACCGGTTTGCATATCAACCCCGGTATCCCCTATGTACATGCACTCACTCGGCTGTACGCCCATTTCGCCGAGCACGGCAAGTGCGCCCGACGGATCGGGTTTTATTTTTATTCCCTCAATCTGCCCGTGGCACACATCAATCAGCTCATTTCCGAGAAATTCACTAACCGCGCCGCGCGCCGCAAAATCGGGTTTATTGGATATTACTCCGCGCTTTATTCCGCGCTCTTTGAGCTCCGCAAGCATTTCGGTTATTCCGTCATACGGCGCTGTATAGCGTTTTACATCGGCATTATACTGTTCATTGTAGTATTTATACACCTTGCTGTACATCTCAGAAGTATATGCATTATCGTATCTGAGCATTCTTTCCACAAGCAGCTTTGCGCCGTCGCCCACAAGGTAGCGGTACTCATCATCGGCTATGGCGGCAAGTCCGAATTTTTTAAGCGAAATATTGCCATAATACGCTATCGTTGTCAGCGTGTTTAGCAGTGTGCCGTCGAGGTCAAAAAGGCATGCATTAATTTTCATATCATTCAGCTCCCTTTTTTGATGTTGCCTCGCGAAGAAGTGACTCAAGTTCGGCTTTGTCGAATTGGTACTTTTTGCTGCAGAAATGGCAGGACAATTCGGCCTTTCCGTCCTCGTCAATTATTTTCTTTAGTTCCTCGGCACCAATGGATATCAATGCGCGCTCCACTCTTTCTCTCGTGCAGTCGCAGTGGTATCTGATATCGGTCTTTTCGGTAACATGGTATTCAAATCCGCTAAGGAGCAAGTCCAGTATATCCTCTATCGTTTTGCCGCTGTCAAGCATTGCCGTTACAGACGTGAATTTGCTTAAATTCTCTTCAAGCCGACTTATATCGTCCTCGGTTGCTTCCGGCATAACCTGTATTATAAATCCTCCGGCTGTTTTCACCGTGTAATCGGTATCAACAAGGACTCCGAGTCCCACTGCCGACGGTACCTGTTCCGATACGGCAAAATATTGAGTAAGGTCGTCTCCGACTTCGCCGCTTACAAGCGGAATCTTTCCGATATACGGTTCTTTCATGCCTATATCGGTTATAACGGTAAGGAAACCGTCCTTCCCCACTGCTCCGCCGACATCGAGTTTTCCCGATGCATTGAGAGGCAGATCGACAATTGGATTTGCCGCATATCCCTTGACATTGCCGTGCGAATCGGAAACGGCAAGTATTCGCCCCGCCGGTCCCCCGCCGGTAAGCTGAAGCGTTACCACATCATTATCGCCCTTGAGCATTGTTCCCATCATCGACGCCGCCGTGAGAAGTCTGCCGAGAGCAGCCGTCACAACCGGTGATGTTTTGTGATTGGCAAATGCGTCATTCGCAATACCTCTCGTATACGCCGCAAAAGCTCTGATACTGCCGTCATCGGCCGCAGCTCTGATAATATAATCTGACATCATGGTTTTGTATTTCCTCCGTTCAACCAATATTTTGCGTTATATATGGACATGGCGGTGTAATAATTACACCGCCATGCTTAGCCGAAAGAGAGTAACCCGAACCCGCCTGAAAAGGCATAATTTCGGCATCTTTTGGCTTGTCATCTTCGCAAGGCGACAGCCTTGCTTCATCTTCCGCACCAAAATCTGTTCAAAATTCTATCCTTTTCAGGTTGAAGAATTTTGAGAGAACGGATTTTTGGTTGCGCAAGGCAAAAACACAGGTAATCCTTTGTGGATTACCGAGTATTTTAACGTAGCGAAAGCGGAAATCCGACTTTCAAAATCGGAGTTCGGATTATTCTCTTTCGGCTAGGCATGTGGGAGTCAAACCCAATATGCCTTAACTATCAGGACAAATCCTGAACATATATGCATCTTGTTTCGTTCGAACCGCTGTTGTCATTATTTGCTTCCGGAGCTTTGTCGCGCTGTTCAAGGAACTTGCGTGCAACCTGCGGAAACAGTGCATAGGACAAAACGTCTTCTTCCGATTTGGCAATATCCTTGGATTCTTCTTTGTACTTCTCAAGTTCCGGCTCAAGGAGATCTGCCGGACGGCAAGTAATAACTTCCTCATCGCCGATAGCTTTTTTGCGAACTTCCTCATTTACCTCACCGGGGAGCTGACCGTATTCACCTTTAAGAAGTCCTCTGGACTCTTTGGTAATCATCTTGTATCTCTCACCCATAAGAACATTGAGAACTGCCTGAGTGCCGACAATCTGGCTTGTCGGTGTAACAAGCGGAGGATATCCGAAATCTTTGCGCACGCGCGGAACTTCGGCGAGTACATCATAGAGCTTGTCCTCGGCATTGTTGTCTTTGAGCTGTCCCATAAGGTTGGAGAGCATTCCGCCCGGAACCTGATACAAAAGTGTATTTGTATCAACGTTGAGCACCTTGGGATCAAGGTCGCCGCGTGCCTTGAGGTCGTTTGCAACCTTTCTGAAATGCTCGGCAGCTTTGCTCAGCTTGTTGAGGTCAAGACCTGTGTCTCTGTCCGTACCCTTAAGAGTTGCAACGAGCGATTCCGTAGCCGGGTTACTTGTTCCGTTTGCCAGCGGTGAAAGCGCACAGTCAACAATGTCGACTCCTGCCTTAACGGCAAGAAGGTTCGTCATATCGCCTGTACCCGATGTGTTGTGAGTATGCAGGTGAATCGGGACACCGACATTTTCTTTGAGCTTTTTAACAAGCTTGTATGCGTCATACGGCAAAAGAAGGTTTGCCATATCCTTTATGCAAATTGTATCCGCACCCATTTTTTCAAGTGTGCAGGCAAGCTTTACAAAATAGTCTTCGTTGTGAACCGGGCTTGTTGTGTAGCTGATTGCAGCTTCGCACATACCGCCGTATTCTTTTACAAATTTAATTGCCGCTTCAAGATTTCTGGGATCATTGAGCGCATCAAACACTCTTACAACGTCTATACCGTTTTCAATCGACTTTTTGCAGAAAGCCTGTACAACATCATCCGCATAGTGCTTGTATCCGAGAATATTCTGTCCGCGGAAAAGCATTTGCAGCTTTGTGTTCGGCATATGTTTTTTGAGTGTGCGCAGTCTCTCCCACGGATCCTCGTTTAAGAATCTCATGCAAGCATCAAACGTAGCGCCGCCCCAACATTCAAGCGACCAATAACCTATGCTGTCGAGAGTCTCAAGAGCCGGAATCATATCTTCGATTCTCATTCTTGTTTTAGCCTGCGACTGATGAGCGTCTCTCAAAATTGTATCTGTAATATAAAGTTTTGACATAACACATGCCCTCCTTATTTAGCAAGCATTGCAATAAGTGCACCTGCAGCAATTGCCGAGCCGATAACACCGGCAACGTTCGGTCCCATTGCATGCATGAGCAGGAAGTTGGACGGATTGTCCTCCTGACCGACTTTCTGTGATACTCTGGCTGCCATAGGAACTGCCGATACACCTGCCGAACCGATAAGCGGATTTATCTTTTCCTTGAGGAAGAGGTTCATAAACTTAGCAAGGAGCACACCTCCGGCGGTAGCAACACTGAATGCAACAACGCCCATTACAATAATCTTTATTGTCTGCAGGCTGATAAATGTCGAAGCTGTTGCGGTAGCACCTACGGAAATTCCGAGGAATACCGTTACAATGTTCATAAGTTCATTCTGAACAGTCTTTGAAAGTCTCTCGCATACGCCGCATTCCTTGAGCAGGTTACCGAGCATAAGGCATCCGATAAGCGATGTTGCGGACGGAACGAGCATTGAAACAAATACCGTAACAATAATCGGGAATATGATTTTTTCTGTTTTCGAAACAGGTCTCAGTTCCTTCATAACAATCTGGCGTTCTTTTTTTGTGGTAAGAGCCTTCATTATAGGCGGCTGAATTACCGGAACAAGCGCCATGTACGAATATGCCGCAACCGCAATAGGTCCGAGCAAATGCGGAGCAAGCAGAGTTGTTGTGAATATTGCCGTGGGGCCGTCTGCACCGCCGATAATACCGATTGAACCTGCTTCCTGCGGAGTGAATCCGAGGTAGTATGCACCGATATATGTGGCAAAGATACCAACCTGAGCCGCTGCGCCGAGCAAAAGGCTCTTGGGGTTAGCAATAAGGGGACCGAAGTCTGTCATTGCGCCCACGCCGACAAATATAAGGCACGGATAGATACCGAGCTTAACACCGAGGTACAGGTAGTCAATGAGTCCGGGACTTACGGCATTTGTTGCCTTGAACAAATCCCAGTGAACATGGCCGTCTGCGAACAGTTCTTCGTGGAACATATCGGCTCCGATAAGGTTTGTAAGCAGCATACCGAAAGCTATCGGCAAAAGAAGGAGCGGCTCAAAACCTTTTACTATTGCAAGGTACATAAGCACGCAGGCAATGAGTATCATAACGAGCGACTGCCAGTTAGTCATCGAAAAGCCTGTCTGCTTCAAAAAGTTTTTGATTGCAACCATCTTCGGTGTTTTTTCCGAAGCAAGGATATTTTCGAAAGCAGCTTCCTTAACGCCATCGGCACCGAGGTTAGCGTCGCTCAGTGTGTCCTTGGGCATTTCTATGTAGCTGATGTTACAGCTGATTTCCGGGAGATTGTTTTTGTCGTAGTTTGCAATCTCTGTTTTAAATGCAAGCTTCTTTTCGGCACCGGCCTCTATTTCCCCGACAATCGAGCTGGGGAGACGGATTCCGTTTGAGCCTGTGAGAGCTATTGTAACATCCTTGTTATCGCTGAAAAGGTCAATGTTATCTACATACATCGACTTTTTGCTTCTGTTGGCAACGGTTACATTGAGCACGCCGCCTTTATCATCATAATTTGCAGATTTAACATACAAATCGTTTGCTTCCGTCTTTTCTGCCTCAGCCGACGCAAACCCCGCAAACACGGTAAAGAGCACCAGCATAATGAGCATAACGGAAATAATTTTCTTAGACATTGTTATTTCCTCCGATAAGTGAAGTATGATTATTTAATTGTGCACAAAAGTGTGCCGTTCTGAACAGCCGCACCGGTGTCTACACAAACAGAGGTAACAACGCCGTCGTCTCCGGCCATTATTTCGTTTTCCATCTTCATGGCTTCAAGTATAAAGAGAACCTGGCCTTTTTTAACCGTGTCTCCGTTTTTAACATTAACCGAAAGAATTGTGCCCTGCATGGGAGCCTTTACTTCCTTTCCTTCGCCTGCGGCAGCGGGAGCAGCGGCAGGTGCTGCGGGTGCGCTTTTGGCAGCCTTTGCTTCTTCTTCGCTCATGAGTTCGATAGAAATAGCGTATTCTGTTCCGTTTACATTTACCTTGTAAGTTTTCATTGTAATTTCTCCTTTGATTCAAAATTAAAGTTTCTTAAACGATGTAACCTTAATGTTGTTTACATCGGTTCCGAGCTCCTCTGCAATCACTGCACAGGCACCGGCAATAATTTCCTGCTTGTTGTCAACCGCTGCGGCAGGTGCTGCGTTATTTGCGGCAGGCGCATTTACCGCGGTCTGCGGTTTTTGAAACTTTCTGCACACGGCACTCATGATGCATGTAATGAACACCAGGCATATAAGACCGATAAAAACCGTACCTATTCCCATGGCACAAACAAATCCGTTAGACATTTCAAATCCTCCTTTCCGAGAATCATCCGCGCAATAAACTTCATTGTGGGGACTACTGCTTATAGCATTCAAAATATATTGACAAATGTTTATCAAAATGTCAATACAACAATTTTTGCCTTATTTCAACTATTCTACAAAAAACCTTTTTTTCCTTTTGTAATTTCTAACAATTCGATGTAAAATATCCGTCCAAATTTAGGCACAAACGCCAATCGTCCGGTATGTCAATATCATGAGGACATTCTTCAATCGGAACAAATCCAAGCTCCGACAAATGTTTTTCCATTCCGACGCCGTTGCTTACAACATAGCGAACGCCATGCAAATCGAGCATATTCAGCATGGATTTTCCCAGGCCGTATGTAAGGTCGGCTGCGTCCGATTCGAGTTTGAAATAAAACCCGTCTATCGACGCATATTTTCCGAAAACGCGCATAGTTCCGAGTCCCAGCAGTTCGCCGGAGGAACGCACGGTCATTACAGTTATCCCGGTATACGGTTCCAGGCCGAACTGCGCAAGAGCGTCCTTGTAATCGGGTTCAACTTTTATTGTCAGCATTTTTATCATCCTTTCCGAGCAATTTTTTTATTTCACCGGTTCCGAGATGGCGCCATTTTCCGCTCGGAAGATTTCCGAGAACGATACCGTCTACCTCTTTTCGGCACAGTGTTATCACGCGGTGCCCCGTTGCAAGGCACATTTTGCGCACCTGTCGGTTGCGCCCTTCGTGTATTGTGATTTTCACAAGAGTCGAGCCGCTTTTGTGCTCCAGGATATCAACCGTTGCCGGTGCGGTTTTTTTGCCGTCTATAACAACACCGCGCTCCAGCCTGTCGGCGTCGCGGCGCAGCATTGTACCTGCCACAAGTGCAATATACACCTTTTTCTTTTGGTACTTCGGATGTGTGAGCCGATAGGCAAAGTCACCGTCGTTTGTCATAAACAAAAGTCCGCTCGTGTCGCGATCCAGCCGTCCGACAGGGTAAATTCTTTCCTTTATATCCGAAACAAGCTCCATTACGGTCGGCCGCCCGTGTTCGTCACCGGCTGTTGTTACATACCCCGTGGGTTTGTTCAGCATAATATATACTTTTCGGTTATCGGGAGAAACCTCCCTTCCGTCAACCGTTACCGTTTCGCCGCCGACAAGCTTTGTCCCGAGTTCGCGGACAACCGTTCCGTTTACCGAAACACGTCCGTCGGATATCATTTTCTCCGCTCCGCGGCGCGACGCAACCGAACATTCGGCAAGATATTTTTGTAATCGTATTTCCAATCGGCATCACCTCTAATGCTATATTATATTGCATTTTGCCCGATATTTCAATATATTTTTCGTTTTTTGTGCCCAAATCTTGAAAAAATGAATTATTTGTGGTAAGATAATTGCTAGGCATACAAATTAAAACAAAATCAGAAAACTGCTTTTGAACGAGAATAATGAGCTTCACAATCGTAATCTCCACATAAGCGGACTTTTAATCGAAGAAAAAGCGGACATTGAGAGCAAAAAAGCAGACATTGAAAGTGTACCTTTCGAAAAAGGCAGCAATTCTTCGGCAAAAACATAGTATAATATCACATATATTTTATAATTGAAAGAGAGAAAACACATGAGAATGCGAAGAAAGAAACACCGTGAAGAACGTATGGACAGATGCTCCGAGCTTATTATACCGGACATATCGATATACAAAAACGACATAAGCAAAATATTTGACAATGATAACCCCATTCGAATGGAAATAGGATGCGGCAAGGGAAAATTTATTACGGAAACAGCAGCACAAAATCCCGACGTTAACTTTATTGCAGTGGAAAAGTGCCTTGACGTGCTTGTTCTTGCACTCGAAAAAGTGCAGGCAGCCGGGCTCGGAAACGTTCGGTTTGTGGCAGGAGATGTTAATTCATTTGCCGACTTTGACACCGAATCACGCGTTGAAATAATTTACATAAACTTTTGTGATCCGTGGAAAAAGAACAGTCAGGCAAAAAGGCGCCTTACGCACCGTAACTTTTTGGATTTCTATAAAAATCTTCTTACCGCCGACGGGGCAATTTACTTTAAGACCGACAATACAAAACTGTTTGAGTTTTCGCTCAACTCGTTTGCCGACTACGGTATGAAACTCCATAACATAACCCTTGACCTCGCAAACAGCAAATTTGAGGGTAATGTGACAACGGAATACGAGGAACTGTTCATGCAAAAAGGTCAGCCTATATATCGCTGCGAAGCAATGTATCGATAGGCGCTGCCTGTCTCTGCTGCATTTTCCTCCAGCTGGCAAAGCCGTATATATCGTTTGCCAAAAAAGCGGCAAAGCAAATTGATGAAAGGCAATTCCTTACAAAGCCTTTTAACGCTATGTATGACGAATTGCCGCTGCCAAAGAAGAAAAAAAGCGGTCAGATATGAAAAAATCAGTAATATACATACACGGAAAAGGCGGAAGTGCCGAAGAAGCCGAGCACTATAAGCCGCTGTTTAAAGATTATGACGTAATCGGCTTTGACTATGGCTGTAAAATCTCTATAAACCAATGCTATCGGCAATGTATTGTTGTTATAGGGCATGTATGAAAGCTTATTGAATGTAGTCGTGCATCATGCGATAAAGAAATTTATAATGCTATTGATATTTTAAGAAGTTATGGTTTTGACAATCAACAAGCTTTGATCGATATCATGTGCAGAGTTATAAGAACCAAGAATGCTCTGTCGAGCTCGGGAACTGATAGCTTCACTTTATATCATACCATGCAAAAGGAAACTTCTTCGTTGCCGCGATTTCCCGGAGAAGCTGATCTGTTTTATAAACTTTACAATATCTTATCTTCGGTTGACGGCTGGATACGCATTAGAGATGTCTCCATCCAAATGCTGTTCTAGCAAGGGATTTTTCCCTTGAACCCATCATTTATGATATATGGTGGCGCTTTTCGCCCCCAAATAGTGAAAGTGGGGGCACTTTCTGCCCCCACTCAGGAAATGTTGCTAAAATACTGTTTAGATTTATCATACATACAAAATGGAAGTTATCTATTTCTCCTCTTCGTTAAGACCCAGTTCATTACATATTACTTGCTATCCCTGATACCTTATTCTTTCTACCAGCGTTTCCTTTTTCAGATTACTGCTTAA
>CAKSIN010000026.1 GCA_934463115.1 uncultured Clostridia bacterium
GTATTATGCGAAATTTCCATTTTTAAACCACATCGGGTTCGAGTCCCGCATGCCTAACATTCACAGCGTTTTTCCGGTTTAAGAATTTCTTCTCAATTATTTTCAAACAATATGTATAATCTTTCTCGGGCATGCTTCGGCGCATATGCCGCAGCCTGTGCATTTATCTGCATCAATAGCGGCAAGAAAATCATTAACATGCACTGCGTCATTTTCGCACTTCTTTTCGCAGATTTTGCACCCGATACATCCGGCGGAGCAGACGGCGCGAACCGCTGCACCTTTTTGTGTGGACGAACATGCCACAAAGACCGGTGCGGATTCCTTTTGCAGCATAATCAGATTTTTGGGGCATTGGCTGACGCATCTGCCGCAGCCTGTGCACTTGCTTTCATCTATATGCGCAATACCGTTTTCTATGCTGAGTGCGCCGAATTCGCACACCTTTACACAGCTTCCGAGTCCCATACATCCGTATTCGCAGCTTTTCGGACCGCCGGAGAGTTGCATAGCTGTGTAGCAGTCATCTATTCCGGTAAAGTCATATTTGTTTTTGCATGCTTCACATGTTCCGGCACATTTAACACGAGCCGTTCTTTTAACCACATTTGCGGCGCTCACACCCATAATTGAGCATATTTGTTTGTTTTTTTCGTCCGTCATAAGGTTACATTTCGTAGCCGGTTCGCCTTTTGTTACAATTGCCTCTGCAAGGGCAGAGCAGCCTGCATATCCGCATCCGCCGCAGTTTGCACCGGGGAGAATTTCGGCTATTTGGTCAATTCGTTCGTCTTTATCTACCTTGAACACAATCGATGCAAATCCGAGAAGTGCGCCGAATGCAAGGCCTGTTGCTCCGACAGCAAGAGCCGGAATAAGTATTTCGCTAAGCATTTGTATTCATCCCCCTTTACTAAAACGACAATCCCTGGAATCCGAGGAATGCCATAGCAATCAGACTCGCGGTGATTAACGCTATCGGAAATCCTTTCAGACATTCCGGTATATCGGCGGATTCAAGCCGCTCACGCACACCGGCAAAAAGGACAATGGCAACGGTGAATCCTATTGCAGCACTGAATGCGTACCAGACCGATTCGGCAAAGTTAAAGCCTTTTTCAATGTTGAGCAGTGTAACGCCGAGAACCGCACAGTTTGTTGTGATGAGCGGCAGATATATACCCAGCGCATTGTACAGAGACGGAACGGTTTTCGCAACAAACATTTCCACAAACTGTACCAGTGCTGCTATCAGCAAAATAAATGAAAGGGTTTGCAGATATTCCACATGCAGCGGAACTAATATACAGTTGTACACAAGCCATGTCAGAGCCGCCGCAAGCGACATTACAAACGTTACAGCCATGCCCATTCCGAGGGCGGTGTCTGTCTTTTTCGATACCCCGAGAAACGGGCAGATTCCGTAGAATTTAACAAGAACAAAGTTTTCAACAAGAATCGCCGCAACAGATAATTCCAAAAAATGAGCCAGCATTATTTACCGCCCTCCTTGCCTTTGATTTTTACAAGATTAAATATTCCGAGTATAATTCCGAGCACCAAAAATGCTCCGGGCGGCAAAATGAACATTATTGCCGGGTTGTAGTGACCTGCAAAAATGTCTATTCCGAGAATAGTGCCCGCTCCGAGGATTTCGCGTACTGTTCCGAGAACGCTCAGACCGAGCGTAAATCCAAGCCCCATACCCAGACCGTCGAGCATTGACGGAATAGGCTTGTTTTTAGAGGCAAAGCTTTCGGCACGAGCCAAAATAATGCAGTTTACCACAATAAGTGGTATAAACAATCCCAAAGCAGCCGAGAGAGACGGCAGATATGCCTTGAGAAGCATTTCAATAACACTTACAAATGTTGCTATGATAACGATGTATGAAGCAATTCGTATTTTTGACGGAATCACCTTTCGTACAAGGGATATCGCAAGGTTTGAACACATTAAGACAAATGTTGCGGACAGTCCCATTCCGACAGCATTAATCAGCGATGTGGTTACCGCAAGGGTAGGGCACATTCCGAGCAGCTGAATAAAAGTCGGATTTTCGTCTATCAGTCCGTTTTTGATAACAGATGTGTATGATGTCTTTTCGCTCATTTATTTGCCCTCCTTTTGTGCAAGAATTTTTGCTCCCGCAAGTGCGCTGTTTACTCCCGATGTTACGGCTTTTGATGTAATGGTCGCGCCGCTGATGGCGTTGATTTCGCTTTTCTTTGCATTGCCTGTTTTAACAACGGATATTTCACCGCCTTTTCCGACAAACTGTGATATCCACGATTCGTCATTTGCCTTTGCACCGAGTCCGGGGGTTTCGCTCATATCGGTTATGCGTACTCCGTTCACGTTGCCGTCTTTGTCTATGCCGATTATCATAGAAATTTTTCCGCCGAATCCCGACGGTTCCGCTTTAAAACAGTACCCCACGGTTTTGCCGTTCGAATCGCATCCGCGGTATGCGGCGATAATTGTATCGTCACTTAGCTGTTTGCTGTCCGCATCTTCAAATTTTTGTGCTGTCGGCAGCACGGCGGACTTTGCGTCGTCCTCACTTTGCTTTTGCAGAGCCGCTATTCGCCCGGATGTCATGTTGTTGCACAAAATCAGTATCAGCGAACAGACAAATGCTATTACAAATAATATTGCTGCATGTTTGAATATAAATTTTCCGTTTGTCATTTTGCATTCACCGCCTTGCCGAAAGTTTTCGGAGATGAAAATTTGTCAATGAGAGGTGTAGCGATATTCATTACGAGAATTGCATATGTAACACCCTCCGGGTAACCGCCGTACACACGTATAACTCCGGTTATTATGCCGGCAATAAAGGCGTACACCGCCTGACCGCCCGAAGTTAGGGGACTTGTTGTGTAGTCGGTTGCCATGAATATCCCGCCGAGCATAACGCCGCCGGACAGTATTGAGTACAAAAAGTCACCTTGCATAAGACCGTTTTTTGAAAATACAAGGCCAAACACTCCGACAGTGAGTACGTATGTAATCGGAATAACGGGTGTAATAACTTTGCGTACAACAAGGTACACGCCGCCGATTATAAGCAGAATTGCCGACACTTCACCGATACATCCGCCGATATTCGTTCCGAAAAACAGGTCGCTGTATGTTGCGAGGGTACCCTCGCCGACACCTTTTGCAACGGCAAGCGGTGTTGCTCCCGATACTGCGTCCGCAGATGGGTTAACCCAGTTTGTCATTGCGACCGGCCAGCATGCCAGCAAAAATGCTCTTGCGGCAAGTGCGGGGTTTACAACATTCTGCCCGAGACCGCCGTAGAAGCATTTTACAACAATTATTGCAAACACACCGCCAACAGCAACCATGTAGTACGGAATGCTCGGAGGCATGCAAAAAGCAATCAGAACGCCTGTTACCGCAGCGCTCATGTCGGGAACGGAGTTTGGCTTTTTTGCAATGCGCGTCCATATATATTCCGATGCTGCGCACGCTATAACGCTTACCGCCGTAACTATCAGCGCACGTATTCCGAAAAAGAACACACTGCCGACAAGCGCCGGAATAAGTGCAATCAGCACATCACGCATTGTGGTTGATATGTACCGTTCACTTCGGATATGCGGCGCATATGATACATTTAAATTACTTTCCAATTAGTTCACCTCATTTACTCGCTTGCTCGCGGATTTTTGCCTTTGATGTCTTGATATTTTGTGTAATCGTATTTCTGCACGGACAGACATATGTGCATATTCCGCATTCCATGCAATTTGTGATATTCAGTTTTTTAAGTTCCTCCAGGTCGCCTTTTTTTGCAGCGGCATTGAGTTTTGCCGGCATCAGGCGCATGGGGCAGTGTCTGATGCATTCACCGCAGTGAACACAGCTTACAGTCCTGCGGCTGTCGAGAGTATTCTCACCGAACGCAAGTATTGCCGATGTTGCCTTGACTGTGGGAACATCGGTTGTAAACTGTGCAATACCCATCATCGGTCCGCCCATGATAATTTTTTTTGCGGAGTCAAAGTCGCACTCGGCAGCTTTAAGTATATCTGTGAAAGATGTCCCTATGCGTACCTCGTAGTTCCCAGGTTTCTTAACCGCGTCGCCGGATACGGTAACAATTCTTTTTAACACACAGCGGCGCATTTTGATTGCGCTGTGAACCGACACGCATGTGTCGATATTGTTTACCACAACTCCGACATCGGCAGGAAGTTTTCCGACAGGAACTTCGCGGCCGGTTATTGCCTTGATCAGCTGCTTTTCGCTACCCTGAGGGTATTTGGTTTTGAGTACGCATATATCCGTTCCGTCAAAGCTTTTTGCGTTTTCGCGCATAATGCTTATTGCCTCCGGTTTGTTGTTTTCAATTCCAATCAGGCACTTTTCGGCGCCGGTTATCTTTTTTATGTATTCGATTCCTTTAAATATCTGAATCGGGTTTTCAAGCATGACGCGGTAATCGCTTGTAAGGTACGGCTCACATTCGGCTCCGTTCACAATAATGCAGTCAATTTTTTTGCTTTTGTCGGGATTTAGCTTAATGTGAGTCGGAAAGGCAGCTCCGCCAAGCCCGACAATACCTGCCTCGCGGACGATTGATATCATTTCGTCGCGCGGAATCCTGCTGCAGTGCTCGCGTTCGTAAATATCGGGAGAGAGTGTGTACTTAAAGTCGTTTTTAACAACCACGCTCATAACCTCGTTTCCGTTCGGATGGCGGCGCATTTCTATCGCCGTTACCGTTCCCGAAACCGAGGAGTGTATCGGCGCGGACACATATTTGTCGGTATCTCCGATTTTCTGTCCGGCGAGGACTTCGTCTCCGACCTTTACAAGCGGTATGCACGGTGCACCTATGTGCTGAATCATGGGGTACACCATTTCCTCCGACGCTTCAAGCTCGGTTATCGCACAGTGAATTGTGCGCTCCTTTCTGTCGGGGATATGCAGTCCGCCCTTAAATGTTAATGCTTTCAACTACAACACCTCCACTTTTAAAACTTATGTTCGTTGAGCAGCTTGCTCTTTATATTCCACAGCTTCGGCGATAAATCAACGTAGTAATTGTGCGGATTTTCAAAACGCTTTACTTCATCCCAGAGACCGTCTATCTGCTTTTTGCAGTATGAACGTATTTCGTTTATATCCGGTGATTTGTAAACACATTTGCCGGATTTGAATATAGGCACAAGCAGCTCGCGTGCGTAGTAATTCGAAACGGTTTTGCGTTTCCATGTGTGTTCGGGATCAAATATTTCGTAATCCGAGCCGTCGGGGATACTTTCGCCGTCAAGAAGCAGTACATCGGCGATTGCCTTGTCGTTTTCCTTTGAATACAGGCGAACAAGCTTTTTGCTGCACGGTGTGGTGATTTTTGTAATGTTTTCACTGAGCTTGATTTTCGGTATTTCGTTTCCGTCCTCAAACATCGCGGCAAGCTTGTACACACCGCCGAAAACAGGTTCACTTTTTGAGGTAATAAGTCTTTCGCCGACACCGAAGGAGTCAATGCACGCTCCCTGGCTCAAAAGGTCACGGATAATATATTCGTCAAGTGAATTGGAAATGACGATTTTAACATCGTTCAGTCCCTCACTGTCGAGTGCGGCACGCACTTTTTTGGAAAGATAGGTGATATCTCCGCTGTCGATGCGCACACCTGCCGGCCTGTACCCGTTCGGAATAAGATATTCTTTGAAAACCTTTATCGCATTCGGCAGACCTGATTTCAGTACATTGTATGTGTCAATGAGCAGTGTGCATGAATCGGGGTATGTCTCGGCATATGCCATAAATGCGTCATACTCCGAGTCAAAAAGCTGAACCCAGCTATGCGCCATTGTGCCAAGCGCAGGGATTTTGTACAGCTTGTCGGATATTGTGCATGCCGTTCCGCAGCATCCTGCAATATACGACGCTCTCGCTCCGTATACGGCGCCGCTGTCACCCTGTGCGCGTCTTGAACCAAATTCCATTACCGGCCTGCCGCCTGCCGCACGGACGATTCTGTTTGATTTTGTTGCAATAAGGCACTGGTGATTTACCGTCAGCAGAATCATCGTTTCGATAAGCTGTGCCTCGATAATGGGGCCTGTGACCTTTACAATCGGTTCTCCGGGGAATATCGGCGTTCCTTCGGGAATAGCATAAATATCGCAGCTGAATTTAAAATTGCGGAGGTATTCAAGAAATTCCTCGCAGAATATTCCTTTTGTGCGCAGATATTCGATATCGTCATCACAAAAACGCAGGTTTTCGATGTATTCAATAACCTGCTCAACACCTGCCATTACGGCGAATCCGCCGTCGTCCGGAACTTTTCTGAAAAACATGTCGAAGCACGCTGTTTTGTCTTTCAGTCCGTGTTCAAAATAGCCGTTCGACATAGTCAGCTCATAAAAATCCATGAGCATTGTCATATTGCTTGTAGTATTTGTCATAATTATCGCCTTTCCGTGAGTTATGAAATCAGTTGCCGAGCGCGTCCTCAAGCCAGTATGCACCAATATCAAGAGCGCGGTATATTCCTTCGCGTTCAGCTTTTTTTACAACTCTTGCACCCGACATCAGCGCAACAGAAACGTCTGTTGCAAGCTCCATATCCTGATACGTTTCTGTGTCGAGTATTTCAATGCAGATGTAGTATTCGTCATTAATATCACCGTATATCACGGTATTGCCTCTTTTAACAAGCGGCCTTTTTTTGTATATCAGTGATGTTTGTTCTTTTTTCTTTGCCATGGTATCACTCCCGTAAATAATTATTGTTATACAAATATAATTCTACCACATAATTTTAAATATGTAAAGTAATAATATGATTGTTTGTAAACAAAAATTTTTGGAGTGAAGCATATGAATGTTTTATTTATCCGTACTATAATACTGTATGCGCTTGTAATAACAGCCCTGCGGCTTATGGGAAAACGTCAGATAGGCGAGCTGCAGCCTTCGGAACTTGTTGTTGCAATTATGATATCCGATCTGGCATCCGTTCCGATGAGCGAGGTTTCCGTGCCGCTTCTTTACGGCATTGTGCCGATATTTACTCTTGTGGCGAGTGAAATACTTGTGTCATATTTGTGCCTTCACAACGAAAAGGTGCGGACACTGCTCAGCGGTAGACCTCAGCTGCTCATGAAAAACGGGCGGCTGTGTTTTACGGAAATGAAAAAATCACGTGTCAATATAGATGATTTGCTTGAGGAACTCAGAAAAAGCGGATATTTCAGCCTTTCGGAACTCGATACGGTTGTGCTTGAAACGTGCGGAGATATATCGGTCATTCCGGTGAGTGATTCACTTCCGCTCACCCTCGGAGATATGAACAAAAAGAAACAGCAGCCGAATATCCCATATGTATACGTATCCGACGGCAGAATCCGAAAAAGCGAACTTGACCGCGGAGGACGTGATTATACATGGATTGAAAGGGTGCTTAAAAAGCACAATATCGATTCGGTAAAGTCGGTATTCATATTGTCGGAGGATTCGGAGGGAAATGTATTTGTGCAGGACAAGTAGTATGTAATTTCGGGAGGTATGATGATGAGAGACGTTGTAACGGCATTTTTATTATTTGCGGCATTTGCCGGACTTTTTGTATACAATTCGTACGCGGTTAACAGGTGCAATGACGATGTTGAAAAGCATATAATCGCAGCGGAGCTCAGTATCCGCGACAAAGACCTTTCCGCTGTGGAGGATAACACAAAGAAAGCTGCCGACACATGGAGCAAACGGCGAAAAATGCTTATGTATGTGTACAATCACAGCCGCATAGACAGAATAGATACCGCCATTTTTGAAACAATGCAGTACGTCCGCAGCGGCGATTACAAAAGGGCAATGTTTATGATGGAGGAGTCGCGTTTTTTTCTGTCCGATTTGAAAAATCACGAAAAATTTACACTGGATAACATTTTTTAACATTTTATCATTGAAATATTATAAATTATATGGTAATATATATGTTAGTAAATCAGAATTGGAGTAAAATTTGTATGAGAGTTCTTGGAATTGATTACGGCGACGCAAGAGTGGGTGTTGCAATAAGTGATCCGCTTGGCATTACCGCGCAGGGGGTTGCAACCGTGCCGAACAAGGTGTATCCCAAAATGCTGAAAACATTGGCGGATATTGTGCACGAGCGCGGTGTGTCGGCTGTTGTGATAGGCATGCCGAAAAGCCTTGACGGCCATGACGGCGAAAGAACCGATGTAACACGGAATTTTGCCGCTGACCTCTCGGAGCTTATCGGAGATGTTGAAATCATATTCCGTGACGAAAGGCTCACCACAGTTCAGGCGGTCGGTATACTCAACACGACAAACACGCGCGGCAAACAGCGAAAAAATGTTATAGACACCGTGGCGGCATGTATTATTCTGCAAAGCTACCTTGATTCAAAAAATTAATATGACTGACAAAGGAGTCTGATGACAATGGAAGAAAAGAAATCACTTAACTTTACGGATGAAAACAATGAATCATTCGAATTTGAAATAGCCGATTCGTTCGAAATGGACGGAAAAAAGTATGTTGCACTGATTGAACCGGAGACGGAGGACGAACCCGACGGCGCCGAGGTGCTTATTATGCGCATGGAGAGCGAGAGCGACGACGAGGATGTCCTTGTTGCGATAGAAGAAGATGACGAGCTCGATAAGGCGTTTACGATGTTCCGCGACAGATGCGCGGATGAGTATGAATTTTCCGAATGATAAATATTTTTTTAAAAAAACTTGTAAACGGTATTGAAATTCTGCATATAATGTGATAGACTATATATGTGCTGCTCCTGCGGTTCGCGTGATAAAGGATTATTTTAACCAACACATCCAAATAGGAATCCTAATCTCTGAATGTGGCTGTAGACCAAGCTCTGACTAGGGAACAATAAGCATTCAGGCGGAATCCACCTGCATAGCAGGTTTAAAATACATCCTGTTACACGGCTCGGCAGGGCGCATATCAGGGGCTGTAAAAACGAGTTTTTTACAGCCCCGCTTTTTTAAATTACATAATTTTTTTAACTTTACCGCATACTCTACTGTAGCTGATAAACTAAGCGAGGTGTGCGATGAATAAGAATGATATTAAATCAGCCGCGGCAGGTGTATTTACAGGTCTTTGCAACGGACTGTTCGGTTCGGGCGGAGGTGTGTTTGCCGTTGTTTGCCTGGAAAAGATTATGAAACTCGATGAGCGCAAATCCCATGCAACGGCAATAATGATAATGCTGCCGCTGTGTATAATAAGCCTGTTTGGATATATGGGACATGTGGATATCAATTTCGGAACCGTTGCCGCCGTAATCGGTGGAGGAGTTGCCGGGAGTATTGCCGGGGCGTTATTTTTAAAGAAACTCAGCGGCACGGCTGTTAAGAGAATTTTTGCCGTCTTTATTCTTGCGGCAGCAATAAGGACGGTGATATCGTGATTATGCTGATTGCAGCGTCAATGCTGTCCGGTGCCGTAGGCGGAATGGGTATAGGCGGCGGTGTTGTGCTTATTCCGGTTTTAACATCTTTTTTCGGAATCGGTCAAAGAGAGGCACAGTATATTAACCTTTTGTATTTTATTCCGGTTGCCGCCGCGGCGCTGATTGTCCACGGACGTGCGGGCAGACTCGCCGTAAAGGCAGCCGTGCCGATGATTATCGGAGGAATCGGCGGAGCTGTTGCAGGTTCGGCGATAGCAATGGCGGTGGAAGTGAATGTTTTAAGAAAGCTGTTTGGTATATTTTTGTTTGCCGTCGGTTTGTGGCAGCTTCTGCCCGGCGGCAGAACATCATGATTGACTTGATTGGGAGGCGAAGTATTTTATGACATTTGGTTTGGATTATTTGAGCGTTGTTGAACTGAAAAAACTTCTTTCGGGGAAAAAGGTTTCCGTTGTGGGACTCGGAGTGAGCAATGTTCCGGCAATTGATTTTCTCAATCGCTGCGGCGCGGTGGTTACCGGTTGTGACCGCAGAACAAAAGATGAAATGTCGGATGAACTGTTTGCAAGGCTGAATCGCGAATGTGACGAACTGCACCTTGGCGAGGATTATCTTGATTATCTTGACGGCGAGGATATGATTCTCAAATCGCCCGGAATACTGCCGATTCCGAAACAGATTTCTGACGCCCGGGCGAACGGAACGGTTCTTACCAGCGAAATGGAACTTTTTATGATGAGCTGCCCGTGCAAAATAATCGGAGTCACAGGAAGTGACGGAAAAACCACCACAACCACGCTTATAAGCAAATTTATTGCTGAGAGTAATTATGTGTGCCACGTGGGCGGAAATATAGGTAATCCGTTGCTTGCGCAGATAGAACAAATAAACGATACGGATATCGTAGTGCTGGAGCTGTCGAGCTTTCAGCTTATGAATATGCGTGTAAGTCCTGATATTGCCGTGGTTACAAACGTATCACCCAATCATCTGGATCACCACAGGGACATGACGGAATATGTTGAAGCAAAGGCAAATATCTTTACACATCAAGGTAAAGACGGAAAACTCATAGTTAACAGAGAAAATACAATAACTGCGTCTTTTATCGGCAGACAGAACGGCAGGGTATTGACATTTTCGAGCATAGATACGCGTGCGGACGCGTGCGTAAAAGACGGTTATTTATGCCTTGGGGATAAAAAATATGTCCGTGCGGAGGATATATTTATAAAGGGCCGTCACAATGTGGAAAATTACCTTGCAGCCATTGCCGCTACAGAAGGTTTGGTTGGGCCGTCGGTTGTGGAAAAAGTGGCAAAAACATTTCACGGTGTTGAACACAGAATGGAATTTGTGCGCAAAAAGGACGGTATTGAGTTTTATAACGATTCAATCGGTTCTTCGCCGACGCGTACAATAGCCGGGCTTACGGCACACGAGGGCAAAATTGTGCTTATTGCCGGCGGCTATGACAAAAATCTGAATTACAACGAACTTGCAGCCGTTATCCGCGATCGCGTTTCGGCACTTGTTCTTGTCGGCGATACGGCAAAGAAAATCAAAACGGCGGTGAATCGTGTATACGGCAAAACTCCGGATATTCCGATTGTAGTTTGCAATAGCTTTGACGATGTCGTGCCGTCGGCATATGTGCTTGCGCGTGCATTAGTGGACGCACGCACCGACAGCGGCGAAAAGATTTCGGTTATCCTGTCGCCGGCGAGCGCAAGTTTCGATATGTTCAAAAACTTTGAGGAACGCGGTAAAAAATTCAAACAACTTGTAAATGATCTTGACAACGGAAGTTTTGGGGAGTGATGTTATGAATAAAAAAGAAGTTATACGCCGATTGTCGTCGCTTCATGCGGTATCGGGATATGAATTTCGCATTGCGGACGATATAGCGGCTGTGTTTTCAAAATACTGCGATGATGTTACAACGGATTCTCTCGGAAATGTGACGGCTGTAAAGAAATCGTCTTTGCCGAACGCGCCGACGGTTATGATTGAGGCACACATGGATGAAATAGGATTGATGATTACCGATATTGACGAGCGCGGATTTTTGTATTTTACCGCTGTCGGCGGAATAGATGCAAGAATCCTTCCTGCAAAGGAGGTAATAATTCACGGCAAAAAAGATATCCCCGGTATAATCGGGGCAAAGCCGCCGCACATAACTTCTGCTGCCGAACGTAATAAGGCAGTGCCGATGGACGAGCTGTATATTGACACGGGGTATGGCTGTGAGAAAATAAAAAGTATTGTGAGCGTTGGCGATACCGTGACTTTTGCGGACGGATACCGCGAACTGGGTGATAAATTTATAAGCACAAAGTCGCAGGATGACAGAACAAGCATTGCCGCGCTTGTGTTTGTAATGGACAAGCTTGCAAATGTATCGCTTCCATTTGACGTGTGCTACTGCGCGTGCGTTCAGGAGGAAGTAGGCCGCCGCGGAGCCGCAGTTGCGGCGCACAGGATAAATCCCATGTTTGCAATAGCGGTGGATGTGTGCCACGCAACCACACCCGACGCCTCCGAGGATACGTTTAAGGCAGGGAGCGGAACGGTGCTGAGCGTAGGCCCCAATATTCATCCTCTGCTTGCAAAAGAAGTAATACGTGTTATGGACGAATGCAAAATCGCATATAACATCGAGGCGGATTGTGACGACACGGGAACCGACGCATGGGCAATTCAGGTTGCGAGGTGCGGTATACCTACAGTCTTGTTCTCACTTCCGCTGAGATACATGCACACCATGGTAGAAACAGTGCATATAGACGATGTAACGGCTACGGCAAATGCAATTGCCGAATTTGTGTCCGGTATAAGAGATGTGGAGGCGATGCTATGCTTTTGATTAAAGAATACACAAAGATTAATTCCGTCTCGGGAAACGAAGACAAAATGCGCCGCCGCATACTGGACGAAATATCTTCATTTGCCGATTCGGTAACGGTAGATACAATGGGCAATATTATTGCGCTGAAAAAAGGAATAAATCCGAACGGGAAAAAGACTGTAGTAAGCGCTCACATGGACGAGGTAGGACTTATCATAACCGATATTACCGATGACGGTTTCCTCAAATTCGCTTCGGTAGGCGGAATCGATCCGCGCATACTGCTTGCACAGCGTGTTGTGATTGGTGATTCCGAAGTTTGCGGCGTTGTCGGCATAAAGGCTGTTCACCTGCAAAAAGCGGACGAACGCAAACGTGTTTTGCAGGAAAGGGAAATGTATATAGACATTGGCGCCTCTTCTAAGGAGGAAGCGCAGGCAAAGGTAAAAAAGGGCGACTACGCGGCATTCGATTCCGAGTTTAAACAGCTCGGCGGAAGTATGTTCAAGGCAAAAGCGCTCGATGACAGAGTGGGGTGTGCAATTCTTACCAAGCTTATAAAGCAGGAATATGAGTCGGATATATACTTTTGCTTTTGCGTTCAGGAAGAAGTCGGACTGCGCGGAGCGCGCGTTATTTCGCGGCGTATAAATGCCGACGCGGCTATTGTACTTGAGGGCACAACCTGTTCGGACATAGCCGGTCAGAAACCGCATGAATATGCTACGGTGCTCGGCGGCGGACCTGTTTTGTCAATTATGGACAGGGCGTCATATTCCGACAAAGAACTCAATAAATTTATAGAAAATATCGCGCGGGAAAACAGCATTGCTTTTCAGTACAAAAAATCGGCTATGGGCGGAAATGATGCCGGCGCGTATCAGACGTTCGGCGGCGCATGCAAAACGGCGGTTATATCATTGCCGTGCAGGTACATTCATTCTCCTGTCAGCTGTGCCGACGAAAACGACTATGAAAACATGAAACGTCTTGCCGGAGAGGTTCTTAAAAATATACAAAAATTTTCGGCTGTGACCGATTGAAAGGAAGGATGATACCATGGAACTTCTGAAAAAACTTACACAAACATATTCGCCGTCCGGAAATGAGGAGCGCATAAGGGAAATTATAAAATCCGAAATAAATGATTGCTGTGATGAAATATATACCGACAACCTGGGCAGTCTGATTGCTCATAAAAACGGCGGCGGAAAGAAGATAATGCTTTGCGCACATATGGATGAAATCGGTCTGCTTGTGACATATATCGAGGAAAACGGCTTCCTGCGCTTTGCACCCGTCGGAGGTGTGCCGACATATTGCAGTCTTTTTCAATCGGTGGAATTTGCAAACGGGGTACGCGGTGTAATAGGGTACGAAGAAAAAATTGATATCAAAAGTGAATTGTCATATTCAAAAATGTATATAGACATAGGAGCGGCCGATGCAAAAGAAGCGGAAAAACTTGTTTCTGTCGGTGACGCGGCGGTGTTCTGCGGCGAATTTTCGGGAAACGGCGATTCGGCAATGTCCAAGGCAATGGATAACCGCGCCGGTGTGTGGGTGCTTATCAATGTTATGAAGAATCTCGATAATGTGATAAACGACTTATATTTTGTTTTTTCAACACAGGAAGAATTGGGATTGCGCGGTGCAAGAGCCGCCGCATATGATATTTCGCCCGATATCGGACTTGCTGTGGACGTTACCGACACCGGTGATACACCTAACTGCAATAAAATGGCTGTTAAACTCGGCGGCGGTGCATGCATAAAAATGATGGATAATTCCATTATAACTCACAAAAAGGTTAATGACGCACTGAAAAAAAGCGCCGATACCGTCGGGGTTGAGGTTCAGTATGAAGTACTGTCGTTCGGCGGAACGGATGCCGGTGCTATTCATACATCCGGAGCCGGAGTTATGACCGGGGCAGTTTCAATCCCCACACGGTACATTCACACACCGCATGAATGTGTGAATATGAATGATTTGCGCGGTGCGGCGGCTGTTATCGGAGAATTTGTAAACAGTGAGTTTTAGTAAAGGCGGTTTGACAAATGAAAAATTTATTGGAAGATATTTACGGTATTTCCCCGGAAATACAAAGGCTGACCGATGAGGCAAAATCGGATTGTGCTCCGTATTTTGAACGTGCGGAGAAAATATCGGATTTTAATTCGGTAAAGGTTCTTGCGGCATTCAAAAAGAACAGCATAAGCGAACAGCACCTGTCGGCAACAACAGGCTACGGATACGATGATGTGGGGCGTGATACCCTCGACCGTGTGTATGCCGATGTTTTCGGAGCCGATGACGCGCTTGTGCGCCATAATATAGTAAACGGTACAATGGCAATATCGGCATGTTTCTACGGAATACTCCGCCCGGGCGATACGCTTGTTGCGGTAACGGGTACACCGTACGACACTCTCGGTGAGGTTATCGGAATCCGCGGCGAAGCAGGCTGCGGTTCGCTTGCCGATTTCGGAATAAATTACAGAGAAGTTGATTTAAAAGACGGAAAACCCGATTTTGATGCAATCCGAAACTCGATTGATGACAGTGTAAAAATGGTAGCAATACAGCGTTCGCGCGGATACGCATGGCGCGAATCTCTTTCGGTGGATGTTATAGGCGAAATAGTGCGCACGATAAAGAGTGTTAAACCTGACACGGTATGCTTTGTTGACAATTGCTACGGTGAATTTACCGATATGCGTGAACCGACTCAGGTCGGGGCGGACCTTATTGCCGGTTCGCTGATAAAAAACCCCGGCGGCGGTCTTGCCATGAGCGGCGGATACATTGCCGGAACAAAAAAATGTGTGGAGCTTGTTTCCTACAGACTCACATGCCCCGGAATCGGCAGAGAATGCGGAGCGACTCTCGGGCAGAACAGGCATATGTATCAGGGATTGTACATGGCGCCGCATATTGTGTGCCAGAGCATTAAGGCAGGAATGCTCTGCAGCCGTGTATTTGAAAAACTCGGTTATGAGGTTACACCGTCATATTCGGCGGCACGCAACGACATAATAACATCGGTAAAACTCGGCTCAAAGGAAAAAATGATAGATTTTTGCCGCGGTGTACAGTCCGCTTCGCCGATAGACAGCTATGTAACACCGCTGCCGTGGGCAATGCCGGGATATGACAGCGAAGTTATTATGGCAGCCGGGACATTTGTTTCCGGAGCGTCTATAGAAACAAGTGCCGACGGTCCCATACGGGAACCGTACATAATATACTACCAGGGCGGACTTACATTTGAGGGAGCACAGCTGCCGATTATGTGTGCTGCACAGCAGATTGCAAAATAACGAAAAATGTCGAATGGGGGAATATATATGATAAAAATAGCAATAATCGGATACGGAAATCTCGGTCGCGGAGTGGAATATGCGGTGTCAAACAGCAGCGATACGGAACTTGTGGGTGTGTTCACAAGGCGCAAACCGAATGAATTGAAAACCGTTTTTCCGCAGACAAAGGTGTACGGTATAAGCAGCGTTGGTGATTTTAAAGATAAGATTGATGTTGCGATTTTGTGCGGCGGAAGTGCAACGGATTTGCCGGTGCAGACTCCCGAATTTGCCAAAATGTTTAATGTTGTGGACAGCTTTGACACGCATGCCAAAATACCGGATCACTTTGCCAATGTGGACAAAGAGGCGAAAAAGTCAAATAAGACGGCGGTTATATCCGTGGGTTGGGATCCCGGTATGTTTTCGCTCAGTCGTTTGTATTCGAATGCAATTTTGCCTAATGGAAAGGACTATACGTTCTGGGGCAAAGGTGTGAGTCAGGGACATTCGGACGCAATACGCAGAATAGACGGTGTTCTCGATGCCCGTCAGTACACAATACCGGTGGAAAGTGCGCTTGAATCGGTGCGCCGCGGAGATAATCCCGATCTTACAACAAGGCAGAAGCATACGCGCGAATGCTTTGTTGTGGCAGAAGAAGGGGCAGACCTCGAAAGAATAGAAAATGAGATAAAGACAATGCCGAACTACTTTTCCGACTATGATACCACGGTTCATTTTGTATCACAGGAGGAGCTTAAGCGCGACCACAGCGGTATTCCTCACGGCGGATTTGTGATTCGCAGCGGAGCTACCGGCAACGGAGAAAATCACCATGTAATAGAATACAGCCTGCGTTTGGATTCCAATCCGGAATTTACCGCGTCGGTGCTTGTTGCGTATGCGCGTGCGGCATACAGATTGAATACCGAGGGCAAAACCGGATGCATGACGGTTTTTGATATTGCACCCAAGTACCTTTTGCCGATGTCGTATGAAGAAATAATCGGGACAATGCTCTGATACAATTGGGGCTGCAGATTTGCAAACAGAGCAAAAACGCAGCCCCTATATAATCAACCGGACGATGCGCCGGTTGTTGTAATTTATAATATGCACAAATGTGCAGTGGGGTGATAGCGATAAAGATTATTACAGCAGGTAATATGGACAGGGAAATACTGCAAAATCTCAAAAAAAGAGGATTTGATGTGATTGGTACATCGCCGCTTGAATCCGTGTTGGAGCCGCTTAAATATCATGCAGATATGCAGATTGCCCGTTTTGGCGGCAGCGCCGTTATTGAACCGACGCTGTTTGATGTGTACAAGGATTATTTTGTCGGCTCAAAGGTGCGTGCGGTGTGCGGAAATACGAGCCTTAACGGTAACTACCCGGGCGATGTGGCATATAATATATCAGCGGTCGGAGAAGTTATTTTCCACAAAACGTCGGTTACGGATTCGGCTGTGACCGATGCCGCCCGTGATGAAAAAATGATATTTGCCGATGTGGCGCAGGGCTACAGCGGATGCAGTATTTGCAGAATCGGTACAAATGCGATTATAACTGCCGATGTTCCGATATATCATACTGCCGCCGCATACGGGATTGAGGCGCTGCTGATTTCCCCGGGAAATATCGGTCTTGACGGATTTGATACCGGATTTATAGGCGGATGTTCATTTTTATACAATGGCACGGTTTACTTTTTCGGCAGTCTGAGATTTCATCCGGACAGAGAGCTGATAACGGACTTTTGCCGGCAGTGCAATACCGAAATTTGCGAGCTTTCCGAAATGCCGCTGACAGATTATGGTTCTGCGGTGGTTATTGAGTAATTGCCGGAATACTACACATACTATCAGTAGTACGGCTAAAGGTTGTGAAAATATTGTGTAAAGAAATTATTATAACAGACGAAACAGCTTTCGGCGCTGACTTGAATTCACATGTGAATGACAAAATGAAATGCACGGATTGCAGCGGAAAGACGGTATACATTGCAGAAAATGTTGAAGAAAATGACGATTTGTACGAATTGTGCCTTGCTCTGGCCGACTTTGTGTGTTCGTCGGCAGTAAAAAACGATATAGAAATATATCTTGCAAAAAATTACACATGTTTTAACAGCGAGGAAACAGAAATGATTGTTTCGGAGGTTATGACATGTGCCGAACTTAAGGAGATGGCAGGGCGAATGTTTTTGTTCCTCAGGTTTCAGGACAGCATTGAACCCACGGCATTCTACAGATTTCGGTGCGACGATATAAAAGAGGCAGTGCTTCGCCGTACCGACGAAGAAGCCGAAAACGTCATTGCAATGGACAGCCGTGAAGAATTTATACGGCTTATGCGATATTTCGCGTCCATGTCGACAGTGGTTTGCGAAAGTGTTGATCTTGTGGCTGCCGATGACGGTATACGGCTGATAAATCCCGTTATATCAAACGGCGGATTTATGGAGGAACTCGGTATGCTGGATTCGGATGCCGATGACGCATTTACAGACCTTGTGGCACTCAATCCGCAAAGAATAACAATTCACGGCAGGGAATTTTACGAAAAGCAAAAGAGAGTTTCGTACATCATAAACAGTGTTTTTGGGGAAAGAATAGTGTTTTGCGGAGGGTGCGATTTGTGCACTCCGAAGAAAATGTAAAAAAGATAGTGACAAAGCAAACTTTTTATGATAAAATACTGAATTGGGAGTTAGAAGCTGATGAAAGCGGTTATTGCGGCAATTAACGCAAAATATGTTCACACATCGCTTTCCGTGCGGTGCATTGCAAAGGCGGCGGAAGGAATTTGTGAATGTGAAACAGCAGAATATACGATAAACGATTCTACAGACGGCATAATTTCGGATATGTACGAAAAGGCGGCTGATGTTGCGGCTTTTTCGTGCTACATATGGAACATAGAAACGGTGCTTCGTGTTGCAAGGTCGCTTAAACTTGTGTCACCGAAAACACAGATTGTCCTCGGTGGGTACGAGGTGATGTTTGACTCGGATTCCGTTATGAAAAATAATCCGTTTGTTGATTATATTTGTCTCGGTGAGGGGGAAATATCTTTTGCAAATCTCCTTCGTGCGCTGATGGGTGAAACGGATATTTCAGATGCGGGCAATGTTGTTTACCGCAGTGCCGACGGCAAAGAAATAATCGCCAATCCGTCCGATGGGCGGTGCGTGGATATGGACAGTGTGCCGATTCCGTATGACGGAAATATTGACTCGGTGAAAAACAAGATAGTATACTATGAATCGTCACGCGGGTGTCCGTACCGTTGCACATACTGTATATCCGGTATAAACGGTGGTGTTCGGTTTCGCAGTGCGGAAAAGGTGTGTGATGATTTAAATTTATTTATAAGCAGGCATATTCCTCTTGTAAAGTTTGTTGACAGAACATTCAACGCAAACCCGAAGCGCGCATATCGGATATTTGAGTACATAATCAACACGCGTGCAGATACACGTTTTCATATGGAGCTTGCCGGTGACATTCTTGACGATGCTACAATAGAACTTTTGAAAACGGCTCCGGCGGGATTGTTTCAGTTCGAAATCGGTGTTCAGACCACGAATCCCGATACAATGGACGCTATCTGCCGAAAAATATCTTTCCGCAAACTGAGACAAAACACACAAAGGCTGATTGAGGCAGGTAACATTCACATTCACCTCGACCTGATAGCCGGGCTTCCGTATGAAGATATGGAATCATTCAAAAAGTCGTTTGACGACGTTATTTCAATTCGGCCGCATGTATTGCAGCTCGGATTTTTAAAAATGCTCAAGGGTTCCGAAATTCTGGCACAAAGCGGAAAACACGGCTATGTATACAGACCGTATCCGCCGTATGAAGTGCTTGAAAACAAATATATTTCGTACGGTGAGCTGCTTGAGTTAAAACGCGTTGAGTGTGCACTGGACAGATATTACAACAGCGGAACATTTGCAAAGACAATGGATTATCTCTTTGAGATTTATAATGACAGATACAGATTGTTTTATGATATAAGCGAATATTTTGAAAAAAATTTTGCACAAAATATTGCCTTTTCAAAGCAGGCACTTTTTGATGCGCTTTACGGATGCTTTTCGCATGCGGACATGAGTGATGAATTTATACAGGCACTCAAATTTGATTATTTGCATGCGTTTCGTGCGGCAAAGAGACCGCAGTGGTTTGGCGAATATGATTCGTCCGCGCTTGATGCCGCGTATGAGTTTTTTAAAGATGAAAACATTAAAGCAGAATTTTTCCCGAAATACAGCAATGTACCGGCAAAGGAAATTATGAAGCATATACACGCGGAAGGATTTCCGCAGGGGATACTGCTTTTTGATTATAAAGAGAATATGGTGTACAATATTTCAGATTACATATGATGATATGGAGGCAGACATGGAAAACGAATTGATTATCGTCCTTGATTTCGGCGGACAGTACAATCAGCTGATTGCAAGGAGAGTAAGAGAATGCAACGTGTATTGCGAGGTTATGCCGTACACGGCAGGTATTGAAAAGATAAGGGCAAAGAATCCCAAGGGTATTATCTTTACCGGAGGACCTAACAGCGTATATGATCCCAGTTCACCGTCCTGCACAAAGGAATACTTTGAGATTGGTGTCCCGGTTCTCGGAATATGCTACGGCAGCCAGCTTATGTGCCATATAAACGGTGGAACGGTTGAAACTGCCGATGTGAGCGAATTTGGAAAAACCGAAATGCATGTTGACACATCCAGCCTGATATTCAAGGGGATTGATTCCGATTCCGTGTGCTGGATGAGCCATACCGACGCAATGAAAAAGGTTCCCGAGGGATTCAGAATAACCGCACACACGGCATCGTGTCCGATTGCCGCTATGGAGAACGAAGAAAAAGGACTCTATGCGGTTCAGTTCCACCCGGAGGTAGAGCATACGACATTCGGCCGCGAAATTCTGCACAACTTCCTTTACAATGTGTGCAAGGTTTCCGGTGACTGGAGAATGGATGAATTTGTGCGCAAATCCATAGATGCTCTCAAAGCCAAAATCGGTGACAAAAAGGTTCTTTGCGCTCTCTCGGGCGGTGTAGACAGCTCGGTTGCGGCTGTGATGATTCACAAGGCAGTAGGCAAACAGCTTACATGTATTTTTGTGGATCACGGTCTGCTCAGAAAGAACGAGGGCGATGAGGTAGAAAAGATTTTCTCCGAGCAGTTTGACATGAACCTTATCCGAGTAAACGCTCAGGACAGATTTTTAAACAAGCTTGCCGGAGTAACCGAGCCGGAAAAGAAACGCAAAATCATAGGCGAAGAATTTATCCGTGTGTTTGAGGATGAAGCAAAGAAAATCGGCAAAGTGGATTACCTTGTTCAGGGCACAATCTATCCGGACGTAATAGAGAGCGGAGCCGGTGATGCGGCTGTTATCAAGAGCCATCACAATGTCGGCGGACTTCCGGATTGCGTTGATTTCAAAGAGATTATCGAGCCGCTCAGAGACTTGTTTAAGGATGAAGTTCGTAAGGTTGGCCTTGAACTCGGAATACCGGAATTTCTTGTTTGGCGGCAGCCGTTCCCGGGACCGGGACTTGCAATTCGTGTTCTCGGCGATATCACGCGCGATAAACTCGAAATACTTAAGGATGCAGATTATATCTTCCGCGACGAAATTGCAAAAGCAGGACTTGACCGCAGCATTCACCAGTATTTTGCCGTGCTTACAAACATGCGCAGCGTCGGTGTAATGGGCGACGGCAGAACCTACGATTACGCAATCGCTCTGCGCGGTGTGACCACAAACGACTTTATGACTGCCGATTGGGCAAGAATACCATACGATGTCCTTGACAACGTTTCGCGCAGAATCATTAACGAGGTTGATCACGTAAACAGAATCGTGTATGATGTGACGAGTAAGCCGCCGGCTACGATAGAATTCGAGTGAGTTTTTGTCACCGGCAAAACGATTTTTAAAAAATTTAATAACCCAAATAGACCTTAGAAGCGTAAACTTTTAAGGTCTAATTTTTTATAGCACAGCTGATAAACCTCATAAGCACGCACATTAAATTTTATAAATTCTCAGCGTTTTTCGTGGATTATTTTTGGTTTTAGCTGTCAAATTCCCGAATAGATATACTAAATCTGTCCTGAATTGTTGACTATCGGGTAATAATATGCTATAATTAAGCTATTAAAAGTTGTAATGTCGACTAAAAATGGAGTAGATGATATGGAAATTAAACGGGATTTATATTTAAACAAACTGATAAAACGAGAGTGTAATGGTTTGGTTAAGGTTGTAACCGGCATAGGAAGATGCGGTAAATCGTATTTGCTTTTTCGTTTATATCACGATTATTTGCTTAATAAAGGAATTAACGAAGACCATCTTATAGAAATTGCTCTTGATGATATAATGAATGATGAACTCAGAGAGCCGAAAGTATTGTATAATTATATAAAGAAACAAATTAAAGACAAAGAACAATACTACCTTTTTCTTGATGAAATACAATATGTCGGAGATTTTTCAGATTTGGTAAACGGACTGTCTCATATCAGGAATTTGGATGTATATATAACAGGAAGCAACTCTAAATTTTTGTCGAGTGACATTCTTACGGAATTCAGAGGCAGAGGGGATGAAATACACGTTAATCCTCTTTCTTTTGCTGAGTACAATTCAGTATATGACGGCAGTGTGTCACAAGCGTGGAAAGACTATTATACCTATGGCGGACTTCCACTCATTCTGACTCGTGAAGATGATGAAATGAAAGCTGAATATCTTTTGTCTTTATTAAAAAAGGTTTATATCAGCGATATTGTTGACAGAAACAAAATCCGTAATGAAAGCGAGCTTGAAGAATTAGTTAATATTCTTGCATCCTCTGTCGGCTCGCTTACCAATCCCGCCAAGCTCAGCAGAACTTTCAAAAGTGTTAAAAACAGCAAAATCACCGAAAAAACCATAAAAAAATATTTGGGTTATCTTACAGACGCATTTTTGATGGATAAGGCAGTCAGATACGATGTAAAGGGTAAAAGATATATTGAAACACCTTCAAAATATTATTTTACCGACATCGGCATAAGAAATGCACAGCTTAATTTCAGACAGCAAGAAGAAAATCATATTATGGAAAACATAATATTTAATGAACTTAAAATCAGAGGCTATCGTGTAGATGTCGGCGTTGTGGAAATTGTCGAAACCAATGATGAAGGTAAAAGGGTGCAAAAGGGACTGGAAATAGATTTTGTTGCAACAAAAGGCAACAATAAGTATTACATCCAATCAGCTTTTGATATGCCGAATGAATCAAAAGAAAAGCAGGAAAAGAAATCCTTGTTAAAAACAAAAGATTCCTTTAAAAAAATCATTGTCGTAAAAGATGATATTAAACTTAAACGCGATGATAGCGGCATTACCACTATGGGCATATTTGATTTTTTGCTTAATGAAAACAGTTTGGATATGTAAAATATTTTTCATATTTTTTCTCAAAAGGGGTAGAAAAATTTACAAATTTATGATACAATGAACTGTAAAGCCTTAAAGAATGTTAAATAATATAGATAAGAATTAATTCAGCAGTATCATGTACGTGAGGAGAGGTATATATGAATAATTTCAAAAAAGCGCTGTCGGCGATAACCGCGCTTATGGCGGCAATAGTGTCGGTTGCAATTGTTGTGCCTGCGAGTGCAGCCGCGGCAGATGATGCGATAGTTGTATCGAGCGGAAAAGCATATATCGGAAACGGTGCTGCGGGTATTGCGATTGCTGCATCATATGATGAAAACGGCAAACTTACATATGTTAAGACAAAGACTGTTGACGAAGGGTGTGTCGCAAGGTTTAATGTTGAAATAGGCGACAGGATTATGTATTGGAGCGCAACCGGAAACGCAATACCGCTTGCCGGTGCTGTTACCGTGACGGAAGATAATATAAAAGAAGTAGTAAGTAATGAAAATGTGTATGAAAAAGCGGTTCAGAATGTTCTTTATGAAGCTCTCGGAAAAAGCAAAGGTGCGAACATGACGGAACTTCAAAAAGCAGTGGCACTTCATGACTGGCTTGTGGTAAATTGTCAGTATGATTTGTCATACGGCAAAAAACATTTGAATCCATATGATAAGTATGGCGCGGTTGTCGACGGTTATTGCGTTTGCGACGGGTATACCAAAGCGTACGCGGATTTACTGGGAAGAGTCGGAATAAAAGCCGAACGCGTCGTCGGATTAAAAGGTACTGAACGTCATTCCTGGAACTGCATTACAATCGGCGGAAAGAAGTATTATGTCGATGTTACGGCGGACGATCCCGTCGAGGACGTCCCCGGCAGAGTAGGACGTTCGTATTTCCTGGTGACCGACCGTGTGTTAAAACGTGACAACTACAATAGCTTTACATCACGTAACTGCACGGATACAACATACGAAAAACATGCCATGTTTACGGGATTTCACATGGCATTTATGTGGAATGATGATATTCAGAAATTTTACTATATCGATATGGATGAAGTGAAAACCACTGCAGATTTTACCGAAGAACTTATACCCACATCAAATGAAAACGGCGCAAGACCGAGCAGTTATGCTGTGACGGACAATGGCAAATATCTCAGCTTTTTGAGACCGGGTTTTAACACCAATGAATGCACTGTGTACCTCTACAGTTTTGAAACCGGTGAATATTACAGCTATGCGATTAATGGAATTGCCGGAATTGTTTCCAATCGTGTACGGCAAAACAGAAATAATATCGAGGTCGTAATGGATACATATGACAAAGACAATTATAATTTTCTTGAACGTTCATATGTAAAAGCATTTATCCCCATTCCGAAAGTTATAAATAAGCGTTATGCAACTTTTGATGAAAATTACACCGGCGGTAAAAAAACAAGCTGCGCGTATATAAATAACTATTGGACGAACGGCGACGGTATATTTTACGAACCAAAAAGACTCGGTCTTACTTTCGGCGGCTGGTACACTGAAAAAGACGGCGGAACAGAGGTGAAAAATTTTGATGAGATAACCGGTGATAATGTAACCCTTTACGCACACTGGTGGGGAAACTGGAGTATGAAGAAAAAACCGACTCTTACCGAGACGGGAACGGCGATTCGCAGCCTTGACGGATATCCGGATGTAACGGATGAGATAATAATTCCGGAATTGACGGATACATCGGTATGGACAAGACAGGTTTTTAAAGAGGCGGACGAATTTAAAGAGGGTGAAGAAAGGTATCACACAGACGCGTACGGCAGTGTGTGGAATGTGTGGATTACAACGCCGAAGTTGGTGCTTACGGAGAATAAAATCGGATACGCGGACGGGAAAGTCTGGATTGCGGTTCTTAAAGACGGCAAATACTATGTCGTATTCAAAACGGCAGACAGTGAGGGAAGGATGGGTAATCCCGATGTACCTGCCGGTAAACGTGTGGTAGTAAATTATCCGCGCACATTTACTCCGAGCGGAAAAGTCACCGCAACGTTGTATGACAGCAATGACAACGCTCTTTGCTCTGTTGAATATGAAGTATAATGATTCGGTAAAATTGTATTGCAGAAGTCAACGCAAATATTAATTTGCAAAATCAGGTTTGACACCGCAGATAAAATGTAGTATACTGATAGTATTAACTCTAAGGAAAAAGGTTTCTGATTCCGAAGAAAAGGAGAAATATATATGTACGATATGAAATCGCTTAAGGCGGAAGAATTTATTAACCACGAGGAAATACTGGCAACTCTTGAGTACGCCGACAAAAACAAAGACAATCTCGAACTTGTCGACAGCATTATCGAAAAGGCGAAGGAGCGCAAGGGTTTATCACATCGCGAGGCGTCGGTGTTGCTTGCGTGTGAGAATGAGGACAGAATAAACGAAATATATGATCTTGCCGAGCAGATAAAAAAGGATTTTTATGGCAACAGAATAGTTATGTTTGCGCCGCTGTACCTTTCAAACTACTGTGTGAACGGCTGTGTTTACTGTCCGTATCATTATAAGAACAAGCATATAGCGCGCAAAAAGCTTACGCAGGAGGAAATAGTAAAAGAGGTAACCGCGCTTCAGGATATGGGGCACAAAAGACTCGCGATAGAAGCGGGCGAGGATCCCGTTAATAACCCGATAGAATATATCCTTGACTGCATTCACACCATATATTCAATCAAGCACAAAAACGGCGCTATTCGCAGGGTAAATGTGAATATTGCCGCAACAACGGTTGAAAACTATCGCAAGCTGCATGATGCCGGAATCGGAACATATATTCTGTTCCAGGAAACGTATCACAAGGAAAGCTATGAAAATCTTCATCCCACAGGCCCTAAACACAACTATGCGTACCACACCGAAGCAATGGACAGGGCAATGGAGGGCGGTATAGACGATGTCGGTCTCGGAGTGCTCTTCGGGTTGGAATTGTATCGCTACGAATTTGCCGGACTTCTGATGCATGCCGAACACCTTGAAGCTGTTCACGGTGTCGGCCCGCACACAATAAGCGTTCCGAGAGTAAAAAAAGCGGACGACATAGATCCGTCGGCTTTTGATAATGGAATAAGTGATGAAATTTTTGCAAAACTGTGTGCGCTCATTCGAATTTCAGTGCCGTACACAGGAATGATTATATCCACGCGCGAAAGTCAGCAGCTGCGCGAAAAGGTTATCCGCCTCGGTGTGTCGCAGATAAGCGGTGCGTCGAGAACATCCGTAGGCGGCTATTGCGAAGATGAACGCCCGCACGATACCGAACAGTTTGATGTTTCGGATCAGCGCACATTGGATGAGGTTGTTCGCTGGCTTATGACGGCAGGTTATGTTCCGAGTTTCTGCACTGCATGCTACAGAGAGGGCAGAACCGGCGACCGCTTTATGACGTTGCTCAAAAACCGGCAGATACTTAACTGCTGTCATCCGAATGCACTTATGACTCTCAAAGAGTACCTGGAGGATTACGCAAGTGAGGAAACAAAGGCTATAGGTGAAAAAATGATTGCCGAGGAGTTGGAGAAAATTCCGAATCCGAAGGTTAAAGAAAAGGCAAAGGAATATATAAATAACATTCACAACGGAAAGAGAGATTTCAGATTCTGATAAATTGTGAATTAAACACTACAATGAATTGTTGAGGAATTGGATATGATAATTAAAGAATCCGCAGAGAACTATCTTGAGGCAATACTTATGATAAAAAAGAAAAAGGGCAGTGTGCGCAGCATAGACGTTGCAAATCATCTGAACTTTACCAAGGCAAGCGTTTCGGTTGCGATGAAAGGTTTTCGCGAGGAGGGCTATGTTACGGTAGAATCCGACGGCACGCTCAACCTCACGGAGCGCGGCGCAAAGATTGCCGAGAGAATGTACGAACGCCATGAGATAATCGCCAAAGCACTTATTGCTCTTGGGGTTGGTGAAGCCACGGCATATGAGGATAGCTGCAAGATAGAGCACGACCTCAGCGATGAAACATTTGCCAGGGTTAAGGAATACCTCGCAAAAAAAGGCATTGAATAACTTGGAGGAATAACGATGAAAATGATGATAGCGTCCGATATTCACGGATCAGCATTCTATTGCACAAAACTCATTGATGCATTTAAAAGAGAGGGAGCGGACAGGCTGCTTTTGCTTGGCGATATTTTATATCACGGTCCGCGAAACGACCTTCCGAAAGAATATGCGCCCAAAAAGGTAATTTCAATGCTGAACGGATTAAAGGATAGGATTCTCTGCGTCCGCGGCAACTGTGATACAGAGGTAGACCAGATGGTTCTTGAATTTCCGTGTCTTGCCGATTATGCGCTGCTTAGTGTCGGTAAATATACAGTATACGCAACGCATGGACATGTGTACAACGGTTCAAATCCGCCGCCGCTCGCTGACGGTGATGTACTTCTGTACGGACACACACATATTCCAAAGTTTGAGGATCACGGAAAGTATGTCAGTATGAATCCCGGTTCGGTTTCTATCCCAAAAGAGGGCAGTCACCACGGATATATGATTTTTGAAAACGAAGTTTTCACATGGAAAGACCTCGACGGAAACATTGTTGATATTCAATAATACGCATAATGCAGCGGCAGTTCTTATGCCGCTGCAAATTTATGTAAAAAATTTCAAAAAAAGCTTGCATTTTAAATAATCTTGTGGTACAATATTATGCGGTAAATACGCACACACAATGATGTGCCGGGAATTTGCGAAGAATCCGACATAATTTTTCGTCTCCCGGATGCAGGTGATTTGTGTGGAGGGTACAAAATTACGGAGGTGTTTTTTATGTCAGTTATTACAATGAAGCAGTTACTCGAAGCAGGTGTTCATTTCGGACATCAGACAAGAAGATGGAATCCTAAGATGGCAGAGTACATCTACACGGAGAGAAACGGTATCTACATCATTAACCTTCAGAAGACGGTTAAAAAGATTGTAGAAGCGTACGACTTCATCAAACAGATTGCCGAAGACGGCGAGGATATTCTTTTTGTCGGAACAAAGAAGCAGGCACAGGAGTCTATTAAAGAGGAAGCCGAGAGAGTCGGAATGTACTATGTAAATGCAAGATGGCTCGGCGGTATGCTCACAAACTTTAAAACAATCAGAAAGAGAATTGAAAGACTCAACCAGCTTAAAAAGATGGAAGAGGACGGAACATTCGATCTTCTCACAAAGAAAGAAGCTACAAAGCTTAAGCTCGAAATAGAAAAGCTCGAAAAATATCTCGGCGGTATCAAAGATATGAAGAAGCTCCCCGGTGCGCTCTTCGTTGTTGATCCGAGAAAAGAAAAGATAGCTGTTGCCGAAGCAAAGAAACTCGGTATCCCTGTTGTAGCTATTGTAGATACAAACTGTGATCCGGACGAAGTTGACTACGTAATCCCCGGTAACGATGACGCTATCAGAGCGGTTAAGCTCATAGCTTCCACAATGGCAAATGCCGTTATGGAAGGCAGACAGGGTGAAGACGCTGCTGTTGAAGAAGCAGCAGAAGAAGCAGACGCAGAATAATCAAACCGGAGGAATAGAATAATGGCAAACTTTTCAGCAAAAGATGTTAAAGATTTGAGAGAAAGAACCGGATGCGGCATGATGGATTGCAAAAAGGCACTCACAGAGTCGGACGGTGATATGGATAAAGCTATTGAGCTGCTCAGAGAAAAAGGTCTTGCGGCAGCAGCTAAAAAGGCAGGCAGAATAGCTGCCGAAGGCCTTGTAGACGCATATGTAAGCGGCGACGGCAAGGTAGGCGCTGTTATCGAAGTTAACTCCGAGACAGACTTTGTCGGCAAAAATGCAGATTTTAAATCGTTTGTTGCAACACTCGCAAAACTCGTTGCAGACGAAAACCCTGCAGATGTAGACACACTTATGAAACTTGCGTACCCGGACAGCGATCTTGACGTTGAGGCTATGCTCCGCGAAAAGATTCTTACAATCGGTGAAAATATGAATATCAGAAGATTTGCAAGAGCTGAGGGAACTGTTGCAACATACATTCACGGCGAAGGCAGAATCGGTGTAATGGTTAAATTTGATACCGATGTTGCAGATAAAGACGGTTTTGCGGATTATGCAAAAGACGTATGCATGCAGATAGCAGCGGTTAATCCCCAGTATGTAAAGGAAGAGGATGTTCCGGCAGAAGTTGTGGAAAAGGAAAAAGAAATCCTTACACAGCAGGCTCTTAACGAGGGCAAACCGGCAAACATCGCCGAAAAAATGGTTATCGGCAGAATTAAGAAGTTCTATAAGGAAATCTGCTTAAATGACCAGGAATTTGTTAAGGATTCCGACCTTACTGTTAAACAGTATACAGACAACACCGCAAAGGCTCTCGGCGGTTCGATATCGATAGTTTCGTTCACAAGATTTGAAAAGGGCGAAGGTATCGAAAAGAAAGAAGAAAACTTTGCAGATGAAGTTGCAAGTATGATAAAATAAGGTATCAAAATTCCCCTCCGTCTTATGACGATGAGAACATGCGGGACACAATGGAAACAAAAAAATCAACCGAAAAGTGCCGGAAAAAGGCTGCGAAATCATCGCAGCTTTTTTCTTAAATCGGCAATACAATAGGAAATAAGATTATGTGTATTGCTGATTTTGCGTTACGGTTGATTTTTTTTTTTTTTTCGTTAATTGTGTCT
>CAKSIN010000027.1 GCA_934463115.1 uncultured Clostridia bacterium
ACTTTCATATTTTTAGCATTGTAGTGCTCTGCAATTGATACTGTAAATGTATAACTTCCGCCATAAATTACATTTGTACTATCAATCGAATCAACGGTATATCCTATTCCGCTCTGCACAAGTGAGATATTTAAATTATTTACCTTAAATTTTGCATAAACAGACAGGTCTTTGTCAATCACCGCTGCTTCATTTACCTCTGTTCCGCCCGTCTCGGCAGTGTACCATCCGACAAAATCATATCCGCGCTTATATGGCGGTGTCGGAAGTTTAATATTGACTGCACTTCCCTCAATGGCGGACTGCACATGATACAAACCGCCGTCGCAGTAAAAGTTTGCCGTGTAAATTTTCTTGGATTCGGCAGACGCGACAAATGATACCGGGCCTGTTATTCTGTATGTCCCCTCAGATATCAGTGCGGCATTTTCCCTCGGAACAGCCGTTATAGCCGGTGAATTGTAGCCGTCACCGCTCACTGCGGAAACGGTAACCGTTTCGTTGTACGATATTTCATTCGCACTGATTGAACCGTTAACACCATCTCCTACAATAAGCGTCACTGAATATCTGTTAATTTTCCACTGCGCATACAGTGTGATATCCGCGTTAATATTCATCTCGGCTCCGGCACTGTAGCTTGTTCCGGTTCCGTCTGCTCTTGTGTTCCATTCGGCAAATGTATATCCGATTCGAGTCGGAATTTGCGATCTTAGAATAAGCACACTGTCATGCTGCTTTGTTTGTTTCAGCGGAACGGAGACGTCATTTGCCGTGTTTTTGTTGTACTCCACCGCATAGGTATTTGCCGACCATTTTGCATAAAGCCGTATATCATCGGTTACCCCGTTCTGAAAGTCGTATCGTTGGGTAAGAGATATATCTGTATACCAGCCGTCAAAGACATAGCCGCTTCTCTCGGGCGCGGCAGGCTGCTGCGCCTTCATATTTTCTTCAACCGTACCGATTGAATATATACTTCCGTTGCTCACAAAAGTAACGGTGTGCTGTGTTTTCGGAACAACAGAAACCGAAATTACCGGCTGCAAAATTACATTTGAAACAGTGTATGTAAATACATCACCGGATTTTGTTCCGTTTAATGTATTGCCATTTACAAATACCACCGGAACAGCCGTCTTGTATCCGTCAGCAAGAGTAACCGCGAACGAAAAATCGCTTCCGCTTTCAACGACTGTATTCTTTGGAGATATGCTGTATCCTGTACCGTCATGAAGTATAACACGGAATGTTTCCCTCTTTACATGATATATATTTATACTTGTATCGGAAGATATATATTTTATACTGTACGTGTAGCTGTTTGCGTCAACCTGCTCCGCTCCGAGGAGAATTCCGTTTGCCGAAACCGTCATTTTGTCGGATGTGTATCCGCTCCCTACGGATATTTTGAACGAGACACTGTCACCTCTGCTTACATCTATATTTTTCGGTGATGTTACCTCGGCATCGTTATAGTATACTTTGTACCCATCGCCCGACGTAGGAAGAGTTACCGAGTAGCTCACATTTTTTTGAATCACAGCATATAGATAAACCGTCTCGCCGTCTTTTCCCGCAAGACCGGATGTAATCTGCTGCCCGTCGCTGTAGTAAACCGCGTCGCTTCCGGACGCAACAGACCAGCCTGCAAATGAAAATCCGCCGGGAACCGTGATTCCGAGTGTATCAGCTTTCGGCAGTGAGAAAACGCTGCCATATACGGCGGTTACCGTGCCTAACGTTTCTGTTCCGTTTACAAATGCAACCTTATACGATACCGGCTCCCACGCGGCATATAGGTTAAGTTCGGATGCCTCACCGCTCCAAGCATTAGTCCGCCAGTGAGCCGAGAGCGACATATCCGCATTGTATACCAATTCTCCGCCTTTGTTTGCACCTGTATAATAACCGGCAAATTTATATCCGTACCTTTCCGGCGGTATCATGTTGTTTTCCGGAAGAAGATTACCATATGCAACCTCACTGAAAGCCGTGCCTGACGCTCCGCCCTCAAAAAGGAAATTAATTTTTGTTTTTGCACCTTTCCAAACCGCATAAAGAGTAATTTCACCGTTCGAAATATCCGTAAGATTCTTTACATTCGCCCCGTCTGTGTAGGCAAGTTCGCCGTTTGCGGTGTATGACCATCCGACAAACTGACACCCGGACTTTGCAAAAGTATTTTTTGAAAGTGAAATTTCTTTGTCATAAACTGCGCTTGTTGCAGCCATAAAACCGGTTCCGCCGTTGGCATCGTATTTTATTGTGTAGAATATCGGTTCCCATACCGCATAAAGAACGATATCGTCCGCAATAACCGTTAACGATTCTCCGCCTCTGTATTGTACACTTCCTGAATTTGCCGCAGTAGACCAGCCACTGAATGTATATCCCGTTTTTGTCGGAGAATTTAATTTGATAACAGCCGTATCTCCGTTTGCGTAAATGCGCATATCAATCGGTGCATTTATTCCGCCGTTTGCATTATAAATCACATTTATGGCATCCGAACCCGAAACTGTAATAACCGAGCTGCCTTTTATTTCAAATTTATATATACCGTTTATCGGCTGTGCAAGATAGCCGTTGATGTATACCTTTGGTGCAGTACCGGCAACGGTAAATTCGGCATATTCACCGAGAATGTAACCGCCGGTATTTAATCCCCAAACCGAATATCCTGCTGAGGTATTTACATCAACAGTATATTTAACCGGCTCGTATACAGCATACAGAACAGTGTCACTTCCCGGCATTATATACGGCGAAGATACTATATCGGATGATGTTGCCGCAGCACTATCTGCCCATCCGCAAAACAGATATCCCTCTTTTTGCGGTATCGCGCCGGTAAGGGTAACTGCGCTGCCTGCCGCCGGATAAGAAACACCTGCATATTCGGTAAATATTCCACCGTTTGCATTGTAACTGAGCTCCGGATTTTTGTGCCATACAGCGAAAAGCGTTACAAGGGAGTTTCCCATGGTAAAACTGTCATTCGGCTGATACTGCGCAGTTGTGGAACCGGAATTTTCCGACCAGCCGACAAACGTATAGTTTTCACGGCTCGGGGTGACAGAACTCAAAGTGATTGTCTCGTCGGTGTGAACCTCAACCGCCGTCGGAGCACCCTCTCCGCCGTTTGCGTCATAAGTCACGGTGTATTTATCCTTTTCCAGCCATGCGGCATAAACATATGCCGTTCTCCCCTGCTCGGTAACAAGGCCGACCGAGTACTCTCTTCCGGCAGTGTACATTGCCCAATTCTGCTCGTCATATATGTTCCAGCCGACAAAGTTGTAATTTGGATATGAAATTCCAATATCGGCATCGGACGGCAAACGAAGCTCACCGTAGGTAACATCTTTCAATGTGCCGACATTTACTCCGCGGCTGTACAACTGAATTGTGTATGTGACAGGAGTCCACAGAGCGTACAGCGTTATTTCTTCCGTTCTGTCGTACACTTTGGCAGATGAGCAATCGGCATTGTAGTATTTTGTACCGGTGCCGTTCTCGCCGTCATAATATCCGCCGAATAAATAACCCGGTTTGTCCGGTGCAGATATCACCGGCATGTCGCTGTCAAAAACCGCCGTAACGGTTGAACCGCCCGAACCGCCCCGGGCATTTAATACAACATCATATTTATTTGCCGTCCATTTTGCATGCAGTGTAGACGCACCGTCCACATCATAAGTCCTTGCACCATCGCCGTTTGCATAGTAGTACTGCGTGCCGCCGCCCGCATTTTTAAAATACCCGCCAAAGGTGTAACCGGTTTTTGACGGCGGTGTAACAGATGGCATCAGTGAATCGTATGTTGCGCTTATGCTATCTGTTCCGCCGCTGCCGCTGTGTTTATCAAATGTAACTGTGTAGCTGTTTGCGTTCCAGCTTGCATAAAGTGTAAGCCCGTTGGTTCTATCGTATTTTATTGCGGAAGTTCCGTCGGCGTTATAGTATTTTGTACCGCCGCCGTTCTGACGTGTAAAATACCCCAAAAATGTATAACCTGTTCTGACGGGTTTGGAAATGGCAGGCATATCAGAGTTATACACAGCCGTAACCGTTCCGCTGCCCGTGCCTCCAGCCGCATCCAATGTAACCGTGTATTTATCTGCGCTCCATTTTGCATAAAGTTTCAAATGGGATGTTAAATCATAAGTCTTTACCGCTTTTCCGTCGTAATCATAGTATTTAACGCCTTTCCCATCTTTATCGGTAAAATAGCCGCCGAATGTATAGCCTCTTCTTGACGGCGGTGTTACCGCGGGCATTTTTTGAAGGTACGTTGCTCTTGCGCTTGTTGTTCCGCCGCTGCCGCCGAGCATATCGAATGTAACAGTATATGTTTGCGGTACACCGACTGCAATAATATCAATATCGCCCGTAACATATTCAGCCTCTATCGTCACCGCGCCCGTAGCACTGTTGTACTTATAATTTGACAGCGCAGCATTATTTACTTTTACCGTTATGTTTTCCGGAAATTTGTAACCGTTCGCAGCTTTCAAAAATGCCGTATATTTTCTTTCATATCTCGTAACTGTTGCGCTGTTACAGCTCAGGTTTGTCAAATTAAGCCTTACATTAAACATAGATTTGTACGCAAGACTTCCGACAGAAAGTCTTGTGCCGGTGTATTTACACTCATTTCCGGAATCGTCCTTTACGGATAACCCCGAGATCTCTGTGAGTTTCATATCTTTATTTGGTATGGTATTATCGAGAACAGTTGTAAAATAAACTGTTTGTCTGTCGGGTGAATATGTAATATTAAAGCTGACATCGCTGCCCGTTGACAAGTTCATTGTCGGAACAGAAGAAACCGTCACTGCTTCGTCAAATTTCATTGCATACGTAATCGTATCATCCGGTTTGACATACTCAGGTTTGGAGGTACTGCCGTTTACCGAATATTCGTATGGAGACAAAACTACCTTTGGAGCGGTTTTGTCGGTAAGATATGCCTTCATATCGCCTATAAAAGGCAGTCCGGCAAGCGAACCCCAGTTGGAAAACCATATCTGTACATATGCGGTGTTTTTCGGAACAAGAACATTATCAAGATTCAAAACCTTATCATGCTGAACTGCCCAATATTTCTCGTATGTCACCTTATTTTCATCGCTTAACAACATATTCTTTTCATCAAAAAACTCAAGACGCAGAGAAAGGTAGTGATGCGATGAATTTTGTATCCAATACTTTGCAGACGAGCTTAGATAAATATCACCCTTGTTGATTTTGACTTTATCTTCATCAGAAAAATCAATCTGCCAGTACACACCGCCGGTGTAATTTTTTCTTCCGATATCAAAAGCCTGCGGGCCTTCTCTTGCCCGTATTACCACCTTGTCGTCATAGTCCTTATCGGTGGTCTCATATGCTGTCGAAGCAATCTCATCCCCGACATTTTTCCAGCCGACGGCGGTAAGAGAAACATCTTTCTCCATCTTAGGAATCATATTTGCCGTTGTTTGATTTCCGTTCCAGTCATTTGCTGTTGTTGTCTGTGCCAAAACCGGTACAACAGCCGCCGGAAAAAGCGGTGTGACCATACACAGAATTACAAAAAGTGATATGATTTTTCTCTTCATAGCCAATTCTCCTCATGTTTGAAATACCAATAGCATTATTATATAACAAGAAGCCGTCCTTTCGGACGTTTTCGAGCGCAATTGGTCGTTTTCGGAGCGTAATTGGTATAGGGTTTAGCACGGTTAAAAAATTTTATCATTAATTTTCCGTCACCCCTTGCATCTTGCATCAATATAGTATATAATTGTTATCATAAGCAAGTTCCGATAAATCAACAAATAAATGAAGTGGAGGAGTTATAATGTTGAAGAAAATTTTGGCAGCAGTGCTTTGCACAGCTATGCTGCTCAGCACTGCCGCGGCTGCTGCCGCAGACGGGCTAAAGGCGGGCGATACCGCCTATGTTGTGTACGGCGGCTCTGTACTTGTTACAAAGAACCCCGCTTATTCGGGCGGTGTATCAGAGATTAGCAAAGGAGCAAAGGTGACGATTCTGGAGCCTAATGTAATCGGAGAGGATAACCGGAAATTTCATAAGGTTCAGCTTTCGGACGGCACGGTGGGATATGTTCTTGCCTATACTTCAGCTAAGGAAACAACACCGATACTTGAAGCCGGCGCGACCGCCGAAAAGGAATTAAATAAGCAATGGGCATCTTCAGATACCGACAAGTATCAGCACGCAATAGAAATGACATTTCTTTCCGATTACATCTACGGCGGAAGCAAAACAACCGAGGGCAAAGAAAGGAATTTTTATGCTAAAGTGCCGACAGAATGGGTAAGACACGACCGCCCGGCATCATTGCCGCTTGTCGGAATGGCCATTGTACATATTGGCGATGCAGGGAAAATCGGCTCGGTAAAAGCCTCGTTCTATCCCGGAACCCCGCCGATTAACTATCATTCGCTTAGACTCGACGAACTCAAAACGATAGGGTATGATCCCCCGTTTGCCGAAAACAGCAGAACTGAGGCAAATGCCAACACAGCGTTTTACGCTACAACAACAAGTGAATTTGAAGTTGTTGCATATAACGAAAATTGGGTTGCCGTATGGAGCGAGGGCGGAGTCGACGAATCGCGCGGTACAATCAGACAGTGCGGTGAAAAAGACGGTACTGCTTTCACAAGCTGGAAACCTGCCGTATATTTCCTGCCGAGAAAGAATTGCTATATTTTGGACATCAACAATCAGGTATCAACAGCACCAAAAATTGAAGCTATAGGCAAAGCGACAAATCTTTTAATGGTTAAAACAACTCCGGATGATACGGATTATGTAAAATCGGGCGTTATTAAAATTAACCAGTCGCTTCAGATTGCAGACAGTACTCCCAAAAACGGTCATTATAAGATTTACTACAAAAAAGGCCTTTACTACGTCAACTCGCAATATGTGAATATGCAGCTTGCAAATACCGCAAAACCGACAACTCAGTATAAAGCAATAGCCGCGGTTGACTGCAATATTTCCGACGGTTCCTCAACTGTCGGTTCGGTTAAGAAAGGCGCTTCAATAGATGTCATCGCAAAAGACTATGACGGAACAAACTCAAAAATCTGGTTCAACTCAAAGGAATGCTACATTCCCACGAGTAATCTCGATGAGTTCACCAAAACACTGTCCGCAGCGGACACGGCAAAACTCGGTGCACCTATCGGAGTTCTGTCTGTAGATCAGCCTTGGGGCGAATGGGGCGCACTGACATATTCTGCCGAAGGACTCGCAAAGCTTAAGGAGTACCGTTTCGGATATATTAATGTTGATGAGAATAAGAGTCTGGAATACGGCAAATGGGTTCTTTCAAACAACGGCGATATTAATAAAATACATGATAAAGAATGGGTAAACGTGTACGGTATCGAAGATTATTCGTTTGACCGCGACGCAGATATGAGAGATATTCCCGGAATAGATCCTTCCGAGATAGATCCATGGATTATAACAGGAAAAATCTACACCATTTTCTACAACGGAGAGATTCGCTATTTGGTTAGCGAGGATGATTCACACGAAATATTTACCTATTATCCCGGAAACGGATTCAGCAAAAAATCCGTTGCAAAAACGCAGGCTGTCTGCCTGGACGGTCTCAAATTTAACACCGTTGCATACAACATCGACGGCAACAACTTCTTCAAGCTCAGAGATATTGCAAAGATTCTCGACGGAACAATTAAAACCTTTGATATTAAATATGACGGTGCAACGAATTCAATCGATATGCTGAGCTTTTATGACTACACACCGGCCGGCGGCGAATTGACACCGGGCGATGGTGTGGAAAGAACAGCTCTTTCGTCATCGGCGTTTTTAACGCTCGACGGTGTGCCGATTAAAGCAACATGCTACAATATTGAAGGAAACAATTACTTTAAACTTCGCGATATAACAGACGCGCTGGATTGCCGCGTTGAGTGGGATAACAGCACTCAAATGATTTGGGTTATTCCTGCCAGAACCGCATATGATGATCCGGACGAAATAATGGGTTGATTTTTAAACATATTAAATCAATATTGCCGACATAAAAATTACGGGGCTGCAGCAAATGATATTCATTTTGCTGCAGCCCCGTTTTGTTTAAAAGTTTAATATTATACACGCTGTAAGCATTCCGTTTTGCAGGCTGTATCTGATATCGCCGCTGCAATTCCTTATTGCAGACATCATGCTGGCTATGCCGATACCGCGGTTTTTAATCATGTTGTCCTCAATGCAAATATCATTTCTGCACGGATTGCTGCACACGATAACCATTTTGTCGGCAACTGTTCTGATATTAACATGTATTTTCTCTTTGGATTTGCACTCAATGCAGCCGTTTACGGCATTTTCCAGCAGATTCGACAAAACAGCAACCAGGTTCATATCCGTAATAGGTACGTTTTCCCCCGTGTCCGCCTCAATTGTTACGCAAATCCCGTTATTTGCGGCTTTGGCGCAAAAGCTGTTCAAAATTGCATTTACGGTAACATTCGGGCAAAATTCACTCGTTTTTGCCGTTTGCAGATTTTCGTTGTACTCCTCAAGGTATTTGAGCGCCTTATGAGTCTCGCCGTTTTTTATCATAGCTGCAACATTCATGCTGTGATGTCTGAAATCGTGGCGTATGGTCTTGGCTGTCAGTTCCTTTTCATTGGCGTCCTTGAGCTGTGCCTGCAGATACGCTATGTTGCGGTTAATCAACTCCGTATTGCTCTCGCCTATCATGGACTCAATGGTACCGAAAATAACCCACAGTATCGAGCAGTAAATCAAAACGGAAATCGCAAAGAACGGAATGTATTTATCCATATGCCTGTATTCGGAGTGAAATATCACCACAAACAACGCAAATATCACTAAAAACAAAGCGGAAACAACTGAAATTGAATACCATGTTTTGCGCCGTTTCCCCGATACCGACCTGACTGTCGGGCGCAGAAAACGCATATATACCCAAATTGAAGGGATAAACAAAACGACTCTTAAAACATTTCTCGTATAGTAAATAACTATTTCGGGCGAATCCTTCAAAAAAATCCTGCACAATATGAGCGAAATACACACGATTATGCTGAAAAAATCCGTATAACTGATAAACAAAAAGACTTTTTTGCAGACCGAATCCGCCGATGTAAGCATAAAAGCGAAAAAGGCAACAATAATTGTACTGACAAACCCCGCGGCATAATACTGCGCACTGTCTCCGAGAAGCACATGATTGAGCACTGCGAAGCAAACAAAAACAACTCCGAACTGCAGATAAATAAGCGCCGTTTTGCGCAGCGAATATCTCCTTTCCGTCATTGCCCAAAAAGAACACAAATGTATTATTGCGAGTAATGCCGCAGGCATAACCATACATATCATTTTTTAAGTGCCTCCTCACGGTAAAAATCAAAATACCTGTCTTTTACATCGTTTCTGAGCCGTCTCGGAATCGGTATATTCTGCCCGCTAGACATAACAAGTTCCGACGGAAGAATGCTCTGCACGCACCGCAGATTCACGATATACGAAGCTCCGACCGCGGTAAATCCGCCTATACTGTCAAAGAGGTCTTTCATCTCGGTAAGCGATGTATGTGTTTTAATGCACGTGCCGTCTTTGAGGTGTATTTCAACACTGTGATTTCTTGATTCCGCGTATTCCACACGATACAAATCAACAATATGTATTTCCCGTCCTAATGTTATGGGTACAGGCATCCTGTTCTGCTTGTTTTCCATAATCTTGTCGAGCGTTTCGGTGAACCTCTCCTTCGAAAACGGCTTTATCAGATAATCGCTCGCATGCAGAGAAAATGCCTCAACGGCAAATTCCGTACTGGAAGTCAAAAATATTATATCCGTGTTTCCGCCGGATTTGCCCTGAATTTCCTTTGCAATTTCCGTTCCCAAAACACCCGGCATGCAAATATCGAGCAATGCAATGTCAGGAGCGCCGTTTCTGCGCATGTCGTCCAGCATATCGAGAGGGTTTACAAAACACTTGATTTTCACGGAATGTTCCGCATGTTCCTTTGCATACTCCGACACAACGGCCTTTATACTGTCGAGTTCGTTTTTCTGATCGTCGCATATCGTAATATTCATTTCCGCGCCCTCCTCGCATTATTTACTACAGTATAACACATATGCCGGCAAAATTTCAACAGTTTTATTGAACATGAATTTAAATATTGACAAAATGGATAATATGTGGTAATCTAATGTTAAACATTAGATAGGAAGTGATTGTATGGCAGGGAAAATGAAAAACCCTATCCTTTTTTCAAATATAAGAGATGTGCTCATTAACTCCGCAAAAAAATATCCGGACAAATCGGCATTTATAATAAAGCATCCGGGCGGAAGATACGAAAACAAAAGCTTCACCGATTTTCTGGCCGATGTAAACGCTTTTTCTCGTGCAATGGCAGAGCGCGGATATACAACCGATTCTCGCGTAGCGGTTATCGGTCGTAACCGCTACGAATGGGCTGTTGCATACTGCGGTCTGCTGTGTGCCGGGATAGTGTCGGTTCCGCTGGACAAAGACCTGAAAGACAGCGAGCTCGGAATGTCGCTTAAGCGAAGCAAAGCCACAGCCGTTATTTTTGACGAAAAATACACCGACAAAATTTCACGCGCTTTTGAAAGCGGCGAAACATCGCTCAAAGAGTGTATATGCATGTCGCAGTCCGACAAATTTACATCGGTATATGACATAATATCCGCCGGCAAAAAAGACGGCACACCCGTTTCGGCTCCGGATCCGGACAAAATGTCGGTTTTGCTGTTTACATCGGGAACAACGGATATTGCAAAAGCCGTAATGCTCAATCAACGTGGAATTGCACGCAACATATATGATATGCAGATTGTCGAAGATATTTGCTATGAAGACGTGAGCATGGCGATTCTTCCGTTCCACCACATATTCGGCTCAACCGGACTTTTGGTAATGCTTGCATGCGGGGCAACCACGGTCTTTACCGACGGTCTGCGATACATTGCAAAAAATCTCGTTGAGTACAAGGTGAGTATTTTTGTCGGTGTGCCGGCTCTTTGCGACGGAATATACAAAAATGTGACAAAGAAGCTTGCGTCGGTCGGCAAACTGAAAATGTTTGAAAAGCTGGTATCGGTGTCCAATGCACTCAGAAAAGTCGGCATAGACCTGCGTTCCGTTATGTTCCGCCAGCTGCGGAATGCGCTCGGCGGAAAGATGAGACTTATCATATCCGGCGGTGCGCCGCTGTCGAAAGAAACATCGGCGTTTTTTAACAATGCGGGGATTGTGCTTGTTCAGGGTTACGGTCTGACGGAAACCTCGCCGGTAATCGCAGCGGAGGCACCGGGGGCTCTTCGCATAGGCTCTGTGGGAAAACCGATGTCGGGCGTCAATGTGAGCATTGTCCGCCCCGACAGCGACGGAATCGGTGAAATTCATGTATCCGGCGACAATGTGATGCTCGGTTACTACGAAAACGACTCCGCAAATGCCGCCGCCTTTGAAAACGGAAAATTTATAACCGGCGACCTCGGGTATCTCGACAAAGACGGCTACCTGTTTATCACCGGCAGAAAGAAAGACATGATAGTCCTTAAAAACGGAAAGAAAGTTTTCCCCGAGGAGCTCGAAATACTGATAAACAGAATCGACGGTGTTTCCGAGAGTTTTGTATACGGAGAGGGCAGCGACGGTCTCGGATGCGATAAGGTTGTGTGCCGTGTGGTATACGACAGCAAATTTTTTGACAAACCGGAGCAGGAAATCAAACAGATTTTGTGGAATAATATAAAGGAGATAAACGACACCCTGCCGATATACAAACATATCAAGGGAATCACGGTTACAACAAAACCGCTTATCAAAACAAGCACAAACAAAATTAAACGTGCCGAAAACATGAAGGAGATTTAATAATATGACGCTTGCATACCCGACACCACACATAAACGCAACACCGGGCGACTTTGCCGAAACGGTTATAATGCCGGGAGATCCGCAAAGGGCAAAAATGGCTGCGGAAAAATACCTCAGCTGCCCCGTTTTGATAAATGACGTCCGCGGAGCTTTGGCATATACCGGAGAATATAAGGACACAAAAATAACGGTAATGGCGAGCGGCATGGGTATGCCGTCTATGGGAATATACAGCTACGAGCTGTTTAATATTTTCGGCGTTAAAAACATTATCCGAACCGGCTCTGCAGGAGGAATGCAAAGCAATATTTCGGTACGCGATATTGTAATAGCCATGTCTGCGTCGACCGACTCGGCATACGCGTCTCAATACAACCTGCCGGGCTGCTACTCCCCCACCGCCGACTACAGGCTTTTGAGATGCGCCGCATCATCTGCCGAAAAATTCGGTGCGAGGTATCACGTCGGTCAGATTCTCACAAGTGACAGATTTTACAGCGATGATCCCACAGCGCTCACAAGGTGGGCTCAAATGGGAATACTGTGCACAGAAATGGAAACGGCGGCGCTGTATATGAATGCAGCAAAAGCCGGAAAAGGTGCGCTTTCGATACTGACAGTGTCCGACCATATTTTCACCGGAGAGGCAACCACATCCGACGAGCGGCGCGACACGTTTACTCAAATGATAGAAATCGCCCTTGACACCGCATTGCAATTAAATTAACCCCCCGGCATCTATTGACAATACAGCGATAATGTTGTATTATTAATCGAACGAAAGAATTAAGGGGTTTATATGAAACAAAAGAGAATTGTAACAATACAGGATATATCATGCTTCGGAAAATGTTCGCTGTCTGTTGCAATGCCGATTATCTCGGCATTCGGAATCGAAACTGTCGTTCTTCCGACAGCACTTTTGTCAACACACACCGGAGCCGGTTTCAAGGATTACACATTTTTAGACCTGACCGGCGAAATGAAAAAAATAATCGACCACTGGGAAAAAATGAATCTTGAATTTGACGCCGTTTACTCCGGATATTTCGGAAACAAGGCGCAGATAGAAACGGCTGTAAACCTTTTTAAATACGTGAAAAAATCCGGCAGTCCGATTATCATTGATCCGGTTATGGCAGACGACGGAAAGCTGTACGCCGGATTTGATTCTGAATTCGTCAAAAAAATGTATTCGCTGTGCTCAATAGCCGATGTGATAACGCCGAATGTAACGGAGGCGGCATATCTTGCCGGAATTGAATACCGCGGACAGCACGATGAACAGTACATCCGCGATTTGGCAATACGGCTCTCCGAAACGGGGGCAAAGCTTGTTGTGATAACAGGTATATCCCACAACGAAAAATCGGGAGCTGTGTGCTACAATTCCGAAAACGGTGAGTTTGTATCACATCTCAGACAGCATATACCCGGAAACTATTACGGAACCGGTGATATATTTGCAAGCACCCTGTGCGGCGCGATTGTTTCGGGCGCCGATTTTCGCGATGCTCTTTCTCTGGCGGTTGATTTTGTGCATGAGAGTATTGAAAATACTCTGGATGAGCCGGATAAATACTTTTACGGCGTTAAGTTTGAGCAGTCTCTGAACATGATAACCGGCAGACTAAAGCGATTTTCCGAATCCCTCGCCGAGCACACGCCGTGAGTCGTTTATTACGATAAATGCTTTCGCATCAATATGCAATGTAAGTTCCGTTAATGCCGGAAGCTGTTTCGGACTTACAACGCACATGAGCATTGTCTGCTCTTCCCCGGAGTACATTCCTCGGCAGCGGATTGCCGTTACTCCGCGCTCAATATTTTTCATTGCCGCTTCGGCAATTTTATCCGAACTGTCTGAAAAAACAAAAACAGTTCTTGCAGCGTCACCGATACTTATGATTCTCTCCGCAACCTTTGACGAAATATACATTGCTGCGGCAGAATATACAATAACGGTGAAATCACCGAAAGCCAACCCCGTTCCGACTACAATAATGCAATCTGCGGTTAAAATGATATCTGCCGCAGAAATATGCGGCAAAAAGCGGCGGATAATCAGCGCTGCAAAGTCGGTTCCTCCAGTAGAAGCATTGTTTCTCAAAACAAGTCCGAGTCCTGCACCCATAAATATTCCGCCGGCAATTATTGCCGCAAAAAGGCTATTGGTATACGGCGGCGCATGACTTGTCACTTCAAACCAAAATGAACAGAGTGCTATACCGAAAATACTTTTTATGAGTTCTCCCCTGCCTAAAAAACGATACCCGAGTGCGAGAAGAATAATATTTGCAATTGTATTTGTAACGGATATGTGTATATTAAAATAATAGAGTAACACGGTTCCCACCGCCGAAACACCGCCGGCGGAAATACGGTTCGGCGCAAGAAAAACGTTTACCGATACTGCAATAAAGAGTGCCCCGGCAATTATGCAAAGGCACTCTTTTAAACGTGAATGTGCATTAAACATCGTCATCATAACAATATCACCCACTGTATTTTTCCCGACCAAAGGATAAATAATACAGTAAAATTTAATGCGCAAAAATATCAATATTTGTCCGTGTTCTTACATCAGCTTGTTTCCGTTTTTATCGTGACGTCTGAAATAATCCTTGGTTTCTCTTGCAACAACACCTCCGAGGCATATAAGTGCTATAAGGTTCGGAAACGCCATGAGCGCGTTGAAAATATCTGCAATACCCCATACAACGGAAACAGTGAGATACGGACCAATAAATACAGCCAATATGTACAGCCACCTGAAGCACTTAACTGCTTTCATTCTGCCGCCTGTTAAATATTCAAGACATCTCTCGGAATAGTAGTCCCAGCCGAGAATTGTTGTGAATGCAAAGAATATCAGACATAACATGAGCATAAATTCCGAGAATGTAGCGTTAAACGGCAAACCGTTCTGCCATGCATATGATGTGATATTGACTCCCTCAAACACGCCCTTTACATATTTATCCTGAGCACCGGTTACAATAACCGAAAGTCCCGTCATGGTGCAGATTATTATTGTATCTATAAATGTTCCGGTCATACTGACAAGTCCCTGGCGGACAGGTTCTTTTGTCTGTGCTGCTGCCGCTGCTATCGGAGCTGAGCCGAGACCGGATTCATTCGAGAAAATTCCTCTGCCTATACCGCTCTGCATAGCCTTTTGAATAGTGATTCCCACAAGTGCGCCAATCACAGGCTTGGGAGCAAATGCGCTTGTAATTACGAGCGACACGGCCGACGGAATTGCCGACGCATTATTTATAAGAATAATAAGCGCAAACACAACATAGATAACCGCCATAAACGGAACAACTATTTCCGAAACTTTTGCAATACGCTTGATACCGCCGATTACTACCAACGCAACACAAACTGTGACAATAAGTCCTGAAATAACAGTTGCCCATGAATACGTGTTTTCACCTATTGAAAAAGCAATATTCGCACTTGACGGATCAAAAAATTCCTTTGCCGCAGTTGTGATACCGTTAATCTGAGTAATAGTACCTATACCCATTATGCCGGCAAGAGCACCGAGAAAAGCAAATGTCTTTGCAAGCCATTTCCAGTTTGCACCCATTCCCTTTTCTATGTAGTAGAAAGGTCCGCCGAGAAAATGCCCGTCGCCCTTATTTTCTCTGTACTTAACGGCAAGCAGTCCCTCGGCATATTTTGTTGCCATGCCGAAAAATGCCGCCACTTCCATCCAGAAAAGCGCTCCAGGTCCTCCGGCGCAAATAGCCGTTGCAACACCGACAATATTTCCTGTTCCGATTGTGGCAGACAGTGCCGTGCAAAGTGCACCAAAACTTGTTACTTCGCCGTGACCGTCATCTTCATTTTTAAACATCAGCTTTAGTGCAAGGCCAAGATGTTTTACCTGAAGAAATCCTACACGCAGTGTTAAATAAACCCCTACCGTGAGAATCAGAGCAATAAGCGGAATTCCCCAGACATAGTTGTCAATCATCGCTACAATTGAACTGAATTTTTCCATACATTCATCCCCTTTTAAAAAAATACACGTATGTATTTTACCATATATCCGTTATATATGCAATGTTTTTTTCTCTATAGAATATTTAATTCACACAATTAACAAAATATTCCGAATGTTTATGGACAATATGCACTATATCATATTTTATTGATTTTTCTACCCGACAAAGAAATATAACTATTTAATGATTGTTTACATTATTATGCTTGTCAAACTGATTTATTTGTGATAAAATATGATAAAATCAGTTGTAACAAAGGAGAACCGAAAATATGGATGTTTTTTTTGAAAAACTTGTTGTAAAAAAGAAAACCGGCGAGGACACGCTTGTATGCATCGGCGCATGCGTAGGGGCATTTATTGCAATACTTGCGATAATGGCATTTATCCGGATATTGCTTATTCCGGCTATCGCGGTGATATTGTTTATCTGCTACAGAATCATAACCGGGCGCAATCTGGAATATGAATACAGTGTGACCGACGGCGACCTTAATGTTGACAAGGTAATAAATAAGCAACGACGAAAAAAGGTTATAAACATACCTGCGAAAAGCATTAAAATCGTTGCACCGCGCGGTGATTCAAGACTTCCGTCAACGGAGGGACGCGATATAATCGATGTAACATCGCGAAGCGAGGGCGCAGATGTATACTGTGTATTCTTCGGTGACGGAAAAGAAAAGGTTTTGCTCTTTGAGCCGGACAGACCGCAGCTTGAAGAAATGCAAAGAAAAAATCCGCGCAATGTGTTTATTTAAAAGGAATGGTGCATCATGCAAACGGGAACGGATATTGTAAAAATCAGCCGTATGGAAAAAATTACGGCAAACGGTGTGCCGAAGAAAATTTTTTCAGACAGAGAGATTGAATATATTTCTTCAAAGTCACACAGAGCGCAGACGGCTGCGGGAATGTATGCGGCAAAAGAAGCATATCTTAAAGCTGTGGGCAAGGGCATATTTTCCGTGCCGCTCAGCAGCATTGAAGTATTGCACCGCGGTTCGGGCATGCCATATATATCCGTGAGCGGAAATGGCAATATTTCGAATATGCCGAGCTTTGCTGATGTAAGCATAGCTCACGACGGTGAATACGCCGTTGCATTTGTCACACTTGCGCGTGATGAAAACCACGAAAGATTTATAAGGGCAATTTCTGTGTTTGACAACTGTGCAGACGATGTAATTGCACCGCCGGAAATTGCGGCGCTGCTCCCCAAACGCGCTGCCGATATGCACAAAGGTACATGCGGAAGGCTTTTTGCCGCGGCAGGTTCGCGCGGTCTGACAGGCGCTGCGATAATGTCATGCCGTTCGGCACTGCGCTGTGGAGCCGGGCTGGTTACACTGGGATGCTGCGGCAGTCTCAACGATATTTTTGAGAGTTCATTGCTTGAAGCAATGACGCTTCCGCTGCCGGACGAGAATGGAACATTCTCAGTCGATGCTGCGAAGAATGTCGCGGAAAAAGCTGCGGCAGCCGATGTATGTCTTGCAGGTCCCGGTATAGGCAGAAGCAGCGGTGCCATGCAGGTAACATACTTCGTTACCGCCGCACGCGGTGTACGCGCAGTTATAGATGCGGACGGTTTGTATGCACTGGCGCAAAACAAAGATATACTTGCCTCGCACGGTGCCGAGCTTATCCTCACACCTCACATAGGCGAGTTTTCCGCACTGACCGGCTTGGACGCAGAATTCATTTTGCAAAACACAAAAAAACTCGCGGCGGAATTTGCTCAGAAATACAACGTGACTCTGGTGCTCAAATCACACAGAACCATTGTTGCAGCACCCGACGGTAAATGTTTTGAAAACATACTCGGGAACCCCGGTATGGCAACCGGCGGGAGCGGCGATGTTCTTGCCGGAGCAATCGCGTCATTTGCAGCCCAGGGAATGAGCTCGGCAGATGCCGCAAAAGCAGGCGTATTCATACATTCCCTTGCCGCCGATATGGCAGCGGCAGACAAGGGTGAGTATTCGCTTCTGCCCGAAGACATAATCGAAACTCTGCCATATGCAATAAAATATATCAGCGGGAGGTAATCTTTCATGCGGCACAAGCTGATAATTGCTGTCATGCTTGTACCAATGATGATATTGCTTTCGGGATGCGAAAGCCGGGAAAAATACGCAGAGACAATTCACGACCGTATTCACGAAAACTTCAGCAGTATAAAAAGCTACACTGCTCAGTGTACGGTTACTGTTCACACGCAAAAGGATAATGTGTACAACGTGAAGATGAGCTATGACAAAGATACCAATACATACCGCCTGGCATATGACGATATCGGAATAAGTATCAGCAATGAAACAGCCGAAATTACAAAAGGCGACCGAAAACTGAAATCAAGAAGCAGCAATTCGTATATGCCTATGTTTATAAACAACTTTTTCAGGCGGTACTACAACGGCGAAAACGCAACAGCCGATGTATCAAATATAAAGAATTTCGGAACAACCACTCTGGAGGTTCAACTGTCGGACAACGACAAAAACGCCTCGTTTGAAAAACTGTGGATTGATAACAAAACCGCACTGCCGCTGAAAGCGGATATCTGCAAGCAGGACGGCAGCATTTATATGGAAATAATATACAAAGATTTTAAATTCAACTGAACAAAGGGATGATACAATGCGTGCATGGGCAGAAATAGACCTGGACGCTATAGTGCATAACTATAACGAAATACGTCGTATAACAAACAAAAATTCAAAAATAATGGCAATAATAAAGGCGGACGCATATGGTCACGGATTTAAGGCAATAGCGTCTACCCTGCTTAAATGCGGAGTTGATGCTTTCGGAGTTGCAACAACAGACGAGGCACTGCAAATCCGCCGCGCCGGGTTTACACAGCCGGTGCTCATCCTCGGTGTAATTCCCGAGGATGAATACAAAGATGTCATTGAAAATGCCATATCGATATCAATATCCGGATACGATACCGCAAAACGTGTCTCGGACGCCGCGCAAAAAATCGGAATAAATGCCAGAATACACATAAAACTTGACACCGGAATGGGACGAATCGGATTTGTCTGCGGCGATGACGACGAAGAAATTGTCAATGAAATATCGGAAATATCCAAGCTCCCGAATATTACAACAGAGGGGATATTCTCACACTTTTCAAAAGCCGACGAATCGGACGACAGCTACACAAGGCTGCAGTTTGAAAGATTCCGCAGGATATGCAATATGCTGAATGACCGCAATATAAGCATTGCATACCGGCATATATGCAACAGCGCCGGTATAATGCAATTTCCCGAGTGCCACATGGATATGGTTCGCAGCGGTATAATAACCTACGGCCTGTACCCGTCCGATGATGTGGATAAAGCCAAGCTTAACCTTGTGCCGGCAATGTCTGTAAAAACAACGGTTACCAACATCAAGGAGATTCACCACGAAAGCCCCATAAGCTACGGCGGAAAATATACGGCGCACCCCGGGCAGAAAGTGGCGACAATAGCAATAGGCTATGCCGACGGATTTTCAAGGATTCTTTCGTCGAAAGCAAGCGTTATTGCAGGCGGCAAATATGCGAAAGTAATCGGAAATATCTGTATGGATCAATGCATGATAGATATTACGGATATCGACAATATAAAAATCGGCGATGAGGTTATAATATTCGGCTCCGACGGCAATAATACGATTACCGTAGAATCTGTTGCCGAAAAACTCGGCACGATAAATTACGAGGTTGTATGCTCGGTCGGCAAACGGGTACCGCGCGCCTACATACAAAACGGGCAAACCGTCGGCGTCCTTAATTACCTTTTGTGATATGGAAATTTTTTCATTGGGTATAAATACATTTGACTTTTGCGCAAAAAAAATATATAATTATCATATCAAGGTGATTAAAAGGGGGCGTGGTTATCTTGTCGCATCAAAAAAAAATACTTATATCTTTGCCTGATTCGCTTTTGAGCGAGGCGGACAGCCTTGCGACTGCCAGGAGCCTTAGCCGGAGTGAATTTGTAAGAGAGGCAATGCGTACGTACATTCACGAAGCAAAAAAGGCAGAAATATCCGCCATGCTGAAAAAAGGCTACTGCGAAATGGCGGAAATCAATATTGAAATTGCCGATTATTGCTTTGAGGCGGACAACATTCAGCAGCAGATCTACGAGGAAAAACTTGCGGAGTGTGAATGAAATTGACAGTTAAACGTGGAGAAATTTTTTACGCAGATTTAAGTCCGGTTGTCGGTTCGGAGCAGGGCGGTATACGTCCCGTGCTTGTGGTTCAAAATGATGTTGGCAACAAATACAGTCCGACTGTTATCATTGCGGCGATTACATCGCAGATAAACAAGGCAAAATTGCCCACACATATTGAAATTTCCGGCGATGAATACGGTCTGAGCAAGGACTCTGTTATTTTATGCGAACAAGTCCGCACGATCGACAAACGCCGGCTTAAAGAAAGAATCGGGCATCTTGATGACTCACTTATGGCAAAAATTGACACCGCGCTGAAAATCAGCTTTGGTATCGATGATTAGTATACTTTAAAGGAGACTCACAAATGATGATAACAAAAAAAATTAACAAAAGACTTATTGCCTTTGTGCTTATATGCATTGCTGTTCTTTCGGTAACCGCTGTGATCGTAATTGCATCGCCCGGCGACGGAAACGATCCGCTCATTACACTGTCGTACATAAACGACACGGTGATTCCGAATCTTAAAAGCTATGTTGACGAAAAAGTTGCGTCATCATCTTCATCATTGAATCAGACACAGACGGTCGTGTCCGGTTCGGCAGGCTTCAGCCTTGTAAACATTAAGGCAAATCACACCGTAATCGGCGACGAGGGAACGGAATTTGTTCTTCGTATGGGTAATGGAACGATTGTTGCAACATCAAACGGCGGAGTGGCAGACCTTACAGACGGTGCTGACCTTGCGGACGGCACACCCATACCTGCCAACCACAATCTGCTGTCACCAAAGAACGACAAACGCGGACTGCACATGGATACGGCAGGAATTGTGCTGATTAAGGGTACATATACCGTTATTCCGGATTGAGCATAATTTAATTTGGTATTTTCAAATTATTTGGAATTTCATAAAATGCTTTATTTTCAATTTAAAATAATAAATATATGTATTGATGCTCACTTATATCCGTTATAAGTGAGCATTCATCTTATCTTATTTTTGCTGCCTCCGATAACATATTTTCTGCAAAAATTGCATACCCTTTGGTTGGATTATTTACAAAAACATGTGTAACCGCTCCGACTATTTTCCCGTTCTGCACTATTGGCGAACCCGACATTCCCTGAATTATTCCGCCGGTTTTTGAAATAAGACGGCGATCCGTTATTTCAATAACCATGCATTTTGAACCGGAAAGACGCATTTTGTTTATGTTACGTATTTTTGCAGCATACTCTTTCGGACCGCTGTCATCAATACTGCATATAACGCTTGCATCGCCCTTTTGAATTTGCGACGCCGGCATTACATCAAACTCCTGAATATTGATTGCAGCAGAATTATTCAGCAAGCCATACACGCCGATATTAGTGTTTTGCGTGCATTTTCCGACACATTGTGATTCGTCAAGTGCGCCTATTATTTCGCCCGGCTGACCGCTCTTCCCTTTATTTATTCCGAGTATGGATGCCTTATAAACGCTGCCGCTTTTTATCGGAATGAGCACATCGGCGGTACTGTCGGAAATACCGTGTCCGAGCGAAGCAAAGCTGCCGCTGTCTTTATCGAAAAATGTCATCGTTCCGATGCCGGCCACGGAATCACGAACCCACATTCCCAGCCGCCGATGGCCGTCGGATGCACTCATCGGATATACATTTGCCGTCTGCATACGGCCGTCTCTCTCAAACCCGAGAACACATACACCGTCCGACATATCCACTTGGTCTATAAAATGTGACACCGAGCTTATGTCTGCCCCGTTTATGGTCTGCACAATGTCTCCAACCCTCATCCCTGCCTTGGATGCCGGAGATACAACCTGCGTGCCGTCGGCGCCCTCAAAACCGTCCACAGCTGTTACAACAAGTCCGCGTGCATACATTTTAACGCCAATACATTCACCGGAAACAGCAACTCTCTGCTCCGATGATACATTTACCGACACATCTTTTACCGGTATTATTCCAAAAATCATCAGCCGCATATTTTCCGTTTTATCCGTGTTTTGCACAGCCGAATCTTTCAGCCTTCCGGATATCGAAACACTTTTCGCGTCTGCGCGGCATGAGACAAAATACGGAAGATACGCGTCTACACTGCCGCCGCTTACTATTGTGTAGCTGTTGTCTGCAAAAATGCACGACACCAGCGATATATATGTCATCAAAACAATGACCGCCGCAATTGTGACGGCGGCGATTGTTTTTGCAATTTTTTGCGTCAACGGATATCACCTCAAATCTTAAAGATGATATTAATCTTGCCGACAGCAACTTTTTTATTCTGACAAAAAATTGGAGAGTTACGTAATTTAATATATGTATGATATATGTATGATTTTTTGATAAAATCGACCAAAAATTTGACAATCACACAAAATAAAAATCATGTTTTAGTGATTTACGATTGACAATACGTGATTTTTGTGGTAAAATATGAGACATATAATCATACTATGGATGGTGATGGAAATGGCTGTTTGCTATAACAGACTATGGAAATTGTTAATAGATAAAAACTTGAAGAAAACCGACTTAAAACAGTTATCCGGTATAAGCAGCAATATACTTGCAAAACTCGGAAAAAATGAGCCGGTGGCGGTTGATAGCCTTGAAAAGTTGTGTATTTCACTCAATTGCAACATAGAAGATATTATGGAATTTACTTCGGGGGATGATGAATGATGAACCTTGATTTAATATTTAATCATTCAAGCGAAAATATGTATGAAATTCCAGACAAAAAAATCGATTTGGTTGTAACATCACCACCATATAATATTGGCATTCAATACGGAAATAAAACTGTGAAAGGCAAGATCTCTGAAAGCAAAGGCGTTAAGTATGCCGATAACATGAAGGAAGAAGACTATAGGCGTATGTTGGGTGTCGTTTTTTCCGAATGCAAGCGTGTTGTCTCGGATACGGGTTCGATATGGATAAACATAAAAAATCGTTGTGTTGATGGCGTTATATTACCTCCATTTTGGATTCAGAATTATTTTCAGGATATGTATTTGAAAAACCTGATTATATGGAATTTTGACTGGGGCGGTTCTACAAATAAAAGATTTTCACCCAGATATGAATTTGTATTTTGGTATGTTAAAGATAAGGATAATTACACATTTAATCTTGATGATGTCAAAATACCTGCACTGAATTACAGACCTGACAGATATAAAAGCCAAATGAAAAATCCTACAGATGTATGGCGTATTTCTATGGTTTCGGGAAATTTCGAAGAGCGAACTTCGCACCCCGCTCAATACCCCGAAGAACTTATTGAAAGAATTATTCTTGCTGGAACTAATAAAGAGGAAGTGGTTTTAGATCCTTTTATGGGAAGCGGAACAACAGCTGCAGTTGCCAAGAAACTTGGCAGGCATTATCTTGGATATGAAACCGTCAAAGAATATTGTGAAATTGCAAACGATCGTCTGCTGAAAATTAAGGAGAACAATGATGATTGATATAACTTATAGAATCGGTGATTGTCGAGAACTGTTAAAAGAGGTTCCTGATTCTTCTGTCAAATTAGTTGTGACATCGCCACCGTATAACATTGGTAAACCTTATGGAACATATAAAGATAAAATAGCATTGAACGACTGGGAAAATCTGATTAGGGATGTTACAAAAGAAGTGTATAGGATTCTTACTCCGGATGGCAGTTTCTTCTTAAACCTTTCTCCAGTCCCTTATGGAAAAGATAAAGAAATTCTTCCATTACCTTTTATTGGTTATCAGATTTTTAAGGAAACCGGATTATATTTAAGAAATATAATTACATGGACATTTAATAATATGCAAAATTGTACCAATCGTTTGTCAGGAAGATACGAAAATATTTTATGGGGGGTTAAGGATTTAGATAATTATGTTTTTAATTTGGATGACATTCGAATACCATATATAACAAAAAATGATAATCGATTGGAGGGTGGAAGTGGCAGAAATCCCACCGATGTTTGGTATTTTGACCGTGTAAATAATATGACAAAGAAAAAACTTGGATTACAACATCCGACTGTTTATCCTCTCCAGATGATAATGAGAATTTTAAAAATGTCAAGTAATCCCGGTGACACCGTTCTTGACCCATTCGTCGGGAGTGGAACATCGTTGGTCGCGGCATGTCTCCTCAATAGAAATGGCATTGGATTTGAACTTGATGACAAATACGCAAAAGAGATAGAAATGCGGTTGAAGCAAGAGGCTGGCTGCATTCAAAATTCATTCGATGATTTAGAATAGTGAGGTGATAGTGTGTTATATGAGGAATTATTGGCATCATGCAAGGAAAGATTTGGTGAATTTTTTGCTAATGTCCCTGTTTTTGAAAATCAATTTACTTGGTCTGATTTCAACGATAAATGTTATGAGGCTATGTATGTAAATAATACATATGAAAATATTGCGGAAGTTAAAAAACTAAAGGAATTAATTCCCGAATTAAAAGACATATGCAAAAAATGCGGGGAATTTTATATTCCCGCAAGAAATAAAAGTATTCCTAAGTATGATGTGCTCTTAGGAAAGCAACACGAAGAAGTATTTATGGAGTTCTTAACGGCTAAATTGGGAGCGAAAACCGAAAGAGCGGATTTACGAAATCGTAGTCTGCCCGATTGTAAAATATTAAAACCCGACGGGAATGCAGCTGCTTATTTTGAGTTAAAATTTCACGGAGCTCCGTTCGTGCGAGCCTTATATTTAACCGGCCGTTACTGCTATGAAGGCAGCGCAACTCTTGATTACAATAAAATCAAAAAACAACTCGAACTTATAGACAACAATGAACTTGACGCGCCTGTGTTTTATGTTCATTGGATTGACTATCCGTGCCTAAAGGGCGTGTTCTATGAGACAAGCGATCAGGTGAAAAATTTCTTAGAATCCGGTGAAGCGGAATTTTCGAGAAAGTTCAGAGAAGGCGATAATCAAAAAACTAAGAAATCAGTTTATTTAAAGAAAAAGTATTCTCCGCTGTTGAACATGGGGGATTTTGACTCACTTTTAAATGAACTTCAAAAATTGATTGATTCTTGATCGGAGGAGAAGGCAATGCATGCATCAGATTATATCGAAAGTTGTTATTTGCAATCTGACAATCAGATATATTTTGACTTTAGAAGTAACAAAGAATCATTTTCAAAAGACGAAATTCTTGAACAATTTCTCATATTTATCAAGAAAAAAATGAAATTTTCCATTGTATATTGGGAGCCAACTCACAAAGAGTATCCATCTCACATGTTTTTAAACGTAGATAAGGGTATTCTTGCTTATATAGATTTTAAATATGTTGAATCTGATGAGCCGTTTTCTGATTTAGGACTTGCATGTGACACTAAAATGTTGTTGAAGACATTACGTTCTGCGGATTCCCAACTTGACAGGCCCGTCTTTTTTGTATATATATTGAATTATCGAGACAAACAAGGGATATACTTTGAAACAAATGAGCAGATAAAGGACAGATGGTTCAAAAAATCATATTCATCCGATTACTATATCCCGGTTATCGACGAAATGGGCGATTTCAACAATTTGATTACAATTTGGAATGATCTAAAAAAGAATAATGTGCGCGTATAAAAACACACGGCGGTTTCAAACGCTGCCGTGTGTTTCACATTCTAAAGATTTTTATAAATATATTCTAAACCCAATGTAAAATCATTTTTATATTCAGCAGTGAATTTGTTTACAGATTCATATTTGCTTATCACATCACAAAGTTTTTTGTGTTGCTGAACTGCGTGCAAACCTATCAATTGACGACTATAGTAATTTGCTTCGGAATCTTCCGATTTCATAGAATATAATTTTTTAATGTTGTATACACTTTCAGCCTTTTTGCATGCATGGCAGCCGCACAAAGTCATTTTATTAGGAACCTCGTTTAATTTGATATATTTGGGGAATCCCAAACGCAATGTTCCATCAAAATTAATGCCGCCAACAAAATATTTGCTAAAACCTTCTTTGGAAGGTGTAGGATCAAATACAATTTTTGTTGACGCTAAGTTACCGTCTCCGACTCTACGTACGGGAGAAGCTGCATCAAATGATGTGGCACCGCAATAATAGTTTAACGGAATGTTGTTGTATCCACCGCAGCCAAGCGCATGAATTGGTCTGTTTCCGACAAGATTACGAACAATTTTGCAAGCCCTTGCAGGCGTTATGGTTGAAATGAAGTCTCTTTTGCCAATTTTACTTAAATTAATATCTTCGTACCACGAATTATCTACTTGCTTATAACTTGCAATTCCGCCTAATGCAAACCCCCAAAATTGAATGCCATATTTCTGCTCGAGTTTTAGTATGTGCTTAATATTTTCCTCGTATTTTGTAGGAGTTTCACCATGTACAGTTGCAAGTATTTTAGGGTAATATTGTGGATGATCTTTTAAATACTCAGCAGTAATTTCAAGTAAAGCATTATTAAAATCATCAGCGTCGATTTGAGATAGAAATTTATTAAGCTTTTTGTTAGATTTTTCGTTATCTTTCTCCGTATATTTGCCACCCAAGTCAAAACATACAACCATATCAAACTTCAAAGAATCGGCAAAGTCATAATAAGCAATAACTTCTTCGACAATACTTTTATTGAAATTTGAAATATCATAACAAACATCTTTTGCGAGGTATTTAATTATATTAAATGCTCCAGAATCCAGCAAAAATACTTTGTCATTAAAGTCAAACTTACCACTCTTATAACCTGAATATATTTTGCCCTTTTCAATAAGCTCTTTGCGAATAAAATTATATAAATCGCCAACAGTATAAAAAGCGTCTGTATTGTTAAATAGCTTACTTTGAAATTGATGCGGAAATTTATTGTTTATGTAATAGTAATTAACAAGCGCGGGTATGTCATCCGTAAGCTCTGCATAAACAATCTCTCGATCTTTGTCGCCATTGCCACCTCCGAAGTTATAAACTTGAAAAAAAGACGGTATAGGGAGTTTCTTATTATTCAACTCTATGTAGTTCATAAAAACCTCCTTTGTATTATAACCCCACAAACAGGTCGCTAAGTGAAACACCAAGCCCATCCGCAATTTTCTTTATGTTGCAAATTGAAATATTTCTTCTGCCAGCTTCTACAGATGCAAAATATGTTCTATCCATTTCAATGCTTAGAGCAAATTTTTCTTGGCTTAATCCAGCCTTTTTTCTTAATTCTCTGATTTTATTTCCCAAATCTTTGGTAATCATATTATGCACCCCCACGGTATAAATAATACAAGAAAACTGATTTTGTGACAACGGATTATACGCAACAATTTAAATGTAACAATATAATTAAACAAAAGAGAGTAAACCGAACCACTCGAAAATATATAATTTCGTCACCTTTTGGATAGGCATACGGGATCCAAACGCAATATATCTTACAATTTAAAAAATAAATAAAATTTGAAAAAAGTATTGCAAAAGCCAAAGAATTATGGTAAAATACAATGGTATGAGAATTTCGGATGGAGGTGTTACCAGTGCTTAACACGATTGTAACTATTATACATGTAATCTTATCTGTTGTGTTGATTGCCGTTGTACTGTTTCAGTCGGGCAAACAGGCAGGCCTGTCGGGAAGCATCGGCGGCGGAGCCGAGACATTTTTTGGCAAAAATAAAGCGAGAACAATAGACGGCATGCTGGAAAGAGCAACCGCTGTTGTTGCTATATTGTTTGTTGCAACTTCGGTAGTTTTGTCTTTGTTTGTTAAATAAGAATTAAAATTCAAAGAGCGGCGCATTTGCGCCGCTCTTTTGCTTTTTCAATATTAATTGTGCACCTTAACAAACAATTGCGGTTACCGGCAGAACGACACACAGGTCGTTCCCTCGTATAATATACATTGTGATTATTTTTCAAGAAAATCACATAAAAAACTTGTTA
>CAKSIN010000028.1 GCA_934463115.1 uncultured Clostridia bacterium
GACTGTCAGTATGCGCGACAATAATAAAAGCGCATGGCGGAGAAATTGAAGCTTCCAATCTGAAGCACGGCGGATGTGTTTTCAGATTTGCGCTTGATACGGAGGAAAATGAAGATGACAAACAACAAATATAAAATACTCGTTGTTGAAGATGAAACCAACATTAACAATGTGCTGAGTGCATTGCTTGACGCAAACGGATACAAGCCAATATGTGCAAAGAACTGCGCTGATGCAAAAATGCTTTATTCGTCATACAAACCGGATTTAATTATTCTTGACCTCGGGCTTCCGGACGGTGACGGAACAGAATTGCTCAAAGAAATACGCCACGGTAACCTTACACCTGTTATAGTCCTTTCTGCACGCGCCGAAGAACATGATAAGGTATATGCTCTTGACCTCGGAGCAAATGATTATGTCACAAAACCGTTCGGCACCGATGAGCTGATGGCGAGAATACGTTCAGCGCTGCGAACCTCGACACACCGTTCGGATGACAGTAAAATACCCGGCGGAAAATTTGAATCGGACGGGCTTATAATTGACTATGATTCAAGACGTGTATTTATTAATGAATCCGAAATCAAACTCACACAAACCGAGTACAACATCATTGCACTTTTATCCGAGCACGCGGGGAAAGTTATGACATATTCATCAATAATAAAAGAGGTATGGGGTTTCTGCGATTCAAACAGCATTAAAAGACTGCAGGTTAATATGGCACATATACGAAGTAAATTCGGCGAACGTCCCGGCGAAAAAAATTTTATTGTCAACGAGCTCGGAGTCGGATACAGATTCTGCGACCGGTTGGAATTATAAAACAAGTTAGGCATGCGGGAGTCGAACCCAATATGCCTTACGTTTGAAAAATTGAAGTCTTTTCAACTTGTCGTCCTTGAAAGGCGACAGCCTGTCTGCGTCCTCCGCATTGAAAATCCAATAAATTTTTCTAAACGTAAGGTCGCAGAGTTTAAAAATAGGAAATTTTGAAATAAGACAAAGAAAATTCAAGAATTATACGGTCGTATATTTGCAGAATTTTCTGCGGTATTATGCAAAATTTCCATTTTTAAACCACATCGGGTTCGAGTCCAGCATGCCTAAGCCGCCAAATATGCAAAAAAGCATATCGGCGGCTTATCTGAATTAATCTTTAACAATTTTAAGCACTTTTCCGGACGCTCTGAAGCGGTAATTACTGAGTGTTATCGATGAGTGCGGAATAATGGCTTTTGTTCCGTCGGCAGCATAGTGACCGCCGGAATTAACGGCGCCTGTTGCCTTTATCGTAACAATTGCATTGTATCTGTCGGGACGTTCGGCTATATTGAACGTACCGTCGGATTTAACGATATAATTTCTGTCCGGCTTTTTTTCAACTTTTTCTATTGTTCCGATACATTTGCCGGATTCGTCATCAAAAACCTTATCTCCGGCATGAATCTGATTGATTGTATATTCTCTTACACCGTCTATTTTGAACGAATAGACAAACTCGCTGTTTGTTGTGGATGCCTTGTTCCTTGATGCAATGGAATATTTGAATCCGACAACCGTTCCGGCTGCAATTAAAAGAACTATAACGAGCAAATCGATTATGTTTATTTTGCCGAAAATTTTTCCTTTATTATCTATTATCATGTTTTTCACCTCACTGAACGCACTTATTTATCGAACGATATATCAACTACATAACCGGCTCCGACATAGTTGCGGTTTTTAATGTATATTTCTCTGCCTACGCCTACCTCACAACTTCCGAACATTGTGGATGCGTCTGTACAATACGACGGAATACCCTCGATAGTTATATAGTAGTTGTATTTTCCTTTCATCTCGGTTTTCACATATTCACCGGTAATGCTCGATTCATTGACAATATAACATTTTTCACGCTTAATATCGGTTATTTTTCCGAAATATCCACCCTTAACAGCGTCGGATATATCATCGCCGATTTCCATCTCATCCGCGTAATCGTCACCCTGCTTTTGAAGTTCGACGGTAAATGTCACCGCCGGGGCACTTCCTTGCGATGATGTCTTTTTGATAAGATATCTGTACGCACCAAAGGCAATCGCCAAAACAGCGATTATTATTACAACATCAAACAAGTTAAATTTAGCTTTTGTCTTTTCCATATTACTGCTTCCTTTCTGCCAGCTCATTATACAGCTTTTCGATTTTTTCGGTCATAACCTGTGCTTTAAAGTTCTTTTCAAACACCTGTTTGCTTGATTTCCTCAATTTTGACGAATCGGCATATACAAGTTTTAACTTTTCATACATTTTTTCAAAATCGCATGTAGGATATATATACCCGTTTACACCGTCTGTCACAACTCCCGGATTACCGCCGAAATCGCTGACAACCGACGGTACGCCGAGACTCATTCCCTCCAGCAGAGCAAGGCTCGTCGCCTCTGTCCCGAATGATGCATTTACATTCACATCCAATATATTCATCAGATTTGTGACATCGTCCACGAATCCCGCCATAATAACAGCGTCATCCAATTTGTATTCGCTGATTTGTGAGCGTATTTCTTCTTCACATTCACCGGTTCCCGCTATAATGAGTTTGGCAGGTATTCCGTCATCAATAAGCATCTTCAGTGCCTTCAGAATGTACACATGCCCCTTTACTTTGTTAAGACGTGCCGCAATCCCGAGAACAAAATCATCGGGATTTATTCCGTAGTTTTTTCTGACAGCAAGCTTTTGTTCTTCCGTCAGAGCCTTGAGCGGTTCAACACCGTTTTTAATAACAACAATCTTTTTTTCGGATACTCCGGTTTTTAACAGATTATCTTTTGCTGCCTCGGCTACCGCAATAATTTTGTCGGCAGTGATGTTATTCACAAATCCGTTTATAATCTTGCCTAATCCCACAGAAATGGTCGGTGACGGTTCAAACACACTGTGGCGCGTGTAAATAATCTTTGCCTTTCCGTACAATCTCCCGGCAATCCGCGCTGACATGGCGGCATGACAATGGATGATGTCCGGCTTGAGCTCAGAAAATATCTTACGTAATTTTCCGACAGCCTTCAAATCAAACGATTTATCCGCAAGGCCGTCGAGTTCGATGTATTCGGCTCCCAGTGCCTTTATATGCTCCGTCAAAAGGCTGCCGCGCGGAATAACAGTAATAACGTCTGTCTGTGGAGAATGGTATTTTAAAAATGTAAGTACGCATTTCCCGGCACCGCCGATATTTGTGTCACTTATAACGTTTACAGCTTTAATCATACTTTGCCGCCTTTCTTTGCTAAATTAACCATTGCCGAGGTTAGTCCCACAATGGCAAAAAACATGAAAAACACACGGTAATTGTACCACACGTTATCGAACATTCCCTGAACAAGGTATCCGAATACTCCTGCCGCCAAAGCCACCGTCAATGCCTTTTGAACACAGCGCTGCTGTTTTGTTACGCACGTAATAACATCACGATAATATAAAATTATTATTGCAACAAACACCGCAAGTCCCAAAATACCGTTTTCGGTGAGAAGCTGCAGATACAGGTTGTGCGAATGAGGTGCGATAATACCGGCATATGAATAGCGCGGGTAAACCATGTTAAATGCGTCGCTGCCCAACCCGATTCCACATATCCAATAATCACGAAGCATACGCAAAGTTCCAATCCATATATACACACGGTACGACGTGGAGCTGTCGCGAGTGTCGCCGATACTCGCAAATCTTGCTACAACCTCCTGCCCCATAAACATCGGTGCCGCAAACACAGCTATCACACCGAGCCAGACAAAACGCGTGTCATATAACAAAACAAACAAAAATGCGGCAACAATCAGACCAATCCAATTTCCGCGCGAATATGTGTATATCATGCAAAGTGCCAGTGCAGCGGTTATTGCAAGATTTGATACCTTAACGGCACGCTTGTCAGATGCAATAAAGAGAGCCGCTCCGACAGGAATCATCAGCAGTAAATATTCGCCGAGAACATTCGGGTTTTCAAATGTTGAAACAACTCTTGTTGCGATATTGTCAAACATATCCGTGTCTGTCCACACTGTGCCGTCGGCAAATCCGTATATGTGCTGATATATCCCGTATGCCGCAACACCGAGTGCGCATATCATCATAGTGCATATAACCGGTACAAGCTGTTTAAATGATTTAAAAGTATTTGTTATAAGATAATATGAGCATACAAAAACAAAATAAACCATATAAATTTTCAGACTGCTGCTGCGCGCATAGCTTGTGACCGACGACAACAGCATAACCGCAAGAAACATTGCAATCGGAATATCAAGATTGCTCCTTGAAAACCGAATACTTTTGAAAACAAGCAGGGCGATTGCAAATGATATCATGCTTAAAAGTATGATACCGACAATAGCCATTGTCGGAGCATACGGGAATACAACAAGAGCAGTATAAACACCGACACGGTAATTGTACAACACCGCGCAAACAAATATCACCCCAACAAGAGCAACTACGGTAAATTTAGCCCCGATTGCAAATCCGACAACTCCGCACACAATTCCAAGTGCTGAAAAAACAGCTCCCGAGGCACGTGTAATACGTATTTTTTTTGAATCGGTCACTTGCGGAATGTCTGCGAATGAGAGTAAAAATTTTGATGCAAAACTGCCCGAAAACAGCTGTGACATTGAAATATCAAATGCACATCCCGCCACTCCGACAGCAAACAATGCCAGACAAACTATTGCAAACCGAAGTGCAAAACCACCTGTAACAACGCGCAGCAGAAAATACGACACCGATGCGCAAACAGCGAACACTCCGTAGTTTGCAGAGCTGATTGCGGTTATATTATGCAAAAACCACCGTATTGCAGATACAAAAAGGCTTTCTGAAATCAGCGCTCCAAGATTTGAAACAATCCGCGTTACAAACCGTTTCAAAAAAACAATACATCTGCAAACAACGCTTGAATCACGCGTATCATTGTCCTTTGCTCCCGTAAACCATTTGACAAAAAAGCTGCCATTCGATAATTTACCGAAAAAGCGCCCGAATGCTCTGTTTATTTTACCGAGGATACTTGAATTAAACCAATCGGCAAAAGAGTTTATGAAATACAATATAAACGAAATAATAACTCCTCTATTCAACTCGCCTGCCCCCTTTTATTTTAAGCATAACAGCGTTAACAATATCCGTAAGTTCAGATACACGAAAAGCCATACAACATATGAAATACACCGCCGCGCCGACAATCGCAGGTACAAAAACCGCAAGCATCTTTGAACTGTCGCCAACAAGCCTGTGCACCCCAGCTGCGGCAATACTCATCAACACACAAGACACAAAAACCTTTGCAAAACAGCCCGCAAGCTCACGCCCTGCAATATTGCCTACGCTTCGCTGCAAAAGATACAAAAGTGCAAAACCCATTAAATTTGCAGCTATTGATGCCGAAAACGCAAGTGCCCAGTGCGTAGCGGAAAACACCGCAACCAAAACAATGCTTAGTGCAATATTTACCGATATCCCAACTACCGAAACTATCATGGGTGTTTTGCCGTTGTGAAGTGCGTAAAAAGCTTTGTTGCATATTTCCTGCATCCCGTACCCAAGCATACCGAGTGAATAAAAGAGAAGTGCCGTTGCGGTTAGCGATGTAGAATGTGAATCAAACTGTCCGCGTTCATAGAATAAGCGTATGATAGGTTTGTTGAGAATAACAAATCCAAACATAACAGGCATTATTATTATCACGACATATTTTATTGCCCGACGTGACATATTCGAAAAAGCTTCTTTGTCGCCCTCGGAGCAAGCACGGGAAAGTGACGGAAATATCAGATTGGTTATTGAAAATGTAAACACACCAACAAGTATGATATACAATTTATTTGCATAATCAAGAGCAGTAACCGAACCCGTATCGGCAAGTGACGATGCAAGTCGGATATTGATGAGGTTGTTTATAGGCTGAACCCACGTGCTCAGTATTATTGGCAGAGCAAGCATGCCGACTTTTCGTATACCTTCATCCTTCAACGATAAAATCGGTTTGTATCTGTAACCGCACTTGATAAGTGACGGAATCTGAACAAAAAACTGGAGGCTCCATGCCGCAAGCATTGCAAATGCAACCCCACGCACGCCGAAACAATTTTTGAATATTGCAAGATACAGAATTAAAAATCCGTTTGAAACCAAGCTGATTATTGCAGGGACATAAAATTCACCGAGAGACTGAAGAATCCCTACAAAGCAATATGCAAGTCCCGTAAAAACTATTGTTGGAAAAATTATAACAACAAGCGACGCTATGAGTTCCCTCTTGCCCGAATCATAGCCGCCGGCAATAATTCCGACGAGCTGTTTGGAAAAAATAATTCCGAGCAGCGAAAGAAGTATGGTTATAAGCGCAACAAGGTTTACAAATACATTTGAAAACTCAAAAGCACGCCTTTTGCCGTCACGGGTAAGATACTCGTTGAATATCGGTATAAAGGCGCTTGTAACAGCAGAACCCAGTGCAATGTCAAAGAAAAGCAGCGGTATTCTGCTTGCACTGGAAAATGCAATCGCTTCATCTGTATTTGTGCCGTACATGGCGGCAATAAGTATATCGCGCAAAAGTCCGCACACTTTGGCGGCGAGAGTCGCCGCCACCATAAAGCATGCAGTAAGCGCAACATTTTTTTTGTTAATTTTCATATCGAATATTTCCTTGTAATCAAAGTGTTTTAAGATATTCCTTTACAAGAATTTCCAATATTTCATCGGGTTCGAGCTTGCTCATGATGTTGCGCGCATTATTATAGCTCGTGATATATGTTGGATCTCCGGACATAATATACGCAACAATCTGATTTATCGGATTGTAGCCCTTAACCTTTAATGCATCATAAACAACCTTAAACGAATCCCTTACTTTCTGAGCATTATCGTTTCCGATATTAACCTTTAGTGTTTCTTCAATATGATCCACAAATACCACCCTTTCAACAAAATATTATCAGATTACCTTAGCTGTGCCGACAAATTATCTTCGAGAGTTTTTACTATTTTATCAAAAACACCGTTTATTTCTTCGTCGGTAAGTGTTCTGTCGTCCGCTCTGAATGTAACGGAATATGCGACACTCTTCTTGCCCTCCGGAATCTGTGCTCCCTTGTAAACATCAAATAAATTGTATCCCTCAAGAATATTTCCGGAGCATTTTTTGATTATCTTTTCGATTTCATATACATTAACACTGTCATCTATAAGCATTGCAATATCTCTTGTTACCGCAGGATACTTCGGCAAAGGCTTGTACTTAACTTCGTCCGTGTAGAATTCGAGAAGTGTGTTAAAGTCTATTTCACAAATATAAACACGTGTGTCCATACCAAAATTTTTGCACACATCCGGATGCGCCTCACCGAATATTCCGATAACCTTTCCATCCTTAACAATCTGTGCGCATCTTCCCGGATGGAAAGTGGTGTTGTCGCTCTTTGCAACATATTCAGCATCTCTGATTTTGAGTACATCAAACAAATGTTCGATCACACCCTTCATGTCATAAAAATCATATCCGCCGTACATACCGAGCGTAATATTTTTATGCTCATCGGGGAGCTTTTGCCCGTCAACAGGAATATAAACATTTGCAAATTCATATATCTTTGCACTCTCATTTCTGCGCGAATAGTTGAGGGCAAGCGTGCTCATCACCGACGGCAGAAGTGTTGTGCGCATTATTGACGTATCTTCGCCGAGCGGATTTTTTATTACAACAGCTTTTCGCAGCTTTTCGTCGTTCGAATTTATAATTGAGAAAAGCTTTGGACCTATAAATGAAAACGTCAGTGTTTCATAAAGTCCCTGCGACACAAGCGTTGAATGTATAATATCTTCCACGACCTGGTTTACAGGCTTAATAACTCTCGTTGTTTCTCCGCGCAGTGCGGTTGAAGCTATTTCGTTGTAACCGTAAATCCTTGCAATTTCTTCGGCAACATCCGCCTCACGGAGTACATCCGGGCGGAAAGACGGAACTATGATATCATCGCCGTCAATCTTAAACTCCAGCGATGTGAGTATCTTTTCCATTTCGCCGCGTGAAATATCCGTTCCGAGAAAAGCGTTTATTTTGTCCGGACGGAGTTTAATCACCGTCGGCTTAACTTCACAATTCATTACATCTATTGTTCCGTCAACAACTTCACCTGCACCGAGGAGTTCAACAAGCTCACACGCTCTGTTTAATGCCGGAATAACATTGTTTACATCAAGACCTTTTTCGTAGCGCGATGACGACTCGGTTCTGAGTCCGAGCTTTTTGGCGGTTATACGCACGCTCGGACCGTTAAAGGTTGCACATTCAAACAGTATTTCTTTAGAAGTATCGCGTACCTCCGAGTTTTCGCCGCCCATAACACCGGCAACGCATACCGGACGGTGTTTGTCGCAAATAACAAGCATAGATTCATCGAGTTCATGCGGTTCGCCGTCCAATGTAACGATTTCTTCACCGCTTTTAGCCTTGCGAACAACAATTTCGCCGTCATCCAAATCTTCGAGGTTAAAAGCGTGCATCGGCTGACCGTATTCAAGAAGAACATAGTTTGTAATATCGACTATGTTGTTTATGCTTCTTATTCCGCTGAGACGCAGTCTGTCTTTCATCCACTTGGGGCTCTCGCCTATTTTAACATTTTTTATAACTCTTGCGGCATAACGCATGCAATCGTCACTTTGTACCGTAACCTTTGCATAATCATTCACATCGCCGCCGCACCCCTTTACAACGGGAGTTTTTATTGTGTACGGTCTTGCGAATGTTACCGCCGTCTCGCGTGCAAGACCAATCACGCTAAAGCAATCGGGACGGTTTGATGTGATTTCAAATTCAACAACATCTTCGTCAAGGCCGAATACGTCTTTTATATCTGTTCCGGGAGTAACAGGTTCGGGAAGAATAAGTATGCCGTCATCCGCAGCGTACGGAACATCCTCTTTGCTTAGTCCGAGTTCGGCATATGAGCACAGCATACCGTTTGACAATTCTCCGCGGAGTTTGCCCTTGGTAATATGTACTCCGCCGGGAAGATATGAATTATCCTTTGCAACAGGTACGTAATCGCCTGTTTTGATATTCTGCGCTCCCGTTACAATCTGTGTAACCTCGTCACCTATGTCAACCTGACATATATTTAAATGGTCGGAATTTTCGTGTTTTTTAACATCAACAAGTTTGCCGACAACAACGTTCTTTATTTCATCTCCGGCATTTTCCACACCTTCAACCTTCGAACCCGACATTGTGAGCGCGTGCGCATAGTCGCGTGCGGATATATCTTTTACATCTACATAGTCATTTAACCAACTGATTGGAAATTTCATTTATAATCGTTCCTTTCTACGTGTCGCTTAGAACTGTTTCAAAAATCTCAGGTCGTTCTCATACAAAAGACGCATATCGTCTATTTCGTACGAACGCATAGCAATTCTTTCAAGACCGATACCAAAAGCGAAACCGCTGTACACCTCTGTGTCTATGCCACACTGTTCAAGCACATTCGGATGAACCATACCGGCACCGAGTACCTCAATATACCCCTCCTGTTTGCACACCTTGCAACCTTTTCCGCCGCAAACAAAGCACGAAACATCAACCTCGGCACTAGGCTCGGTAAACGGGAAATGATGAGGTCTGAATCTGATTTTTGCTTCATCACCGTACATTTCCTTAATAAACAGCTCCAAAGTTCCCTTGAGGTCGCCCATTGTTATTCCTTTGTCCACGACAAGCCCCTCCATCTGGTGGAATACGGGCGAGTGTGTTGCGTCAACCGCGTCGGATCTGAAAACGCGTCCGGGCGATATAATTCTTATCGGCGGTTTCGATTTTTCCATAACTCGTATCTGCACAGGCGATGTCTGACTTCTCAGAACAACATCATCATTTATATAGAATGTGTCCTGCGTGTCTCTTGCCGGATGATTCTTAGGAATATTCAGTGCTTCAAAGTTGTAATAATCAAGCTCAACCTCCGGGCCCTCGACTACCGAAAATCCCATATTACGGAAAATAGATTTAAGCCTTTCCTCAACAATGCTGAGCGGATGACGGTTGCCGGAAACAAATATTTTGCCCGGCATTGTAACGTCTATAACCTCTTTTTTGAGTTTTTCATTCTGCTTAATGCGATTCAAAAGCTCTTTCTTTTCGGATAATTTTTGCTCAATAAATGCGCGTACTTCATTTGCGCGCTGACCTATAACAGGTCTTTCCTCGGGCGAAGCTTTTCCGAGACCTTTTAAAACGCTTGTAAGTTCACCTTTTTTTCCGAGAAATTTAATGCGGAGATTTTCGAGTTCTTCTACCGACGAAATTTCTTCAAGAAGCCGACTTGCGTCCTGTCTGATGTTTTCTATTAACTCCTTCACACTTATGTCCCCTTCCGTTTATAAAGCAGGATTTTTCCTGCAATAACTGTCAATTTAATATATTGTATCACATTTTAAAAGCAAATACAAGTTTTTTGTTCCAAAAAATTTATTTAATTGATTTTATTATTCCCGACGCTATTGCCATGGCTATATGTTCAATTCGTCCGCTGTCCAAAAGAATGGCTCTGTCCGTCGGGCAGGAAACAAATGCGCACTCAATCAAAACCGACGGCATGTTCGTCTTTTTGAGCACAACCATTTTCGGACTGTCGACAACACCGCGGTTAAGTATCTGCATTGTTTCTACCAGCGGATTCAAAATATTTTGCGCAAGCTGCTTGCTCGTTATTCCGGTTGAATAAGTTTTGGTGTCGAGGTCAGCATACAGCACCATTGTTCCTGACGCTTCCGGATTGGTAAACGAATTATTGTGTATGCTCACAAACAGTGTTGCATTGGCATTGTTTGCAATATCGCATCTGCCGACAAGGTCTTCCATTTCGGTATCACCGAGCGCGTAGTCGCCGCTGCGAGTCATGAGGACGCTTATTCCCTCGTTTTGCAGATAATACTGAACCTTTTGGGCAATTTGAAGATTAACTCTGCTTTCATATATCTCGGGTGTCCCGCCGTCTCCGTAACCGATAGCGCCGGTATCCCATCCGCCGTGACCTGCATCTATTACAACCAGCGGTTTGGTGTTGTCAATTTTTTGTCCGGTAACTGTTACCGTCATGTAACCGTCGTAGTATGCACATTCATACTTGGTGTCCGACGGTGATTCTATCACTATTCTTGCGTAATTATCGTGGTCGGCATAGCGCACTTCGGTTATATCCTTGTTTGAAACTCTTATCTTTGAATCGCCGTTTTTCAAAACCGCTCCGCTGAAGTCGAATATATATCTTTTCGGTGCCGACGCAACCGAAAAGACCGGTTTTTCAAATTTATCGGCGCGTATTGTAACAACTGTGTTCTCCGAATTTTTGTTTACGCTGATATCCGTTATAACATTCTTTGTTTCAACAGTTTCGCCGCTGCCGGGCGAATTTACGTAAACCGTGCGCGTTGACGCATTCCAATCCACATTGTACCCCAAATTTTCGGAGATGAACCGCACGGGAACGTATGTTCTGTCGTTCATAATTGTCGGCGCAGCCTCAAGCGTAACGGTTTTATTGTTTACATAAGCTTTATTACGGTTAACCGTAAGCGTTATCTTATTGCTCCCGCTCTCAACAACAACCTGCGCTGTTTCAGCAACCCAATTTACGGATGCATTGAGCTTTTCGAACAAGCTGCGCACAGGTACAAGAGTCCTGCCGTTTACAATAACGGGAGCGGCATCTGTCTGCACGGTGCTGCCGTCCACAACAAGGCGGATTTCGCCGGCGGCATACGCACTGATATGTAAAGCCGAAAGCGCAGCTATAATAAATGTAAATATAATCGTTTTTATGAATGCTTTATACACTGTTATCCTTCCTCACAAATATATATAATAAAACAACACGAATTATATTATACTATATTATTCATCTTTTTTCGATATTTTTTTAAAACTGTCAGCAAAATGTAACAATATGTTCATTTATTTTTCAAATGGAATACCATAATGTTCGTATGCAAGACGTGTTACAACCCTGCCGCGCGGAGTCCTGTTTATAAATCCGAGCTGAAGAAGATACGGTTCGTAAACATCTTCTATTGTATTGGAGTCCTCACCCGTTGTTGCTGCAAGAGTATCAAGTCCGACAGGTCCGCCGGCAAAACTGTTTATCATTGTAAGAATCATATTTTTATCCACCGAGTCCAGACCGATAGAATCAATTTCCAGCCGCGACAGTGCGTTATTTGCAATGTCTGCCGTCACCCTGCCGTCGGCAAGAACGGTTGCAAAATCGCGTACACGCTTAACAAGGCGGTTTGCAATACGCGGTGTTCCGCGCGAGCGCGACGCTATTTCGCGTGCTCCGCCGCGGTCTATATCCACACCGAGAATTTTTGCGCTGCGCTCAACAATTTGGACAAGTTCGTCTGTTGAGTAAAGTTCAAGCCGCGATATAACACCGAATCTGTCCCGGAGCGGTCCTGTCATACTGCCGGCCTTTGTTGTGGCTCCGATTAAGGTAAATGACGGCAAATCAAGACGAATGGAGCGTGCCGACGGTCCTTTTCCGATTATGATATCAAGTGCAAAATCCTCCATTGCCGGGTATAATACCTCCTCAACGCTGTGGCTGAGGCGGTGTATTTCGTCGATAAACAAAACATCGTGCTCCGACAGATTGGTAAGTATTGCCGCAAGGTCACCGGGTTTTTCTATTGCCGGCCCCGATGTAATTCGGATATTTACACCCAGCTCGTTTGCAATTATATTTGCAAGTGTTGTTTTTCCGAGTCCCGGCGGTCCATACAAAAGAACATGGTCGAGAGCGTCACCGCGGCTTTTTGCCGCTTCAATATATATGCTTAAATTTTCCTTTGCCTTCTTCTGCCCAACGTATTCAGCCAGACTTCTCGGCCGCAGTCCCGGCTCCGAGACGATATCTTCTTCAAGTACACCGCCGTTTACAATTCTTTCTTCATTATTATCCATTAATAACACCTCGATTTTACATTAAATTTTTAAGCGCGGATTTAATAATTTCTTCGATATCCGCAACGGATGAGGCAACTTTTGACACCGCCGCTTTTGCCTCGGCACCGGAATACCCGAGCGCAACAAGCGCATTTACAGCCTCGTCGCGTTCACTGCTTGCAATAGGTATATTCTCGGCAAATGCATCCGTATTGACATTTGCGAGTTTGTCGTTTGAAATTTTGTCTTTAAGTTCAAGAACAATTCTCTGTGCAATTTTGTTGCCTATTCCGGGTGCTTTTTTTATTTCGGCGCTGTTGCCGGATGCAATTGCAACGGCAAGTTTTGCCGGGTTAAGCGTTCCGAGTATTGCAGACGCTCCCTTTGCACCGACACCTGAAACAGATATAAGCAGTTCAAACAATTCGAGTTCGTCACGGCTTGAAAATCCGTACAAATCCATAATCCCCTCTTTTATATACAGGTATGTATAGAATGTAACATTTGCTCCGAGCACGCATTTTTCATCCATAAGCGAGTTCTGACTTGTGTAAATTCTGAATCCGACACCGTTACATTCCACAACAACACTGTCGGGATTTTTTTCGGCAAGAATGCCTCTGATATAGCTAAACATATTTACCTCCGATTTATTTTAAATATTTACTCATTGCGCCGTTATACGAATGTGCATGGCAAAGCGCTATTGCAAGTGCATCGGCAACATCATCGGGCTGCGGTATCTCTTTCAGATTCAGCAGTGCGCGCGTCATTTGCTGAACCTGCTTTTTATCGGCTCTGCCGTATCCGACAACGGCCTGCTTTACTTGCAGCGGTGTGTAACCGAATATTTCCACACCGTGATTTACAGCCGAAAGAACAATCACTCCCCTTGCTTGTCCGACGTCTATAGCCGTCTTTGCGTTGTCGTTAAAAAACAGCTTTTCGATTGCCATGTGCGACGGTTTGTATTTTTCAATTACTTCATTCAAACCGTCGTATATAATTTTCAGCCTTTCTTCAAAAGGTGTCCCGACATCCGTTGTAATTGCATAATAGTCGATAATGCGAAATTTATTTCCGTTGAATTCTATTACACCCACTCCAACGATAGCATAACCGGGATCAATACCGAGTATAATCATTGTTTCCTCCTGTTTTATGCATATTATACATTGATTTGCAATTATTTTTGCATATTTATGCATTTTGCCGATTGAAAAATGCAAAAAATAGCGTTATAATTTACCTATACCTTATATAATAAACCAAAACGGGAGGAAAATCAATATGTCAAAAGAAAAAGTTGTATTAGCTTACAGCGGCGGACTTGATACATCTATCATCATTCCGTGGCTAAAGGAAAACTATAATTATGATGTTATCGCAGTTTGCGGTGATGTGGGACAGGGAAAAGAAACCGACGGTCTCGAAGAAAAAGCAATTAAAACCGGCGCAAGCAAAGTTTATATTGAAGATCTCCGTGAAGAATATATTACCGATTTTATTTGGCCTACGCTCAAAGCCGACGCAGTGTACGAGGGAAAATATCTTCTCGGAACATCACATGCACGTCCGTGCATTGCAAAACGTCTTGTTGAAATTGCAAAAGCCGAGGGCGCAACCGCAATATGCCATGGCTGCACAGGCAAAGGCAATGACCAGGTTCGTTTTGAGCTTACAATAAAAGCACTGGCTCCGGAAATGAAAATCATTGCTCCGTGGCGTATCTGGGATATTAAATCGCGCGATGACGAGATAGACTATGCTCAGGCAAGGGGTATTCCGGTTCCGGTAACAAAAGAAAACAACTACTCCATGGACAGGAATATCTGGCACCTTTCGCATGAGGGACAGGATTTGGAAAACCCGGCTAACGAACCGAACTTTGACAAAATTCTCAAGTTGTCTGTTTCTCCGGAAAAGGCACCCGACAAGCCGACATATGTAGAGATTAAGTTTGAAAAAGGTATTCCGACCGAGATAGACGGCGAAAAACTCGGACCGGTTGAGATGATGCAAAAACTCAACAAACTCGGCGGAGAAAACGGAATCGGTATCGACGATATAGTTGAAAACCGTCTTGTCGGCATGAAGAGCCGCGGAGTATACGAAACACCCGGCGGAACAATTCTCTATGCTGCACACCGCGAACTCGAATATCTTTGCCTCGACAAACAAACTCTGCACTACAAGGCAGAAGTTTCCAATAAATTTGCTGAACTTGTATATGACGGATTGTGGTACACTCCCCTGCGCGAGGCACTCTCGGCATTTGTTGATTCGACTCAGCAGACAGTTACCGGAACGGTTAAGCTCAAGCTCTACAAAGGCAATTGCATAAGCGCCGGCGCAACATCGCCCTATTCTCTCTATGATGAAGATATTGCTACATTTGCGGCAGATGATGTGTACGACCAGAAAGATTCCGCTGGATTCATCAATCTGTTCGGTTTGCCGCTCAAAGTCAGGGCTATGATGCTTAAAAAGAACGAAGGAAAATGAGGTTGACAATATGAAGCTTTGGGGCGGAAGATTTTCGAAGAATACAGATGACAGCGTGAATGACTTTAATTCATCCATACGTTTCGACAAAAGAATGTACAAAGAGGATATTGCCGGCAGCATTGCTCACGCAACAATGCTCGGCAAATGCGGCATAATCAGCACCGAAGATAGTGAAAAGATTGTAACAGGTCTGAAAGAAGTCCTCTCCGATATTGAAAGCGGAAAATCGGAATTTATGATAGACGCCGAGGATATCCACATGAATGTTGAAACCATGCTCACCGAAAAAATCGGCGAAGCCGGCAAGCGCCTTCATACCGGAAGAAGCCGCAACGACCAGGTTGCGCTGGATATACGGATGTATCTGAAAGAAGAAATATCCGGGATAAAAGATATGCTTGCAAGCCTTGAGCACACACTGCTTAACCTTGCAAAGCAGCACCTCGACACAATAATGCCAGGCTACACACATTTGCAAAAAGCTCAGCCGATTACGCTTGCGCATCATCTTATGGCATACTTTGAAATGTTCAAACGAGATATCGACAGACTTGGCGACACATACCGCCGAATGAATATTATGCCGCTTGGCTCCGGCGCCCTCGCAGGGACAACATATCCTCTCGACAGACGGTTTGTTGCCGAACAGCTCGGGTTTGACTCCGTTACATTAAACTCCGTGGACGGTGTGTCAGATCGTGACTTTGTGATTGAGCTTGCATCCGATTTATCTATATGCATGATGCATCTAAGCCGTTTTTGCGAGGAATTGATACTGTGGAATTCGAACGAATTTTCGTTTATAGAAATGGATGATTCCTGCTCTACCGGCAGTTCTATAATGCCGCAGAAAAAGAATCCCGATGTTGCCGAGCTTATCCGCGGAAAAACCGGACGTGTCTACGGCAGTCTTGTGAGCATTCTTACAACAATGAAAGGCATTCCGCTTGCATACAACAAGGATATGCAGGAGGACAAGGAATGTATATTCGACGCAGTTGACACTCTGAAACTCTGCATACCGGTGTTTGATAAAATGATATCCACAATGAAGGTTAATAAAAGTCAGATGTATTCCGGCGCAGGAAAAGGGTTTACAAACGCAACGGACGCAGCAGATTATCTTGTTAAAAAAGGTATGCCGTTCCGCGAAGCTCATGCGGTAATCGGAAAAATGGTTTTGTATGCCATTGAACACGGAAAGGCTCTCTCCGACTTTACTATTGACGAATTTAAAGCATGCTCCCCAATGATTGAGGAGGATATATACGACGCAATTTCCCTTGAAACATGCGTAAACGGACGAAATCTCATCGGAGGTCCGGCAAAAGAGGCTGTTTTGTACTCTGTAAACAAAGGCGAAGAATTTTTAAATTCTCTGAAATAATTTACCTGTAATATTTTAACAAAAATCATCCGAAATATTCGGCAAATAATGCATATGCCGAAATTTCGGATGATTTTTTAATATTTCGGAAAAGTAAGATATTCATAAAATTTTTCGTACAATTTTCTATCAGATACATCAAAAACCGATGAAATATCTTTCTCGTCCTTTCTTATATCCCACATTCCGTTTTTCTTTAAGTGAATTGAACCTATTATTTTATTGTCCAAAATTGCGCATACAATATTTTCCAAATCTGTATCTGTACTTACAGGAATATTTACAACAACAACATCTTTATAACTTCCAACAGGAATAATTGCCTTTTCAAAATCAGGTTTAAATTTTCCTTCCTTAACAAATTCCCTGCATTGAGCAGATAAGTCATCTAATGTATTTGACGTTTCAGCGACAATATCACAATATGCCAAACTGTTGAAACTCTGAAAATAGTATTTATTATCATTCATTACAGCATTAAACAATGTAGGCATTGCATTGCCGCTATTTTTTATATTGTCGGATAAATATATTGTTTTTACGTTGACATCAGAAATATTTTTTGCATTTGCCTTAAATACATATATTTTATCTAAGTTGTCACTTGAAAAATCCACAGAAATAAATAGCACTTCACCCTTTTTGTCATCATAGTTTACATACGACGGAAAAACACCTATAACTTTATTTTCACTTTCCTTAAAAGTAAAATTTGTTGTAATAAATTCTTTCTGATTTTCACCCTCACCTATTGTAATCTTGTGACCGTTAAATTTGTTGGAAGAATCAAAACATGTAATTACATTAATGTTTTTTCCATTAATTTCCAAACTTGGATTTTCAACTTTTTCAATACTATACTTCGGATTGAATTTTATCGAGTCGCTTTTGTTTAGAACAAATTTATTATTACCCCAAACAATCGGTTCAATAAGTTCTACCGGCGATTCGGTTAAGGACATGCTGTAGACAATATTATCGTTGTCAATAATTGTTCCGTTTGATATATCCCAATACAACAGCTTACTTTCAACAGTATTGTTTCTTTCATTATTTTCGTACATTAAAAATGGCACTTTTATATTATTGTTCTTTTTTTCTGCAATATTTTTGCTGCAAGAACAAAGGAAAACAGCGTAAATCAAAATTAACGGCACTAACATGATTTTTTTCTTCATGGTTCGACCTCCTGTACATGCGCACGAAGCTATTATGGCACCATTTTTGACTATAATTTTTTTTACAACTTCCTTAAATTTTTTCATCAGTTACACCTCCATTGGAACTTTAGCAATCAAAGTTTATTTATCAACAACCAGTTCCCTTTTGATTATTGCTGCAAACATTGAAGCTATTACCGCAGACTGACCTGCTGCAAATGAAACAACATATTTGCTACACGGGAAAACAGCTGTTAATATCATAATAATTAATGTTTCCGATAAACATATGAAAATGCTCAATTTTCGATAATATAATATATTTCTTCAAATCTATTTACAGTCTTATTTTTATGTATTATAGGAGCTGCAATTGAGACAACAACCAATGATAACACCGCTATCAATAAATTCATGATTACATACAAACTCTGTGGGAGAATATATATCATCACTGTAAACAAAGTATAAACAATGAGAGACAAAAGGTAGCAACTCATTTTTGTATTGGCATGATATCCTCCGGCATATATTCTTAATGGCACAAATGAAGCAAAAAACAATATTGTTTCAAAGGGATTGCCTATAAAAAATGATATAATTAAAATACTTAATATTTCGAGTATTGAAGATATAAATATACCCAGTCCATATTTGCAAATGTATACATCTTCTTTTTGAATGATTCACTGAAGCAACAATGTATTGGCAATAGTGTCAGATATACTTTTCATATTTAGTACCCTCCCTGTGAACTAACTATACCATATATTTTGACAAAAAATACACGTTCTTCGTGAAATGCAATGTAATCAGCGAAAGTTGCAAAAAAGGTCTGAATTTTTTATATTCAGACCTTTTAACGTAAATTATTCATTTGTAAAGATAACAAATTTTAATACAAATTCCGTATCACCGTGTTCAATGACGGGATAAGCGTTATATTTTGATAATGTTGTTTTGATATTATCCAGTCCATATCCATGATTTTGTTTATCATTCTTTGATGTGACGAACGAAGTATTTATCGGTTTCGGTGCAGTGTTTGCAATTTTGCATAAAATTGCTTCACCTTTACAGATAATGTCTATTCTGATTTCTTTGTTATCGGTTTGCAATCTATCGCAAGCTTCTATTGCATTATCAAGTGCATTTCCAAAAATGGCGCAAATATCAGCAGGTGCAACAGATATGTACTCGGGAATTTGGATTTTCATACTTACATTTATCCCCTTACCCTTTGCAATAGCTATTTTAGTATTCAAGATAGCATCTAATGCAGTGTTACCGGTTTCGACCATGCATTCAGCATAATTTATGTTTTTTCTTAAATCACTCAAATATTCATCTGCCCCGTCTAAATCTCCATTATCTATATATGATTGCAAGCCAATTTGAAAATTATTAAAATCATGTTTAAATTTTTTTATTTGCTTCTGTGTTATCAGAATATCGTCCAAATGTTTCAACTGCCTTTTTAAATGTTGTTCATATTGCTCTTGGTTTTTTATTTTTGAAGCCTGTTTTACGATGTTGTCATATAAATATAAAGCAAAACATGTACTGAACATTAAACCAAATGAACACAATATAGCCAGATTTTGCATAAACACACTGGAATTGTCGAATGATAGTTTGAAAATCAAAAAAACTGCAATTATTGATGTAGTAAACATCAATAGAAACAGAATCCAATATGATGTTCCGATATAATACTTTTCTTTTCTGAACCTCACACAAATAATATTAACAATAAGCAATGCAAGCATTTTAGAAATTACAATTCCCAACAGTTTGTAAGTCGGCGTATGTACTACTGTTGATACCGTCACATTCAAAAACAAAGTTATACAAAACAAAACCATTATTTCCGTAATTCCTATTAATACAATGGTTAAAAATGATATAATAAATTTAATTGATAGCTTTCCCTTAAACAAAAATGATGGTATAAGAAATGCTACTGCCATTCCTACCGCATTAAGAATACCATACTTAAACAATAAATTACAAAAATTAATTGCTGCAGCAATTTCAAAAAATCCGATTACATATAGCAATGTGGAAAACTTCTTGTTTTTTTCAAAAAAAGTTTCGTACATTCTAAATAACAATATAGCTTCAATAAATCCTGTAAATATATTGGCAAAATTATATATCGTCATACTCTAAAGTCCCTCTCGAGAAATTCTGTGTACTCCTTAAGAACATCCTTTTTGTAAGTTCGACTTATAGGAATAAGTTTGTCGCAATGATATAATATAGCATCATTCTCTTTTATACTTTTTATATATTGAAAATTTATGAGATATGACTTATGAACTCTGCAAAATGAGCTTTTATCGAGTTGCTTTGAAAGTTCTGAAATAGGTTTGCATAGTTTATACTCATTATCTCTTGTATAAATTTTTAACCAATGGTTTTGACTCTCACAATATATTATATCATCGCAGTAAAGCCTTACTTTTGTTTTGTTTTCAGAAAATGCCAAAACCATACGACGCTTTGATAATCTTTTTTGTATACCGCAAAACAACATTTTAAGCTCTTCATCGTCAACAGGTTTAACCAAAAAATCAAATGGCGAACATTTAAAAGTATCGCGCATGTACTTTGTATAACTTGTAACAAAAACTATAATTACATGCTCGTCGAGTTCCTTTATTAAACTGGCTGTTTCTATCCCGTTTAATTTTTTCATTTCCATATCGAGAAAAACAACATCATATTTTTCAATACCGTTTTCATAGGCACGAACGAGGCTTTCACCGCTATGATACACGTCACATTCAATTTTAACATTGCTTATTTCATATAATTGTTTTTCAAATGTACTGACATATTCTTCATTGTCATCGCATATAGCAATATTTATTATACCCATATATAATGTCGTCCCTTCCTGTTCGAGTTGTACTCATATAAGCAATATATAAATTTATTTTACCATAATTTTGTCGATTAGTAAATACTTACTGTCTAAAATTAACGGCAAAAAAATTATTCCGGCAATGAAAACAAACTACACATACGATTTGCTTGGCAATGTAACATCCGTGTCAATCGGAAGTATCAGCGGTGAAACAGCACATACATACCGCTATGAATACGATTTACCGGGAAATTTAACAAAACGTATTGACTCTGCGGACAAAATGTATTATTATGAATATAACGACAGCGGCTTGCTTACAAAATCTACCGATGCAAACGGTGTTGTGACGGAATATTCATATGATGTGCTCGGCAGAAAAACAAGTATACAAAACAGTATTGATCCCGAAATCACGTATTCATACAATGTGTTCGGAGAGCTTGTGCGGATTCAGCAGGGCGAAAAATACATTGAATACACCTATGATTCTCTTGGGAACAAAACTACCGAAAATAATGGTCTAACACTTGATGAATATACATACGACGAGCGCGGAAATATTACACAGCACAAATCGACGGATGTTGCTGCCGATGCGGTTGTAACCGGGTATGAATACAACGCGCTGAATCTCCCTGTCCTCGTTCGCACAGGGATGGGTATTCAGGCAATTGAGTATGACAAAGCCGGCAGAATAATCCGAAGTCAAAACAGCAACACAGGTGCGGAAAAAACCACCGTGTATGACGGCAGAGGTCTGATAAAGCGAACACAAACCGCTATTGGAGACAAAATCATATTTTCGGAGAAAAACTGGTATGATTCTGTCGGAAACAAAATATTTACCGAAGAAGACGGCGAAGAACATGAATACCGATACGACGGCATGAACCGCCTTATATATGCAAAAGCTCCGGGGAGTGAAATATATTATGAATTCGACGGATTCGGGAATATATCTCACGAGGATATCTCTACCCCGCTCTTTATGCACTCTAAGGATTATTTTTACGACGCGGACAACCGACTGACAATGATAAAGGACGGCAATGACTTTATCGACTACGGCTACGATAATGCCGGAAATGTGACGGATATAAACACCGGGAGCAAACACACACATTTCCGCTACGACGGTTTCGGCAGACTGATAAGTGCCGATGACGGAAAAGACACTACGGAATACACCTACTCACCGGACGGCCGCCGGGATTCTAAGATAACAAACGGTAACAAAACGCGGTTCGTATACGACGGCAGAAACGTGTCTGCCGAAATACTTCCGGACGGAAATGTGTATACATACTACAGAGCGGACGAAATAATCGGAAGCAAAGACTCATTTGGAAATGAGCTGTACTACACGCAGAATACTCACGGTGATGTGATAAAAATAACGGACATATTCGGAATGACAATAAAGGACTATAGGTACTCACCCTACGGCAAGGAAGAAACATTCCGATTCGATTCAAGCACAAACAATCCGTGGATTTTGCAGTGGAAAGCCGAAACAACAAAGATACATAATCCGTTCCGCTATGCAGGAGAATATTTCGACGAGGAAACGGGATTTATATATCTTCGCAACAGATATTATGACACGGAAAGCTCACGATTTGTGTCGGAGGATCCAATCAGAGACGGTTTGAACTGGTATGCTTATTGCGGCGGAAATCCGATTACTTTTGTGGATCCATCAGGTCTCAAACTAAAAATAAATAATGATGATATCTACACTTTAATTGATGATGACGGTCACGAATATCAAAAAAGCGGAAAAGATATGATTATTGACGAAATAAAAATAATCACAGGTGATTCAGGATATTATTATGATAGTGAAAACTATATTTGTCATATAGAAGGTAATGAAATTAATGGTGGTTCTGAAGTTGCTCGTAAAATAATTGATTACTTGATTAATCTCCCATTTTTTGTTAACATATCTATAAAAGATACAAATGATTTAACACAATCCGGATATATCGCCGGAGGAGGTGGCAGCATACATATAAACAGCATTTATTCCTCTGACGAACGAAGGGCAACTATTGTTCACGAATTAACACATGCCTACACCGCATGGACTGGTGTGGATAATAGAATTATTATGAATTTTAAAACCAATAACAAGGAATTAAATAATAATCTATCAAATTACATTAAACGTCAGCACCAAGAAGCAACTGCTATTACTGTTGAAGAATATTTTCGAAAGGAAATGGGATATTTGCCAAGAAAAAATGTCACTGACCGCCTAATAGGTGTTAACAATTATGCTCAATTTCCTATGAGATTAACTTCTGATCCGAATAGTGTTTTGCCTGTGAATAAATACAACATACCAAATGTTCATATTAAAGACTATGTGATAGCCACAACACTATATACGTATAGTGAGGGAATTGTGGATTATATACTATCACAAAATTATTAAAACAAAGAAACGGAGACTATCATGAAAAAAATATCTATTTTATTTTCATTCACACTTATAGCACTTACGTTTATTGCACCAATTAATGCGCAATGCAGAGAACATACACCCGAAGACAATGTATTAGCCGATAAAATAACGCTGTTGTCATCTTTGGGAATTATTCCAAAAGATACAACGGTTGAAGAATGCGATGAATACATTACCCGGCGCGAAGCATTCATAATTGCATGCAGAGCACGCGGATGGTATTATTACGGAGATGACGAAACTATATCCAATGCAATGTGGAATGCGATTACAGAAGCAGGCTGCATGGTATACTACGGTGAATACGAAAACCCATTTTCCGATATTTCAGAAGATGATAAGGATTACGATACAATGCTTACATGTTACTTTTACAATATACTAAAAGGTACACAAAAGTACAGAGGAATAAAAATTACTGCCGATTTGGAATCGATACTCACCGTCGGAGCCATGCAACGGATTGCTCTTAGAATACCACGACTAGTATATGACTCAACATATGATTACTTAGACGCTTCTCCCGTAAAAAAATCCGAATACTTAGAAAGCGTTTATGATGCCCTGTATGTCATATATGATGACTATAGATATGGATATATTCGTTTGTCAAAACCAATTGATGATTTAATTAATATTAAATGGGCTTCTGAAAATTAATTGCGCATATTGAAAACAAGTCATACGCATGATACGCTTGAAATTAAATTGGTGGGAGTGACTGATTTATATGATTTCTAAAAAAGTGACGATAACTTTGATAATAATTTTTACAATAATTTCTGCAGTTTCAGTAGTTATTATTTGTAAGATAATGTCCATCAAAGCTTCGGCAAGAAAATATGTACAAGAAGTATACAATTTAACACCCATAGAATCGCAGCTATCCCTGTCAATTGACGGAATGGACAGCGTAACTGTTTGGACAAAGGAATTACCGTTTTATTTTGATGTATATCTGCACATAGAAAATGGTCAGGTCTGGTGTGATACATACTTGGAATCACTGATTGAGTATAAATTGGAGCAACTTGTATTGGAAAAATTACCCAAATATGTGGATGAACATGATATATGTGTTACGTTAGAAAGTACCGTTTCCACAAAAAATCCGCCTGTTACCATTGACGAAGTAAATGCCGATCCAAGCATACTCATAAACAACCCTAATGTTGACTACGATTGTTCTGTATTCAATACAGATTTAAGTATGCAAACGTATTTTATAATCTACTCCCGGATCGTTAATAATTTTAACCCAACCGATGTAACATTTAGTTATATTAACAAGAAGGGCGAAATAGATTATGCATCTATAGACAACAGTGAATTTTCAGAAATTAACAATGTTTATGATTTGAGCAGGGCAATAAAAGAAAAATCAGAGGACACAGAATAGTCGAAAATAATGCACGTATATGACTGAACAAGGGCGGTGACTGATTATGAAAAAAATATCTATTTTATTTTCATTCATACTTATAGCACTTACGGTTATTGCGCCAATTAATGCGCAATGCAGAGAACATACACCCGAAGACAATTTATTAGCCGATAAAATAACGCTGCTGTCATCTTTGGGAATTATTCCAAAAGATACAACGGTTGAAGAATGCGATGAATACATTACCCGACGCGAAGCATTCATAATTGCATGCAGAGCACGCGGATGGTATTATTACGGAGATGACGAAACTATATCCGATGCAATGTGGGATGCGATTACAGAAGCAGGCTGCATGGTATACTACGGTGAATACGAAAACCCATTTTCCGATATTTCAGAAGATGATAAGGATTACGATACAATGCTTACATGTTACTTTTACAATATACTAAAAGGTACACAAAAGTACAGAGGAATAAAAATTACTGCCGATTTGGAATCGATACTCACCGTCGGAGCCATGCAACGGATTGCTCTTAGAATACCACGACTAGTATATGACTCAACATATGATTACTTAGACGCTTCTCCCGTAAAAAAATCCGAATACTTAGAAAGCGTTTATGATGCCCTGTATGTCATATATGATGACTATAGATATGGATATATTCGTTTGTCAAAACCAATTGATGATTTAATTAATATTAAATGGGCTTCTGAAAATTAATTGCGCACATTGAAAACAAGTTATACGCATGATACGCTTGAAATTAAATTGGTGGGAGTAATTGATTTATATGATTTTTAAAAAAGAACATATTTCGAGGAAAATTTTTATATTGATATTAATTTTCGTCACTTTGTCAGCAACAGTATATACCATGAGAGTCAAAAAAGCGGATAACCGCATACAAAAGAAAGTAAATGATACCGAATCATCCACCGCTGTCAACAAATACACACCCGAAAATACATTGCTGACGGTTAACGGATCTCCGCTAACAAAAAGTGAGTATGATTCTTACAAAATGACTAACCCAAATTCTGACGATAAAATTTTGATTGAAAGTTTTATTAAAGAAAATGTTATTAAGCAGGAAGCAACTCGCCTAAAAATTTATCCTGATAAAGACATACTGGAAAAATGCAAACGTGACACAGAGCTTGCAGTATATGACGAACAAAACGGAAGCAAGGAAACTCAGGAATATATTAAAAAATTGGGTATTTCAAAAGAATATTACGTTAAAAAATCCATGCAAATTTTTTATAACATGTGGCAGCGCGGCGCTTTTTATGAATATTTGGATTCTAAGGGATTAGACCGTGAACAATATGTTAACGACCTTTTAAAAAAATCCAAAATAAAAGCTATTGATGCAAATTATAAGTGGGTTGAAAAGCTGTACAAATAGAATACACATTTGCTTTGCATATTTTATAAATACAGACAGGAGAAAATTAAAATTGATTTCTAAAAAACATGTGATAATCATACTTACAGTAATTTTGGTATTGACGGGAATTATTTTAATAAATATATTTCAGCCGCCAGGCAGTAATGAGCACAAAATTGACACAACGGCAAAAACACGTAATTATTCAAATGAAGTTGCGGAAAACTCAACTCGGGAGTATATAAATAAGACCATTGAAATTACCGATAAATATGACGAAAACGATATTGCCTTTACAGTAAACGGTGAAGCCGTAACGGTTTTGTCTGTTAAATATTCTAACGTTAACTCCAAGAGCGAAACGGAAAAGAAAACCGTTAAAAAAATTGTACAAAATGCCGTGATAAATCAGGAAGCAAAAAGACTGAAATTAAAAGCCAATGAAGAAAAAGTTAATGCATACAGAACAGAACTAAAAAAAGCAATATATGAGTCTCCGGACGATCCCGGCATTAAATCAATAATAGAATATATTGACAAAAGCGGACTAAGTAAAGATGAATATATCGAATTAAGTACGGAAACTGTTTACAATATGTGGGAACGAGCAGCATACTACGATTATCTTGATTCCAAGGGAATCAACCGGGAAAAAGGAGTAAAAAAGCTTGTTAAAAAAGCAAAAATCAAAGCTGTCAACCCAGATTACAAGTGGGTTGAAAAAATGTATTGATGATAAGAAATTACAATTACGCAAGCGAAATATTCGAGGTGATATTTGATTTATGAACACAAAAAGCAAAAAAATCCTGATATACACACTTGCCGCGATGCTCATTTTGTCATTAATAATGCAGTTCGAAAATAAAACTATTTTTACAGTGTCTCACTCACAGCCGGATTGGTACAATAAATCCGATTCAAATTCATTTGTTGTATCATACAGTATGTCGCGCCGCACCTCAGACGGAACAGGTTGGGTTATTAAAAATGCGGCAAATGAGTACCTTATCGACAGGAGTGCAATATTACAGACAGATTTTGATCCGAGACTGATAAACCAAAATAAAGATTTAAGCTTAGACAACCTGGCAACCTACTACATAACTGCAGAAAAAGTTACCGAAGTGATCTACAAGGATGAGAAAGTGGTAAAAATTTATCCCCAAAAAATAACCGTTTGTCATAATCGGATAAACGGAAATACGCTCAAGGTACATGACATGAGTATTAAAGGACAAGTCCGCGGCATTCTCGGATTTGCAGTTAAAATATTCCATATATCATCGTAGTTTGTAATTGATAAAGCGTGATTTATGCGGAACGACACACAGGTCGTTCCCTCGTATAATATACATTGTGATTATTTTTCAAGAAAATCACATAAAAAACTTGTTA
>CAKSIN010000029.1 GCA_934463115.1 uncultured Clostridia bacterium
TGTAGCCTTAGTCTCTGCAGATGTTATATCCATATCATCAAGTTCAATCGTGACATTAATGTAATCATCCGGCTTTTATTTCAGTTGGGACAAAAGAACAACCGTCTCAACATGCACCGTCTGCGGAAACATGTCCACAGCGCACAGTTTTTTTACCGTATATCCCCTGTCGCGCAGAAGTGCGGCATCACGCGCAAGGGTGGCGCTGTTACACGAAACATAAACTATCTTTTCGGGATTCATTTTGCACAGCAAATCAATAAGTTCCGCGCTGCAACCCTTTCGCGGAGGATCAACAACGGCGACATCCGACTTTACATTGTTTTTTTCAAGTTCGCCGACGACATCGGCGCAATCACCGCAGTAAAAATCCGCATTTTCAATTCCGTTAAGTTCTGCATTTCGGCGGGCATTTTCCACAGCCGCCTCAACAATTTCCACACCCACAACCTTTTTTGCGCGGCGCGCCAAAAAAAGCGATATACTCCCGACACCACAGTATAAGTCAAATACCGTTTCATCACCGTGCAAATCCGCATACTCAAGCGCCTTTGCATACAGTTTTTCCGTCTGGCTTCCGTTTACCTGAAAAAAGCTGTGCGGTGACAGGCAAAACTTAAGTCCGCTTATTTCGGAAACAATCCGACCGTCGCCCCATATCACGCGGTTTTTATCACCCAGTATAATGTTTGTACGCCGTGTATTAATATTTTGCACAATGCTCTTAACATTCGGATTCTTTGTTAATATATCAATCAGAACATCTTCATTTTTGAGTGGAGCGGCGCTGTTTGTAACAATAACCGCCATAATATCACCGGTTTTGTGGCCACGGCGAATATATATGTGCCTCAATATTCCGCGGTGTGATTTTTCGTCGTATACGCTTATTTTGCACCGGTTGGCATATTCAAGTACGGCGGCAACAGTCCGATTTATATCCGGATGCTGTATAAGGCAGTCGCCGACAGGGACAACCTCATGACTGCGCTTGGAATAAAATCCGCACACCGCAGTATTTCCCTTTTTTCCTACCGGAAATTGTGCCTTATTTCTGTAGTTTAATACCTCATCGGCAGCTGTAATTCCGTCAAAGGTATAGTCTTCCGGCGAAATGCCCCCTATACGGCGCATATTGCCGATTACAAACTGTTTTTTCAGCTGCGTCTGATACTCATAGTTTATATTCATAAAATCACATCCGCCGCATTTTAACGCACAACGACATTCAGGCATTACGCGGTATTGTGACGGTTCATCAACCGTCTCCAAACATGCAAATCCATAATTTTTGTTGGTCTTTGTCACCGTAACCGTCACCGTATCTCCCGTGACAGCGCCGTTTATAAATAAAGGATATCCGTCAGCTTTCGCGACTGCGCGCCCGTCGGATGTAACATCATCCACTGTAAGAGTTAATCTCTGATTCTTCTGAACTATGACAATCAATCCGCCCTTCACTGTGTATTTTGACCGATAACCGACCATGCTACAATAATAACATTTTTCATCTGCAAAGTCAAATATTTAATTGCCGTCCGTCATATATTTATTTTGGGAAGTGATAAATTTGAAAACAGCTATTTTTGAAAAAAACAATATGTTTGAAGGGGTTGTGGAATACAAATGTTCCGCAGATAAGCTCCGCATTACATACAGTGTGAAACCGACAGGCAAAGCGCCGAAACAAATATACAAACTGTATGCGCTGTCATCGTCATCGCCGCTGAGCAATCCGATATGTGTTGACACTCTTGATTTTTCCGAAAGCACAGCCACCGGAGACAAAACCGTATCCGCCGCCGAATTTAAAACGGCAGGCTTCGATTGCAGCGACATTGACACCTTTGCAATAGTTTCCGACTCACACGTTGCCGCATGCTGTTTTGAAAAGTACAGCTGGCGTGTATGCGGTGTTTTCGAAAAAAATTCATTGCCGTATAAACCCGACATTGAAAATCCGATTGACCGTGCGAACCGCATTATGGAAAACTTTAAAACACAAACATCGTCACACAATCCGTCAAATGCAAAATTCTGGATTGACAGCCTGAAAAAAGCCTGCGGAAAGCTCGATGTATCAAACAACAAGCTGCCCGCAGGCTATACATGGTATACCGTAAAAGATATCCGTCCGCCGATTCCGCTGTCCTCATACCGCCATATTCTGTTTACCTCCGAGGCTGTTTCGGCATTTGATTCTGCCGGCGAATACTGCATAGGCATATCGGAAGACGGTCACACCGCCCTCGCGGTAAAATCAGCCGCAGGGATGAATCCGTTTGCAAATGCAAGCGACTGCGCGGTAATGTTCGGAGGTTTTCAGATAGTGGGAATCCTCCTTGCCGCCGACGGACAATATTTTGAAAAACCGATTATCAAAGATTATTCTTTGTAAATCTCCACGAATCCTCACACATACGTGCTATGTCAAGCTCCGCTTTCCATCCGAGCTCCTTAAATGATTTTTCCGTATCGGCATAGCACTCGGGTATATCGCCGGCTCTTCTCGGAGCTATTTCGTATTTAAGGGTTTTTCCGCACGCTTTTTCATATGCATGCAGTATTTCAAGAACAGAATATCCCTTGCCTGTTCCAAGATTATACACATTAACTCCCGTGCATGAATCAACTTTGTCAAGTGCCTTTACATGCCCTTTGCTGAGGTCAACAACGTGAATATAATCACGCACACCCGTTCCGTCCTTTGTGGGATAATCATCGCCGAAAACATTCAGGTGGTCAAGCTTTCCGAGTGCAACCTGCGAAATATACGGAACAAGGTTGTTCGGAATACCGTTGGGATCTTCGCCGATAAGGCCGCTCTCGTGTGCGCCGATTGGGTTGAAATATCTGAGCAGCACAACCGACCATTCGTTATCCGACACCCACAAATCGTTAAGAATACCTTCTATCATAAGTTTTGTGCTGCCGTACGGATTGGTAGTCGAAAGCGGAAAATCTTCCCTTATCGGAACCGATTTCGGATTACCGTATACCGTTGCCGATGAGCTGAACACAATTTTCTTGCAATTGTACTTTGCCATAACTTCGCACAAAATAAGCGTTCCGGTTATGTTGTTGTGGTAGTATCTGAGCGGTATACGAACCGACTCTCCAACAGCCTTAAGCCCGGCAAAATGAATTACTGCATCAATCTTATTTTCTTCAAAAACTTTTTCCACAGCCGGCTTATCCAAAAGATCCGCCTCGTAGAATTTAACATCTTTTCCGGTGATTTTCTTTATTTTATCCACCGTTTCCCTTTTTGAGTTAACCAGGTTATCGATAATTACAACATCATATCCGGCATTGATGAGCTCAACGCAGGTATGACTGCCGATAAATCCCGTTCCGCCGGTAACAAGTATCATGACAATCATCCTTTCAATATTTGTTATAATATATTTTACACCAAAGTTGACTGCATTGCAAGAGAAAGTATAAACAAATTATGAATTTTTTTGAAAAAGGGTAGATTTTTCCGTGAAAAAGTTGCATAATATAATTTGGATAGTTACATATAAAATTTTCACATATTGCAGGAGGTTGCACATGAAATACATTGTTGTTCTCGGAGACGGAATGGCCGATTATCCGGTAGATGAATTGGGCGGAAAAACACCGCTTGAAACTGCGAAAAAACCAAACATGGACTATATGGCGTCGCACGGCGAAACAGGGCTTGTGAAAAATGTTCCCCAGAACCTCGCGCCGGGCAGTGACGTTGCAAATCTGTCCGCCATGGGATATGATCCGCAAAAATATTATTCGGGACGTTCGCCGCTGGAGGCCGTGAGTGTCGGAGTGGATATGAAAGACACAGATATAATATTTCGCTGCAACCTGATAACCGTGTCCGATGACGAGGATTACGCCGACAAAATCGTTATAGACCACAGTGCGGACGAAATAACAACCGCCGAGGCAGCCGAGCTTATGGACGCTGTAAACAAAGCGTTTTCAAACGATAAATTCAGCTTTTACACCGGTGTAAGCTACCGCCATATTATGGTATGGGATCACGGCCCGGATTCGCTCACGCTCACACCGCCGCATGATATACTCGAACGCCGTGCCGGGGAATATCTTCCGAAAGGCGACGGAAGCGGATATATTCTTGACATGATGAAAAAAAGCTATGATATACTAAACAATCACCCGGTGAACATCGCGCGCGCAGAACGCGGACTCAAAAAGGCAAATTCAATTTGGATATGGGGCGAGGGCAAAAAACCTCTGCTGTCGGATTTCAAAGAAAAATACGGTCTGAAAGGCGCAGTTATAAGCGCAGTGGACCTTATCAAAGGTATCGGAATCTGCGCAGGACTCGATGTAATCGAAGTTGACGGCGCAACCGGAAACATAGATACAAACTTTGACGGAAAAGCTCAGGCATGTCTGGACGCACTCAAAGACGGACACGACTATGTGTATATACACATTGAAGCACCGGACGAATGCGGTCACAGACACGAAGTGGAAAACAAAGTCCGCGCCATTGAGCTGATAGATGAAAAAATTGTGGGACGCATCAAAAATAAACTCGACGCCGAGGGAACAGATTACAGAATGCTGATTCTGCCCGACCACCCCACACCGCTCTGTCTGCGCACACACACGCGCGACGCTGTTCCGTATATCATATATGACAGCACGGACAAAAAAGAACGCAGCAACATGTGTTACACGGAAAAGACGGCAGCCGAAAGCGGAATTGTAATAGAAAACGGCTGCGTGCTGACAGATATGTTGATTGGAAAATAATCAATTGAACTGAGGGATACACTGTGAATATCTTACCGAAAAACCCCGGAAAGGTACTTATTACAATTGCATATGTGGCTTTGGCGTTCCTGCTCCTCGCATACGTCGCACCGCGCGTTATAACGTGGTTTCTGCCGTTTATTGTGGCATGGATTATATCTCTGATAATAAATCCCATAGTGACTCTTATGCAAAAAATTCATATTCACAGGCGAATTGCCGTTATAGTGTCAATGCTGCTCGTGATAGCGCTGATATCGGCTGCATTCTATTTTGTTTCGGTTTCCCTTGCCGGTGAACTCAGTATAGCTGTGGAGCTGATACAGGAAACATCGGAGAACGGTATGCCGTCATTTGTCCTCGATATAATAAACAAGCTCCCGGGCGATATGAAAAACTTTGCGCTGAAACTTGCCGAGCGCACCGAGGGTGACATTGTCGATTTTGTGTACCCGGCGATAAAAACGACGCTGTCCAAAATGGGAAATGTGGCAGGCAGACTGCCGTCGGCACTTGTGTTTACAATAGCAATGATACTTGCAACGTACTTTATTTCGTACGACGGTGACAGAATAAAACTGCTGATTAAACAATATATCCCGAAAGACAAGCTTTCGCATATTCACACAATAAAGGAAAAACTTTCCGAAGCATGCGGCGGATATATAAAGGCGCAGCTTATTCTCATGAGTATCGTTTTTGTTATTTTATTTATAGGCTTCACAATACTCGACGTCAAGCTGTCGTTTATACTTGCCGTTGTGATAAGCATATGGGATGCAATTCCCGTCTTGGGTACGGGAATAATTCTGAATCCCTGGGCGCTTGTAAATCTCCTGCAGGGAGATTATTTCAAAGCAGCCGGATTCTTTATACTGTATCTGATAATACTTTTGACACGGCAGCTGCTTGAACCGAAAATCCTCAGCGGTCAGCTGGGCATACACCCGATATTTACGCTGGCTGCAATATATATCGGACTGAAAACAATGGGAATTTTCGGAATGATAATAGGTCCTATTTTACTGATACTTGCCATTACGGCATTAAAAATAAGTTCGGAAACACAGGGAGGTAATGAAAATGTCAACCAGTAACACCGTTTTGGTTGTAGATGATGACAAGAACATCTGCGAGCTTGTACGGTTATATCTTGTCAAGGAGGGATTTGAAACAAAATGCGCATATGACGGCGTAACGGCTGTAAAAATGGTCGCCGATTCAAAACCTGCGGCAGTTATATTGGATATTATGCTGCCCGGCAAAGACGGCATTACCGTTTTAAAAGAAATTCGCCGTTTCAGCAAAGTACCCGTTATAATGCTCACCGCCAAGGGCGAAACCATTGACAAAGTTCTCGGTCTGGAACTCGGTGCCGACGATTACCTTGTTAAACCGTTTGAACCCAAGGAGCTTGTCGCGCGGTTAAAAGCCGTTTTGCGCCGATTTGAGTCAAAAGACGAGGAAGAGGACGAGATTAACTATGACAAGCTGTCCATTAATATGAATACATATGAACTGAAAGTGGACGGAAAAATAATAGATATACCGCCGAAAGAGCTGGAGCTTTTGCACTATTTGTGTGCTCACCCGAACAAAGTATTCACACGAGATCAGCTGCTTGATGTTGTGTGGGGATATGAATTTTTCGGCGATTCAAGAACGGTGGACGTGCATGTCAAGCGCCTGCGCGAAAAGGTTGAGGGAATAAGCGACCAGTGGACACTCAAAACGGTATGGGGCGTCGGATACAAATTTGAGGTGAAATAACTTGAAGAAAAGTATTGTCGGAAGCATGGTAATCGGCAGCATATGCGTTGCGGTAATTATTTTTGCGTCGGTTTCAATGCTCTTTTCGGTGTATGTTGAGCGTGTAGCACTTGAGGAAAAAGTTGCACTGCTGGAAAACAATGTTGACAGAATAGCCGACTTCACCTATACCGCTCTTACACACAAAAGCAAAATTGTAGACCTTATGTACCAGGATATGATAGACAATATAAGTGCGAACACGCAGTCAAATGTAATGGTGTTCGACAAAACGGGCAGTGTTCTCGTTCACTCGGGCGGATCAACCGACAGCGATAACGGATACGACTTTGTGAGCAAGGACATCTCATCCGTTGTGCTCAGCGGTCAGAAACTTGTGAGCACAAAAATGTTTCGCGAGGAAAACGGAGACAACCTGCTTACAGTCGGTTCGGCTCTTAAAAACGGCAAAGAAATTTTCGGCGGTGTGGTTTTTAACCAGCGTATACCGGAGATAAAAAAGGTGTACAAGCGTATGTACCACCAGCTTGAATTTCTTGTTTTCTTCGGAATAATGTTCTCGGCGATACTGTTTTATCTGATATCGCGGAAGATAACAACTCCCGTCAAAAAAATCAGCGATGCCGTTAACGAATTCAGCAAGGGAAACTTTGAAAAGCGCGTTGAATACACATCGGATGACGAGCTCGGCGAACTGGCGGAAAATATCAATCACATGGCAACATCGCTCGGAAATCTTGAAAAATCGCGGCGAAGCTTTATATCGGATGTGTCGCACGAATTACGCACACCGATGACGAGCATATCGGGTTTTGTGGAGGGTATCCTTGACGGAACGATTCCGCAGGAAAACCGTGACGAATATCTCGAAATAGTGCTTTCCGAATCCAAACGGCTGTCGCGGCTTGTAACAAATCTTCTGCAGGTATCGCGAATGGAAAACGGCGAGATGCATATAAACAAAACCGACTTTGATATAAACGAACTTGTACGAATTGCGCTTGTGCGCTTTGAGATGATGATTACGCCAAAGAAAATTGACGTATCGCTGGATATAGATGACGAAAAAATGACAGTATTCTCCGACAGGGACTCGGTGGAACAAATTCTTACAAATCTTATTAACAATGCAGTGAAATTCACCCCCGAAGGCGGAAAAATATCCATTGCCATATACAGAGACGGCGATAAGATTCATGTGCGCATGCGCAACAGCGGTCCCGGAATCGAGCCGGAAAAACTTGAATTTATCTGGGAAAGATTTTACAAAACAGATTCGTCGAGAAGCATGGACAAAACGGGCGTCGGACTCGGTCTGTATATAGTCAAAAAAATTATTACAATGCTTGGCGAAATCATAACCGTTAAGAGCACACCGGGAGAATATACGGAATTTGAATTTACACTTGCTGCGGGGCACAGTCAAAACGACCGTCATAACAACATACTGTCATAATATAAAGCGGCTGTATAACAAGAGCACAATAAGGCATATATTTTATGTCCCGTTGTGCTTTTGTTATATATATAAATTTATAATCCGATATGTGCGTCTTACAGTTTACATAATATTCGATAATGCACTTTTCCGAATTATTTTTTTATTGTAATTCATTCCTTTGTCAAGAAAAAAATTAAATAAAAAACATAATTATATTTGTTAAAAATTCTTTATTGACATGAAATTATTTTGAAACAAAATAAAACAAACCACATCTTCAAAATATCCGTAAACAGTGGGTTTAATCCACATATCCACAAACTTATCCACATTTGATGTGCAAAAAACTTGGGTGTAAAAACAAAAAATAAATAACATTTTGTAAAAAAAAGAAGAAATGTATGTAGGTTACATAATATTTCATTTAACATTTTTGTAACAACTTATTTAATAAATTTTAGCATTCTCATCTTCTGCGCAAATACGGCGCACAAAAAGCCGCAAATCCGCTTGTACGGCTTATTTCAGCCGATTTTAAAAATTAATGCACGGCGGTGATACGGTTATGTATGCCAAAATGTATTTGTTGGTAAACAAAAAAATATTTTAAAAATTTTTGAATTTTTTTAAAAAAGTACTTGACAAAATGTTAATTAAGGTGTATACTTCAGTTAAAGTCAAAGAAAGTCAAAGTCAAATTTGCTTTTGTTGACAAATTTTTCATATGTTTTGTGATAAAATATACACGGAGGGGATTTATTAAAAATGAAAATAAGTGATACCATCGAGAATTTTATCTGCGAAATGCTCGGTGCACAAAACAGCGTTGAACTCAAACGCAACGAGCTTGCCTCGTACTTCAACTGCGTTCCCTCTCAGATTAATTATGTTATACAAACCCGATTTACAACCGAGCGTGGATACATTGTTGAGAGCCGACGCGGCGGGGGCGGTCACATACGGATTACAAAAATATCTTTTCCGAGCGGAAACAGCATGCTTGAACATGTTATAAACAGTATCGGAATAAGTGTGGATGTAATGACGGTGGAATCCATATTGAATTCACTGTACGTTGCCGATGTGATTACACCCCATGAGGCAAAGCTTATTATGACAGCGTGCTCCAACAACGCACTGTCATCAGTATCGGACGGAGCGCTGAAGAACAAAGTCAGAGCAGATATATTTAAGAATTTGTTATTATTGTTTGTTTAGCCGAAAGAGAGTAACCCGAACCCGCCTGAAAAGGCATAATTTCGGCATCTTTTGGCTTGTCATCTTCGCAAGGCGACAGCCTTGCTTCATCTTCCGCACCAAAATCTGTTCAAAATTCTATCCTTTTCAGGTCAAAGAATTTTGAGAGAACGGATTTTTGGTTGCGCAAGGCAAAAACGCAGGTAATCCTTTGTGGATTACCGAGTATTTTAACACAGCGAAAGCGGAAATCCGTCTCTCAAAATCGGAGTTCGGATTATTCTCTTTCGGCTAGGAGGAATGTATTATGTTGTGTAATAATTGCGGTAAAAGAGAAGCTACCTTTCATTGCAGACAGATTATAAACGGTGAAAAATCAGAACAGCACCTGTGCAGCGAATGTGCACGCGAACTCGGATATATGAATTCTCAGGATTCAATATTCGGTCAGAGCGGAATGTTTGACTTTTCAAGCATACTCAGCGACTTTTTGTCACTGCCGTCTTTTGCACAGGCATCTATCGGAACAAGCCGCTGCCCGTCGTGCAGCACAACGCTGGATGAATTCCGCAAAACCGGTCTGCTCGGATGTGACAGATGCTACGATGAATTTGAAAACATTGTAGAGTCAACGCTGTCGAGCATTCAGCCGTCAACCGTTCACAAAGGCAGAATTGCCGGAAAGAACGGCAAAAAGATTCAAAAGAAAAATGAGCTTGACGAAATGAAGGAGCAGCTCAAACGCGCTATCCTCGATGAAAAGTACGAGGAAGCCGCCGTGCTTCGTGACAAAATAAAAGAAGCCGAAAGCAAGACAGATAAAACCGACACCGATGAAAACAAGGAGGACTGAGCAATGGCAAAGTGGTATGAGGATACAGGATTTCAGGGCGATGTGGTTTTGAGTACAAGAATCCGACTTGCAAGGAATATCAAGGGTTTTCCATTCCCTGCGAAAATGAATAACGAACAGTGCAGCGAAGTGATAAATCTCATTGAAGAGGCGCTGAATGCCATAAACTACAAATTTCGCAAGGTTGTTGTAAACACATTGCCCGTAACCGAACGCGAAAAGCTTGTTGAGGGGCGCTACATCAGCCCGGATCTCGCGAAAAAAAGTCAGCCGTGCGCCGTGTTCATCAGCGAGGATGAAAGCGTAAGCATAATGGTAAACGAAGAAGACCATCTGCGCATGCAAAGTATTTTTGCCGGTTTGGAGTGCCGCAAAGCATATGATATAATAAGCAAAATCGACACCTATCTGGCAGAAAAACTAAACTACTCCGTTCACCCGAAATACGGTCACCTTACAAGCTGCCTTACAAATGTCGGAACGGGAATGCGTGTATCGTTTATGATGCACCTCCCGGCATTGTGCATGAGTTCGGCTGCGGAGAGCATGTTTGCCGCACTGGGCAAAATCGGAATAACCGTTCGCGGTATGTACGGCGAGGGAACAAAGGCATCCGGCTATTTGTTCCAGATTTCCAACCAAATGACTCTCGGACCGGACGAAAACGAGATTATCGACCGCCTGTCCGACGCGGCAAATCAGGTTATATCAAAAGAGCGCGAGCTGCGCACATCACTCCTTAAATCACGCGGTGCCGCTCTAGAGGACAAACTTATGCGTTCATACGGAATCGTGCGCGAAGCAAGATTGCTGTCGAGCGATGAAATGATGAGCCTGTTTTCCGACATACGCTTTGCGGTATCTGTGGGGCTCATTGCGGATATCGACACACGAACACTCAATTCTCTCATGGTGGAAACATCACCGGCGCACCTCGCCGTCGGCGGCGAAAGTGCAGCCAAGCGCGATTTTCAGCGTGCAAAAATAGTCCGCTCACGGTTGGGCGGCTGAAAAAAATGTATAAAATAAAACGTATATAGCCGATTGTAAAATTAATTCAGTGTAGAGTTTGAAGAGTGAAGAGTGGAGTTGTTAATATATAATCATTGAAAATCCGAAGGATTTTCTTCATAAACTCCACATTTCACACTCCTAATTCCTAAATATATTGTAAATTTGTTAATTTTGCAGTTATCTAATAAAGCGTATAATATTGGAGGGATAGTTATGATGGATTCCAGATTTACCGAACAATCAAGAACAGTACTTCGCCTTGCTCACGATATTGCGGGCGAGATGGGTTACAATTACGTTGGCTCCGAGCATATTCTTGCCGGCATGCTGCGTGAGGGAACATCAGCTGCAGCCGCTGCGCTAAACTCTCACGGCGTAACGTATGACGATGTTGTGAACGGTATTGCCGAATACACAACACCGAGTGACAATAATTATATAAATGCAACACTGCCGCTTACTCCGCGGTGCAAATCAATACTGGAGCTCAGCTTTAACGAAGCAAAAAAGACAGGTTCGCTGCTGATACAGCCGGAGCACATGCTTATGGCTATTCTGCGCGAAGGTCAGAGCGTAGCGGTGCGCATACTTGCCGATTTGGGAATTGATTTCAATTCTCTTGCCCGTGCCGCATACGGCAACGGCATCGATAAGCAATCTGTCTCCGGCACAAAGACATCAAAATCCGGTTCTCTCAAGAATCTTGAGCCGTTCGGCACCGACCTTACAACGCTTGCCGAAGAAGGCAAATTCGATCCTATCATCGGCAGAGACAAGGAGATTGAAAGAGTTATTCAGATTCTGTCGCGCAGAACAAAAAACAATCCGTGTCTGATTGGTGAACCGGGTGTTGGAAAAACCGCCATTGCGGAAGGACTTGCATCAAAAATTGTTTCGGGCGATATTCCGGAAACGCTAAAAGGAAAAAGAATTTTTTCGCTTGACCTGTCGTCCATGATTGCCGGAACAAAATACCGCGGCGAATTTGAAGAAAGAATCAAAAAAGCACTTGACGAAGCAAAGCAGAATCAAAATATAATTCTCTTTATCGATGAAGTTCACACGCTTGTCGGAGCCGGTGCTGCCGAAGGTGCAATGGACGCGGCAAATATTCTGAAACCGCTTCTTGCGCGCGGCGAGCTGCAGCTTATCGGAGCTACAACGCTTGACGAATACCGAAAGAATATAGAAAAAGACGCTGCTCTTGAACGTCGTTTTCAGCCTATAATCGTTGGCGAGCCGAGTGTTGAGGAAACTGTCGAAATACTGAAAGGCATACGCGAAAAGTATGAGAATCACCACAAGGTTACAATTCCCGATGACGCTCTTGAGGCGGCGGCAAAGCTATCCGCAAGGTATATTACCGACAGATTCCTGCCCGATAAGGCAATTGACCTTATTGATGAAGCGGCATCCAAAATCCGCATGAAAGCATTCACGGCTCCGCCGGATATCAAAAAAGCCGAAGAAGAACTGGCAGCCATGGGTGCGAAAAAGCGCGACGCAATCGAGCACCAGGAGTTCGAGAAAGCCGCGTCGTACCGTGACGAGGAAGAAAAACTCCGCGAAGCACTTTCCGGTAAAAAAGCCGATTGGAAAAAGAGCAATTCGCGCGACGAGCTGTTCATTACCGAAGATGACATATGCGATGTCATTACCGATTGGACAGGCATCCCTGTAAAGAAGCTCGCAAGTGAGGAACAGGAAAGACTCAAAAATATGGAACAGATTCTGCATAAACGTGTTGTCGGGCAGGATGAAGCCGTAACAGCCGTTGCAAAGGCAATCCGCCGCGGCAGAATCGGTCTTAAGGATCCGAAACGTCCGACAGGCTCTTTCATTTTCCTCGGACCTACGGGAGTCGGCAAAACCGAGCTGTGCAAGGCACTTGCCGAGGCAATGTTCGGCGATGAAAATGCCGTTATCCGCGTTGATATGAGTGAATATATGGACAAACACAATGTGTCGCGTCTTGTGGGTTCGCCTCCGGGATTTGTCGGATACGAAGAGGGCGGACAGCTCACGGAAAAAGTTCGCAGAAAACCCTACTCCGTGGTTCTGTTTGACGAAATAGAAAAGGCTCACCCCGATGTGTTCAATATACTTCTGCAGATTCTCGAAGACGGTATACTCACCGATTCGCAGGGCAGACGTGTAGACTTTAAAAACACGGTTATCATTATGACATCCAACATCGGTGCACGGCTTATTACCGAAAAAATGAAACCGTCGCTCGGATTCAACAAAGACGACGAGAGCGCGGAAGATGATTACAATTCAATCAAAGAAAAAGTTCTCGGAGAACTCAAAAATGTATTCCGCCCCGAGCTTATAAACCGTATTGATGAAATAATCGTGTTCCACAAACTCACGCATGAAAATATCGAAAAGATAACCGGTATTATGCTTGACAGCCTCAAAAACCGTATGGAATCCCTCGGGTACAAGATTAACTTTACCCCGGCGCTTGTTTCACACCTTGCCGATTCCGGCTATGACGACGCCTACGGTGCAAGACCGCTGAGACGTGCAATTCAATCGGAGGTTGAGGATTTCCTTGCCGACAATATACTCTCCGGCGAAGTGGCCGCAAACTCCGAAATAACGGTTGATTTTGCCGACGGAAAGGTGCAGTTTTCATCCGATTCGGCAAATGATGAAGCCGTTTCGGCAGAACCGGTAGAAAACAACTGATATCCGCTTAGCTGCAAATGCGTAAATTCAGCGCATTTGCAGCTTTTTTTATTATACAGAATAAATTTTTAAAAAATTTAAAAAAATTTGAAAAATAACTTTACATTTCCAAATAAATGTTATATAATATTTTTTGTGAGTGTGTTTAACGCACAAATACTTTGCCCGGAGGTGATGTTTGTGAAAAATAAAAAAAGCAATATTTTCGGAAAACTTACCGTGCTTTTGATTGCGGTAGCCGTTGTTTGCGTGTTCTATCACAAATACACCGCTATTGCAGACTACAACGACCAGATTGACAGCCTGAAAACGCAAATCTCCGAGCAAAAAAAATATGGCGAGGAGCTCGACAAGACGGCTAAGGAATATGATACGGATAAGTACATAGAAAAATACGCACGTATGCTCGGCCTCGTTAAATCAAACGAAAAAATATTCAGAAACTACAACGAAAAAAAGTAGTTGAACGAGGAGGCTGTTTGCAAGTATGCAGTTTGAAGAAGGCAAAATTGTTACAGGGAAGGTAACAGGCATCACCAAATTCGGAGCTTTTGTTGAGCTGGAAGGCGGTGCTACGGGATTGGTTCATATTTCCGAGATTTCGCTTGACTATGTCAACGATATCAATGACCATGTTAAGATCGGCGATATTGTGGAGGTTAAGGTTCTGCCTTCGGAGAAAAAGGGTAAAATCGGTCTTTCCATTAAGCAGGCATTAAAGGATAAGGGAGTTGTTAAGAATCCCCGTCCGCCGCGGCAGAAACGTCAGCCGCGCCCGGCATATACACCTGATTTTCACACTCAGCCGGCGGAGTTCAGCTTTTCATCCGCAGCAGATTCAAACATGTCGTTTGAAGATAAACTGAATAAATTTAAACAGGCGAGCGACGAAAAAATGCACGATATAAAAAGCTCGTTTGAATCCAAACGCGGCAGCAGCCGACGCGGAGGAAATAAATACTGATACATAGGGCAGGAGACTACTCAATTAATGAGTAACTCCTGCCCTGTTTAGATTTCAAACTCTGAATTATAAATGCTTTTTGTCAAAAGTTTACCGTTTTTATTCACATTCTTCCTTATACAGCTCGCGCCCCATCATTATACCCATAACAGACGCCATCATAAGTCCGCGCGTCCATCCGCTGGAATCCCCGAGGCAATGCAATCCTCCGACATTGGTATTGAAGTGCTCATCCATTTTAATACGGTTGCTGTAGAATTTGAGCTCCGGCGAATACAAAAGTGTTTCATACGAAGCGAATCCGGGTACAACAACATCCATTGCCTGCATAAAGTTCAGTATATTTGTCATGGAGCGATACGGCATTGCGGCTGTAATGTCCCCGGCAACGGCATCGGGAAGAGTCGGCTTCAGATTGGACTGAGCCAGTTCTTTCTGCCATGTGCGCTTTCCGTCAAGGATATCGCCGTATCTCTGAACAAGCAGGTTGCCGCTTGCCAGCATATTTGTGAGTTCGCCGACTTTTTGCGCATATGCAATAGGCTCGTTAAACGGATAACTGAAATTATGCGAACAGAGTATTGCAAGGTTTGTGTTGTCCGATTTAAGTTCCTTATACGAATGTCCGTTTACCACGGCGAGATTATTGTCGTAGTTCTCCTGGCTGACAAATCCGCCCGGATTCTGACAGAACGTGCGAACCTTGTTTTTAAACGGTTTCGGATAGCCTATGAGTTTGGACTCATACAGAACGCGGTTTACCTTTTCCATTATTTCATTGCGCACCTCAACACGCACACCGATGTCAACCGTTCCGGGCTGGTGAGCGATATTATGTGTGGCGCAGATTTTTTCCAGCCAATCGGCTCCGCGGCGGCCTGTGGCAATTATTGTATGCGCGGCGTGAATCTCCTCTTCGGATTTTCCGTTGGTTATGTATATACCGTCGCACCTGTCGCCGTTAAGAATGATATTCGTACACTCATATCCGAATATCATTTCAACCCCGTTTTTGATTAGATACTGTTCAATATCATAGTACAGCTTCTGAGCTTTTTCCGTGCCGAGGTGGCGTATCGGACAATCGACGAGTTTGAGTCCTGCCTTTATGGCACGCTTGCGTATTTCCTTTACCTCATCATCATTATTAATACCCTCGATATGCGTATCGGCACCGAACTCAAGGTATATTTTGTCGGCATAGTTTATTGTGTCCTGCACATATGCGTCACCGGCAAGCGTCGGCAAGTCGCCGCCGACTTCACTGCTGAGCGAGAGTTTTCCGTCCGAAAATGCTCCGGCGCCCGAAAATCCGGTCGTTATATGACAGTACGGTTTGCAGTTTACACATTTTTTGGTCTTGGCTTTCGGGCAGCTGCGCTTTTCAACCGGCATACCTTTTTCGACAATAACAATCTTTTTGCGGCTTCCGCTGCGCACAAGTTCCAGCGCGGTAAAAATTCCGGCAGGTCCGGAGCCAACGATAACAATATCCGTATTCATCATTTTTATCATCCTCTATTCATTAAGAAATTTTTTCAGTTCATCCAGTTTGGAGTTGGTTGTTTTAACACCCTCATTATACATCTGCCGCAATTTCTCGGCACTGCACTCCGTTCTTTTCCAGCCTCGGGTGTCCTTTGGCTCAATAACAAACGCTTTGCCCTCTTTTTCCAGTTCAAACAATTCACTGCGTTCGCGGTTATACATTTCCGGTCTGTTTAAAAGAGACTCGGCAAATTTTGGATATTTTCGAAATATCCGTGCCGCCGCCTTTTCGGAGCCGATTTTTTTCGTATATCCGCGCTCGCGCGACAGTATAACGACAACACGGTCACATCCCATGTCAAAAGCACGTCTGTACGGTATGGAATCCGCTATACCTCCGTCCATGTATTTTTCACCGTTTATCTCAACCATCGGAAACATAATCGGAAGCGCACACGACGCTACCAATACATTCCAGCCTCGGCTGTCCGCCGGGACGGGAAGATATTCGCTTTTCCCGGTACGCACATTTGTGACAGTTGCCTCCACCGTTCCGCTGAAATTCTCAAGCGCGTCATAGTCATACGGCACAAGTTTATCCGGAATCTCCCGAAAAACAAAATCTATGCCGAAAAGCGAGCGGTTCTTCGGATTCAGAAAATTGCGGAACGAACAGTATCTCTTGTCGGGAACATATTTTTCACCTATTATCATGCCGCGGCCAATCTGCCCGGACGCAAAGTTCAGCGCATTGGATATTCCGGCAGACGCACCGCCTATATAATCGGCGGTAAGATTGTTTTTCATCATAACATCCATAACTCCCAGAGCAAAGTATGTTCTGCTTGCTCCGCCCTCTACAACAAGTCCTGTCATATGCTCAACCTCCACATCTGCTTATTTCGTTGGCTATTGCGGCAAATTCCTGCATAGAAAGAGTTTCGCCCCTCCGCTTCCCGTCTATACCTGCAACGGATAATATTTTTATAATCTCATCTTTGGAAAGTCCGAGTGTTCCGCCATTTGCAAGCGAATTTACAAGGGTTTTTCTGCGCAGTGCAAACGCCCCTTTTACAACATCTTCAAATACCTTTTCGGATATCAAATCGACCGGGGGTGTGCTGCGCAGATTAAGCCGTATCACAGCCGACTCCACCTTTGGCTGCGGCATGAATGCCGACGGCGGAACAACGGTTATCAGCTCGGGTTCGGCGCGGTAGCCGACCATCACGCTCAGTGCCCCGTAATCTTTGCCGCCCGGAGACGCTGCGAGCCGCTCTGCAACCTCTTTTTGAATCATTATCGTAATATCGCTTATCGGAAGCGACGGTTTTATCAGAGAGCTTATAATCGGTGTTGTAATATAATACGGCAGATTCGCGCATACCTTAACCTTTTGGCTGCCAAATTCATCGGAAATAAGTGCAGCTATGTCGGTTTTCATTATATCGGCATTGATAACGCGTATATTTTCAAAATTGGCTGTGCTTTCTTTAAGCACCGGTATCACGTCGGAATCAATTTCGACAGCCACTACTTTTTTTGCGTGCATGCACAGCCGCTGTGTAAGTGTTCCGAAACCGGGACCTATTTCAAGCACGCACGATTCACCGTTTATTTCCGCACCGGATATAATGGAATCAAGCACATTTTCATCCACAAGAAAATTTTGCCCGAGTGATTTTGTGAACCTGAATCCGTTTTCGGCAAGAACCTGCCGCAAAACCAACGGCGAAGCAAGGTTACGCATCGTCATCATAGTGTCTGCCTCCCTGAAATATATTATACATCATTCGTTTTCACTGTTAAGGGCTTTGAAGAAAACTTCAAAGCCCCTGTATTTATTGATTAAACGAAAATCAGTTGAAAATTCTGCGAATGTTTGCGATTCTCTTGTCATATGATCCGTATGTGAGCGGAACAATTTCGACATTGTATCCGGTGCGCGGCGAATGGATAAAGTACCCGTTGCCGACATATATTCCGGTGTGACCTATATAACTGCCGCCCTCCGATGATGCAAAACAAAGTATATCACCCGGTTTAATATCCGCAGGTGCAATCTCGGTTCCGTTCTTTGCCTGGTCGGCAGCGATACGGTTAATCTCCACCCCCATAAGAGAGTAGCAATACTTAACAAATCCCGAGCAGTCAAACCCTGCCGGAGTTGAACCGCCGTATACATACGGGGTGCCTATGTATTTCTTTGCAAGTTCCACAACCTGCTCGCCTTTGTCGAGTGTGAACGGGCTGTACACCGGGATATCCGATTCAACCTTCGGCAATACCGATTTATCCGTATTTGCCGAAGCTGCCGCCCCAACGGGAGTCTGCTGAGCTGCCGTGCCGATAATCGAATTTTGTGCCGGAGCAGCCGGTACTGCGGTATCCTTCGGTGCAACCTCGACCGTTTCTCCAAGTATAACATAGTCGGCGCAAACATATCCCGACACTGTTCCATATTCGATTTTGTGCCAATTGTTGCTTGTAGATGTAATCACAAGCCTGCCGCCGTTCGGAATCTGCCCGAGTATGGCGCATTCTGTGTTCGGCAATGCGCGTATGTTCAGCGCGTCTGCCTTAACCGTACCGTATGTAACTTTGTCTGCCGATACCCCGAGCGGTGAAAACAACACTGCGGTTACAGCCGCTGCGAGGATATATAATGATATCTTTTTCATAATAAATTACCGTCGGCAATGCCGCGGATTTACCTCCGAATGTAAATTTTTAAATCTTATCATAAGCATTAACAACAGTATTATAACATTTTTTTTTGAATTTGTCAAATCCGGTTTAAATACTATGTTTAAACCGGAAAATTTTCTGTTTTTTTGACATCTACACTTCAAAATCACATTCAACTGCAGAAACATTTTTTATATAAAGAAGATTTTTTTCTTCTTTAATTTCCTGGCGAAGCGGTACACCGCTGTAATGAACGTTTCTGAACGATATATTGCGGAAAAACAAATTAAAATCTTCTAAATTCTGCACCGGTTCAAATTGCTGATTGCCGAGATTTTTACCTATCTTTTCGGAGTAAATTCTCAAAACAAACGGAATATATCCATATTTAAACTCATATCTTGCATTATGCATACTCTCTATACCGGGGTACGGATATTTTTCTTCACCGTCTATAAAAATATTTTCATAGCACAAATTTTCGGCTACAGTGTCAATGCTTCCGAACCATGCTGTAATGCTCATTGCTATCATACTTAAATGAATAATATAATTATTCTTATGCGATATATTACGTATAGTGCCGGGTTTGTCACCGCACCATACCTCAAACGCCTTGCCCCAATCACACCACAAAACACAATTTTCTATTGCAATATTTTCTGCATTCTGCGTTTCATCGGGCAAGTACGGTCCGCGAACAACAAAACAATCATCAAACGAACGTATAAAGCTGTTTTTAACAATAACATTTTTTGAAGCACAGATATCTATCCCATCAGAATTGTATCGCCACTGACCGATGATTTTGATATTATCCAGCGTAATATTCTCACAGCCGTTTCTGATTATTACAGACCAAAACATGGAATCCCGCAAAACAATTCCCTCAACATAAACATTTTTGCAATTGTACAAAACCATATTAGAATATATCGGACCTGTCCCGGCAAAATCCTCGCGGACACCGTTATTTCTCAAAATATCCGCTATTGTTCCGTCATTCATAGGATCATTTGCCCTGCAATATCTTGAAGAATCAAGTATTCCGCGTCCAAGTATTTTGATATCATTTGCATCTTTTGCATATATCATTCCATGCACAACCGCTCCATCATCCATATACACGGTTTGACCTGAATTAACCCATATGATGCCCGCCGTATGTTCCCCCGGACCAAAGTAAACCAAATTTTCATCAGATATATCGGGGGATTTTGATTTTGCATTCACAAAAATGTGAAGTGCCTCGTGTGAACCATTCGTCTCTAAAGTAAACTGCATCGGTCTGTCTATATTTATGTTTAGCTTCTTATCGAATTTGGTGCATTCATAAACAAGTTCAATAGGACGTATTTTGTAATTTTCAAATTCAAAATTCAGTTCTATTTCGAGACATGACGGCTTGTCAATATCGACGGATACAAAATATGCAATCTCCGTCTGCGATTTTGAGCGTTGTGCGCCATCCCAAACCTTGTTGAATGGCATAGCCGATACTCTTGCATCATAAACCGGGACAACATTGCCGTTAAGTTTTACCGTATAATTTTTCATATATTTATTCTCCAATCCTATAATTCCGCAATTATGTATCCATACGGATTCATATCTAATTTTACACCGTCGGCCGCAGCATTACTGCTCATAAGAATTTTTGACAGGTTAATTTTTTTCGTCAATTCGGTACTTACTGTTTTGTTTTTTGTATTTACCACAACCGCAATTGACTGTTTATCCGACTTTTTTATGTACGATACCACTTCATCCGGCGCATTATTATCTATCCAACAAATCTTTCCATTTACAACAGCATCATTTTTATGATGCAGTCTGTGAATTTCTCTGATAAATTTGTGCCTGCGAATCCCATCAGCCGTAAACGCTCTCGACCAGTTCAATGCGCTCCTTCTGCCATACATACGGTTTGAAAACATATTGTTTTCGGCATTATCGCACACATCATACCCATTCCACATAAAAGCTGTTCCGTCAAAAGTGTTTGTTATAACCAAAGCAGCCTCGACGCCGCGTGAAGTCATAATAATCTCGTTTCTGTCAAGTCCGCTGTCGCTCGCAACGTCGTGAGTATCTATTGTGCGAATAAGCTTTTTGACATTATCACCATATTTTTCTCTTTCGGCAAAATAATTGTTCTTAAGTTCAGCAGCAGATTTGTCTTTTGCAAATACATCTATCATAAGTGTATTCCACTCAAAATCATACCCCATATCAAAAACATCGTCTATGTATTCGGGAATAACACCTTCATTTAGCGTAATCAGATGTGGGTTAATCTTTTTAAGACGGCCAAATGAATTTCGCCAAAAATCAAGTGGTACACTGTCACCGACATCACATCGAAAACAATCTGCATTGTACTTTGTCAACAACAGCTCCATATTTTTAACGAGATAGCTGCGAAGTTCTTCATTTTCAAAATTAAGCCTTGCAAAAGGCCAGCGATCCGGAACGCGCACAGTTCCGTCATCATTTCTTTCTACAAAATCAGGATGCTTATCAATAAATACAGCCGACTTTCCACAGTGCAAATACACTAAATCAAACATAACCAAGAGACCGTTTTTATGAGCCTCGTCAACAAAATCTACTAAATCCTCATTTGTACCGTACTCAGAATCTACATTAAAATAATCTGACATTTTATACGGATTTTTAGGATTATTTGTATTTGATTCTATCTGTCTGATACTCCATGTACTTCTGTCAGGATCGTCCTCGGCAGCATAAAAAGGGCAAACATACACGATGTCTACGCCAAGCGATGCCACATACGGCAGCAGATCCTTTGCAGCATTAAGTGTACCCTCAGGTGTAAATGTTCGTAATGCTATCTGATATATAATTTTGTTATTTATTGAATTCATAGTTTTTCTCTCCCTGTAAATTTAATTATATGCTCATTTCCGCAAAACAGTAATTGTCATCCCATTCCTCAAAGTGATTTGTTCTCCAAACACATTTTTCCTTATAAAAGCTCTTCGGCGATACAGCAAAGCACTCTCCTTGCGCTAAATGATGCGGTCCAAGCATGTTTCTGAGATTGTTTATCAAAGTTACATGCACCGTTGTTTTGCCGCGCTCCGCAAAATCGTTTAAATTTATTTCATTTCCCGTTATCAGGACTTTTTCCTTAGTACCTATCCGGATTTTTACAACATTAATGCCCTTGCGTTCCAACCTTAAAGTAGGATTTTCTTCTGCGATATTTATTTCCGCTTCAATTGTTATCCTTCCGCAAAAAAACGGAAATCCTTGTTTTTCAATACTTTTAACTGATAGAGTCTTGTTAGGCTTTGTCAGTACAAACTCTCCGCAATATCTATGTGCATTATTTGAAAGTTCTTCCCACACCCCGTCAGTCCGGACTCCGAAATCTCCTATAAGGCAAACAGCCTCAATCTCCATATCATATGCAAGTTTATTTTTTTCTCCCTCAAACTCATAAGCTTTTTTCAGCTTTTTGTAAAACTCATTCGACTGCTTGAAATTGCTGATAAATTCAATAACGTTTTTACCTTTGTGCAAAAGTCCCGAAATATCAATTTTTTTAAAACTTTTGTCGCAAAAATATCCCATTGGAGAACTTTCAACGTCCTGCCCGTTTACCGATATTGAAAAAATTTCCGGTGTCTCGCACACAAGGTAAATTTCATCAGGGACATATTCGGCATTGACGAAATAGCACTGCTTTATATTAACTTTTCTTTCAAGCCTGTTTGCCCTCTCGGCTATATTCAGTACATATCCGTTTTTTTCTTGTATCACACCGTCAAAATAATAATCACACCTGTCCAAAACAAGTATATTTTCTGTGCAATTTTCAACTTTGCAATTGTTTGGCAAATATACCAAAGTTTTTTTCTTTCTTCTGTTTTTTTCTGTTTTACACTCAGCAATAATAAGGCTGCCCCACGGTTCAAATTCATAATTATGCGTAAAGTTTTCAAATTCACCGGTGAATATATTAAATTTTTTCCCGATGACATTTATATTGGCTTTTTTTGATTCGGCAGACGAGTTCACAAAGAAATGCATCTTTATTCCATCAAATTCGCAGCAAGAATACATTATATCCGTTCTGTCAATCACATTGTTTTCGGCTATGTCAACATCTATCTTACCGCCATTGTCAGAAAACTGTTTTAATAGTTTTTTTGTTGACTGCAAAAGCTCCCTGCCGCATGGGTTTAATATGCATGAATATGTTTGATTTCCAACAATAATTTTGTTTCCGTCAACCCTTGCATGACGCTCCAATATAATTTCATCGCCCAAATGAAACATAACGTGTTTTTCCTCAAGTTTTTTTATGAAAGATAAAAACTCATCATTGAGTTCATCAAGACCGTCATTTTTGTTGTTGTCATAAAGACTCCACGCAGTCGTTTGAGGATGAATAACCAAAATATCTGCCGAACTCTTTCCGATAGCTGAAATCATCCCCTCGCGTGACAGAACATCCATAAGGTACTTATATTCGCCCCACCACGGTTGTTGATAGTATACTGCCGGCGGATAATCTCGCTTTCTTATGCCGCGCAAAGAGTATCCTTCCAGATGCTGGCAGAGCAAGTTTATTCCGCGCACAGCCTGCCATTCATATATTCCCTTTAATTCGTCAAAACTCACATTGTGTCCGCATAATGCAAATGATTCTGTTAAGACATGCGTTTTGCCAAGTTGCTGTGCCACTGATGATACTTGTCTTGCGGTTAGACAATCGTATATTTTTCTGCCGAGCCAGTCAACCCCGGGAATGCTGAAATATTCATAATGCGGCATACAAGCGCCATTTGTTGTAAGCTGACTCAACAGGCTTTCCTCCAATACCAGATGCCCCGTGAGTTTTAAACTGTTCCTCTTGCACCAATCGAAAATTTGTTTAAAAAATGCTTCTGAAAAAAGCTCTGTGACCATTTTCCAGAATTTTATTCTTGTTTCCTTATAATTTGAAATCGGAAGAAACAATTCTTCAAGATGCTCGGTAATATCCTCGGCATATCTTTTGAAGTATTCTCCTTCAAAGACGAAGCTCCACGGTATGCCATCGCGAGATATCTGCGGCTCATCCGTAAAAAAACCCGTTATCTCATTTTTATACCTGTCATAGTACGGCTGGTACGCACTTTTTATAAACTCCGCAACAACTTCTTTGTCAAGATTATCTACATAATATGGATTTACATCATAATAAAACCATTTATCCCCACTGTGACATATTATATTTTTTTGCGGTTTATCGCCGGACATTCTCAAATATTTTTGCTGATATTTTTCTCCTATACCATTAACAGCTCCATCGCCAAATCCGCTTGGCCAGCCGTTTTCGTCATATGCCCACGCATACATTCCGCATTTTTTTGCTTCATCCTTTGCGGCAGATATATTTTCAAACCACTCTCTTCCCAAATATTCCGTTTTCAGTCCGCCGCGTGCATGCATGAAAAATCCGCCTAATCCGGCTTGACTCATAATCCGAACCTGACGTTTTGTTTCGCTTTTGTCAAGTTCGTCATTCCAACTCCAAAACGGTACAGGACGATAATCGTTTGGAATTTTTTTAAGTTCCATATCAGTATGTCTCCCTAACATTTATTATTTTTGTTTTTATACCGGAGGGTGCGCAATATTCCGTAACAATTCTGCCGCCTTTTCTTTTGTGCTCCGCATAAATATTTCCGTACGGTGTGGGATATGTTCCTCTCACCCATTCCAGTGCGCCGATATCACTGCTTACGGCAACGGTATTAAACCCCGGCGATGTCGGTCTTATACCCAAAACATGCTGCGACAAAAATGCAGTAGGTCCGCTTGCCCATCCGTGGCACAAACTGTGTCTGAAATTTGTGTAGCAATATCTGCCGAAATCACCGTGAATATCTTTCTTTCCGGCCGGGGTGATACAATCAATGCCGGCGGCATTTTGCATCCATTCGATATCGAAATCCTCCCAAAATGTCGTGGCACCCATTTTCAGCATACCGCCCCAGTATTCGCGGATTATATCAAGCGCATCTGCGATATTGCCGAGTTTTGCCTTTGCAAGCAAAACATAATATCCCATAAAGCATGACATATCCTTTACCGAATTTCCGCAAATAATTTTTTTAGTATCATCGGTATCTCTGCCGGACAGGACAGACAGCGCCGCTGTACTTTTGTTGACTTTGGCACACGTCTTGCCGTCCGATAATTTCCTTGAACAGCAATCACATTTTAATGAGTATTTTTCATCTCTGAGTGCTTCAAAAATCCTTGCCGCACACCAAAATGCCATACAAAACACCGATTTGCAGCCATCCTTTTCACCCGGAGTATCCTTGCTGCTCCAATCTATAAAATACCCGTCAAGTTCAAATCCGCCGTCCACACACTCTGCGGCACGGTCAACAAGCTCTGTCAGATATTCTCTCTGTTTTTCGAGGTAATCTATGTTTCCCCAATGCATGAACATGTCATACTGGATTATTATCCACCACATACTGTACGAGGCAATATTATTCATCCAGCTTTTCGCCGGTGTTAAATTTTTTATCAAATCCAGACTCCGCATGATACTGCTGTCATTCCCGAACACGGCATTGATTGTCGATACTTCCGGATGCATATCACCTATCCACACCAGTCTGTCGCGCTTTATACCGTCCCATATATAATCATGCATATTGAGATGAACGGTATACGCGCCCGTTTTCCATATTTCATTAAGCAGCCCGTCGTTACATTCAAACGAACCCTTGTATTCCAAGTCTCTTATTTTCAGTACCGCTTTAACCGAAGACAAAGTAATATCGGCATCAACAGCGCTGATTTTTACAAAACGAAAACCGGTGCTTCCAAACTCCTGTGTACTCATTGCCACCGCCGGAATTGCCCAGTATCTTATTGAATGATAATTGTCGGAATTTTTTTCGCCTCTTTTGCTGAGAGCTTCCATGGCACTTTCACCGAACACCGCTTCGAGCATAGCATTGCTGCCGTTCGCGGATTGTACCGTTATGCATATTCCGCCATGCAGTTCTTTTCCGAAATCAAGCAAAATATATCCGTTCCTTTTTATCGTTACGCATCTTTCGGCATACGTTTTATCGTGATTGGGTATTACCACTGCCTGCCGCGGAGAATCAACAACGATGTTATCACAATTCACGCAATTTTC
>CAKSIN010000030.1 GCA_934463115.1 uncultured Clostridia bacterium
TTAGTAAATTAACGAAATACTGCGATTCATTTCGTTTTTTGAAGCTTTTTTGTGTCCATTTTTGCTGGGAGGGCACAATTTCTAATTCCACATTAAAATCATGCATCGCTCGTTTGATTTTTCCGCGATGAAAAATTGCGATTCATCTTTGACGATGTGCGTGTTCCTACAACTATGGTTTGGTCGGACACAGCCGCGCTGAAGGTTTCGCTGCCGATTTTTATTGTGTAATTTTCACCGGTTTTTATTTTTGGAGACGCAATAATAACCGATTCAAAACTGCCTTTCGGCGTGTATTCATACACAACTTTTCCGTTGGAATCGGAAACCGATATTTTCTCGCCGGAATTATGTTTGCTTGTGCAATAAACGATAATGGTATTTTGCTCAATGTCAAGCTGTTTTTCTTCACCTTTTTCGGAGGCGAATATAAGTGTTGCCTTGTCGCTTATCACAGTCTGTCCGCCGGGATCGATGACTGCAAACGGCCCGGCAAATGAGCCGGTTGAGTTGACGGCTTTAATCGTGCCGCCGTTAATTATCAGATTTCCGTTTGAATCTATGCAGTCGTCGCCGCCGCAAAGTTCGATATGGCCGCCGTTGATAATAAGGCAGTCTTTCATATTGTTCCCGTTTTCACCGCCGGGATTGCCGCCGGGGCGGCTGTTCGTACTGCCGTCCTGCTGCGGTCTTTGCGGCGGATTTTCCGTGTCGCTGCAGTTTTGCGGCATATCGGGCATTTCGGACATATCCGGTTTTTCGGGCGGTTCGCCGTTTGGCGGCATTCCGTCACCGGGATTGCCGGGCTGCTGCGATGTATCGCCGTTTTCGCGGTCTTTGTCAAATCCCTCCGGCGGTGCAAATTCTCCTCCACCGAAACCTCCGCCCGGCATCATTTCGCCGCTGTTTCCGCCGGTTGCGTTAAGAGCGTCATCCGTCGAAACCACATTTATATTGCCGTCGTTTATCGTCAGCACATTTTTGCTTTCGATTCCCTCGGTGGATTTTGTGATATCTATTGTTGCGTCGCTGCCGTTTACGGTAAGGTTGCCGTGGGCGGACATGGCTTTGCCGTATTCCGAACTCAGCGTGAATTTGCCGCCGTTTATCTCGATTTCGTCCTTACAGTGAATGGAGTGAGAAGCGGAATTTATATTTATTTTACCGCCGGATATGCACATCATCCACTCGGCATTTATGCCTTTTGTCGACTTTTCAAATTCAACGCCCGATTCTTCCTCGCGCATTCCTCTGCGCGGTGTTTCGCCGGCAGTCTGACTTTCGCTCTGCGCCGTGCTCACCGGGGTGCCGTTTGTTTCAATATTGACCGTTCCGCCGGTAATATTAACAATGGATTCCGAGTCTATGCCGTCGCCGACAGCCGTTATATCGAGCGTTCCGCCCGCCATTTTGAACGTATCGTTTATATGAATACCGTCCGATTCGGCATTTATCGTTATACTGCCGTTTTCAATGCTCAGATTATCCGACGCTTTTATTCCGTGTCCGTTTTCCGATACAATTTCAAGATTTCCCGCGCCTTTTATTTCGAGGTTGTCTTTTGAATAAATCGCACCGCTTTGCGCATTTGCGGCGGTGAGGTAATTATTTGTGCCCTCGGTCAGCGTTATATACGCTTTTTTCGCGTTTTCAACATAGATGCACGGATTGTTTTCCGATGTGATTTTTGCTCCGCTCAGACGGAGTTTAACCTTTTCTTTTGTATTAATTGTGATACTTCCGTTTTCGAGCGTTCCGGTCACGGTGAAATCGCCGCCGGACGAAATATTAATCTGATTGCCGTCAATTTCAACACCGTCGCCGTCACAGCTCATTTTGTCCATATTTATTGAACCGACGTTTTCTTTCCATGAATCGTCGTCGTCGCTGTCCGATGTAATTATCACTTTTTGGCTTTTGGCATTCCAGTCAACATCAAGGCCGAAACTTTCTGAAATTGCGCGTGCCGGAACCAGCGTTCTTCCCGATACAATCTGTGCCGGCACATCGAGTGTGACGGTCTGCACGTCGGAATTTCCCGAGTCGTCCGTTTTGCCGGTATCAACGGTTAATTCGTTTGAATTTATGGAAAGGGTTACCGTTTTTGAACTTTTTCGCGCCGAAACGGTTTGTGTGTCGCTGTCCCATTTTACATTGGCGCCGATTTCTTCAAAAATTTTGCGCAGCGGAACCATTGTTCTTCCGTCAATGATTTGCGGACTGACGTCAAATTCAATCTCTTTGCCGTCCAGCTCAACCGTTATATCGTCCGATGCCGCGGTTTTTACTCCCGTATACAGGTACAAAACGGCAATCAGACATACAGCGGCAGAAAATGCCCTGATTAATTTTTTCATTGCAATCACCTCGTCTTATTTTATTTTCGGCGGTGCGGAAACGGCGAGAATAATATTGAGATTTCCGTTTCTGCAGCGCAGTTCGTTTATAAATTCCTGTTCATCATTGTCGCTTTGCATAACCACGCTGTAGTTTAGCTCAAAGAGCGAACCCAGATCGGTGGTTTTTATTCCGTTTAGTGAAAATCGCTTTGTGTATTTTCTTAAAATTTCATCAAATGCATTTTGATAATTGAGATTTTCGGGGATTGTTATTTTAAGCACTTTTTGCGCGGATTTCTTTTCGAATAATCCGTATTTTTCCGTCAGTATTATTACCGCGCACAAAACCACAACGAAAATCGCTCCGTATCCGAACATTCCCACGCCGCAGGCGAGTCCTGCCGCAATATCAAAAAAGATAAAGCCGATATCCTTCGGATCGCCCGGCGCGCTTCGGAACCGAATGATGGACAGTGTTCCGGCAAGGCTGAAAGCTCTTGCAATGTTGCTGCCGATAAAGAGAATAATTACCGACAGTATAACCGGGAGCATCAAAAGCGTTACCGCCATACTCCGCTGGTAGTTTTCCTCCTGCGTTTTGTAATAAGTAAAGCCGATTGCCGCGCCGAATATAATTGCCGCGAGCATTGTTATAACCGCCGAGGCTATTGTAATATCGGACGAAGTATTGGTTAAGATATTATTGAATAAATTGTTCATTTAAACCACCTCTCTGTATTCTTCCGCAGTGCCGGTAAGCATGTTTTTGTACTCGGTGCCGTATTTCGAAAAACTCGTCCGCCCGATGCCGAATCCCGTCAGCATGTGCGACAGCCACAGCGGTTTTGCGAGCGATGTTTTTATTTCCATAAGGTACACATCATTCGGGAAAAGCAGTTCGCCGTAATCACCTTTTTCAAGTGCCAAATCACTGCGCCTTGAGCGTATATTCATATCAAAGGATATCCGCAGGTCATTGTTGTTTTTTTCAAAATACGCAATTCTGTCGTAGGCGAGGTACAGCTTTGGAGACAGATTGCAAATTTTCAGAAAGTATTCGATTTCGCGCAGTACCTGAATGTTCATATATTCCTTTGGCAGCGGCGGCTTTCCCGACGAGAGAAAATCATATGCCTCGTTTAATTTCAGCGTTGTTCTGCGTTTGTTAACGATTCCGCGGAATTTCTTTTTTATTTCAAGAAACACCTTTGAATCTGCGTCCGGCACTCCGTAGGCGCGCAGCCGCAGCTTTTCTTTATACGGCGGTTTTGCGAGTGAAGTTCTGATAAGATAATCGTCGGGAGTGTCAAAATAGATATTTGCAATGGTATACGGTGTGTGATTCTTGTTGTATGCGTCCGGAATCATATGCCTATCCATGATTTTTATAACTTTTTCAAACGTTGCCCTATCGAGTATATACTTGTGTTCGTATCGGTTAAATACTTCAATTGCCATAATAATGTCCGTCACCTCGGTTTTGAAATTTATTGTGTTATCTTTCGCTTTTTCCTTTCGGTGATTTTAATTATACTGATAATTCTTAAAAAATTCTGAAAGAATCAAAAAATTCAAAAAAATTTATTTCGGCAGTCTAACGGTGAATTTTGTGCCGTTCGTTTCGCTGCTCGATACCTCGATTTTTCCGCCCGAAAGCTCGGTTAAATTTTTCACAATAGCCAGTCCGAGTCCGTGACTTCCGTCGGCACGGCGCGATTTGTCGGTGCGGTAAAATCTTTCGAATATATGTGCGGTATCTTCTTTCGGAATAACGCTTGTTTTATTCAGAACGGTAAAGCAAACGTCTTTTTTGCCCTCGCTCAGCGAAATGCAGATACATCCGCCGTGCGGTTCGTATTTTATCGCATTGTCGATAAGCGAAGCAACAATGCGTTTTGCATAATCCGCATTGCCCTTTACAATTATGCCGGGCTGTATATCGGTTTTGTAATCAACGCCTTTTTCATACGCAACTGATTCCATAACGAGTGCGTTTTGTTCGGCAATGTCGAAAATATTGACATCCTCTTTTTTTATTTCGGTTTTTGTCTCGCTCTCCGACAAAACGAGCATTTGTTCAATGAGTTCCCTCATGTTGATTGCCGCCTGTTTTGTGCCGTCAATCCATTTTGACATTTCGGAAACGGAGCATGTTTTGTTTCGGCTCAGAATATCGGCATTGGAAAGGATTACGGTCAGCGGTGTTTTCAAATCGTGAGACGCGTCGGTTATAAACTGTTTTTCCCTTGCTATTGCTTCTTCAAGCGGTTTTGCGGCGCGGTCTGCGAGACTTTTGCTGATACAGTAAAAAATCAGCATTGCAAAAACGAATATCAGCAGAAGTACTGCGAAAAGTTTGAGCATTGAAAACAGGATAAAGTTTCTGCTCGCAACCGAAATTTTCAGTTCGTTTGGTGAGGATTGTTTGTAATAGTATAAATTTTCCGATTTCAAAACACCGAAATCACTTTTCTGCGCATATATTTTTTGCGCGGTTGCCAAAAGTTCGTTATTGTTTTCCAGCTCGTCTTTTGAAATAACCGACACGTTATTTTCGTTGATGTTGTAAAAGAACACGTACACGGATTTTGAATATTTTTCCGGAGAAACGTTTTCGGGAATATTTCGCATCGGCGGTCTCGGATTAAAATTATTCTGCCGCTCCGGCGGAGTTTCATCATTTGACGGTGCATTGCCGCTGCCGCCGTTTTCGGGCGGCACACCGTTGTTTTCCGTCGGACGGTCTCTGAGAATGTTCCGAATGGTATTAAACGGCTCTATTCGCTGCTTCATTGCCATTTTCAGCTCATTTACGCTTGTGTGATATGAGTACACCGCGATTACGGTGTTCATTATCAAAAGCACAAGTCCGATGAGCAGAAGATTTGATTTTACAAAGCTTTTTTTGTATTCACTCATTTTGCGTCACCCTCCGTATATTCCGGTCTGTAGCCGATTCCCTGTGTATTTTTTATTTGTACTTTCGAGCCCAGATATCTGATTTTTTTCCGTATAAAAGATATGTATGCCTCAACATTGTTTTCGGTCGTGTCGGAATCGTCGTCCCATATATTTACAATAAGGTTTTCTTTGGTCATCGTCATGTTCGGGTTGGCGAGCAGTATTTTGAGAACGCTGAATTCTTTTTTTGTGAGCTGAATCGAGCTTTCGCCGCAGGAGAGAATTGCCGTATTCAGGTCAAGGCTCAAGTCGCCGAAATTGATTTTTCCGATTATAATATTCCCCGTCCGCCGTGTGAGTGCGCCCACGCGTGCCAAAAGCTCATCGGCGTCAAAGGGTTTTGTCATGTAATCGTCCGCGCCGCTGTTGAGTCCGAGAACCTTGTCTGGAATTGTATTTTTCGCCGTGAGCATGAGTATCGGTGTGCTGTTCCCGGCTGAACGCACCCTTTTCAGAATCTACGTTCCGTCAATGAGCGGCAGCATGATATCCAATATAATAAGGTCGTATTTTGCTTCATTAATATAATAAAGCGCGTCTTCGCCGTCATACACGGCATCGGTATAATATCCCGCGTCGCCGAGTATTTTGCACACTGCGTCCGAAATCATTTTTTCATCTTCAACCACAAGTATTTTCATTGTTTTAACACCTCACACTACAATATAACACATTTTTGCGCTGTTTTCCATACTGTAATATACAGAACTTAAAATATTCTGAAAATTTCTCCTCCGGCTCGCGGCTGTGAAAGTTTGCAGGGCACAAAACAGCTCGAAAATTAATTGAAACGCGCCGCCGAAAGGGCGCGAAATTATTGCGCCGCGGTTCGGCTAAAATCGGCACTGCAACAGGGGAAAAATTATATGCAATGCCGATTTTGCGCGACAATTAATTTTCTTCGCTGATTGTGTCAGCTGCTCACTTTCAATACCGTTCGCCGGAGGGGCAATTTTCCGCACAAATTATGCATTATGAATTATGCATTATGAATCAATTATTCCTCCCGTGTGAAATAAGAACATTATAATACTTGACAAGCGCATGTAAAATAGGATATAATTAAGAGTAAAAATTTTTGATTTATATTATCATTGGAGGTATATAACCATGTCCGGACATTCCAAGTGGAATAACATTAAACATAAAAAAGAGAAATCCGACGCGCAAAAAGCCAAGATATTTACCAAAATGGGCAGAGAGATAGCCGTTGCGGCAAAAGCGGGCGGAGCCGATCCCGAAACAAACGGCAGGCTCAAAGACGCCATTGCAAAGGCACGTTCGTACAACATGCCGAACGACAATATTCAGCGTGTGATAAAAAAGGCTGCCGGAGATCAGAGCGGCGACAACTACGAAGATATTACATACGAAGGTTACGGCGTCGGCGGCGTTGCCGTTATCGTGGAGACGCTTACCGACAACAGAAACCGCACAGCCGGAGACCTTCGCCATTATTTCGACAAATTCGGAGGAAACCTCGGCACAACGGGTTCTGTCGGCTGGATGTTTGACGAAAAGGGAATAATTGTTGTGGCAAAATCCGACTCGGTGGACGAGGAATCGCTCATGATGGACGCGCTCGACAGCGGAGCGGACGATTTTTCGGCAGAGGGAGAATTTTACGAAATTTCCACCGCACCGGAGGATTTCCGTGCCGTGCGCGATTCGCTGGAGGAAAAGGGTTACAGCTTTGAATCGGCAGAGGTGGAAAGGATTCCGCAGACAAATGTTAAGCTTACGGATGAGCACGATATTCTGATGATGGAGAAACTGCTCGAGAGCCTTGAAGACAACGACGACGTTCAGAACGTGTTCCATAACTGGGAAGAAGAATAGCCGAAAGAGAGGATGTTATGGAAAAACTGCTTATAAAGGGTGGAAAGCCCCTAAGGGGAGAAATTAATATCAGCGGTGCAAAAAATGCCGCTGTTGCAATTATTCCGGCAGCTCTCCTTGTAAAGGGAGTATGCAGGATAGAAAACGTCCCGGATATCAGCGACGTGGACAGTATTGTAAAGATGATTATTTCGCTGGGCGCCAAGGTGGAAAAGCCGGATATGAACACACTTGTAATAGATTCCACCAATTTAAAGACCTATGTGGCAGATCCCGAACTTGCGCTCAAGATGCGTGCGTCGTACTACCTCATGGGTGCGCTTGTGGGGAGATTCCGCAATGCGCATGTACCGCCTCCGGGAGGATGCAATTTCGGCGTTCGCCCGATAGACCAGCACCTTAAGGCATTCCGCTACCTCAACTGCAGCATAGCCGAGGATGACGGATTCGTTAAAATAGACGGTGTTTCACTGCGCGGCGGCAATGTGTATTTCGACGTTGTGAGCGTGGGCGCCACAATAAACGCAATTCTTGCGGCAGTGCTTGCGCCGGGCAGAACTGTTCTGGAGAGCGCCGCAAAGGAGCCGCATGTTGTAGACCTGGCGAACTTCCTTAACTCAATGGGCGCACAGATACGCGGTGCCGGAACGGATGTTATCAAAATAACGGGTGTTCCGTACCTTATCGGAGGAACATATTCCATTATTCCCGACCAGATAGAAGCCGGAACATATATGTTTGCGGCGGCGGCAACGCGCGGCGATGTGATTGTAAAAAACGTCATCCCCAAGCATCTTGAGGCAATAACGGCAAAATTCCTGGAAATGGGATTCGGAATAGACGAAGGTGACGAGGAAGTGCGTGTTTACACAAAGGGGCCTATCAGCGCAATTAACATAAAAACAATGCCGTACCCCGGTTTTCCGACTGATTTGCAGCCGCAGGCGGTGGTTATGCTCACCACTGTGAACGGGACAAGTATTGTAACAGAGGGAGTCTGGGATTCCAGATTCCAGTATATAGACGAGCTCAAAAAAATGAATGCCAAGATAACCGTGGACGGCAAACGCGCCGTTATTGCCGGCGGAGCGCCGCTTGTTGCTGGCGATGTAACGGCAACGGATTTGCGTGCCGGAGCCAGCATGGTTATTGCGGCTCTCGCGTGTGACGGCGAAACGCGCATAGACGGTCTGCGCCACATAGACCGCGGATATGAACATATTGTGGAAAAGCTGTCTGCCGTCGGCGCGGATATAAGGAGAATAGATGATTAGGTTTTGCACATTATTCAGCAGCAGCAGCGGCAACTGCACATTTATCTCGGACGGCGACACAAACATTCTTGTGGATGTGGGTGTTAGTGCGGCGCGCACGGTGCGTGCGCTCGGTGAAATAGGTGTTTCACCCGAAGAAATAGACGCAGTGCTCGTTACGCATGAGCACTCCGACCATATATCCGGAATACGCGTTATGTGCACAAAATATTCAATTCCGGTGTATGCCAACGGGCGCACGATGGCATTTGTAAAAAGGAGCGCGCCGTGCCTTTCGGATTCGCTTATCAAGGTGTCGGATTCTGGCAGCAGTTTTAATCTTCGCTCGGCAAAAATACATTCTTTCCGCACACCGCACGATTCGGCGGAATCCGTGGGGTATGTTGTGGAAATGGATGGCAAAAGATTCGGCATTACAACCGATACCGGCTGTGTGACCGATGAAATGGTAGAGGCTCTCACCGGCTGCCGTGCAGCGCTTATAGAATCAAATCACGATATAGAAATGCTCAAATGCGGAGCGTATCCGTATGTATTAAAAAGGCGCATTTTGTCGTCGGCAGGGCATTTGTCAAACGACAGCGGAGCGCTGCTTGCTCTTCACCTTGCAAAAAACGGCACTGTCGGAATCGGACTCGGGCATTTGAGCGACCAAAACAACACCTATGAAAAAGCGTACTGCGCGTCGGAGGATTTACTTTGCAAAAACGGTATTGTTCCCGGCAGTGATGTGCGTTTGTGCGTTTGCAAAAAGGACAGTATCTGCGAGATATATTCCGAATAGGCGCGTCTTGGAGGTTTTTATGAATAAGTCGGATAAAACGGTATCCATGTCGGTTGTTGTGCCGGCATACAACGAAAAAGAAAATATTTCCGAGGCTGCAAAGGTTTTTTGCGGCTTGTTTCGCGGCAGAATGACCTTTGAAGTGGTGTTTGTGGACGACGGTTCAAAAGACGGAACATGGGAAGAAATTGAGCTTGCGTGCGCTGTGTATGATGAGGTGCGCGCTGTTCGTTTTTCACGCAATTTCGGGAAAGAAGCGGCAATTGCCGCAGGTCTTGCCGAGGCGCGCGGCGAGTGTGTTGTTGTGATAGACTGCGACTTGCAGCATCCGCCGGAAAAGATACTTGAAATGTACGACCTCTGGAAACAGGGGTACGAGGTTGTCGAGGGAGTCAAGACCGACAGGGGAAAGGAGTCGGCACTGCACAGGCTGTGCGCAAAGACATTCTACTCCGTAATGGGTTCGCTCATCGGTATAGACATGTCGCGTGCGTCGGATTTCAAACTTCTTGACAGGCGCGCAGTGGATGTGCTCCTTACAATGGACGAAAAAGATTCGTTTTTCCGTGCGCTGTCGTCGTGGATAGGGTTCAAAACCGGCAGCGTGGAATTTGAGGTGCGCGAGCGTGCCGGCGGCACGACAAAATGGTCGGCAAAGTCGCTTACAAAGTACGCAATAAACAACATCACATCTTTTTCGGGTGCTCCCATGGTCTGGGCGCTCACGGCAGGATTTATTTTTGCGTCGGCGGCGGTGATTATGGCTGTGACTGCAATATTTAAATCCGGCAGTGCGGCAGGAATGCTCGGTATAGTTGCGGCGCAGTTTTTCACAAGCGGTGTTGTGCTTATGTTTCTCGGCATTATCGGGTACTATATTTCCAAGATGTACAATGAGCTCAAAGACCGCCCGAAGTATATAATAGCAGAAAAATGCGGGGAGAAATCAAATGATAGATAAACTGCTCAAAAGCACATTTATACGGTTTGCCATGGTTGGTGTTGTGAACACGATAGTCGGCACAACGATAATGTTTACCGCGTACAACTTTCTGGGGTTGTCGTACTGGGTATCATCTGCGGCAAACTATTTTCTCACAAGTATTCTCAGTTTCTTTCTGAACAAATATTTCACATTTTCATGCCAAGACACGTCGTTTTCGCAGGTGCTCCGTTTTGCACTCAATATTGCCGTCTGCTATTTTCTGGCATACGGGATTGCAAAGAGGGCAATGCTTGTTATTATGAGCGGCGCCGGCGAAAAGCTGCGCACGAATGTTGCAATGCTCACCGGAATGGTTTTGTTTACACTGCTCAACTACACCGGGCAGAGATTCTTTGCTTTTGCAAAAAAAGGAGCCGGAAATGAAAAATAATTTACTAAACGATAAAAACAGGGAAAACAGATACTGCGCCGCGGTTTTTTTGTACGTTTTTGCGGCGCTGATTATTCGGTTTACATGCTTCGGATTTAAATATTATCCGCAGCTTGACGACTACATTCAATATAGCAATTACCATAATGCCGGCTTGCATTGGGGGCTTATTCTTGCGCAGGGACTGCTCAGTTCGCGTCCGCTCGCCGGGATATTTGACCTCTATGTGTGGGGGTATTTTTTTAATCATATGATTTGGGGCGTTGTGCTTATTTCGGCAATGTATGCTCTGTCGGCGGTTTTGTTTCTCCGCGTTTTTTCAAAATATTTCGGTACCGGCGTAATGTTTGTCACGTTCTATTCGCTGATGCCTTTTTTCTTTGAGGGTGCGTATTGGGTTTCGGCATCGTCGCGCGTTGTTGTGGGATTATTTTTCACGGCGGCGTCGGTGTATTTTCTGAGTGAATTTTTCAGTACGAAAAAGATTTTAAATGCAGTGCTTTTTTGGATTTTTCAATTGCTTGCATCTTGTCTGTACGAGCAGATACTCATTATCGCATTTGTGCTTGCTTTCGGATTGAGCATTTTGGAGTTCAAAAACAGCAAAAAGAGTCTGCTTATAAATCTTATAACTCTTGCCAATGCCGCGATATACATTGGCATAACCTTTGCATTTAAGGCCTCGGACGATTCGGCGCTTGCCGGCAGAATGAAAATTGTTATGCCGTCGTTTACACCGTTCTATGTGGAGTTTCTGCGCAATTTGTCGGTGCAGTTTGTGTCGGCATTTGTTTCCGTTCCGGCGGAAATTACATTCAAGGGGTTTGTGCGCGGAATTTGGATTATGCTTTCGCAAAAAAAGATTCTGTCGCTTTTCGGATGCATTGCCGTGGGAGCGGGTGCATATGTTCTGTGTGTCCGCAAAGAGGATTGCGAACCGCCGCGCGTACGCAATGCAGGGTTCACGCTGTTTTGCGCGCTTGTTGCGGCAGCCGCGCCGGTGTCGCTGTTTTTTATAATAGACAACCCGTATTTTTGTTTGCGCAATATCCTTGCGTCATATGTGGGTATTGCAATAATTTTTGATATGATTTTTACGCGTGTTTTTTTGGGAAGCAGGCGCGCGGCAGGTGTGGCGGCATTTGTTATGGCATTTGTTTTTGCCGCGTCATCCGTTTCGGAAATGCACGACTACAAGGCTGTAAACGAGTTTGACCGCAAAATCGGCAATGCCGTGGTGCAGCAGATTCCGCTCGATGAAATTCGCGACGGCGAGCGCACAGCATTGCTTATAAACAGTGCCGACAAAGGCACGATTACTGCCAAATATCACGAGCACGTCTCCGGGGTGATATCCAGCGACTGGGCTTTTCAGGGATTCCTCACTCATCTGCGCCGAAAGCGGACTCCGGGCGGAATTGTTCCCATTGAGTACACGGACAGCGTGTATCATGTGCGCTGGAATGCCGACGCACTCAGGCTTACCGGGTTTGACAGGATATATGCATGGAACAACGAACGCGGTATGTTTGAGCAGCTGTATATCTCTGGTTACACCGGCGACGGTGACGATTACTACACGCTTTCGGACAGCAGCGGTAACGTTGACGCAACGGTAAAGGAAACGGAGGATAGGGGGTATTTGTTCATGGAGACAAATTCCGCATCCGGCGCAAGAAATTCGTAGGGAACGACCTGTGTGTCGTTCCGCTTGCAACCGCAAAAACCGAATCATGCAAACCATAAAAATATTGGAAAGGAATCAAATCATGAGAATAGCAATATGTGATGATGCCAGATCAGACAGACAGCGTGTTATAACTATGATAGCGGACATGTATCCCGATGTGCAGACAGATGAATTTGATAACGGACGTCTGCTTGCGGACAGTCACGCCGCCAAGCCGTATGACATCATTATAATGGACATAATTATGCCGGCGATAAATGGGATAGACACTGCGGCTATTATCCGCGAGACCGACAGAAACACACCGATAATATTTTTATCGTCCAGCGAGGAATTCGGTGTTGTGAGTTACCGCGTTTTTGCGTTCGACTATTTGCTAAAACCCGTAGATGCCGCGCAGCTTAGTGCGTGTCTCGGCAGGATAGCTCCGCAAAACAAAAAGAAGGAATACATAACGGTTATGTATTCCGGTGTGGAGACGGATATTTTGCTGTCGAACATATGCTATCTTGAGAGCAATCTCCGAAAGGTTATATTTTACCTCTCCGGAGGGCAAAGCATTTCTGTGTCGGCAAAGCTGACCGACTATGAAGAATATTTATCCGAGCACGGATTTTGCAGGTGTCACAAGAGTTTTTTGGTGAACACAAGCTGCATTGATTCCATAGACGGTGACAGCTTCCGGCTTTTGGACGGAAGGCTTGTTAAAATATCGCGCACGCACATGCACAGTGCGAAAAAAGCGTATTTTGACTATGTTTTTTCGTCCGATTAATATTTTTTAATAAACTCTGTTACAATGCGGATTGTTTTGTCAGCGGCGGTTCGTTTAAACGCGATATATGATTTTGGAGCCGAGCCGTCCGCGTTGTCGGATATAGCGCGGATAATGCCGAATTTAACGTTGTTTGCGAAGCAGACATGTCCGATAGCTCCGCTCTCCATTTCGCCTGCCACGGCGCCGAATTGTGATGAAATATACCGTTTTCTGTTGTCGTCGGACAAAAATGTATCTCCGGTTGCAATTGTCCCCACAACGACCGTTGTGCCGTCTATTGCCGCAGCTTCTGCTGCGAGCAGTTCGCATGCGCGCTTGTCGCAGTTAATATGCACTTTGTTTATTTTAGAAATCAGTCCCGGTTCTTCACCTAAAGCCGTTATGTCTATATCGTACTGAACAACGCTGTTTGCCACTGCGATATCGGCTACGGAAAGGCGTTTGTCGAGTCCGCCGGCAACTCCTGAATTTATTATTATTTCCGGCGAAAAGGCAAGTATCATAGCCTCGGCGCATATTGCCGCATTTACTTTTCCGCATCCGCCTTCGGCAAATACCACGTCCTTGCCGCAGATTTTCCCGGTTACAAAGTCTATTCCGCTTATGCGGCGGACACTCATGTTCCCCGCTGCTTTTTTGTAGCCTTCGGTTTCTATATCCATTGCTCCGATTATACCTATCATCTGTTTTTTCTCCTTTTATGTTTAACAGCAATCGTATGCCACGCGCACCGTAGGGAACGACCTGTGTGTCGTTCCGCATATATCATTCCAAGCTTTTTATGGGATTATTTTCTGTGTAAATCCATTTTGATGCATAATCATCTTCATTGCGTATAATACGGTCATAATATGATTTTTGCCAAAGGTGTTGTTTAAACGGTTTTAATACATGCTTTTTAACCATTTTTATATATTCGTTTGTCGTCATAGATTTAAACCATTGCATCATATCCGGTAGGGAACGACCTGCGTGTCGTTCCGAATCTATAATCAACACGAAATGAACGTGATCGGGCATAATTGCAAATTTATCTATTGTTATTTTGAATTTATTTTGCAATTCAATCAGCCATTTTTCAATAATTTGATTTTGAGGTGTGTCGTTCCGCAGTAATCGCAATCGTATGATTTAAATTCCTAATTACGCATCCCGAATTAAATAAATCATTTTAAAAATGGAGTGTGAAAATTCCGCTCTTCACACTCCACACTTCACTCTTTGAGCTATGGTTCTACCGTTCTTCTCTGAAATAAGGTAATCCCAGTGCTGCAGGCGGCTGGTTTTCCTTTTTATTCCGAACGCTGGTGAGTATCAGCACCACGATTGTAACGGCATACGGAAGCATTTCAAAAAGCTTCTTTGCATTAACCGATATATCGGGGATGTATGTCGGTATAACATACAGTCCGCCGAAGAGTATCGAGCCGAGAATACTTACGCTCGGTTTCCAGAGCGAGAATATTACAAGAGCTATAGCGAGCCAGCCGCGGTCGCCGAATGCGTTGTTCGACCACACGCCGTTTGCGTAGTCCATTACATAGTAAAGTCCGCCGAGCCCGGCAATGGCGCTGCCGAGACATGTAAAAATGTATTTAAGCGCCGTAACGTTTATTCCGGCAGCGTCGGCTGTTTCGGGGCTTTCACCGACGGAACGCAGATGCAGACCGATTCGCGTCTTATTCAGCATATATGATGCCAAAAGCGCAATTACAATTGCAAGGTATGCCAAAAATCCGTATGACAGCAGTGCGTCACCGAATCCGCCGAGCTTATGGGCAAAGGGCAGAGCCTTTTTGAACAGCTTGCTTGTTGTGCTGAGCGATATTGACGGAACATCACTTTTTGTAATCGTGATGAGTGAACCGCCGAAAAAGTTACCTATTCCGATACCGAATGTTGTGAGCGCAAGACCGGTTACATTCTGATTTGCGCGGAGGGTAACCGTTAAAAAGCAATATATCAGTCCCATAAGCAGAGAGCCTATGATGCATGCAAAAAGCGGAATAAGTATTCCGAGGCACGGGTTGACCGCACTGCCGGCGGATTGTTCGTACAAAAACGCTCCTGCGACACCGCTGATTGCGCCCACATACATTATTCCCGGAATACCGAGGTTAAGGTGACCTGATTTTTCCGTGAGTATTTCGCCGGTTGAACCGTAGAGCAGCGGAATACCCTGCATAACGGCACGCTGTATGATTGTAGCTATCATTTGGAACCCTCCTCGCTGTATGTTTTTATAGTATAGTTAATAAAGAACTCACTGCCGATAATAAAGAAGATGATTATTCCCGTAATGATGTCGGAGAACGAGTCGTTCAGGCGGAACACCTCGGAAATTTTCGACGCTCCCTTTTCGAGGAACACTATCAAAAGTGATGTGAGTATCATAAATATCGGATCGAATTTTGCCAGCCACGATACCATTATCGCCGTAAATCCTCGTCCGCCCGCAGTGTCGCTCTTGAGCGAGTGGTCGGTGCCTGCAACAAGCAGCAGACCGGCAATTCCGCAAATTGCTCCGGAAAGAAGCATTGTCCGGGTAATGACTTTTTTAACATTTATACCGATATAGCGCGCGGTGTTTTCGCTTTCGCCGACAACCGATATTTCGTAGCCGTGTTTGCTGTAGCGCAGATAGATGTACATAAGCACGGTAATGAGCGCCACCACAAGGATATTAAGCAAATACGGGTATCCGCCGATTATCGGCAGCTGTCCCATATCCAGCGTGCGCGGTGTTCCCGAGCCTTTCGGCACCGACCATTCCAGTGTGTAGAATGCAACAAGCTGAATTGCAATATAGTTCATCATCAGTGTGAACAGTGTTTCATTCGCCCTGAATTTGGCTTTGAATATTGCCGGGATAAGTCCCCAGATTGCACCTGCGGCAATGCTCGCCGCCGTCATTATTACAAGCAGTATCGGCATGGGCAGCTTTCCGCCGAGGAAAATCATGCATGCCGCCGTTGCCAGTCCACCGATGAGCACCTGACCTTCGGCACCGATGTTCCAGAATTTCATTTTGAATGCCGGTGTTACCGCAAGCGATATGCAAAGGAGTATCGCGACATTCTGCATCAGATTCCATATTCTGCGTGATGTTCCGACCGCACCATCAAACATTGTTGCGTACACGCTGATAGGGTTGAGCCCGGTCAGCGAGAGCGTTACCAATCCGCACACAACAAGCGCCGCCGTGACGGCAACAATACGGATTATCCATGCTTTCCACCACACGATGGCGTCGCGTTTTGCAATATGGAATCGCGGTTCCTTAAATTTTATTGTTGTGTTACTCATTGCACGCTTCGCCTCCGTTCGTTTGTTCGTGATAAGCCGATTTTGTCATAAGCAGTCCGATTTCTTCTTTTGTGGTGTTTCTTCCGTCCACAACGCCCGTAACTCTGCCGCTGCCGATAACAAGGATTCTGTCGCACAGTTCAACGAGTACATCGAGATCCTCGCCGACAAATATAACGGCTACGCCTTTTTCCTTTTGCTCATTGAGCAGATTGTATATTGTGTATGATGAGTTAATGTCGAGTCCGCGAACTGGATATGCCGCCATGAGCACGGTGGGGGCGGACGCTATTTCTCTGCCCACAAGCACCTTTTGAACATTTCCGCCCGACAGTCTGCGAACCGGTGTGTTGGCTCCCGGAGTCGACACGTCGAGTCTGTCTATTATTTCGTCGGCAAGCGACTTCGGCGCGCGTCTTTCCAAAAATACGCTCTTTCCCTTGCGATAGCTGCGCAGCATCATGTTGTCCACTATATCCATGTTGCCCACAAGTCCCATTCCGAGTCTGTCCTCGGGAACGAATGCAAGCCGCACTCCGGCTTCGCGTATCTGCATCGGGGTTTTGTCGCGCAGGTTTTCCACTTCGTTGCTCTTGGGGTTGTTGTAGAGAATTTTTCCTGTTTCAAGATGCTGCAGACCGGCAATGGCTTCGAGAAGTTCTCTCTGACCGCTCCCGGCGATTCCGGCAATTCCGAGTATTTCGCCAGAACGCGCCGTAAATGACACATCGTCGAGCACCTTTACACCTTCGCGGTTAATGCACGAAATGCCTTCAATACTCAGCCTGTCCACGGGATTTTTCGGCTCGCTTCGTTCAATGTTGAGTGCAATTTTTTTGCCGACCATCATTTCGGTGAGCTGTGTTTCATTTGTTTCGGCGGTGTTTACCGTGCCGACATATTCGCCCTTGCGCAAAACGGCAACCCTGTCGGACAGTGACAGCACCTCATGGAGCTTGTGTGTAATGATGATGATTGTTTTGCCGTGGTCGCGCATTTTGCGAAGTACCGCAAACAGCTTTGTTGTTTCCTGCGGTGTAAGCACGGCTGTGGGTTCGTCGAGAATCAGTATATCGGCGCCGCGGAAAAGTGCCTTGATTATTTCCACCGTCTGTTTTTCCGATACCGACATCTCATATATTTTCTTCATCGGATCGAGTTCAAATCCGTACTGTTCGCTTATTTCCTTTACCTGTTTTGCATATTTTTTCAGGTTGAAGCCGTCTTTGTCCTCAAGACCGAGAATAATATTTTCAACAGCCGTAAAGACGTCAACAAGCTTAAAGTGCTGGTGAATCATTCCTATCTTGTAGTTAAAAGCGTCTTTCGGAGAATGAATGACAACTTCTTTTCCGTCAATTAGTATCGAGCCGCTGTCGGGAAAATAGATTCCGGCTATCATGTTCATGAGTGTTGTTTTACCGCTTCCGTTCTCGCCGAGAATAGACATTATCTCGCCGCGGTTGAAGCTTATGGAAACATCCTTGTTTGCAACAACACTGCCGAAAGTTTTTGTAATGTTTTTTAGCTCTATCGCTGCATTTTGGCTCATTGGCTTAATCTTTCCTTTCGATATTTCGTATAGCCGAAAGAAAAGTTAATCTCCTTCGGCTAAGCTTTTTAAAACAACTACAGGCGGAGCAGAAATGCTCCGCCTATGGTGATTAATTCCGGTTTTTAAATTACATCATTGTGTTGAGAAGCTTAATTCCGTCTATCTTAAGGTCAAAGTACGGAGCAGCGCGCTTCTCGGACTCGTGGAAGTAACCGTCGGAGATTACTTCTGTGTCGGGTGTGTACTTTTCGTCCGTATCAACATCGGCTTTGTACGAATCGAGTGTTTTGCCCTCAACAGTGAATGTTGATGTGTCGAACACGTGGAGCGAACCGTCGATAATCTTTGCCTTTGCGGCGTCGATTGCTTCCTGAGTGCCCTTTGCGGCAGCCTTTTCGTTAACTTCGGTAAGAGCAACCGAGCCTTCGCCGATACCCTTGCACCAGTCATAGGGAATCTTTTCGCCTTTTATAACGCTGTTGATAACGAACTCATAGTACGGCTCCCAGTCTATCTTTGAAGATACTATAAATGTGTTGGGGCAAGCCGAGAGTGTGCTTCCGTTGTAGGAAACATTGGGGATACCCGCATTTTCGCAGGCTGTGGGAGCGCCCATGGAGTCTGCGTGCTGGCTTATGAGCTTGCATCCGTTGCTGATAAGCTTTGTTGCCGCTTCTTTTTCAAGAGCCTCGTCGTACCAGCTTCCTGTGAACTGCACGTCCATTGTAGCTGTGGGGCATACAGAGCGTGCACCGAGGAAGAACGATGTGTATCCGGAAATAACTTCGGCATATGTATATGCACCGACATAACCGATTTTTGCTTCTTCTGCAGTGAATTTGCCTTCCTCAATCATTTCGTTGAGCTTCATACCTGCAGCGATACCGGCGAGGTATCTGCCTTCGTAGATAGATGCAAACGCATTGTGGAAGTTGTCAAGCTTTTCGGTGTGTGCCGTTGTACCCGTAGCGTGGCAGAACTGAACGTCTTTAAATTCTTTTGCTGCCTTGAGCATGAACGGCTCGTGACCGAAGCTGTCTGCAAAAACAATGTTGCAGCCCTGATCGGCAAGGTCTGCCGCAGCTTCGTAGCATTCATTACCCTCAGGAATGTTTGTTTTGAATATTACCTGCTCGTCCGAAAGGTTGAGCGCTTTCTTTACGGCGTTTGCAGCGTCCATAAAGTTTTTGTCATAAGTTGAGTTTTCGTCGTGCAGGAAAATAAATCCTACCTTAACATCCTTTACGTCTGCGCCCTTGGTGGTGTCTGCTGCGTCTTTGTTTCCGCATGCAGCCAGGGAGAAGAGCATTGCAACAGCCAGTATCAGTGCAAATAGTTTTTTCATTTTAGATCCTCCGCTTTTAATTTTTTATCGGCAGAAACACCGATTTGATATACATTAAATATAACAAATATGTTACATAAATTCAAGACGCGATTCCGACAAAATTTGATATTTGTCAAAGTTATTTTTAGCCATAATTTACAAGTCTGTAACAATTGAAACATTCGGGCAACAACGGCAATGTGCTTTTGCACAAAAGCACGTTGCAAACAAACGACGAATTGTACACAATGACGGTAAAATATTAATTTTTCTTAAAATTTGAAATGTTAAAATAATTTTCTTGAAAAATGCTCCGCAATGTGATATACTGTTTTGACGTAGTTAGTTTAATTTGCTGATACAGATGTATATGTTAATATGTGCGGCGGAAATTTTCCCGGCTGCGTTGGAGGAAAAAGCAAAAATGAAAGATAAATTGATGAAAAAATCAAAAGCTGTCTTAACCGACATGTTTACGCTGTGTATACTGATATCGCTTGCAATGACGCTCCTTCTGGAGATTCTGGCGCGGCATTCGATAACGGCGGGCTTCAGCTTTATGGTGTATCACGTGCGCTATTTTATTACAAATTTTTCCATTATATTCTGCACTGTCACGCTTTGCCTGTTTTTTAAACGAAGATATTTTGTGCTGGCTCTCACGCTCCTTTTGTGGATGGCGCTGGGAGTTACAAACAGTGTAATACTTACCTACAGAAACACTCCGCTTGCCGCCGTCGACTTTTCTATTGTCAAATCGGCGCTGGATATTATGAACGCATACATCAAGCCGATTCAGATTATAAACATTGTGTCGTCGGTTGTGGTGGCGGTGGTTGTGAGCATCGTTGTGCTCAAATTTGCCCCGAGGGTTAAGCCGAATATCAAAAAGGCAATCGTGTGCATGGGCTGCGCGATTCTGGTTTGCGCATGCGCGCTGCGCGCGTCGTACAGTGTGTACAAAAATCCGGAGTGTTTTGCAAACCTTCCGGAGGCGTACAGGAACTACGGTTTTGTGTACAGCTTTTCGTGCAGCACCGTAAACCGCGGTGTGGATAAACCAAAGGATTACAGCGAAGAAAGGGTTAAGCAAATTGTTGACAGTATAGATGACGAGGTTTTCCCCGAGCCGGCTGTTAAGCCGAATATTGTGTATGTTCAGCTCGAATCTTTTTTCGATGTGAAGAACCTCAAAAATGTGGTGTACAACGAAGATCCCACACCAAACTTTACCGCACTCAAAAATTCGTGCATATCGGGGTATTTCCGCATACCGGGCCTCGGCGGCGGTACATGCAATGCCGAGTTTGAAACGCTCACGGGTATGAGCGTGGGAATGTTCGGCACATGCGAGTATCCGTACAAAACAATCACGCTGAAGCACACTGCAAGCTCGATATGCTATGACCTCAAAAATTACGGATATTCGTCACACGCGGTGCACGATCACACCGGTACTTTTTACGACAGAAACTTAAATTATCCGAATCTCGGATTTGACACCTTTACACCGGTAGAGTACATGCACGATGTTGAGCGAAACCCCAAAAACTGGGCAAAGGACAAGATTCTTACCGGCGAAATAATGAAGTGCCTGAATTCCACCGAGGGGCGCGACTTTGTGTTTGCCGTTTCGGTTCAGGGGCACGGCAAATATCCCACCGAGGTTATCGACGATACCCAGACAATCAAGGTTCTTGAGGGTATGGAGAACGACGAGGAATATAAGATAGGATTTGAATACTACATTAACCAGCTGCACGAAATGGACGAATTTATCGGTCAGCTTGTGGAGACTCTCAAAAGCTACAAAGAGCCGACAGTGCTTGTTATGTATGGCGATCACCTGCCGGCAATGAGCATAGACAAAGAGCAGCTTGTAAACAGCGATTTATTCCAGACGCAGTACTTTATCTGGTCGAACTACAATATGAATGTATCTCCCGAGGCGGAACATGAAGATATAACGGCGTATCAGCTGTCGTCAAAGCTTACGCGACTTTTGGGATTTAACTGCGGTTACATCAACCGTCTGCACAGATACTACAAGGACAATCCCGACTACCGCGACGCGCTGCAGATGCTTATGTATGATGAGTTGTACGGCGAAAATTATGCCTACGGCGGTGAGGATGTGTTTGTTCCGACGCAGATGACTTTCGGAATTGATCCGATATACATTACTTCGGCTTCGTCGGGTGAAACGTCGTCTTGCATAAAGGGCAGCGGTTTTACCGAAAAGAGCAAGGTATATGTGAACGGAACGCAGGTTTCGGCTACGTATGTGGACACGTACACTCTGCTGCTTTCAAAGGACGTTCTGAAACCCGATGATGTGGTGTATGTCGCGCAGGTTTGCTCGGATAAATTTGAACTCGGACGCACGGAGGAATATACCGTGACGGTCAGGGATACGATTCAATAAAGCAAATTTTCTTTCCGCCGCACAACCTCAACGATGTTCGGCGGAAAGGAAATTTTCGGCGGGAGGAAATTAGTTTGATTTAAGCTGTTAGGTGTGTGTCCGGTTTGGTGCACCGTTCCGCCGGTAACCGCATTTGCTTGAATATACGCACTATTTGGCTCTCTCTCCGAGGGGCGATGCATGCCAGTGGCATGCGTTTATCGCCGACCGAATCGAAGATGAGACCTGTCAGCGTTAGCTGACTGAGGGAGTACACCAAATTCCCCCTCCGTCTCGCGGCGGTGAAATCCCGCAGGACACAAAAACATCTCGAAAATTAATTGAAACGCGCCCGCCGAAAGGGCGCGAAACTATCGCGCCGCGATTCGGCTAAAATCGGCATTGCAACAGGGTAAAAATTATATGCAATGCCGATTTTGCGCGACAATTAATTTTCTCCGCTGATTGTGTCAACTGCTCAATTTCAATGCCGCTCGTCGGAGGGGTAATTTTCCGCGGCGAGGAAGTCGTAGGGAACGGTTATTAACCGTTCCGTTGGTAACCGCATTTGTTTGAAGACGCTTTGAAAAATACAATTCCGGATTAAATGTATTTGTTGATTATTAACAAAAAAATAAAAAAAGTTTGTTTTTTTATGCATTGAAAAAACAAACTTTTTGTTGTATCATAAAAGTGATTTTGTTTTCAGGAGGGAATAAATGAAAATTTTAGTATGTATTAAACAGGTTCCTGAGTCAAACAGGGTAGAGGTTGATTCCGTCACAGGAGTTTTAAAGCGGGATACAGCCGGAACAAAAATGAACCCGTATGACTTATATGCGCTGGAGACAGCACTTCGGCTGAAGGATTCGCTCGGCGCGCATATAACGGTAATCACCATGGGACCTCCGCAGGCGGCGGAGGTTGTGCGCGAGGCATATTCAATGGGAGCAGACAGGGGTATTATTATGTCGGACAGAAAATTTGCGGGAGCCGACGTTCTTGCCACCGCCTACACTCTTTCACAGGGAATACGAAAAGCCGGCGATTTTGATTTGATTATATGCGGAAAGCAGACAACCGACGGCGACACTGCCCAGGTTGGATCGGAAATAAGCGAATATCTCGGAATCGCAAGTATAGCAAACGTTATCGAGGTGACAAATGCCGACACGGACGGTCTCGCTGTAAAGATGGACATGGCGGACTGTGTGGAGATAGCTCACATATCATATCCGTGTCTGATATGTGTGGACAAAGATATTTATGTTCCGCGCCTGCCGTCGTACAGGCGAAAAAAAGAAACGGCAGACCGTGAAACCGAAATGCTTACATTTGATTCGCTGTCGGACAATGATGAAAATCACTATGGACTGAGCGGTTCACCCACGCAGGTTCGCAGAATATTTCCACCTAAGGTGAATGATGACCGCGAAATGTGGAATGGCAGTGGCGATGAGCTTGCCGGACGTGTGGCAGAAAAGCTTGCCGAGCTGAAATTTGTTCAGCCGAAAGAGAGGTAGTAAATGGGAAAACTTATTATTCACAACGAAAATATTTCAGATAAAGAAAAATTTATAAGCGTCTGTCCATTCGGTGCGCTGGAACTGTCCGGCGGTGGCGTAACTGTTAATGCCGCGTGCAAAATGTGCAGACTGTGCGTTAAAAATTCAAAAAACAACGAGGCGGAATTTGCTGATGAAATTGCACCGGCAATTGACAAAAATGCATGGAGCGGAATAATGGTATATGTTGACCATATTGAGGGCAAAATTCACCCCGTTACATATGAACTGATAGGCAAGGCGCGTTCACTGGCGCAGAAAGTGGGTTACAAGGTGTATTGCCTGTTTTTGGGCAGCGGAATATCTGAGTCGGCCGATGAACTCCTCACATACGGTGTGGACGAGGTATTTGTTTATGACGAGGCAGAGCTGGCGGATTTCAGAATAGAACCGTATACGGCGGCTTTTGAGGATTGTGTGAACAAAGTTCATCCGAGTGTGATACTGGTTGGTGCAACAACCGTCGGACGTCAGCTTGCTCCGCGCGTTGCCGCAAGGTTCAGAACCGGGCTCACTGCCGACTGTACGGTGCTCGATATCGAACCGAACACTGATCTTGTGCAAATCCGTCCGGCATTCGGCGGAAATATTATGGCGCAGATTTCAACTCCGAACAACCGTCCGCAAATGGCGACTGTGCGCTACAAGGTTATGGAAAGCGCAAAAAAAACGGACAGTATTTGCGGTGTGGTGACGAAAATGAGCATTGACCGCCAAAAACTTCAGTCCAAAATAAGGATTATCAGTGTGGAAAAAAAGCCGGAGATAAAAACAATTGACGCTGCCGACGCAATAGTTGTTGCAGGCAGGGGAGTAAGGAATAAACAGGATCTTGATATGCTCCGAAGTCTGTGCGATTGCCTGGGCGCACAGCTGGCATGCACACGTCCGCTGGTTGAAGCAGGGTGGATGGAAGCAAATCGCCAGATAGGTCTTAGCGGCAGAACCGTGCGTCCGTCGCTTATTATAACATGCGGTGTATCCGGCGCAGTGCAGTTTACCGCCGGCATGAATGCGTCCGACAGAATCTTTGCCGTAAACACCGATCCGAACGCACCGATTTTTAAGACGGCGCACTATGGCATTGTGGGCGATATCTATGAGGTTATTCCGCAGCTTACGAAAATATTGCAGCAACAGTGTGTCAGGAGGTAAATATGATAGGATATAAAACATTTGATGAGTCGGATTTTCGCGCATTAAAGAATATAATCGGCGACGGTGAGCGCGTACTGTTCGGCAGTATGATAAACGAAGAATACAGTCACGACGAGCTTTCGGCGGTGTCGCGTATGCCGGACGCAGTCGTAAAGGCACTCAGTACACACGAGGTGTCAGAGGTGATGAAATACGCGCACCGAAATCATATTCCGGTTACTCCGCGCGGTGCGGGAACGGGACTTGTGGGAGCGGCAGTGCCGGTGTGCGGCGGTATAGTGCTTGACATTTCCGGGATGAACAGAATAACGGAGCTTGATGAGGAAAACATGACCGTTACCGTCCAGCCGGGTGTGCTGCTTATGGAACTTGGTGAATTTGCGGTAAACAACGGTTTCCTTTATCCGCCGGATCCGGGTGAAAAAACGGCAACAATCGGCGGAAATATAAGCACAAATGCCGGCGGAATGCGCGCCGTTAAATACGGAGTAACGCGCGACTATGTGCGTGCGCTTGAGGTAGTGCTTGCCGACGGCAGAGTGATAAATGTCGGCGGAAAGGTTGTAAAAAACAGCTCCGGCTATTCGCTCAAAGACCTTTTTGTGGGTTCCGAGGGTACGCTGGGTATTATAACCGAGGCAACGCTTAGGCTTATACCTCTTCCGGAGCGGAGTGTGAGTCTGCTTGTGCCGTTTGCCACTCTCAAACAGGCTATTGATACTGTGCCGGTTATTGTGAGGTCAAAATCAATACCCACAGCCGTGGAGTTTATGCAGAGGGAGGTTATCGAGGCGGCAGAGGAATACCTCGGATGTGCTTTTCCCGATAAAAGTGCAGATGCATATTTACTGCTCAAATTTGATGGCAGCACAAAAGAGGAAATCGAAAACAATTATCGCGATGTTGCGGAAATTTGTCTGTCCTCGGGTGCGTCTGATGTTCTGATAATGGACACTGAAGAACGTGCCGATACAGTGTGGAAAGCGCGCGGTGCCTTTTTGGAGGCTATCAAAAACAGCACGGACGAAATGGACGAGATAGATGTTGTTGTTCCGCGCAAGTGTATAAACGATATGGTAAATTATATTTCAAGGGTTGAGCGTGATGTCGGAATACGAATCCGTTATTTCGGTCATGCCGGTGACGGAAATCTGCACGTATATGTTTTGCGCGATTCGCTCGGCGACACTGTCTGGAAGCAAAAATCAGAGGATGTTATGTGGCTTTTGTATGCCAAGGCAAATCAGCTGTCCGGCAAAGTTTCGGGTGAACACGGAATAGGCTGTGCCAAAAAGTCATATCTTGCAAGTTCCGTTTCGGATGATGTGCTCGGTATTATGCGTGATATCAAAAATGCACTTGATCCCGATTGTATTCTTAATCCGGGGAAGATTATGGATACAAATTCCCCCTCCGTCTCGCGGCTGTGAAATCTCGCAGGACACAAAAACATCTTGAAAATTAATTGAAACGCGCCGGAAAAATGCCGCGAAATCATCGCGGCTCATTTTCCTAAAATCGGCATTGCAACAGGATAAAAATTATATGCAATGCCGATTTTGC
>CAKSIN010000031.1 GCA_934463115.1 uncultured Clostridia bacterium
TAAGCCGCTAAATTATCATTTATCTCATTATTAAGTTTAATTTTCTCGTCCAATGCCTTCAAAACACTTGCGATTTTCTTTTGCACCTGCAAATCAATCAGAGGAACTTCGTATTGCATTATTGAGGTTTTGTCTCCTCGTGGCATTTTCGTTCCCTTTGATGTCGCCATAGAATATGTAAAGAAATCATCATCCGCAAGTACATAATACAAGAAATCTTTATCTGTATTAGGTTTTGGAACAAAGACTAATACATCGTTTGAGCAACCGCCATCATATTCGGCTTGCCAAATTTTTTTGAAATAAGGGCGAATATTAGAAACAAGGACATCTCCGCTATTATATTCCTGTGTTAAAGAAACTGTCGGCAAAGAGCTTGCTTCAGTAATTCCACACTTATTTGGCATCATATTTTCGGTCGAGATATATGTTTTTAATGTTAGACTTGAAACGCGAACCTTTCCTTTGCGAAAGGCGCAAATATCAGACAATTTACACTTCATACCCAATCGCCCCCAGCTTCTTGCGAATTTCATCCTCCAGTTCATGTGACTTCTTGAACATATCGGAAAGTTCTGATGTAAGGCGTGTCATCTTTTCCTCAAAAGGTTCGCCGTCGTCCTCAACTTCTTCAATTCCCACATATCTGCCGGGGGTCAGGATAAAGTCCTGCTTTTCAATTGCCTGAAGATCTGCTACGGCGCAGAAACCCTTTACATCTTCCAATGTTCCTTCTTGGAAAGCCTCAAAGGTATCTGCTATCTTTTGAATATCCGCATCGGTAAAATCTCTGTGTTTACGATCAACCATATAGCCCATCTTACGGGCATCGATAAACAGAGTTTTTTCTTTCTGCTTTTTGTTTTTGCTGATAAACCAGAGGGTGACGGGAATGGTCACGCTATAAAAAAGCTGTGCCGGCAGAGCTACAATTCCCTCCACAAGGTCAGCCTGAATGATGCGTTTTCTGATTTCCCCTTCACCGCCTGTTTGAGTGGACAACGCACCATTTGCAAGGACAAGACCGATCTTGCCATTGGGGGCGAGGTGGTGGATCATATGTTGAATCCACGCATAGTTGGCGTTACCGGTAGGGGGCGTGCCAAACTGCCATCGCACATCGTCCTTCAACTTCTCCTGTCCCCAGTTAGAGAGATTGAAAGGAGGATTAGCCATTATAAAATCAGCCTTCATCAGGGGATGCAGATCATTAAAAAAAGTGTCTGCATGATACGGCCCGAAATTGGCATCTATTCCGCGTATCGCCATATTCATCTTTGCCATTTTCCAAGTATCGGCGTTTGACTCCTGCCCATAAACAGAGATTTCACCACGATTGCCGCTGTGCGCTTTTATGAATTTTGCACTTTGGACGAACATCCCGCCGGAACCGCAGCAAGGGTCATAGACGCGGCAGTTGGCAAAAGGTTTTAAAATAGCAACAATGGTTTTAACAATGCTGGACGGAGTATAGAATTCGCCGCCCTTGACACCTTCATATGCCGCAAACTGAGCAATACAGTATTCATAGGTTCTGCCGAGAAGGTCTTTGCTTTCCTCGGTATCACCCATATCCATATTGGTGAACAGGTCAACCACATCGCCCAAAACACGCTTATCCAAATCAGGGCTTGCATAGTTTTTCGGCAGAACATTTTTCAGACTTTTGTTTTCGGCTTCAATAGCCCGCATTGCATTGTCAATGATCGTTCCGATTTCAGGGGTGTGAGCGGCAGAAGCAATTTTGCTCCATCGGGCATCCTCCGGTACGAAGAAAATGTTATCTTCGGCGTAGGCATCGCGATCATCCTCAAAACCGTCACCCTCAGCGACAAGCTCCTGATAGCGTTTTTCAAACGCATTTGATATGTATCTAAGAAAGATCAACCCTATAATGACCTTTCGGTATTCTGCTGCGGGAATGTGCCCCCAGAGGACGCATGCAGCATCCCATAGTTGCTTTTCAAAACCAATATTCGCGTTATTCTTAGCGGCCATTTTTTAATCCTCCAAATTTCTTTTTATATAACCATACATCATCCATTGTACAAAAAAACGGATTTTGCCGAAGCTTGTACATGGTTGGAAATATCTCATTTAAATAATATAATTATAACATAGCACAATTGCAGGAAAAATGCAATGAAATTTACTGCATAAAGTCAAAATTTGTCGGTTAAATCAATTATTGATCAGCTCATTCATAAACGGCATGCGAAATTATCTCAACGAAAATTCATGTGAAGACCATTTTCTGCGAGTTATTCCGATGAATGCTCCGTTTGTATTCTGCTATTGTCCGGTTGATTATTCAGGGAATGTTTGCTTCTGAATACGTTCTCGCTTTGAGTCGGTCAGAAGATCGTTTTGGCTGTTTATACAGTTGAAATAAAAGTTGAAGGGCGGTTACAACGAGCACTTGAAAATCCGCCGAAATGTCTTTTTGTGCTCTGTATGGAAAACGCAGAATAGGTGTCTGACCTGTCGAGTTGTCATATATGATGATATGTTGTCATTACAGGTTATGACGACCGTTTTCGGAGGGTCAGAAATCGTCTCATTTTCGGGTTCATTTCTTACAGCTCGGCAACAGCAAAAAATAACCACGGACGGGAGCAAACCCGCGCCGTGGTTATTATCATTAGAAGTTTTTAATTGCCTTACATCGTCCGCAAAGGAAGGATAATTACAACCGTTCACGCACCATCATCAAGGCATAGCCAAGTAGATTTTGTCCAATCCACTTGTCCCTTTCAAGTCTATCAGGATCATTCATTGACAACCCTATGCCCCATATTCTGTCATTGACCGCACATTCAGCCAAGATACAATCTTCCGTTGCTTTGAGTTGCGATTTCAAGTCCTCATTCTGAGAGAATTTCGCGATCAATCCCTCAAAAACAATTATTTGACGAACGCCGTTCCAATAGCTCTCGTTATAATTTGCGACAAGCCTGCCAAGAGCTTTTATCTCGGCAACATCATCAGTCGCAAGTATTTTAACTGCCGTGTCCTTGTCTCCGAAGCATACAGCTTTTTTATACATCATATATTGCTCCATTGAGGAAAAGTCTACATCGTTCACGGTAAATTCACTGGGATACCAATTACTTAAATATCCGTTTTCCTCATTTGGATTATGAAAACAAACTATTTTCATTGTGCTTCACCGACTCTTTTAACATCCAAATCGTAAAACCCGCCGTATGAAACACTTACGGGAGCCTTAATGTGTCGATCACATTTTTACTTTATCGACATCGGAGTCAACAATTTCACGCATCTTTTGTCTTGCGTTTGCTTATTTTTTTTATTATAGCTTTCTTGTCTCGATTTTACAAGTAAATTGAAGGGTAATTTACAACCGCTCGGCAATTGCATCGTGGAGGCTGTCGTCAAAGCAGGCCGCATATTCAGGGTCAAAGTCTAATCGAAAGCTTATCCGGCGATCATTTAAAAACAAAAGGCACTTTTTGAGCATGGGGGGAGCTTCAAAAAGTGCCCTATTGATTAGTGATTACGGGTTATTTGTACTGTGTAGTTGCAGTTCTGGTGATGGTATCGGCCGGGCCGCCGGAACCATACACGACAAACTCGGTCGTCACCTTGTATGTGCCCTTGTCGGACAGCTGGAAATAGTGGAATCCTGTATAGACATTTTCATATATTACGTCGATCCACTTATTATTGTTCTGACCGATATCCACTCTGCTCCAGAACAGACCGAGAACCTTTTTCTCAACGTAGGTGGTTATAATGGCTTTGCTGAAAACAGTCGAGTCCGCTGCGCATCTGTTTGTAATAGTGAGTTTACCCGTTGAAGAAATTGAAGCCATGTTAGATACATCCATTGTATTATTAAAGTACGGCTCGACTATTTGTGCTGCAGCAAAAGCCGAGAAAGTCGACATCGCCATCACAAAAGCGACAGCAACACAAACGACTCTTTTTATGATATTTTTCCGCATTTTTTCACCTCTTCTCCCCCATTCAGCACCTACAACGCTTTAGCCATAAAAAATGGGACAAAGAATCCCAATTTTTTTGAAGCAGAATGCATATAATTGCTTTACTCAAGCGCATTTACCATATCCAGTAATTCTTCATAAGCTATTTCCCCTGAGTAAATTAGTTTCATATTGTATATGTCCTCATTCCAAAACGCGTCGCATGCCACACCCGATTTAGCACAATAAATTTTTATCTCATCACCATCAACATTTGCTTCTTTTACTACGCCATTTTGACTATCTAATGCAAAAGCTGCGTCATCAGCAACGGTCTGCAACAGTTCAATCACAGCGCCGGTATCGCTATTTTCATACCTCACGAAGCTCATATCGTCATTCAGCACCCGTTCCGTTTCCGTAAACCCTTCGGGCACTTCCGTGAACGCATAAACGTGGTCTATTTCTGCCGCGCCGTCTCCCGCGAACAGAATCTCTTTGAAGTCCTCATAGGTCTTGACAATGAAATTCACTATCGAATCCCCTGCGGCGTTGACGCTCATCAGCCCCGCAAGCAGGAGCGCCAAGGTCGCCGCCAGCGCAATGAGCCCTTTGATATTCAGGCGCGATTTACGGTCGTTCTTCGGCTTCTGACCGTTGTTCGCTCCTATGCTGTCGATAAGCTCCTGCATCTTCCTGTTGAATTCATCGCTGAACTCGACCTCGATCTCGGATTCATCGGGAATATTTGCAAATTCCTCCTCAATGACCGTGCTGAAAGCCATATTGAATTCGCTTCTCGTCATAGACATTCTGCCATTTCTCCTCTCTTTAACATCTCCGCAAGCATTTTTTTGCCCCTGTATATCTGCTTACAAACCGTGCTCTCGGTACGATCGACCGTACTCGCAATTTGCTCGACCGACATATCGAGCACGATTTTATAATAAAGCACCTCACGATATTTATCGTCGAGCGAGCGAATCGCGTCAAGCAGCTCGTCATACTCGACCTTGGCGCAAACGCTCTCGACGAACACCGAATCATTGAACTCCAAATTGAAATCAATAAACTTATTTTCGCATTCTTTCTGTATCTTTTGCCGTCGGAGCGTGCTGATCGCCTTGTTTTTGGTCGCCTTGAGCATATAATTTTTCAGATCCGTCGGGTCCTCGATCTTGGTTAGGATATCCATATGCGACGACGCGATCGTAAAAAAGACATCCTGGACAACGTCTTCGGCATCATCCATATTGTGTACTACGGAATCTGCGATGAAAACCATCTGCTTCCTGTGTTGGTAATAAACTTCCTCAAATCGTTTTCTTTCAACTTCCGTGCCGATCGTGTTAAGATACAGCGATAACATTAATATCATTTTCTTTCATTGTAATATTTTAGCTCTTACACCATATGTTATCACAAACATTGCTAAATTTCAACATGTTAGTGCATATCTTTTGAAATAATTTGAAAATTTTTTTCATCCGGAGAATTCTGAATGCGTCGTATAGGCCGATAAAGCAGCAAAAGCGGGAGAGTTAGGCCTCTCCCGCTTATAGTTTTAAATCGTTTATGTGTTAAACGTTAGACAGTCTAACAGCTTTGGGCGCTTGCTCAGCCGATGAAATTCGTTGCGACGCGCGGTTCCTTTTCAGGCAGACCGTATTTCGCACTACCGAGAGCAATGCTCTTCATCAGGAACGTCATATTTCTTGCGAGAGTTTGCATAGTCTGCTTGCCCTCCTCGTCAAGCTCCGCCTCGCCCTTGACTCTGCCGTGGATGCTGTTCCAATATTGGCTCGAGGCTATCGGCATATTGCTAATAGTGAAGTATTTATTCAGCTCGTCAAATGTCGCCGAGCAGCCGCCTCTTCTGGCGCAGACGATGCTTGCGCCGACCTTCATCGTCTTATCAAAAGGAGTGCTGTAGAAGAGCCTGTCGAGGCAGGCAATAAGCGTAGCATTCGCCGACGCATAATAAACGGGGCTTGCGACGATAAGACCGTCCGCGCTCTCGAATTCGCCCGCGAGCTCGTTGACGGTATCGTCTATCGCACATTTGCCGAGCTCTGAGCATCTGCCGCAGGCTATGCAGCCGCGAATATCCCTGCCGCCTATCTGCACGGTCTTGACCTCAATGCCCTCCGCTTTGAGAACATTCTCGACTTCACGCACGGCGACGGAAGTGTTACCGTTCGCTCTCGGGCTGCCGTTGATGATAAGAGCTTTCATATAATCTCCCTTTCCGTTGACAAAAAGCGGCCGACTTCGGTGACCGCTTTTAACTATGTTTACTTTTTCAGAATGAATTCGCCGTTGGTGCCGCCGAGATATTCGCCGTTCTTCAGGACGGCTTTGCCGTTGATATAGACGCTGTGGATGCCGCCGGGGGCTGCGTCGGGGCGGGATTCGTCAACGCTGAGCTTTGCGGGGTCGATGATGCTGATATCGGCCTTGTAGCCCTCTTTGAGGTAGCCGCGCTCTTTGATGCTGTAGCGGTCGGCGGTTGCGCCCGTCATTTTGCGGACTATCTTCTCGGGGGCGATATTCCAGCGCCTGCCGAGCAGGAAGAACTGCGGGAAGGTCTGGAAGGTCGCGATATTCTGCCTCCCCTTCTCCTCGACCCATGCGTCGGTCATGAATACCGACATATCATCTTCCATGAGCGTACGCACAATCGTGTCATTGTAATATTTATCAAGGTAGATCCTGCCCGTGCGGTCGGAGAGCTCAACGAGCTTCAGATACATATCCAGCGGCTTCACGCCCTCCTCTTCGGCGAGCTGAATGACCGTTTTGCCCTCGTATTCGGGGTGATCATCACTGATATACGCGACGGTCATATCCTCCCAGTCGATGCCGAGCACCTTGCGGTACATGAGTATGGTCAGGCTGAGCTTGAAGCGATTCAGCGGTGAATTCGCCTGCTCCTTGGGGAGCTTTGCATACCATTCGGGGAACACGACAGTGATGACCGACGCGCCGTAATGGAATGCGTAATTATCATATGCAATGGGCTTGCCCTGAGCTTTGAGGGTATGGAAAACATTCAGCATCTTATCGAGCTTTTTCCACGATTTCTTGCCCGTGAAGATAAGGTGGCTGTACTCCGTGCGAACGCCCGTCTGCTCCATGATATCAACTATCTCGTCGAGGGCGATCTCGAGGTGGGATTTCTTGGTGATGAGCGGATACTCCGCGCTGACCGCCGAGCAGGCTCTCGCATGGACGGTAAGAATTCCGTCGTATTTAGCTATCTCCCTCGCGAAGGCATAAAGCTCCTCCTTGGTCGCGTATCTGTTCGGCTCATACATGAAGCCCATCGAGCCGCCGAATGCGCCGTCCTCCATCGCCTGATGAACGTGGTCGATCTCATTTTTAAGCTGCTCCGGGGTGAGCGGCGTCGAGTCGTAGCCGCAGATGCCCGCACGAACAGAGCCGTGACCGACGAGCGGCACGATATTGACATGGAGCCTGCCCGTGAGCTTCTCGCGGAAGGAAGTGAGGCTGCCGGTGAATTCCGACTTAAAGAGGCCGCCGCCGAGCTTGTCTCTGTAGGGCGTATTTTCATCCGTTCCGAACGGCGAAAAGCTGCAATTGCCGGTTATCTGGGTGGTGATGCCCTGCCTGATGAACGGGCTGAAGAATTTCTCGCTGTCTGCCCTGTCGCAGAAGAAATCATTATGCGAATGGGCGTCAATAAAGCCGGGGCAAACATAAAGACCGGTTGCGTCGACCGTCTCGTCCGCCGCTTCGTCGCACTTGCCGACCTTGAGAATTTTGTTGTCCTCAATAAGGACGTCGCCGACAAACGGAGCATTGCCGCTGCCGTCGAATACAGTGCCGTTCTTGAATAAAGTTTTCATGTTTTTGCCCCTTTCTGTGGTCTGTTTAAATATTATACAGTACCGCCGCGGACAAATCAATAAAAATCTGAACAGCCGGGGCGAATTTCATTCGGTTTTGGAGTTTAGAAATTTCAAACGGGTTTTTTTGAAAAAAACTTGAAAAATACAAATTTTTTTACAAATCTGTGAACCGATTTTGCAAAATCTTGTCTTTATTCATGAGAGGACTTTTCATAAGGGCGAGGTGCGCCCTGAGGAAAGGCTCAAAAATGAATTCAGGAGGCAGAAAAATGAAACGGAAACTAAAAAGCGCATTATCATTGCTGCTGTGCATGATAATGGTATTCGGTGCTCTCGCCGTCGGCGGCGAGGGCATCGGGGCAAAACTCGACGGAATGAAGGCAAACGCATACAGCATTTTTACGCACGAGGTCATAAATGGAAAAGTGAAAATAGTTCGCTGCGACACCGCAGCAAGCGGAGCAGTGACCGTACCCGCCTCAATTGACGGTAAGCCCGTGGTGAGTATCGGTGATTGTGCATTTGGTTTGTGTGACGGTCTGACCAAGATCACGATCCCGGACGGAGTAAAATATATAGGCGAAAACGCCTTTGCCGGCTGCACAAAGGTGACAAGCATTGAACTCCCCGACAGTGTGCAATATATCGGATCAGCGTTCGATGACTGCCGGAGTCTCACAAGCATAACCATACCAAGAGATGCAGAATTTCATACTTTTCCGATTTTCAGAGGATGTACCGCCCTCAAAAGTATAAACGTTGACAGCGCAAGCAAACTCTATACAAGTGAAAACGGCGTACTCTTTTCAAAATCCAAAAGTAAGCTTATTACTTACCCTGCCGGGAAGACCGACAGCTCATACACTATACCCTCCAGCGTAACAAAAATAGGTTTATATTCATTTGAAAATTGTACAAATCTTAAGAGTATCAATATCCCAAGCAGCGTCACAAGCATGGACATCGACACATTGAGGAACTGCAGCGGGCTGATAAGCATAAATGTGGATAAAGCAAACAAAAACTATTCAAGCGTAAACGGTGTGTTTTTTAACAAAAGCAAAACCAAATTAATACAGTACCCCGCCGGGAAGGCCGACAGCTCATACACAATCCCCTCCGGCGTAACCGAAATAGGTTATGATTCATTTGCGAATTGCTCAAATATTAAGAGTATCAATATCCCAAGCAACATCACAAGCATAGGCAGCAGTGCATTTTCCAACTGCAGCGGACTGACAAGCGTGACTATCCCAAGCGGCGTTAAGCGCATAGACTATGGCACATTTTACGGTTGCAGCAATCTGTCAGCGATATCCCTTCCGGACAGCATTAACTACATTTCGCGTTATGCATTTGATGACACCGCCTATTATAAAGACGAATCGAATTGGGAAAACGGAGCCTTGTATATCGGCAATGCGCTTGTCGCCGCAAAATATTACGGTGACGATGAGCTTTCGGGTGACTTTTGGCTCAAGGAGGGAACCCGAATTATTGCCGAAAACGTTTTCTTTCTCTGCGACAAGCTGAAAAGCATCAATGTTTCATCATCAAACAAATACTTTTCAAGCATTGACGGAGTGCTCTACAGCAAGGATAAAAAAACGCTTATTGCCTATCCCGAGGGAAAGGGCTCATCATACAGCATCCCGAACGGAGTCACAAGCATCGGCGACGATGCATTTAGCTATCAAGACGGACTGTCAAGCGTAACTATTCCAAACAGCATTACAAGCATAGGCAGCGGCGCATTTTACAACTGCAAGGGACTGACAAGCGTAACTATCCCAAGCAGCGTTACAAGCATAGGTAGTAGTGCGTTTAACGGCTGCAAGGGGCTGACAAGTTTGACTATATCTAACGGCGTTAAAAGTATAGGTGGAGGCGCATTTTCCTACTGCAGCGGACTGACAAGTGTGAATACCCCAAGCAGCGTTACAAACATAGGCGGCAACGCATTTGCCGGCTGCAACGGGCTGTCAAGTTTGACTATATCTAACGGCGTTACAAGCATAGGTGACAGAGCGTTTTCCGGCTGCAGCGGACTCAAAAGCGTAACTATCCCCGGCAGCGTTACAAGCATAGGTTATTATGCTTTTTTAAACTGCAACGGCCTCAAAAGCATAAATGTTGACCCCAAAAACGTCAGTTACATAAGTGAAAACGGCGTGCTGTTCAATTATGACAAAACAAATCTGATGAAATACCCCGCCAAAAAAGCAGACGCCTCTTATGTCATCCCCGACAGCGTTAAAAGCATACATTTCGACACATTTGCCAACTGCAGCGGGCTGACAAGCGTGACTATTCCAAACAGCGTAAAATCTATAACCTCTCCATCATTTGATAAATGCATTAATTTGAGCAATGTTTATTATGAGGGAACGGAAAAGCAGTGGAATAATATACTATCGGCATCCGTCGAATATCTGCTCTGTTACCCAACAATACACTTCGCCAAAAAGGACGGTTTCACCATCACTTATAACGCCAACGGCGGCAGCGGCGCGCCGGGCGAGCAAAGCACGGACGAGCTCAACGGGCGCATTACCATAAGCTCACAGATCCCGCACCGCGACGGCTATGAATTCATCGGCTGGGCGACCTCGCCCAGCGCCTCAAAGCCGCAGTATTCACCGAAAGATACGGTGAGCTCTTCGCGCGACCTGACGCTCTATGCCGTTTGGGAGAAAAGCTACCTGCTCTCAATCAAGGACATATATTCATTCCCCAATGATTCCAGCTATTTCTTTAAGCGCAACGAAAAGCACAGATATCAAATGCTTGACAGCGACTTTGAAAAGCTCTGCAACTATGTCCGCAACATCTATGAGGATCAGGATTTCGCTAGCACCGAAATCAACAATCTCCAGTATCAGAGAAAGAATGTTGAATGGTACGGCTCATGCTTCGGAATGTCGTTGACGGCTATATTTAACAAAACAGGCAAGATTGATTTCAACAAGCGCTACGGCTCGGGGGCAGCCTCGATGAGCGCCGTCGCTGCGCCCAACAAGAGCGCGGCAGTCAGGAGCGCCATAAACTATTATCAGCTCTCTCAGCACATTCCCGTATTTTACAACCCAATGAACGACATCGGCGACCCTGCAGGGCTCAGCCAAATGCGCGGCTTGATCGATGCCGCCAAAAACAACAAGCTGATATTATTTTCATATAAAAGCCCGCAATTGAGCGACGGACACGCGATAGTAATCGTCGGCTACAGCGCCGCCGCTGACGGCAGCCACACCCTAATCGCATACGACAACAGATATGAGGGGCAATATATCAATATCAACGTCAGCAGCGACCTCAAAAAATGCACATTGATACTGCCCGACAAGAAAGAGGATGTATCAAGCCTCGCCTACCGCTCCGGCTTCTCAGCCTTTGATATGATCGACATTGACGGCCCAAATAATGACATGAGGCTCAGTGACGAAAAATATAATATGAACTCCTGCTCATTGATTGGTTTCACTTCTTCAAGCGCCGTAACAGTCAAAAACAGCAAAGGTCAGACACTGACATATAAGGACGGCGAATTCGGCGGAGATCTGGAGATCTTATCAAAAAGCATGATAGTCAGATCGACTGCCGACGGCAGCCCCGCCCCCGAAATAATCACCGTAAACGTCAAGGAAAGCGACACCTTCACATTTGAGGGAACGGATAAGAATCTAAATGTATCGCTGACCAGCAAAAATATCTTTGCAAATGTCGAGACTACAGCGGACAAGGTCGTGATATCCGAGAATGAAGGCATACACGCATCGGGCAACGACATCAGCTTCAACGGCAGCCTCTCGCTCAACAACAGCGTGTGCAATATGCTTGAGTTTGACGGTCAGGCAAGCGGCGATGTAAAGATGACCTACAGCGGCGACGGAATTATTGTTGACGGCGCAAGCGGCAACGGCTCCGTGACGGTTTACAGCAATGTCGTTGACACAAACACCGCTAAATTCAACACCGATTGCAGCAGCATCAAAATCAGCGGCGACGGCAGCGGAGTCGCAGGCAATGTTGAAATAACAGCATCATCCAAAAACGACGGCGTTTATGATATTAAGCTCGCCGAGATGCAAAACAGGAAATTTGCGTTTGGCGAAAAGAATATCACAATGTATTATAAAGCAACGGGAAGCGTTGCAATCGCCAGCAATGAGGAGGTTGTTTACACCTCGTCAAACCCCGACATTGTCTCTGTCGACGCAAGCGGCAACATCACCGCACTCAAGACCGGCAGCGCAACGATAACCGCAATTGAAGCCGATTCTGGCAAATCCGACACCTGCACCGTAACCGTCAAATACGCATGGTGGCAGATACTCATCAGAATTCTGCTCCTCGGTTTCCTTTGGTATTGATATCAAGAATCCATTCGATAAAAGTTTTGCAAAAGCGGGAGAGGCTCACCTCTCCCGCTTTTGGCTTACACAGGCGCATTCCGATCGTTAATGCTTTTCTATTGTAAAGGGCGGCGGGGTATGGTATACTGAGTTATGAGAATTATTCATCTTTATTTCAGGAGGATAAAAATGAGCACTTTTATTACTAACTTCCAATCCCCTGTCGGCATTGAAGATTTACAAGACCGACTTGAGAACGGTAGAATCAGCAACCTTGACATGATATTGCACTACGATCTTTATCCCAGTATTGAGTGGACTGTTGATAAAGACGCCCGGATCGGCGATACAGTCTTATTCATGTGTGCAAAGACCTCCGTAGACCACATCGGCCATATTTGTGCGGAGCTCAAAAAAGCAGACATTGAAAACTCAGACCTGAGCAATTTTGCAAAGGAGCAGCGTAATCTATATAAAAAATTCGCGGGCAGCATCATCGCTGTCGGCCGAGTTGCCGATGAACCGTTTCAAGATTATTTTCCCGGTTGGAAAGCGCCATACTGGAGGAGCCCGTGGTATGCGGTAATTGAGGATATTTGCTTGCTGCAATCTCCTGTATACATCGCGGAATTTCGTGACTTCATTAAAGTGAGCCGCACCGGAGCAATAACCAAGCTCACCGATGAGCAATGGGAAAATCTCAGCAAAATAATCGCAGAAAAGAATGAAAATTCTTGCACCTGAAAAATATTCAACGCAGACCTTTATAAGTACTTTCACCCAACGATACTCCGGTGCTTTATGCCATATAACCCGTGAGATCAAACAATATAGCAAAATCCCCGCACAGTGTTTGTCAAACACAAATGCGAGGATTTTTTGAATTCTATAATGAGTGTTACGGGAAATGATACAGAATAAAAATCGAGTTGAGCATACATAAAAGCAGCAATTCTCAATGTGATTTCCGATTTTGAATTGTCAAAAGCATAACCATTTCACTACAGCCAACACATCTCATTCTCACAGTTGCTCAACACCCAACGCCTTATATACCGCGTCCTCTGCGCTCTGATATAAACGAATTTAAACTGACTATATGACAATTTCATGTCGAGTTCTTGGATTTTTTCTACAAACAGATGGAATAAGATATTGATTTTTTGACGATTTATGCTATAATAATTTATATTTACTGGAACTGCGAAAAGCGAGGAGTAGTACCATGAAGATTAGCTATAAAAAGCTCTGGGTCATGCTTATTCAAAGAGATATAACTAAAATGAAATTAAAAGCTGATGTCGGAATTTCAGCAGGAACAATGAGTAAACTCAACAAAGGAGAAGATGTTGCCCTTTCTGTTTTGTTGCGAATTTGCGATTATTTAAACTGTGACATTGGGGATATTTGTGAAGCTGTACGAGTAACTAACGGCTGAATCCTGTTTTTGGTACAGTTTTTTTGCTATTATTTAAAAGTAAGAGACAACTGGATGTCTCGATAAGGTGATAAAATGCAGATTATAGATAACATCAATATGACCGTCAAAGGCGATCTGCAAGCGGGCATTAAAAAAGGAAGCAGGCTGTCCGTTGCCGCCGCCCGATCGACATTATTGCAAAGACAAACCCAATTCTGATTATCGACGAGCCGCAGTCGGTCGAGGGCAAGCAGACAAAAGAACGGCTAAAAGAGTTTTGCCCGCTGCTGACGCTGCGCTACTCCGCCACTCATAAGTCGGACAGCATCTATAACATGGTTTATCGCCTCGATGCAATGGAGGCGTACAACAAGCGGTTGGTCAAGAAAATTGCCGTCAAGGGCATCACCGAGTCCGGCAGCACGGCAACCGAGGGCTTTGTCTATCTGGAAAGCATCAATCTTTCCAAAGCAGACCCGACAGCAACCATTCAGTTTGACTACATTGGAGCAAAGGGACTTCGCAAGAAAACCGCCACAGTCGGTATTGGCTACAACCTCTATGACAACTCCGGCGAGTCTGGCAAGCTCGACGAGTATAAGGAAGGCTTTGTGGTCAAGTCTATCGACGGACGCGACAACTCCGTAGAGTTCCTGAACGGCGTCAAAATCTTTGTCGGTGATGTGATAGGCAAGGTCAGCGAAGACCAGCTTCGGCGCATTCAGATCCGTGAGACAATTCTTTCTCACTTGGAGCGGGAACGTCAGCTTTTCCATAAGGGCATCAAAGTCCTGTCCCTCTTCTTCATCGACGAGGTTTCGAAGTACAAGCAGTATGATGAGGCCGGGCATCCGTTCAACGGCATCTATGCGGATATGTTCGAGGAAGAGTACAACGACATTCTCAACTCCATGCAGCGGGAAATCGGAGACGAGGACTACATCCGCTATCTGGATGCGATTTCTGCCCATGATACCCACGCCGGTTACTTCTCCGTGGACAAAAAGGGCAAGATGACCGACAGCAAGCTCTCCGACAAGAAGGAGGGTACGTCCGACGATATTGACGCTTATGACCTGATTATGAAGAACAAGGAGCTGCTTCTGGATCGCGATCCGAAAAAGTCCCCGGTGCGTTTCATTTTCTCGCACTCCGCGTTGCGTGAAGGATGGGATAACCCGAATGTGTTCCAGATTTATACACTGAAACAAAGCAGCAGCGAGGTTCGCAAGCGGCAAGAGGTCGGTCGCGGTCTGCGCCTGTGCGTCAATCAGGACGGCGAGCGCATGGACGCCAACGTGCTTGGAAATGATGTGCAGTCCATCAATGTTCTGACCGTCATCGCCAGTGAGAGCTATGACAGCTTTGCAAAAGGCTTGCAGACTGAGCTTGCCGATGCAGTTACCGGACGCCCCGTGGCGGTTACTGCCGACCTCTTCAAGGGCAAGGTCATTGTGGATGCCAGAGGCAACGAACAGGTTGTGGATGGCGATATTGCTCAGGCGATCTTTGAGGATTTGATCTCCAACGGATATGTCAAGCGCGGTGTACTGACTGACAAATATTATGCCGACAAAGCAAACGGCGCGATTCAGGTTGCGGAGGAAGTGGCGGACAGCCGCGATTCTGTGATCAATATTCTTGATTCCGTCTATGACAGCCGCGCTATGCAGCCGGAGAATGCCCGCGACAAGAACGTCGAGCTGCAAGTTGATCCCGACAAGCTCGCTATGCCGGAGTTCAAGGCTCTCTGGAAATGCATCAGCCCGAAATCTGTGTATGTGGTTGATTTTGATACCGATGAGCTTGTAAGAAAGGCGATCTCGTCCGTCAACTGCAACCTGCATGTGCCGAAAGTTTACTTTATGGTCGAAAGCGGCGCAATGGATGAAATCAAATCAAAGGACTCGCTTCTTGACGGAAGTGCATTCTCGAAGTCAAAGTCATCCACTTATGACAGCAGCAGACAAATCCGCACAAACAGCAGCGTGAAATACGATTTGATCGGCAAATTGGTCGCAGAAACCGGCTTGACCCGAAAGGCCATCGTTGCAATCCTAACCGGTATTGAAAAATCTGTTTTTGAGCAGTTCAAGTTCAATCCCGAAGAGTTTATTATTAAAGCAGCCGCCTTGATCAATGATGAAAAGGCAACTGCAATTATTCAGCACATCACCTACAATGTGCTGGATGAACATTACGACACGGACATCTTTACGGAACCGACCATCAAGGGCAAGCTCGGAACAAACGCGATGAAAGCACAGCGGCATCTATACGATCATATCGTATATGATTCCACAAACGAGCGCGATTTTGCGACCGATCTGGACACGAACACAGATGTTGCGGTTTATGTGAAACTGCCGGACAGCTTCTATATCGCAACACCGGTGGGGCATTATAATCCAGACTGGGCAATTGCTTTCTATGAATGTACCGTCAAACACATCTATTTTGTTGCCGAAACAAAAGGCTCTATGTCGTCTATGCAGTTCCGGCTCATTGAGGAATCCAAAATCAGCTGTGCAAAAGAGCATTTCAAAGCAATCAGTAACGGAAATGTAGTTTATGATGTGGTTGACAACTATCAATCTCTGTTAAATGCGGTCATGAAATAAAAACATTCCAAACTATGTAAATGTTAAAAAGGTCCCCTATGGAAGAATCTAAAAGCATTCTACCATGGGGGCTTTTTGTTATGTCCGTTTTTGAGCAATCCCTGCTTTTGAGAATCACTATCAATTACAGGCTATTGCAGAACCGCCGCTATCAAGGATGAATATTATTCCGTCCATGCTCTTTCTCGTGTTCAGTACCTATGCATATAAATGACTGCTTCGTGCTTTACAGTACAGCCATATTATACTTCGTTATTTATTTCGTTTGGCCGTATGGTGAGCGTAATCATTTTAGATTTGAGAAAAAATCCCAGTCAACGGCCAAGACATCGTCCATCGGGATTTTGGTGCCGTTCTGCATGGTGATCAGGCGCTCAAAGTCATCGACCTTTTTGACCGTGCCGGTTACAGTCACATATTCGCCGCCGGACTTGCGTTCATCGGGCTTAAAGTAGGTGATTTCCACCTTCGGCTCTTCATCGAGGGCATCAACGAGAAGCTGATACCTCATATTCAAATCGGTCAGTGCTTCCTCGTCAAGTTCGATCCTTTCGCCTGTCAGACGTCCGGTTTCTTTGATTACGGAATCATAGCCGGTGAGTGCTGCGAAGGGCGCGAACTGCGCCGCGCGATCCGACAGCGGCATCTGCGGCCGCGTTTTTGAGACATGGTGCGGAAGATTGATAATCTCGTCGTACCTATTGTTCATGCGCATTCTGCATCTCACCTCTTAGATAAACTGGAATTTGTCGATATCTTATTCGTAATCAATTCTCTCAATTTTGAAAATCACCGGACGTGTACCATCGGAGCAACAGGTAATCATTTCATTTTCGTTCTTCATCCAGCCTTTCATGATAGAACCACCCTGCAAACCCGTATAAATGTACCGTGAAATCGCATCCCATGCTTCAGAGCAAAACGGCATTTTCGGTCCCCCAGCAACAGCATCTGCATCACCATCGGTCTTGACCAGCGTATTTAGCCCCATATGCCAGAAGTCATCCCGTTCATCATCACGATAAAAGACAAACTCGTCACCCACATTATAACAAGGACAAGCTCCGGAAGCAGGATCAACACAATACTGCTTTTGTAATTCTGGGTACAGTTTTTTATCCAGCACAGTTACTTTTACTTTATACTTCATATCTTTTCATCCTTTCTTCTTTTCTTGACAACGGGACATTTTTCCCCGTCTATATACCACATACAATTTATGCAATGTAAACATTTTGTTGGTTCTTTGCCATACAGAACTTTATTGCCCCATGCGGGATCACACAAATGCCCTCTGCCAACAGCAATGAAATCCGCATATCCGTCCTGCAGAATTTGTTCAGCATCTTCGCCGCTGTAAATATTTCCCACACAAATCACCGGAAGTGAAACTTCCTTTTTGACACAAGATGCAGCAAAAATCTTTGAATCAAACGGAAAGTCCTCCGGCTTCTGATATGTACCCATGCCGGAGGATATATCCAGAATGTCGCCCCCAGCGGCTTCAATGATTTTTCCTGTTGCAATCAATTCATCTGTGCTGTGGTTGCCAAAACGGACAGCAATTATAAAATCTGTTCCACACTGTTGTCTGATTTCCTGAATCAACTCAGAAAGAAGCCGCACACGACAGTTAAATGTACCACCGTATCCATCTGTTCGCTCACTGGTTTCAATGACTTGATTTAGATAAAACCCATGAGCAGCATGAAGTTCTACACCATCAAAGCCTGCCTTTTTGCAGCGAATTGCAGCATCAATAAATTCCTGCTTATATTTGTAAAATACATCTTTGGGAATTTCTTCAATAGTCCGATAGGGTAAATAATTTATTCCAGCGTTCAAAAGCTGTACCAAAGCAACCGCATGATTTTGTTTTGCAACCTTGGCGAGATGCGTCATACCCGGAATACAGATATCGTCAAACACGCCAATAGTATTTCGCTCCTCATGTACCCGACAGACTGTACAAGCCTCTATAATGATAATCCCTGCACCGCCATCCGCAAGTTCTGCATAATGTTTCAAATGTCGAGCATTTACAAGTCCATCTGCGTCAGTTGCTCCAAAATCCGCCATTGGCGGAACTACAATTCTATTTTTAACTTGATTTCCTCTTACACGAAGAGGGGTGGATAAAAATTGTATATGTGTCATATTCGTATTTTCTCCGTTTATTTAATCTATTTCCCTTGAAATTCTTTCGCGTGTATTGTATCATATGTATGTGATTGCAACAAGTACGATATTTAACAGCAGGTACTATATTTAAGTATAGTGAACGGAGGATATAAATGTCTGAAAAATTCAAAGACGAGCAAAGGCGTTTTGCATTAAACGGTATTAAAAACACTGGATTTTATTACACAAAGTCAATTACTGAAGGAAAATATAAGCTTCCGATTCTATACTGTCTACAACTTGACGGTCCTACAAGATATAATGAACTTCAACGCAAAATGGAAACCGCTACTTTTCGTTCTTTATCTAAAGCATTAAAAGAACTGGAAGCAGACGGATTAATTATTCGAAAAGATTATGGTGAAATCCCCCCACGAGTAGAATATAGTTTATCTGACCGTGGAAAAACATTAGAACCCGTATTGGATGCCTTTTGTTTATGGGGGCAGGAACATCGAAATGACTAAAGGAAAGTTCAGGAAATCTCTCGACAAATTCCGATTTGTTTGATTCTTTATGCCTTATGCCCGCCGATCTGCGCATTGCGGTCTTTGGCGGTTGCGCCTTCTTCAAGATTCATCGCCTTGAGGATGGCGTTCTTTCCGTACTTCTTTTTGATTGCAAGCGTAGCGGCTTGTATCTTTTCTTCGCGCTCCAATGCGGCGTCCTCAGCTTTCTGCTTTTCCTCTTCGGCGGCATAGTCGGTGAAGAAGTTGAGCTGCACATCTTCATCGTTTTTCTTCGGTGCGTCCGCTTTCGGCAAAACATGATTCGCCACAACGTACATACGGCGGATAAGCAAATTCTTGTCCACAATTCGGTCAAAAAGTTCGGACACGGCTCGCATTATTTTGCGCGTGGAGGATGTGTGACCGTCAAGGTTGATAGACCCGTGCGCCTGTTTGGGAATCTCCCGCCCGTAGGGGTCTTTCTCAATCGCGCCGTGATATTTTGCCCGTCGTGCCGGATCGGTAAGATTCTCAATATCGTAGCCGACTGTTAAAACCATCTGGTCGGTGACAAGCCCCTTGTCCACCAAGTCCAGCACGAGCAAATCCGTCATTTCGCGGATGACGAGTTTCGCTTTATCTGCCTCATAGGGGCAGTGCAAAACCTGACCGGAGCTGAGGCTGTTGGAGCTGGGACGGTACGTCTTGATCGCTTCAATGGTGGTCGGTTCCCAGCCCCACGCATGGTCGATGAGCAGCTCGGCATTCTTGCCGAACAGCCTGTAAAGCAAGTCCTCATTCCGCTCCGAACAAAGGGCAACATCGCCCATTGTGAACATTCCGTTCTGCTCAAGTTTCTTTGCAATACCTCGACCCACGCGCCAGAAGTCCGTGAGCGGCTGATGCGCCCAAAGCTCGCGCCGAAATTTCGCTTCGTCAAGCTCCGCAATACGCACGCCGTTTTTATCCGCGGGGATGTGCTTCGCAACAATGTCCATTGCGACTTTGCAGAGGAAGAGGTTTGTTCCGATCCCTGCGGTCGCAGTGATGCCGGTTGTTTCAAGCACATCGAGGATTATCTTCATCGCAAGCTCACGAGGCGTCAGGTTGTAGGTTTTAAGATAGTCCGTTACGTCCATGAACACCTCGTCGATGGAGTAGACCACGATGTCCTCCGGCGCAATGTACTTGAGATAAACCTGATAGATGCGGGTGCTGTACTCCATGTAGTACGCCATTCGCGGCGGCGCAATAATGAAGTCAATCGCCAGAGAGGGATCCGCTTGCAGCTCCGAGAAAAAGTGCGATGAGCCCTCAAGTCTGCGTCTCGGCGCATCGTGCTGCCGCCCGGCGTTTGCCTCTCTCACACGCTGCTTGACCTCAAACAGCCGTCCGCGTCCGGAGATGCCGTAGTTCTTGAGAGAGGGTGTAACGGCAAGGCAGATGGTCTTATCCGTCCGGCTTTCGTCTGCGACAACAAGGTTTGTGTCCAGAGGATCTAAGCCGCGCTCCCGGCATTCCACGGAGGCATAGAAAGATTTCAGGTCGATTGCAATGTAGGTTCTGTCTTTCATTTTCGGCTGCCCTCCTTCCCGCGATGTATAAAGACAGGGGCTTATGCTCTGCCCGTCAATTTCTCCGTCTTATCAAAGCGGCATCGGCGTCCGGGCGATCAGAATGACCGCCAGAATCGCGCCCACAAATGCCGCAGCCCCTATGACAGCCAACACCTTTTTGCCGAGATTCTTCTTCGCTGCTTTGCAGATCAGCGCGGCGCAAGCCATGCAGACAGCCGCAGCCACAAGCGCAATGCCCAGCGTTTCCCATAGCCAAGAAAGTTCATGTAGGATTTTCATGCGTTCATCATCTCCTGTTCGTTAAACTGGAATTTTAGGAATTTACCCATACATCTATTTCGTCCTTCGTTGGGACTTCAAAGATAGACTCAAATTTATCAGCAAGTCCTTCATCAACATAATACGCATCAGATTCGTGATTTAAAACATCCTGATTTCTTTTTTGAATTCTTCTGTTCCACTCAACCGAATCAACATCCAAATAATAGAATTCATAATCAATATGTCTTGATGTGTAATACTCTTTCGCGTATTCACGTTCTTTTCTGGTCCAGAACCCCCAGTCTAAAACCACGTTAATTCCTGATTCTACAATCTCAACAGATTTTGCATATTGGTATGCCTTTATTCTTTCAAAATAGTAATCATGTTTTTCTCCGGCATCCTGTCCAAACACCGACAACATTATTTCATCAATTGAAAGAATCACTGCTTTGTGTGTTGATCTGATTTTATTGGCATAGGTACTTTTTCCGCTACAAAGTTTGCCACACATAATAAAAACCTTAGACATTAGTCCCTCCTTAAATATCGATTTATACTCTTCTCATAGTCCAAGTTCTTCAACCCATGCCGCAAGCTCCTGATGCCCGACGCTGCCCTTGAAGACCTTGCCGTCCATCAGCTTTGCGCCTTTGCAACTCGGCGCAAACCGTTCATAACTTCGCTTCTTGCCATACTCCCCTTCTATTTCAAAAAATCACTTCGGTAATCTATCCGTCGAAGGTCATGCCCTGTCTCCGCCAAATGTGCGATCTTTAAGGCGACCAAGTTGATATCCGTATTCATCGCCTGCGCGATCTGCGCCGAAGTGTACCCACGGTCATAGATATACTCAAGCACCTCATCGGAATTGAGCAATATATCTGCCGCAACGATGTTTGCCTCATATTCGGGGGTAGAATTCATTTGGTAGAGCACAAATTCCTGCAGTCCGTCGCCTTTTGCAAGCGTGCGGTGCAGCCTGTCGTGACCGATCTCATGAGCGCATACAATGCGCTTTGTCCGCGGGCTTAAATCCTTATTCAAGAAAATAAAACGATTCTTCTTAATAACGCGATACATTCCTTTGAGCCGGCCGAAATTCTCGCAATCATCCAAAACAATAATCCCCAGCTCTTTTGCTATCTGAAAAGGATCTCGTGTGCCGCAGCGCCGTACAAGATCGCTGCCAACCTTTGATAACTGTTCGGCATTCATCGCACCACCCCCGCTCGCCGATAGTCATTACCCATTATAAAAATCATGCTGTGCCAAAATACGGACTTATTTCTCTATCCGCTCTTTCCGATATTTTTTCGGCGTATACTTCCTGTTGTTTTCCTTTGCAATCCAATAGGCTTTGGTAAGCGCCTGCATCGCGCCGTCAAGCGCATCCTCGCTGAGTTTGCCTCCTGCAAACATACCGGAAACCTCGCTCACCAGCTCGTCTATCTCACGCGCCGCTTTTGCGCCGCCCTGTTCCTGCGCCGTGAGTACAAGCATTCCGTCGTTACCGAGAAGGTACTCCGGCGTCGTGTTCAGAGCTTCGGCGAGCTTTTTTACAATGTCGTATTTCGTCGGCTTTCGAGTGCCGAGCTCATAATTCTGAATCGTCCTTGCCGTAACGGAGACTTTTTCGGCGAGAGCAGCCTGCGTCATATTCGCCTCTGCCCGCTTTTCTTTAAGCCTTTCTTTAAATCCCATAAGGCACCTCCTTCTTTGGCTTTTCACAAACACGAACAAAACTTTCGTTATTCGTATTGACACGAACGCTTTGTTCTGCTATATTAAGTTTGCACGAACATCTTGTTCGTTAACACTATACCACACGAACGAAATGTGTGTCAATAGCTTTGAGAAAATTAACGCAAAAAAGGCGGCTTTTTATGAATGGAGGTAGCTTATGGACTGCTCAAAATGCAGAAAAGCGTATGTTTCGGTAAATCTCGACGTCGATGAAGAGGGCGTAATTCGTCCACGGCTCATACGCTGGAATAACGGTCTGATTTTTCAAATCGATCAAATTCTATATAAATGCCGTGCATCATCCAAAAAGGTGGGCGGTGGCGGCATCCGTTACACAGTCATGATCCGCGGAAAGGAGTCGTTTCTTTTCCACGAAGGCGACAAGTGGTTTGTTGAAGCAAAGGAGAACGCCTGATGAGCTTAATTCAAGAGCAAAGTTAAAAAATCGCAGCATCTGTTATTAAAGACTTCGGCAGGTTCGGCTTTTTGTATAGTGTCCGCATGGCTTGTGCCAAGACGAACGATCGGCTCGCAGATACCTTTTACACTCTCACCGGCACCGGCGGCGTATGAATATGCCATTGAAAAGTTGCATGATAACATCAGCAAGTTTTCAATGGATGCCGGACCATTGAAATATAGCAAAATCTTTATTTGAAGATAATCATCTCCTCATACTCGGTGCAATAATGTCCGAAGTTCTCGATGAGAGCATGCTTGGTAGTATGAAAAAGGAGCGACCCCGAAAGGTCACTCCTAATAGATATATGAGTTATTTTGTCAGAACAATTCTACCCGGCCAAGCAGCAGGTCGATCAGATTGCAGTGGAAGATGCCGTTGTCATCATAAAAATTGTGCGGCACATCCATGCGAACGATGATCTTTTTGAAGAAATCCTTGGTAAGCATCAGCGATGCCAGCTCAGAGGATTCTTTTTTATCGGTATCCATACGGAAAGCGGACTGAATATAGATTTTTTTATCCGCATCGTTTACCACAAAGTCGATTTCTTTCTGAACCTTGCTGTCGCCTGCGCGGTCGCAAACCACACCGACATCAACAGAGTACCCGCGCCGCAGAAGTTCGTTGTAGATGATGTTTTCCATGATGTGACCGGGATCGTACTGGCGGTAATTCAGTCGTGCGTTCCGAAGTCCGATATCCGTATAGTAGTATTTGTTCGGATACTTGAAATAGGTCTTTCCTCTGACATCGTATCGCTTTGCCATTGAAATGAGGAAAGAGTCGATAACATACTGCACATAGTTTGAAACCATCGCAGGATTGATTTTTTCGTTCTTCATGGACGCGATGG
>CAKSIN010000032.1 GCA_934463115.1 uncultured Clostridia bacterium
GCCTTTCTTAACATCATTAAACAGAGAATTAAATCTAACCGTCATTGCCACAAATTCTGCACGGCTAACATTATCATTCGGTCTGAATGTGTTATCTGCGTAACCTTTAATAATACCGTACTTTGAAAGATAGCCGATATAATCGGAATACCATTCGCTTTTGGATACATCATTAAAGTTTGACTTACCACTGATTTTTTCGCCTTTCTGTTCGGAAATAAGCCTTGCAAAAATAGCAGCAGCTTCAGCACGGCTCATATTGTTGTCCGGTCTGAAAGTGCCGTCCGCATAACCGAAAATATATGCTTTATGCTCGCTTGCCGGGAGTATAAGCATACCGTTTTTATCCGTTGTGCCATTAGCGGAATTATTCTTTTTATCCTTTAAGATAATGGAAACATCAGCTTTTGCGTTACCTTTATTGTCGGTTGCCTTAATGGTGTAGTAATTGTCGCCTGTGAGATCTGCACCATTCGGAAGTGTCAGCGTGATTTTGCCGTCCTTATCGGTTGATTTTGAAACAGATACATTTTTTCCGTTTTTATCTGTTACTGTAATGTTTGTAATTCTTGAAGTCATTCCCGTTTGCAGGGAATAGGTAAACAGGCTTGTTGCCGCATACGCAATCACGATACACACAAAAAGCCAAAACTGAAATGTTTGAGAAATCTGCTTTTTTTCGTTTTTTAAGCGTATTTTTTCTTTCCCGATAAGCGATATTACAAGCATTGCCGCCGCTACCGCAATACTGTTTGCAAGAATCATCGGCAGTGTGCATTTCTGCACAAACATAAACGCTTTGTTTGCATCGTTCATATTGGTAAAGAAAATCATCAGCATAGCCGAAAGAGAATAATCCGAACTCCGATTTTGGAAGACGGATTTTTTATCTTTAATTCCTTTGCAATTTTGAACCCCGAAACAGACGGCATCATTATTTTTGTAAAGCACAAGTCAATCGAAAATCTGTCCGAGCACATAAACTCCATAGCACGCTTAGAATCGGAGAAAGGCATAATATCGGCAGACGGAAAAATTTCAGCCAAAAATTCCTGTATTTTTTTAATTTCATTTTCGTTGTTATCGATAAGTAAAATAAGCATTTTTTGCCTTCCTTCACCTTTTATTTTATCAATTGCATTTATTATAAAACCAAAAGGACAACAAAAGGACAACAAACATTAGAATTTTTTTGAAAAAATATTCTTTAAGAAGTTTGGGATATATACTAAAAAAGCGGACAAGAAAAAGGAAATAGTAAACATAAAAGGGCATTTACAATGTCCGCACCCCCCGCCCGTTTCCTTATTCAAACAAAAAAGTTTATACTAAATAAAAAACAGTCTCCGAAGAAACTGTTTTTTAACATTATTAAATTTACAGGACTTTATATGTTTTTTGCATTGCACACCGGCTTTATGCTGTCGAGATTACTCCAAACCATAGCCTTTGCACGTGTATAAGCTTTACTTGTCACAAATGTAAACTTTGTACCGTCATACGGACTCAACATTACTTCGACAACACTATTTCCGTTATAAAGAGCAATAACAACAATTTCGCCGTTTTCTATATTTTTCGGCTTTACGACTATATTTCCGTTATCATCACGCTCTGCACTTATGCTTTTGCAGTATTTGATAATACTGTCGTCTATTGAATAATTTTCTCCCTTATCTATCGCTTTCCAATCGTCTTTGTCCCCGGTATAACAAACCTCTTTTAATTTTCTGCAGTTGTAAAACGCATAATCGCCAATGTTCATTACACTGCCGGGAATTGCAGCGCTTGTTAAGCTTGAACAGCTGTAGAACGCTTTGCTTCCAATGCCCGTTACACCGCTCGGAACGGTAATTTCCGCAATGCCGCTGCAGCCGTCAAAGGCATAATTGCCAACAATTTTTGCGCCGTTCGGGATTGTTACGGATGTTAAATTTTCGCAGCCGGAAAACGCTCCGTCGGCAATAACCGTTACACCGTCGGGGATATTAAACACGGTATTCTGCTTTTTAATCGAAAAACGTATAATCTCCGTTTTTTCTTTGTTGTACAAAATCCCGTTTTCGGAGCAATAAGCGGCATTGTCTGCATTAACGTCTATACTTTCCATTTTTGTGCAGCTGTAAAACGCATAATCGCCGATATTTGTTACATTTTTCGGAATTACCATGCCTGTTAAGCCGCTGCAGCCTTCAAACGCATGACTGCCGATGCTTACCATGCTGTCGGGAATTGTGATGCTTTTCAGACCTCCGCAACCATTAAATGCAGAATCGGCAATGGTTTTTGTTCCGGATTTTATGACGCAATCACTTATCTTATCTTTGTTCAACGCCCAATCATCTGCTTTGATAAGATGATTTCCTATATACAATACATCCCATTTTGAATCATCATTATAGAATCCGGTGAACTGAAAAGCATTATCGCCGATACTTACTACGCTGTCGGAGATTGTGACATCATTTAGCTTTTTGCAATAGTTAAATGCAAATTTACCAATGCTCTCCGTGCCGCTCTCTATTACAACCTTTGTCAGCTCGCCACAGCTGTAAAACGCTCCCTCGCCGATATTTTTTACATTGCCCGGTATCGTCACTGATTTTAAGCTGTCGCAATACTGAAAAGCTTCGTCGCCGATACTCGCAACGCCCGACGGGAACGCTATGTCCGATAAAGCGTTACAATTGTAAAAAGCCCCTTTATTGATGGTTATTACACTGCCGGGAATTGTAACGCTTTTCAGACCTGTACATTCGAAAAAAGCGTATTCGCCGATGTTTGCCGCACCGTCGGAAATCACAACCGTTTCAATCTCTTCTTTAATTTTAGAATTAACCCACGGTGCGAGCGATCCTTCTGTACTTTTCGAATAATAATTCGGCATATTGCCCGTACCGCTTATTGTGAGCGTTCTTTTTTCATCATCATATTCCCAGCTAAGATCTTTTCCGCATGAGCCGCTATACGCATTTTCGGCAAATGCCGCTATGGGAATAAGCGTGAAAATCATACAAAATGCAGCAACCGCCGCCCATATTTGTTTTGTTTTAAGCATAAGCAAATTCCGCCTTTCCTTTTTGTGTTTTTTAGTTATTGTTCAATACATAAGAAAATTTCCAAAACATTGTTGCGGTGTCGGCTCTTGTGGGTGTCACCTTGGGGCAGATTGAATATTCATAGCCGTTGGGCGAATGAATAAACATAATATTTCTTTCAAAACACCAACTCATCGGAACAACAGCGTAATCCGATATATCGTTCTTATCGCTGTAGTCAGACCGCAAAAGATTCAGGTTTTCGTCAATATTTGTATCCAATCCCTTGGTTTGAGCGTATCTGTAGAAAATCGCCGCAATTTGCTCCCTCGTCACTGCAGCGTCGGGCGAAAATGTGTTGTTTCCCGTTCCGTTCAGAATACCGTTTGCCGCAGCCCATGCAATAGGCTTTTTGTACCATTCCTGCGTTAAATCGGTAAATGCCAAGCTATCCCCTGACTCCGGCTGACCTGCAAGACGGTAAAACATTGTTGCGAACTGCGCTCTGGTAATGGTATTGTCGGGTGAAAATGTATCGGCTCCCGTCCCGGTCATAATTCCACTGTCTATACAAAATTCAATTCCGCTGTGATTCGGATCGCCGTCCGCACTCTGTATATCCTTGAATCTTTTTACCGCGCAGTTATTTCCTTTTTCCTCGCACGTGTATCTGTCATCCGCAGCTGCCGTCGGCTCACCCTTGTCAATCACTTCGCCCGTATCGAGCAAAATGCATTTAAATCCGTTGTCGCGCGCGTATTGCTCTGCAGCCGTGCCGCTGTAGCATTTGATTACAAGATTTTCGTTCCGTACATCATAGTCGTTTACATAATCCCAGCCGAAAGCGTGCATATCAATCTGCTTTACACTTCTCGGAATTGTAACCTCGTTTAAGTTATTGCAGCGGAAGAACGCCGCTTCACCAATATGCTCGACACCCTCGGAAATTGTGAGGTTCGAAAGGCTCTCGCACCATGAAAAGGCATTATTACCTATTTCTTTTACATTTCCGGGAATGACAATATTATTAAGATTTTTGCACCAATAAAACCCGAGATGAGAAATTGATTTTAACGTTGATGGGAATTTAACCGATGTAATATTCGACATTCCAAATGCATCCGCACCCATCAGAGTTGTGCCCTCGCGGATTTCTGTATCGCCCGTTGCCTCCCATTCATGAATTTGTTTGTTCTGAGTCGGGGCTGACGGATCAGAGCCGTCAATCTCGGCATAACCGATTCTTATTCCGGCGATTAGGTATTGACCGTGATACTGTATTCCGTTTATACGATTATTGGCATCTTTGTCGTATGATGAACCGAAAAATATTCTCTTGCCCATATATTCAAGGTTTTTGGGCATTGTAATATTTTTAAGAGCCTTACCGCTTATTGCCTCATCACCTATATATCTTACACTGTCGGGAATAACCAGCGTTTCGAGTTCATCACCGCAGTTTATGGCAGCGTTTTTGATAACCTCCAGTCCGTCATTTAATTTAAGATATTTTAAGTATCTGCAATCAATGGCTCTGTTTCCGATTTCCCTGACGGTAGCGGGCAGGATAATTCCGACAATTTTTGCCGCACTGTCCCGAAGTGCGCCGTCGCCTATAGCCGTAACGGGGTGTCCGTTAATTTCCGAAGGTATATTGAATTCGTATTCGCCACCCATAAATTTTCCGGCATAGTCCGTAATCATTGCCGAACCGTCGTCGCGTATGGTATAAATCAGAGAAGAGTCGTCATTCGGATCGTCCTTTTCTCTCATTTGCTCCATATCGTCGGTTACAGCCGTTTTGCTTCCCTCATAATATTCCTCTCCGTACTCTGTGTCGTAAACGCTCCATGCACTCACCGTCGGAACACATGCTGCGGCAAACAGAATTGCCGCACCCGTCACAGCAGATACAAACCGCCTTAATTGCATAATCATCAGCCTTTCTTTTTATTATTGAACTTTGCGTTTATATGCTTATTTTACCATGATTTTTAAATTTAGGAAACATCATTTCCACTATTGGCATTGCCGTATACGGAAATGTTTTTAATTTTTTATTTGATTTTTTTCATAAATATGATATACTTGTTATACAATAACGCACAGGGAAGTGAAAATATGTTTCATGAAAAACTGAATGAATATATGGAATTGCTGCACTGCTCCGGCAAGGAATTTGCAAAGTATTCCGGAATATCCGAGGCAACCGTCAGCAGATACAAATCCGGTGCAAGAATACCGAAGGCAAATTCGGAAGATATGAAAAAGCTGTGCCGCGGAATCTGCCTGACTGCCGAAAAAAGAGGCGTCGATATGCCGTACGGTGCCGTACTGCGCAGTCTCAACAGTCTTGCTGAAACCGCAGCTTTTGACTATGACTCGCTGCAGGCAAAGTTTAATATGCTGTGTTCTGTGTTCTCGGTTAATCTTGCCGATATGTCAAAAAAGCTCAAGTACGATTCATCATATGTGTCGCGAATCAGAAACGGCATACGCAGGCCGTCTAATCCGCAGAAATTTGCATGCGACACTGCCGAGTATTTTTCGGCGTATTACGCCTGCGATAATCACAAAAAAATTATTGCCGAAATGCTAAGCATTAAACCGGAACAAATAGAAACGTCCGAAGCATATACATCAACGCTTACCGACTGGCTCACAGCAGGCGAATCGTCAAAAAAAAGCGAAAATCCCGTAAAGAAATTTTTGGATAAGCTGGATTCATTCGACCTGAACAAATACATAAAGGCTATCCGCTTTGACGAATTAAAAGTTCCGACTCTCCCCTTTCAGCTGCCGACGTCAAAAAATTACTACGGTATAGAAGAAATGAAAAACGGAGAGCTTGACTTTTTAAAGGCTACCGCGCTTTCAAAATCCAAACACAGCGTTTTTATGTACAGCGATATGCAAATGGATGATATGGCTGCCGACATGGAGTTTTCAAAGAAATATATGTTCGGACTTGCCGCAATGCTGAAAAAGGGACTGCATCTCAATGTCGTTCACAATTTAAACCGCCCGTTCAACGAACTTATGCTGGGACTTGAATGCTGGATACCTCTTTACATGACCGGACAGATTTCACCGTATTATTTAAAGGGTATGCACAACGGACTTTTCTGCCGTTTTCTGAATGTTTCCGGAGCAGCCGCACTGTCCGGCGAATGCATTTCGGGATATCATGCAAAGGGAAAATATTATCTGACAAAAAGCAAAGACGAGCTTGCGTATTACCGCGAACGGAGCAAATGCATTCTGAAAAAAGCTCACTCGCTTATGGACATATACCGCGAGGACAGGGCAGCTGAACTTTCGGCATTTCTGCTTGCCGATTCGCATACAGCGGGCAGCCGCCGAAACATCCTGTCCACACTGCCTGTTTACACGGCAACGGACGAATTTTTGAACGGATTCCTCAAAAAGCGCAATGTGCCTGCCGACCAAATAAAAAAAATACTGGAATATGCCGCTCTGCGCAGGGAGCAAACGCTTGAAATACTAAAGACCGATTCTGTTTCGGATGAGATACCCTGCCCCGACAAAAGCGAATTTGATAAACATCCGCTCTCGGCGGATTTGTCACACATGTTTTGCAATACAAACTATGAATACACATATGAAGAATACAATTATCATCTGCATCTTACAAAGGAGTTTGCAAATAAAAACAAAAATTATACTGCTGCCGAATCGAGAAAAAACGCATTCGCAAATATACAGATTCTGATTCACGAAAACAAATATGTTATGATATCCAAAAACACGTCGCCGACAATTCACTTTGTGATTAATCATCCGACGCTCAGAAATGCAATTGAAAATATAGAATTTCCGATACTTTAAAAGCACCCGATATGAATGCAATGTTCTTCATATCGGGTACTATTTTTTATCCGTTTTTTAAACCTATCTTGAATCGGCATAAAGTGTAATGCCGTCACGAAGCGGAAAGGGAATTTGTAATTAAATCCGCCAACCCCCGTCCCAAGTACCTTGCGGCGGCGAGCGCCTCATCGAGCGTGTTGGAATTTGTGCCGACCTCAAAGAGCAGCGATCCGGATGTAAGATGCATATTAAACCTCTCGCGGCGCAGATTTACCGGGCGCATCAGAGTGGGATATTTTTTATTAAAATACTGCTGAATTTTGAGCGCAAGCACAAAGTTATTCTGCCAGTTCGGATTCGGCAGATTGGTGTCACTTCCGCACACCGTCATCACCTGCGCCGCAACATCTCCGCCGATGTTGGAGGTAAACTTTATACCGGTTTCACTGTCGCCGAGCGCGTCGCGGTGGATATCGAAAACAAACTTTATCGTGGGATATTTTTCCAGATTTTTTTTAATCACGTTTTCGGTTTTGTTGTACGAATCGTTGTACGACGGATAGTCGTTTATCGTTTTGTCGTGAATGACCTTTACACCGCCTTTTTCCAAGTATTTCGCCACCTCATCGCCCACGCGGAGCATGTTCCTCTTTGAATCCTGCGTGCGAAAATTGCCCGTCTGCTCATAGGGGTATGCCGCGCTGGAGGTGTAGCTTTCGCTGGCATGGGTGTGCACAATCAGAACGCACGGCTTTGACAAATCGGGATTCAGAGTCAAATTTTCCTTAACAAGTTTGGCGGTGTCTATGCTGTAATCGGTTTCGTTTTTCACCTCGATATCGGCAGAGGAATTGTTTTGATTTTTTATTTTCGGGGAATTTTCCGCTTTCGGCGCAGGCGGTTCGCTCTCGGCTGAATCCGCTTCTTTCGGCGAGAACATCGGCGAGGCATAGGCAATCATATTTTCTGCCGCCGACACATCACTGCCGAAGAAAAAACACAAAACACGTGAAAAAAGCGATGATTTTTTTTCATCGGATTGATCGGCAGACAAAACAGGCACAGCGTCCGCCATGCCTGTTTGCAGTACCCTCTTTGCGCTGTACATGTCGCTGCTTTTGATAACTGTCCATGCCACAAAAGCAAATATCAGCGCCGACACCACACATGCCGCCGCAATGACGGTCGGGCGCGTGATGATTATACCGCGAAACCGCCTTTGCCCCGTGTTTTTTTGCCGGGGCACAATCCGCGTAGGTTCTCTGCGTGTGCGCAGCCTCGGTGAACTGCATTTTTTTGCGTATGACGAATATTTTGTGCTTTCATATGATTTTTTTCTGCCGGTTAATCTCATGCCTTTTCCTCCCTATACATCTATGTTCTATGTATATGGAGGCTTATCCGAATTTATGACACCGCGGCGCCTGTTTTTGCTCCCAATATCCGCATCAATCGGGCTGACCGACACAGTGCAGTCGGACGTCGTACCGTTTGCCGCCTTGCTTTCCAGATACCGCCGTATTCCCTCGGTAATCTCTTTGTTGCATTTTCTGATATATGTTGCCTCGGCGCTTTCTTCGGCGTTTTCATTTTTTGAGTTATCCGCCGACGCAGCTTTTTCCTCTATGGATTCGGGAATATTCAGCACACCGATGCTTTGGAGCAATTCCACCAGTTGTTCATGATAAATGCTCGTTTCCACATGCTCCGGACGAATGTGATTGTGGCGCGCGTGGTCTACTACATACACCGTCATGTCGCATTTCGGCAGCTCCAAAACATACCCTTTTTCGATAAGCTCGGCATATGCCGGGCGGCGAATCCCGTATGTACGGAGCAGCGGATACATGTACACCACTCCCTCGTCGTCCGTGTTTACGCACGCAAGTATGTACAGATACTGCGCAGAACGGCTCAGGCTCAAAAATTCGGAGGTGCACAGAATATCGCCTTTTATCATTCGTCTTTTCGCCATTTGGTTTTTCCCCTTTCAGAGTTTATAATTATATTATATCTCGTTTTAACATCACATTTCGCCTACTTTTTGAAAAAAATTTTAAAAATTTTATTTTTTCTTTTTGAACGAACCGTTTTCGGGCGCCGAAGGCGGTAACGGGTTTTAAACTAAACTGTATTATACAAAACTATATTAAACTGTATTATACTATACTAAACTATACTATACTGTGCTGCAAAAATGACACGTTTTTTGCAAATTTTTCGCACACAAAAACACACCTCAAATCCGCATGACAAGTGGGTTTGGGGTGTGTCTGATATTAAAAAATATTTTGCACGAATCTGTCGCAACCGTGTCGTTACCGTGTCGGAAGTGTGCACTAACCGTGCACTAACCGTGCATTAACTTTGCCGAAAGCGTGCACTGACTCTGCCGTAACCGTGCATCAACTTTGCCGAAAGCGTGCACTGACTCTGCCGAAGCTTTGCCGCAAAAGCCGATATCTTTGAAAACAGCGCGCGCACCTCGCCGTCGGAAAGATAATACAAAAGTCCGAGACAGGAGAAAAACGTTTTTTGGATTTGTCGAAACCGTTGTCCGCAAGCAGCGCGCCTATGTCGGCGGTTGCAAGGTCGGCACCTATCATGTGAACATTTTCGCCGATATCAAGTCCGGCGGCGCGTATTCTGCGGCTATAGAATATTAAATATAACCGCTGATGAAAATTTCTTCGCAAAATTTTTGAAATTTTTCAAAAAAGGCTTGCAATTTGTTTTATTTTGTGGTATTATATTCAGGTAGTCACAACCGGCCCCTTGGTCAAGCGGTTAAGACGGCGCCCTCTCAAGGCGCAATCATGGGTTCGATTCCCGTAGGGGTCACCAGAAAAAAGCATCAATCTTGATACAAGATTGGTGCTTTTTTCAACGAAATAAATCCTTCGGATTTGTGAAATACCTGACCGGCGTGAAATATTGCTTCGCAATGTGAAATACGCCTCGCGGCGTGTGATATAAGGATTTATTTTATTTCACTTGATGCATTAGCATCAAATTTCACAATTTCTGCAAGAAATTATTTCACATCAACGGAGTTGATATTTCACTTATAGACAAAAGAAATCTCCTATGTTATAATGGTTAGGGAGTTGATGTAATATGGCAGAATCAAAGTTAAGAAATTTATCTGTCGAATTTTCCGTTAAAATAATTAAACTATGCGAAAACATTAAAGGACATTATTCACTTACCAATCAGATTGAGCGCAGCGGAACATCCATAGGGGCAAATATACACGAGGCAAATTATGCACATAGCAAGAACGATTTTATTTCAAAATTACAAATAGCACTGAAAGAATGCTACGAAACAGAATATTGGTTAGAACTTTTCGTTAAATCCGATTTACTCAATAGAGAAACTGCCAAAGAAATATATAATGAATGCGGAACAATCCGCAAAATGCTCATTTCATCCATCAACACAGCTAAACAAAACGCCGAAAAATCAAATAACTAAATTTTACCGTCACAATTGTGGCGGTTTTCTTTTTTGTGTATTTTGCTATTTTTTTGAAAGTATCTTGATAAATTATAAAAATGTGGTATTATAATTGTGCCAAACTAAATTTAATATGTTATACAGTTTTGAGGTATATTTTTCTTTTGGGATAAATATGCTTATTCCTGCATACAATCGTTTTTGAATTTGATAAAAATGCAAATTCCATTTATGATTGTATGTAGATATATATCATGCTGTATAAATTTAGTTTGGCGACTATCGGAGTTTGCGTTTTTTGTGCGTCTGCTTCGGTAGGCGCATTTTTTAATTTATAAGGAGGAAAATGTAATGGCAACAATTGAGGAAAAAGTAAACGCCCTTATTATTAGATTAGTTCATATGGAATGCACGAAGTAGAAGAAAAAAGAATAATTTTTTGGCCTGACTTGACACGAGTCTATAAAGGCTGTACAAAGAAGATGACATCGGATTTTCCCAGTGTTTATACGGGTTTGAATCATCTTTACAAAAATTAACCAAAGGTATTTTATGTAGATGCCAAGGGTATTCTGACCAAGAGGACCAAAAAATCGGTGGTTTTAACCGCCTTGAAACCGATAAAACAATATATTAAATAGAGAGACGAAAGTTTCTAACCAATTTGATATGCAAAAAAATGACAACTATTTTATGAGTAGTTGTCATTTTTTGTATGCTTTTTTAAAATCTAAGTATATTTGCCTGTATAATCTATAAAATTTTTAATGAGTTTGAGTGTACACTAAATTTTTTTGCATTTTCATTTTCGCTTACCAGATAATCAATATCAGAAAGGGTACATTGTTTGTAGGCTGATCGTGTACCAAATTTTTCGCTGTCACACAAAAATATCCTTTTTGCCGAATTTTTAAGCATAGAATTTCTTAAAGCGACTTCTTCGCGGGTGCAGTCTGATATGATTCCGTCGTCAGATAATGATTTTGTGGAAAAGAATGCAATATCACCATAGGTGTTTTCGAATATGCTATGAGCATCAGGACCGATAAGGCAGCTACGATTTTCCGAACTTAAAAATCCACCGGATGATACAACCTTAATTCCCGAATTTGATAGCAGACACAATATTTCTATGTTGTTTGTAATAACAGTCAATGAATTTCTGTATATTATTTCATTTGCAAGATAAAATGAGGTTGAAGACTGGTCTAAAAATATAATACTTCCATCTTTGATAAGTTTTGCAGCTTTTTTTGCAATTACTTTCTTTGCTTCAATGTTATGATGAAATCTTTTATCGAAAGAAATCACATTTGAAAAATTGGTTATTAATTCTGCACCTCCGTATGTTCTTTTAACAACACCCCTGTTCTCGAGTGCTGTTAAATCACGTCTTATGCTCGATTCACTTGCAAATAGCTTTTTGCAAAGTTCCTTTACAGTTATAAAACCGTTCTCGTCTTTTAAAATATTTATTATTTCTCTTTCACGTTCGTTTTTTTGCATATTGTATCTCCTTGAATGTGATTGATGTTGATTGTTTTTCGAAAATGTGTGTACAATCACCAAATTTTTGACTGATTCATGGCCAACTGTTGATTTGTTTTGATGATTGTATTATAATATAAATATCAAAAAAAGTAAATATTAAAATTTGAAAAAGGGGTAATATTTGTGGATATCAACAATATTTTGTGCGGCGTAGAGTGCGAAATTGATTACTACCAATAATCCGGTAGATGCTATCTGTAAATTGAAGGAGTTGGGATTACGAGATGAATAAAGAACTTATCAAAATTATCGCTATGGATTTGGATGGCACGCTGACACAGCATAAACAACCGCTTGATGAAGTGCACAGAAAGGCACTGAAAAAACTTTCGAGCAAGTATAAACTGTTGATGGTGGGTGCTGGGCAGGTCATGAGAATTTTTAATCAGCTGGAGCATTTTCCGATTGATATAATCGGGAATTACGGTTTGCAGTACGGGACATATAATGAAAACACCGGAAGCATGGATATTGTGCGTGATTTGCAATTTCCGATTGATAAGGATTCTATTGAAGAAAGAGTTACAAATTTGAGAGAAAAATTTGGCTACACAGATTATGCCGGTGACAATGTTGAATTTCATCCTTCAGGGTGTATAACATTCCCTCTTTTGGGCACTAAAGCAAAATCGGAGGATAAACTTTCATTTGATCCGTACAGAATCAAAAGAAGAAAAATCTATGATGAAGTTGTTTCTGCTTTTTCGGAATACACTGTTTTTGTGGGAGGTTCATCTTCCTTTGATATGGCACCAATGCCATATAATAAATATTATGCACTTGATATCTATTGTAAGGAGAACGATTTAAAACACGAAAATATCGTCTACATAGGTGATGATTATGGATTGGGCGGTAATGATGAGTCTGTGTATATATCTGATTTTCCGTATCTTACTATAGATAATTATAGAGATTTCCCTGAAATTATTAAACCTCTCTGGTAACTGAAAAATGACAACCACTGTATAAAGTTCACTATGAACTAATCTTTTTGAAAAATGCACCGCTTTTTCGGTCGTATTAAAATTGACCGTTAGTGTCAAAAAATCGACAAGTACTTTTTAGTGCTTGTCTAGTGCTTGTCGATTTTTCTTTTTCACTGTTTACTCTTCACTGATTTGTCGATTTTTTGGAAAGTAATATGTAATAGTGAAAAGTGAAGAAGTGCGGTGCATATTCAAACGGTTGCGGTTATCAATGGCGCAAAAGTTTAACCTACCACAAATCAGCTGCAAGTAAACAAACAAGGTTTTCACCGCGGAAAATTCCCGTTCCGATGAATGACATTGAGGTTGTGCGGCGGACGCGTTCACGAGCAAAATCATTCATAGTGCAAAATCGGCGGCACATATAATCTTATTCCCTATTGTGTCGCCGATTTTAGGAAAACGAGCCGCGATTATTTCGCGGCATTTTTCCGGCACGCAATGATTGATTTTGTAAGTGATTACAAGTCCCTGCACGTTCTCATAGCCATGAGGCGGAATGGGAATTTAAATATCTTCTCTTACTGTATCGCACAAATGTCATTGTCGGCTTTTCACCGTCAAACAGATTTTTGTAGTCATATTTCACTTTCATCGTAAACCTTCCGTTGTCATAGCTCTGAACTTTACCCCGAATCAAGCAATATTTTTCGTATTCATCGGTGTAAAATATATCCGAATCATCATATTTCTCATATATACGGAATCCGTTTCCGTAATCAGCGGAGTACTTAACACAATATTCAACATCATTAACAATCAGTTTTCCGCCACAAGAACCATTTGACCAGTACATTTCACAATACGGCTCCTTACACACCCATATCTGATTTTCATCAGGTTTTGGGCGGTTTTCTGCCTGATACGTACACCCTGTCACAATCAGTAATATAACTGTGACAATCAATATAACCTTTTTCATCTTGTGTTCTCCTTTTTTATGCAATGCAATGTGAGAGGAATAAATCCTTTTTCTGCAAGCTGTGTTTTCAAGTTATTGCAGAAGTAGGTTTCATCGCTTGTCACGTCATAATTATACAAATAATATCCGCTGTCGGATTTTCTGACGGAAACAGTATGCAATCCATACATCACATCATCATCATTCCAAAACGAAAGGATATATGCATCGGCTTTTGGAATATTTTTATCGGTAATATTTTCACCTTCGAGCGTCTTAACGCTGTAACCCTTATCTGAAAAATATCTTTTGAGCGCATAGGGATTTGTTCCAAATTCACCGCCGAGCATCTGACCGTCATTTTCAAAATGATATGCAATATCTCTGATATCCTCTCTTTTTCCAAGGGTTACCAATGCATTGTATGCAGCTATAACTTCACATCCGTTGTAAGACATATCCCTTGATCCAAGTTTTAATTTAGACACGGCGCCGGTGTTTTGATCGTTAATGTATCCATTTTTATATCCGCTCAAATCCACTTTTTTATTATGGCGGTAATTTTTTTCGGCAACAGCATGATGATATGCACCATACACATCAATACCATTGTTTTTTATTGCTTTTCCGCTTATACTATTACCGACTGTTAAATCATGCGCCTTCAATACTTTGTTTGTAACATCATCAAGTTTACCATCTTTTGCCAATTTTATGGATGTACCTGAAATTGTACCAAAAATATTTATATATTTCTTGTATTCATTGAGTTCATCTATAAGTTTTTTCCTTAGGCATGCGGCGCAATAATTAAAACCAAGATAATTTCGCGCCCTTTCGGCGGCACGTAATGATTGATTTTGTAAGTGATTACAAGTCCCTGCACGTTCTCACCGTCATGAATCGGAGGGGAAATTTTATACATCAATACCACACGTTTTAGCATATGCCTTAACCATTTCCAATAAGTTTGCTGCTTGGTCATCGGTCATCTTTTCAATATATTTGTCCAACATTGTTGCTATATTACGTCCGGAGACACCGAATAAAATATAGTCGGCACTGACATCAAGAACATTGCATATATCCTTTAATTTTGAAATTGACATTCCGGACATACCACGCTCAATGTTGCTTATCTGCTGCGGATTGCATATACCGGACTTCTCCGATAATTTTTCCTGTGTCATGCCGCGATTGGTTCTTATCTCTTTTATTCTCCTGCCTATTTCGGCATTGCTTTTATCAAATTTATTCATTGTATCCCCCATGAGTCAAGTGAAATAATATTTACACTGCTTATTATAAAGGCAACACCTTTATTTTAGAATGTGCCTAAATATTTATTACTAAACGTCTGACTTGACTTTGCTTTTTTTAGGTGATATAATATGAGAATATCAGGTGATAAATATTATGAAAGATAGAAATAATACATGCTGTTTTTTCGGACACAGAAAGATTACAATTACTGATGAACTTGTCAATCGTGTAACACAAATTGTTGAAAACTTAATAACAGATGAAAATGTATCTGTTTTCCTGTTCGGAAGTAAAAGTGATTTTAATTCGTTATGCCGCGATGTTGTTACAGAGTTAAAAATTAAGTACCCGCATATCAAACGGATATACATACGCGCAGAATTCCCATATATTGACGACAGCTATTATGAATACCTTTTGGAATGGTACGACGATACTTACTATCCGGCAAAGATGATTAATGCCGGTAACGCGGCATATGTGGAACGAAACTGTGAAATGATAGATAACAGCCGATTTTGCATAATTTATTATGATGAAAATTATATGCCGCGCAAACGTAGAAAAAGCAAAAAAGATATCATTGAATATCAGCCAAAAAGCGGCACAAGAATAGCATATGAGTATGCAAAAAAGAAAAATAATATTATTATAAATTGCATTTAGAGTAGTAGGTATCGACAAACGATTACGGTAATCTACTACCAACCTTTCATGAGTTGCGCCTGCGGCGCAATAATTAAAACCAGGATTATTTCGCGCCCTTTCGGCGGCGTATTTCAGTTGATTTTTAAGTTTCTATTGTGTCCCGCACGTTCTCACCGTTGTGAATCGGAATAAGAATTTGATACCCATTGACAAAACTGAAAAAAAAATATATAATAACAATAGCAACTAAAATACGGTTGCATAAAAGAGGTGTGCTATGGGTAAATTAGAAAAAATGATTGAACGTTTAAAAAGCAATCCGAAAGATTATACTTTTGATGAAATGCAAAGTTTGCTTTTGGCACTCGGATTTGAACGTTCCAATAAAGGAAAAACAAGCGGATCAAGAGTTAAATTTTTCAAAGACGGTATTTTTATTATTCTTCATAAACCGCATCCGAGAAAAGAACTCTTGGCTTATCAAATAAAACAAATTGTTGAAATCTTATCGGAGGAGGGCTTGATATGAACAATATTTTGGAGTATAAGGGTTATAACGGAACTGTTGAATATTCCGCCGAGGACGGTGTTCTGTTCGGAAAGGTAATCGGCATTAAAAGCCTGATTTCATATGAAGGTCAAAGCGTCGAAGAATTAAAAGCCGATTTTGAGGGCGCTGTTGACGAGTATCTTGAATTTTGCAAAGAAAACAATATTGAACCCGAAAAAACATATAAGGGTTCGCTTAATGTTCGCTTTTCCCCCGAAACACACCGCAAGGCAGCATTAATTGCACTTTCCGAACATATTTCTCTTAATCAGTTTATCGAAAATTCGGTGAATGAAAAAATTGCAACCTACAGTATTAAATAGTTTTGCATATTGATAACCGACTGAAATCATGCGGAACGGTTGATAACCGTTCCCTACGGAATGCATATTCAAACGATTGCGGCGCAATAATTAAAGTAGCGCACCATGCCGGACACGCACCTAACAGCTACAAGTAAACTAACTTCCTCACCGCAGAAAATTCCCGTTCCGAGGAATGACATTGAGGTTGTGCGGATGACACAATTAACGAAAAAAATCAACCGTAGCGCAAAATCGTCAACACACATAATCTTTTTCCCTATTGTGTTGACGGTTTTAGCCGAATTGCGGCGCGATAATTTCGCGCCCTTTCGGCGGCGCTTTTCGGTTGATTTTTAAGTTTCTATTGTGTCCCGCACGTTCTCACCGTCATGAGTCGGAACGGGAATTTGACATCACCATGTTCTTAACCTTCATAAGTCTTGTAATAGTGCTTCTCTCGTTTTCCTCAAGCTTCATTGTAATGTAGCGTATTGTTTCCTCATAGCGCGGAATCATCACATGTTCAAGTGCATTTACGCGCCGGCGCGTCTTTTCTATTTCCGCCGCCATAAGCTTGCACGATTTTTCCACCTCGGCAAGGCGGAGCATTTTCGGCAGCACACCGGCAAGCGCATGCAGCGCATCGTCCATGTCCGCCGAAGTGTACACATAGCCGTAGCAGTAGATATCATCGGGGTTTTGAGTGCGGTACTTAATGTCATATACAGGGATGTTTACACTCATAACGTTTTGCATGGTAATATCTATCGTCATCTCCTGTTTGGGCAGCATAAGCGCGGTATCGAGCACTTTGTCGGAAACAACGCTGCGCGCGAGCGCCATTTTGGTGTTTGCCGCCATAATTGCTTCCTCGACTTCGCGCCGCAGCTCGCGGTTTTGGCGAATCATCTCCATAAAGCGGCGCATGAGTTCATCGCGCTTGTCTTTTAGCAGTCTGTGCCCTTTGCGCGCGGTTGCCAGCTTTTTTTTGAGCTTGGTGAGTTCCATGCGCGTGGGATTCACATTTATCACAGCCAATTGTGCCACCCCCTATGCGTTGTTATCAGCTTTTTCATCATCATCATCATCATAGTATTTGTCCAGCAGTTCGTCACTTATTCTCTTAAGCTCGCTGCGCGGCAGAATTCTTAGCAGTTTCCAGCCGATGTCAAGAGTTTCCTCTATGCTCCTGTCGGTGTTGTAGCCCTGCGAAACATATTCCTTTTCAAACTCATCGGCGAATTTTGCATACAGTTTGTCAATATCCGTAAGCGCCGATTCACCGAGAATAACCATAAGCTCCTTGGCATCCTTGCCGCGCGCATATGCCGAAAACAGCTGATTCATCGTGCTGCTGTGGTCGGCGCGCGTTCTGCCCTCGCCGATTCCCTTGTCCTTGAGTCTGGAGAGCGACGGAAGAACATCTATCGGCGGCGTTATCGAGCGGCGGTACAAATCACGCGAGAGTATTATCTGCCCCTCGGTGATGTAGCCGGTGAGGTCGGGAATCGGGTGCGTTTTGTCATCTTCGGGCATGGTGAGTATCGGTATCATGGTGATAGAACCGTCTTTGCCCTTTTGCCTGCCGGCACGCTCGTAGATTGTGGCAAGATCGGTATACATGTACCCGGGGTAACCGCGCCTGCCGGGAACCTCTTTTCGCGCGGCGGAAATCTCGCGCAGGGCGTCGGCATAGTTTGTAATATCCGTGAGGATAACCAGCACATGCATATCGAGGTCGAATGCCAGATACTCCGCCGCCGTGAGCGCCATTTTCGGTGTGGCGATTCTCTCTATTGCCGGATCGTTCGCAAGGTTTACAAACATAACCGTGCGCTCAATCGCCCCCGTCTCGCGGAATGAATCCACAAAATAGTTCGACTCCTCAAATGTGATACCCATTGCCGCAAAGACAACGGCGAATTTCTCGTCTTTGCCGCGTACTTTTGCCTGACGCGCTATCTGCGCGGCAAGATTGGCATGCGGCAGTCCGCTTGCCGAAAATATCGGCAGCTTTTGCCCGCGCACAAGGGTGTTCAGCCCGTCTATCGCCGACACACCGGTCTGAATAAACTCCTGAGGATACAGCCGCGCCGCCGGGTTCATCGGTCTGCCGTTCACATCAAGACGCTTTTTCGCAATAATCTCCGGTCCGCCGTCCGTCGGTCTGCCGAGACCGTCGAACACGCGCCCGAGCATATCCTCCGACACGGCGAGTTCCATCTGCCTGCCGAGAAAACGCACCTTGCTCTCGGCAGGATTTATTCCGGCTGCGTTTTCAAACAGCTGCACCAGTGCATCCGTTCCGTTTATCTCCAACACACGGCAGCGGCGCTTTTCTCCGTTTGCAAGCTCAATTTCGCCGAGTTCGTTGTAGGTTACACCGCTCACATTTTTTACCAGCATCAGCGGGCCGGCAACCTCCTGAATTGTTCTGTATTCCTTTGGCATCAGACTGTCTCCTTTCCGCATGCGGCGCTTATCTCTTTTCCTATTTTGTCCGACACTTCATCAAAATGTGCGCGGACATCTTCTTCCTTAATATATTTGAATCTGCCTATCTTTTCGCGGACGGGCAAAGACACAAGCGTTTCTATATCGGCGCCCTTTTCGAGTGCGGCGCGGCAGGTGTCGTAGTATGTTTTTATCAGCCGCATCATGCACAGCTGCTTTTCGAGACTCGTGTAGGTGTCTACCTCGTGGAATGCCAGCTGATGCAAAAAGTCCTCGCGGATTGAACGCGCCGTTTCCATTTTGAGCCTGTCGGACGGAGAGAGCGCGTCCATGCCCACAAGCTTGACTATTTCGTCCAGTTCCGCCTCGTCCTGGAGTATTCCCATCATCTCGCCGCGCAGCTTCATCCAGTCGGGATCAACATTTTTTTCAAACCACGGCGCAAGCAAATCCAGATACAGCGAATAGCTCGTGAGCCAGTTTATTGCCGGGAAATGCCGCTTGTACGCAAGCGACGAATCGAGTCCCCAGAAAACCTTTACTATTCGCAGTGTCGCCTGCGACACCGGTTCGGAAATATCACCGCCCGGAGGGCTGACGGCTCCTATTGCCGACAATGCGCCTTCGCGGCCGTCGCTGCCCAGGGCTATAACTCTGCCGGCGCGCTCGTAGAACTGCGCAAGTCGGCTGCCCAGGTACGCGGGATACCCCTCCTCGCCGGGCATTTCCTCGAGCCGCCCCGACATCTCGCGCAATGCCTCTGCCCAGCGCGATGTGGAATCCGCCATAAGCGCGACACTGTAACCCATGTCGCGGAAATATTCCGCTATCGTTATCCCGGTGTAAACCGACGCCTCACGCGCGGCAACCGGCATATCGGACGTGTTGGCAATGAGCACCGTGCGTTCCATAAGCGATTTGCCCGTGTGCGGATCGATAAGCTCCGGAAATTCGTTCAGAACGTCGGTCATTTCGTTTCCACGCTCGCCGCAGCCGATATACACCACAATATCCGCCTCCGCCCACTTGGCAAGCTGATGCTGTGTAACCGTTTTTCCGCTGCCGAAAGGTCCCGGAATTGCCGCAACACCGCCCTTGGCAATGGGAAACATGGTGTCAACCACCCTCTGACCGGTAATGAGCGGCTTGTCGGGTGAAAGCTTGCGCGCATAGGGGCGCGCGCGGCGCACAGGCCACTTTTGCATAAGCGTGATATTTTTGTCGCCGCCCTCGGTCTGCACAACGCACACCGTTTCGTCCACGGTGTAATCACCGGCGGCAATTGACTTTATTTTTCCGCTCACAGAGAACGGAATCATTATTTTGTGTTCAACAATATCGGTCTCCTGCACAGTACCGATAATATCGCCTGCCGACACAACATCGCCGACTTTGGCGGTGGGCACAAACTTCCATTTTATATCCCTTTTGAGTGCCGGCACTTCAACTCCACGTTCTAAGTTGTTGCCGCAGACCTCCATAATTCCGTCGAGCGGACGCTGAATACCGTCAAAAATACTGCCGATAAGACCGGGGCCGAGTTCAACGCTCAGCGCTTCGCCGGTTGATTCCACCGTTTCACCCGTGCCGAGTCCCGATGTTTCCTCATATACCTGAATACTCGCCCTGTCGCCGTGTATCTCTATTATTTCGCCGACAAGTCGTTTGCTGCTTACGCGCACCACGTCAAACATATTTGCACTGCGCATGTTTTCCGCCACAACAAGCGGCCCGCTGACTTTTACTATCGTTCCTTTGCTCATAAACAAGCCTCCAATTATTACATAATTTAGCGTCGGCTATATATTCGTTCCCACAGCCTTTTCTACGCACCTTTCAAGCTCCGCAATTCCCGCGCCGGTGTTTCCCGAAATACCCGGTATGGGGATTATTGCCGGGACAGCCTCAAACCGATATTTTTGAATATCTTCGTTTATCGCCGCAGCCAGCTGCTCGGTGATAAATATTACCCCTGCGCCGCCCGACGCTGCTGTGTGAAGAATCTTTGCCGCCTCGGCGCCGCTCTGTGCGGTGTACACCGCCATACCCAGCGCCGCAAAGGCATACACACTGTCTTTGTCGCCGATTACCGCCGCTTTATACATATAAATCACGCATCCTTTCCGCCGCCTTGTCCGTGCCGACACCCGACATAATCGAGGCGAGAATAATACGTATATTTTTGCACTGCGCCTCGCACGCAAGGTAATATGCCGCCGGGGGCTCGGGGCCAAAGCTAATCATTGCCGCGCCGTCCAGCGTGTGCAAAAGCGTGTTGTCACATTCGCGCTCAAATACCGCCGACGATTCACCGCATGCCGCCGCAAGATTCGGATAGTTTTGCGACACAAGTTCCGTCACACTTTCAATGCCCTTTGCCGTGCTGTGCCTGAGTGTGTCGCAGTCTACCGTGCCACCGCGCGCAAAGGCATAGCGCATTGCCGCGTCATCGGCTTTTATCCGACAAAGCCGCACAGCTGTTTTAAAGTTTGTCGTGTCGCACAAAACCTCGCCGTAGTGCGCAAGCATCGGTGAATCGGATATCTTTGACATTTGCGCCGCCGTGTACACCGACTCGGAGTCTATATACGCATCCGCCGTTCTGCCGTCGAGAGTTTCGGTTATGAGCGAATATGCCTTTTCGGCAACAGATCCGAGCCAATCGGGCAATGAACCGAAGTCCTTTGATTTAACCGCCTGCGCAAGCTCGCCGCTGTCCGTTATGCACGGGCTCATAAAGTACGGCGCGGGATCACAGTCCGCCGCAAGAGCCTTTATTGCGGCTTTCAGGTTGTGAAAATCATTCTTTACTATTAAAAACTGCAAATCCTCCGCATTCGGCACAACCTGCATGAGGAAATCCCATACGCTGCTTAACGTCGACTCTGCTGCCGCAAGCGGATTTTCCGATTCCGCAAAATCGCCTGTTCCCCTGTCGGACAGCATGGCACATACTGCGCCGACATCTCTCTGCGAGAGCAGCGACTCGGTGAAATGCGCGTCGGCAAGCCGTACCTCAGCGGCGCGCACCGCCCCGACAGCCGAAGCATAACTTTTTTTCATGGTTATCGACGCTCCTTTTTGATTATATCATCCGCCATTTTATATAATTCGTCTTTAATTTCGCTCATTTTTTCATCGGCAAGAGCGCGAAATGTGCAATTTTCGTCTATCTCGCCGTAGCGCAGGATAAATCCGCCGTCGGCATCTGTTACATCGCCCGACACTGTGAGCCTGCCGCCGTTTTCTTTCGCCGCACGGTTTACATGCTCGTTGAAATCCGCCGGAAGACGGTTTATATCTTTTTTGCAAAGCACAATTTCGCCCTCCTCGCCGTGAGCATATTTTGAAATGAGCGAATATATTATGCCGAAATACTTTTCATTGTCGGCAGCGGCAAAACCGCTCAGCGCACGCGATATACATTCATCCGCCACCTCCGCCTTTGCGGCAAGCACACTGCGCTTGATGCTCGCCTCACATGCCGCCTCGGCACTTTGGAGCGCCGAATCCGCTTTTTTTCGCGCAGCGTTTTTCATCGGCTCACACTCGGATTTCGCTTCCGATATTTTTTTTGATTTGATGCTTTCCGCCTCGCGGAGCGCATCCGAAACGATTTTCTCCGCTTCCTTTTTTGCATCACCCGTTATGGCAGAAATTATTCTTTCTAATCCGTTCATATAACACCTCCTGTTTTTTAATATGTTTTTAACTCACTCAATGATGAGCTTTTTCAGCCTCCCACCAATCAGCTGAAAGTAAACTAACTTCCTCGCCGCCAAAAATTTTCGTTCCGACGAATGACCTTGAGGTCATGTGGATAACATATCCGACGAGAAAAAATATTTATAGTGCAAAATCGGCGGCACATGTAATCTTATTCCCTATTGTGACGACGATTTTAGCCGAACCGCGGCGCGATAATTTCGCGCCCTTTCGGCGGCACGAAATAATTATTTTTTGAGTCGCGATGTGTCCCACATGTTCTCACAGTCGTGAGGCGGACGGTAAATTTGTTGTACTCCCTCAGTCAGCTAACGCTGACAGGTCTCATCTTCGATTCGGTCGGCGATAAACGCATGCCACCGGCATGCATCGCCCCTCATAGAGGGAGCCTTTTATCCTCCCACCAATCAGTTGAAAGTAAACTAACTTCTTTCCCACCAAAAATTCCCGTTCCGACGAATGACATTGAGGTCATGTGGTTGACATATCCGACGAGAAAAAATATTTATAGTGCAAA
>CAKSIN010000033.1 GCA_934463115.1 uncultured Clostridia bacterium
CCTTGCGAAGATGACAAGCCAAAAGATGCCGAAATTATGCCTTTTCAGGCGGGTTCGGGTTACTCTCTTTCGGCTAATATCCCAGTGTGTACAGCCTTATCGCCGCGCCCAGCTGAAAGAAAGCGTTAAACGATTCTATAAGATAGTCGCCCGCGTTGCCGAGCGTCAGATATGTATACACTTCTTTTACCCATTCTTCAAACAGAACGATAATAAATTTACGGAATTCGGTTTTTTCCGCGTCGGTTTTCGCCTCGGCAAGCACAAATATATTTTCCCACACACTTCCGGCATACAGACCGTCGTATTGTATCGCGGCAAACTCCGCCGAGCTGTCTGCCCATGCGTTTGCATACATCATTCCGCCGCCTATGGAATTTGCGCACAGAGCGAGGTAGTACCCGGTTGTGTTGCCTTTGAATCCCGCCTTGAACACCTCGTCGCCGAGCCATTGCATCACATAGTTTTTGCCCGTGCCCATAAGCTCCGGAACAAGAGCCACACTGCCCTCGATATACCCGTGCTCTGCCGCCGTATCGCTTAGTTTTTTGAATATAAAATTAAAAAATTCTTTGCTGGTTAAGTTATTATCTGCCATTGTTTTCTCCCGTGTTATTTAATTATGTTTGCTGCGCCGTGAATGTTTTCTATCGTCACACTGCTGCCGGAACGCACATGTTCGCCGTCCAGAGACCAGTCCATGTCGCCGCTGAATGTCATACTTATATGAGCGGATTTGATAAATTCAAAAACACTGTCGTTGAAATTGGATGTTATGAGTCCGCCGATAATTTTGTTGAGGTCGTTGAGATTCAGCGGTTTTTTTACCAGTACCGTTTCAAAAATGCCGTCGTTCATTTCGACAAGCGAGCTGTCGAACTTAACAATTCCGCCAACCGATGTGGTGTTTGTAACACTGCCGAAAATATAGTCGCCCTCATATCTTTTGCCGTCCGCGTCCGCGATAACGTGATACGGAACAATTTTTGTAATGTCGTTCATTCCGCTGAATATATACGCTATATGCCCGAATGTGTTTTTTACCGCCTGCGGTGTGGAATACGATACCGAGGTGAACATTCCGAAAGACGCAATGTACGAAAAGTATTTTTCGCCCGAAAAACTGCCTATGTCAATCGGAAACGGTTTTCCCGTCACAATGCGTTCCGCCGCTTTTTTTATATCGGTATCGAGTCCGAATGTCGCGGCAAAATCGTTTGTGCTGCCGCACGGAATATATCCGACGGGAATTTTCTTTTTGCTTTGCATAAGTCCCGTTATAACTTCGTTGAGTGTGCCGTCACCGCCGCTTAATGCAATAATATCGGTGGATTCTTCATCGGCGTCGGCCGCAATTTCCGTGGCATGGCAGCGGTGAAGAGTGGTGCGGATATCAACATTGTATCCGGCTCTGCAAAAGACCTCCACCACATCGAGCAGGTAATTTCGCATGCGCATTTTGCCGGAACGCGGATTAACAATAAAGAGCATATTTTTCATCACGGTTATCCTCCTTTTGCAATATTAGTTTGGAGTGTGGAGTGTGTAATGTGGAGTGTAGAATGTGCAATAACTATATATTAACAACTCCACTACTCACTCTTCAAACTCCGCACTGCAATTATATTTTATAATCGACTGCCGTATATCAATTAAAGGTAATGGTTTTTTTTCGCATGTGTACGCTCAGAACCAGACCTATCGCCACAAAATTTGTTATTATGGATGAACCGCCGTAGCTGAAGAACGGCAGCGGAATACCGGTTACCGGCATAAGACCTATGCACATTCCTATGTTTTCAAAGATATGTGCAAGGAACATGCATGCCACCCCTATGCAAATGTATCGGCTCATATCGCCTTTTGTGCGGTTGGAGTTGCCTATGCAGCGATACACTATCGCAAACAGCAGCAGCGCCGCGGCAACACACCCTATCAATCCAAGTTCCTCGCCGATTACGGCAAAAATAAAGTCGGTGTGTTTGACGGGTAAAAATCCGAGCTGCGTTTGTGTGCCGTGGTAAAGACCTTTGCCGAATATCTTGCCCGAGCCGATAGCAATTTTTGACTGTATCACGTGATACCCCGCGCCGAGGGGATCGCTCTCCGGGTTAAAAAATACCATTATTCGCTTTTTCTGATAGTTTTTCAGCAAAAAGAACCATGCAATGGGGATTATTCCGACAACCGTTCCTATTGCCGTTACGATGTACTTGTACGACAGACCGGCTGCAAAAACTATTCCGGCAAAAATAAATATAAATACCATTGCCGTTCCGAGATCCGGCTGCATCATGATGAGTCCGAGCAGCACACCCAGGTGCGCAAGCAGGCGCAAAAGATTTTTCGGCTCGTTTATTCCGTCACCCATGTCGGACACGCGTTTGGAAAATGTGATTATAAACCCAATCTTTACAAATTCCGACGGCTGTATTCCTATCGGGCCAAAGCGTATCCAGCTTTTACTTCCCGTTTCTTCGCGCCCTGTTCCTATGAGCAGTACCGTCAGCAGCAGAACAATGCATACTGCGTAAATCAGTTTCCATGCATTTCCGAGCTTTTCATAGTTTATTGTGGTGAACACAAACATCATTACAAAGCCGATAAGAGCCGCCGCACTCTGCACGATAATATATTTCTGTCCGCCGTCTATACTGTGCACGGCAGACGATATCATCACTATCCCGAAAACCGTGCATGCAAGAGTCAGAAAAATCAAAAGATAGTCCAGCTCTTTAAATAATATAATTTTTCCTTTGCGCATCTCATTACCTCGTCACATTATGTATATAATATATAATTATATCAAAAATTTCGGAAATTACAATATATTTTACAAGAAATTTAAAATTTAGTTGCAAATTAGTTCAAAATGCTTTAGAATGATATAAAAAATGTGAAAGAGGCAGACAAGTGTTTGGTTATATAACCGTTTTAAAAGACGAACTGAAAATAAAAGATTACAATACCTACCGCGCGTATTACTGCGGTCTTTGCCACGAGATAGGAAGGCGGTACAAATCTTCGGCGCGGCTCACTTTAAGCTATGATGTTACTGCGCTCGCCGTGCTGCTCGACTCAATTTCCGACGGCGAAACTTTGTACTGTCAAAAAGGCTGTGTAAAACATTTCGGCAAGCGCAAAACCGTCTCCGGCGGCGATTTTCTTGAGTTTGCGGCAGATGTCAATATCATTATGGCATATCTCAAACTAAAGGATAACGTTTCCGACGACCGCAGCATAAAAGCGGCTGTTGCCGCATTTGCACTCAGGCGCCGTTATCGCCGCGCCGCGTCGGCTTATCCGCATATGTGCAAGGCGATAGATACGCATATGAAAAGGCTGGCATTTCTTGAGGAAACCGAGTGCGACATCGTTGACAAATGCGCCGATGAATTCGGCAGTATTCTTGCCGCAGTATTTGCTCAAAAAGCCGAGTGCCTGCGCGATTTCGGCTATGCGGCAGGACGGCTTGTTTATGCCATGGACGCATACGACGATATGGACAAGGATATTGCGGACAAATCGTTTAACCCCGCTGTTTTGCAGCTCTCATACAGCGGCGAAAGACGCGAAGATATCACACAGCGCATATCATCTTCACTGTACTTTATGTTGTCGCGCCTTGCCGAGGAATACGAAAAACTCGATATCAGAAAAAATAAGGATATCCTCGACAATATCGTGTATATGGGCGTCCGCCAAAAAGCCGATATGATAATTTCGGGGAAGAAACGGCATACGGATTTTGAATAAGCCTGCAACGGACTATAACGCTTGGCTTAAAAAGTACGAACCGACAAAACTGCACGGATTTAAGGCATTGTATTATCATTACCTATATCTGTTCGGCAAAATAATACGCAAAAAGGAAACACCGCAGAGAGTTTCATTTTTTGATTGATAACGATACTTGATATATTATCTGAATTCTATTGACTTTCATGCCTATTTAATATATAATAATAGGCATGAAAGTTGTTTGGAGGCTTATATGACAAGTTCAGATAGAATTTTAAAAGCAGCTGAAGCAAACGGCGGCACAATAACTACCGAACAAGTAAATAAAATGCAAATACACCGCACAACCTTGCGTAATATGGTTGATAAAGGATTGTTAGACCATTCTGCAAGAGGTGTTTATGTTCTGCCCTCAAAATTAGATGATGAGTTCTATAATTTGCAGAGTAGGTTAAAAAAGGGTGTTTTTTCAAATGGTACGGCGTTGTATTTATTGGGATTTACAGACAGAACACCGATTAAGTTTGATATGACTTTTCCGGCGTCATATAATACTTCCGCAATAAAAAATGAGATTACAGCGCATAGAGTAAAAAAAGAATTATATGATAAAGGCATTATTTCTGTTAAAACTCCATTTGGAAATGAAGTAAACGCATATTGCATTGAGCATACGCTGTGTGATATATTGCAAGTGAAATACGCCATTGACATACAAGTTGTCACGGACGCTTTTAAGAGATACTCAAAATATAGAAATAAGAATCTACCGTTGCTTTCGGAGTTTGCGAAAATGTCACGGGTTGAAGAAAGGGTACGGAAATATTTGGAGGTACTTATATGAAAAATGCAATGCAATTAAAAGCATATGTCAAGAATTTGGCAAAAGAAAAGAATATTTCCGCTCAAATCGTGTTGCAGAACTATATGCTTGAACGGCTGCTTGAGCGAATTTCCATTTCTGAGTATCATGATAACTTTATTTTAAAAGGAGGATTCCTTTTGGCGGCTATGGTTGGACTTGACACAAGAGCAACAATGGATATGGATGCAACAATAAAAGGACTTCCGGTGACAAAAGAAACAATATCGGAAATGTTTGGTGAAATTTGCAAAATACATATAGATGATGATATTAATTTTGAATTCAGTGGCATCGTTGATATTCGTGAAGATGATGAGTACGGCGGTTATCGTGTAAGCTTATCGGGGAATTATCCGCCGATGGCTGTGCCGCTTAAGATTGACATAACAACGGGTGATAAAATTACACCTCATGAGATGGTGTATTCTTTTAACCTAATGTTTGAAGAACGAAGTATAAATGTTTTGGCATATACGGTTGAAACAATACTTGCAGAAAAACTTGAAACAATCATTTCAAGAGGCGACCAAAATACAAGACCGAGAGACTTTTATGATGTTTATATTTTAAATACGTTGCAAAAGCAAAATATAGATAGCAAAATTCTAAAAGACGCTTTTTCGGCAACGGTTAAAAAGCGCGGTACAGAACATATTGTTGCAAATTATAAAGAAATTATTGAAACTGTTGCAAGCAGTACAGTAATGAATAATCAGTGGACAAGATATCAAAAAGAATTTGATTATGCAAAGGATATTCAATTTGAAGATACTTGTACGGCGGTTATCAAATTAATAGAAAGAACGGTTGGGGTGTGATTTTTTATGAATATGATTGAATTTAAAAAAATACTTAAAGTAATGGGATATAACCCTACAAATGGTAAAAACAAAGTGTGGTCAAAATATTATAAAGAGTTCTCATATACTATTACCATTACATTCGGGAAGGGATTATCTGAAACTACTGTAAACTATGGGTAAGACATAAAATGTTGCAGAACAACAACTAGTAATTTTTCTCAACCTGAAAGTGTTGTGGTTTTAGAATGCGTTAATCGTCTAATTGAAAAAGGATATAGCCCTAAATCCATTAAGCTAGAAAAATATTGGAAAGTTGGTGGATATTTAGATATTTATGTGACTGATACTACAGGAAAAGGTTATCTTATGATTGAGTGGGAATGTGAAAGTGTGGAGATTGAATAGTGTGGGAAGTGAAATTTGCACCTGACGCAAAGGCAGACCTCAAAAAGCCGGATAAAGCTTTTGCCGAGCAGGTGCATAGGCATACGGAGACAGTATATTTGACGATGTTTTCAAGAGCAGATTTCATTAAAAATGTGAGTCTGTTCTTTTTTATAGATACGGCGTAGAATCGTATCACATCATTAACAATTCAATTATTTTATTGACATATACAAGAATGCATGGTATAATTATATCAACAAAACGGTATAATAAAAGTATAATATTAATATAGGAGTTGATTTTATGAATATCAGACCGTCAGCATCAATCAGAAACAACTATAATGATATTTCAAACTACTGCAAAGAAACAGGTGAACCCGTGTATCTTACGAAAAACGGCGAAGGTGATTTGGTGGTAATGGATATTGAAACCTTTTCAAGACGAGAAAAGATGCTTAAATTAAGAGAAGAACTCATTGCAGTGGAAGAAGAAAGGCTTATGGGGAAAAAGGGGTATTCGGTTGATGAGCTTGACAAAATGCTTGGTGATGCTGCATCAGAGGTGAGTCATGTCGGATAGTAAGTATAATGTCATAGTTTCGGACAAGGCTGCGTCAATGCTTATAAATCACGTCAGATTTTTAGCAAATGTATCACCCGATGCCGCTAAAAGATTGCATAATGATATTATTACCGAAATAAGAGCATTGGAATTTATGCCCGAAGGTTATCCGCGGTTTAACTGTGATGAGATTCCTGCAAATAAATACAGAAAAAAGCTTGCAGCAAAAAGATATCTTTTAATATATCAAATTAAGGATAACGCAGTTTATGCCGATTATGTTTTGGATTGCAGACAAGACTATAAATGGTTATTATAAATCAACGGGAGCAATTAAGTGAAATGTACAGCTTAGTTGCTCTTTTTACAGATACGGCGCAGAATCTTATCACATCGTTAACAATTAGTGTATTGACGTTACAGATAAAACAATGTATAATATAGAAGATAACAAGACACGGAAGGAAGTACATTATGAAAAATCCATACGAAATACTCGGTGTGCCGAATAATGCCACCGAAGAACAGGTTAAAGACGCATATCGCGAGCTTGCGAAAAAATATCATCCGGATAAGTATATAGACAATCCGCTTGCCGACCTTGCGGCGGAAAAGATGCAGGAAATTAACTGGGCATATAACGAGCTTATGAAAAACCGCGCTTCGTACAGCGGCAAGACCGGTTCGGGAACATATGTCAGCTTTGACCAGATACGCACCCTCATCAATCAGAACAGAATAAACGAGGCACAGACGGCTCTCAACGCAATGACAGTGAGAAATGCTGAGTGGCACTACCTTATGGGTGTTGTTATGCAAAGAAAAGGCTGGTACGATATGGCATATCAGCACTACAGTGCCGCATGCACAACCGATCCGTACAATGAGGAATACAAAAATGCAAAAGCGGCAATGGACAGCCGCCGCGTGAACTATGCCGACGCAGGCTATAACCGCGGCTATCCCGAAAACGGATGCAGTCCGTGCGAGGTGTGCCAGACACTGTGGTGCGCCGATTGCTGCTGTGAGTGCATGGGCGGAGACTTTATCCGCTGCCTGTAGGTGATGATGTATGAAACATAAAAAAATTGCGTACGGCGGAATATTTGCGGCGCTGAATGTAATACTCGTGTGCGCCGCCGCGTATGTTCCCACATCAAAGGCGGCGCTGCTGTTTGTGTCGTCGCTCAATTCGTATGCCGTTTCGGCATTATTCGGCGCTAAGTCGGCACTCATGACATATGCGGCATCGGCGGCATTATCTGCGCTGCTTGTTATGTCGGCGTCTCCCGGCGCGTGCGTGTTGTATATTGCCGTGCTCGGAATTTACCCGATTTTGCGCTTTGCCGTCGGCAAAAAAGGCATCGCCGTGCGGCTGGTTGTTAAAGCCGCATATTTTTGTGCGTGCATCGCGGCGGCATATGCGGCGGTTTCAGTATTTAAAATAAAACTGCCCGATATCGGTATTACGACAGCCGCGGCGGTCGGAACGGCGGCGGTTGTGTTTGTGTTGTACGACCTGCTCACAGGCTATGCCGGGGATTTTTTTGTGTCGTATATAAAAAGAATAAAAAAATAGGCACATAAACCTTGCAAAATCAGAAAAAATATTGTATAATGAAATTTATGGAAAAAGATTTATCGGAGGATTGTTTGATGAACGTTTATGATGTACTCAAAGAACGCGGGCTTATCGCGCAGGTTACGCACGAAGATGAGGTCAGGGAACTGCTAGGAAAAGAAAAGGTGACATTTTATATAGGATTCGATCCCACCGCAGACAGTCTGCATGTCGGGCACTTTTTGCAAATGGTGGTAATGAAGCATATGCAGGACGCAGGGCACAGACCGATAGCACTTGTCGGCGGTGGCACGGGACATGTGGGTGATCCGTCGGGCAGAACCGATATGCGCTCCATGATGACAAAGGATATTATAGACCACAACTGCGAATGCTTTAAAAAGCAGCTCAGCCGCGTAATAGATTTTTCAGACGGCAAGGCAATAATGGTAAACAATGCCGACTGGCTTTTGGATTTGAATTACATTGAATTTTTGCGCGATATCGGAACATGTTTCTCCGTAAACGCAATGCTCACCGCAGAATGTTTTAAGCAGAGGCTTGAAAAAGGCCTTTCGTTCCTGGAGTTTAACTATATGCTCATGCAGAGCTACGACTTTTTGATGCTTAACCGCAAATACAATTGCAAACTCGAACTCGGCGGAGACGACCAGTGGTCTAATATTCTCGGCGGAATCAAACTTTGCCGCCGCAAGGATCAAAAACAGACCTACGGTATGACATTCACCCTGCTCACAAACAGCGAGGGCAAAAAGATGGGCAAAACTCAGAGCGGCGCTCTTTGGCTCGATCCCGAAAAGACATCGCCCTACGATTTCTACCAGTACTGGGTAAATGTGGATGACGCGGACGTTATCAAATGCCTGAAACTCCTTACATTCCTTCCGCTCGAACAGATTGACGAAATGGCAAAATACAAGGATTCCGAGATAAACAAGGCAAAGAGAGTCCTTGCATATGAGGTTACAAAGCTTGTTCACGGTGAAGAAGAGGCAAACAAGGCTCAGGAGGCAGCAGCGGCACTTTTCGGCGGCGGCGCAAACAACGCGAATATGCCCACAACCGAAATTACGGCGGATGACCTCGGAAAGGGTATATTGGATATTATGATTATCGCCGGACTCATTCCGTCAAAGGGCGAGGGCAGACGTCTTGTTCAGCAGGGCGGAGTCAGTGTGAACGGAAACAAAGTTTCGGATTTTAATCTTGCAATCACGGAGGATTTGTTTGATTCAAACGAACTTATCATTAAAAAAGGAAAGAAAGTTTTCCACAAAATAGTTTTGAAATAATGCGGATTCGGGACGGCGAAACAGCGCAGAACGTCCGTTCTGCACTGTTTTCGGATGTCCCGCGGGAGTTGCGGCAGAATGTAATTCGTTTTGCTGCAGCTCCTTCGCGGCATACTTTATCGGAGGTTTGGCAATGGACAATAACATGATGATGATGGAATATCAGAGTACAAGAGACAGCTCAATCAGAATATCTTCGGCAGAAGCTATCAAAACAGGAATATCGTCGGACGGCGGACTTTTTGTTCCCGTTTCGGTGCCGACAGTTTCGGCAGACGAAATTAAGCGGCTGTCCAACATGAACTACATTTCGCGCGCACGCGCCATTCTCGGCAAATATCTCACAGACTACAGCGACGACGAGCTGGCGGAATGTGCCAAAAATGCCTACACCGCCGAAAAATTCGGCTCATCGGATATCGCCCCCGTTCACAAATTGAACGGCAGGGAATATATCCTCGAACTGTGGCACGGCCCGACATGCGCATTTAAGGACATGGCGCTGCAGATACTTCCGCATTTGCTCACAAAGGCGGTAAAAAAGACCGGTGAAAACAACAAGATAGTGATTCTCGTTGCCACATCGGGCGACACGGGCAAAGCCGCACTCGAGGGATTCCGCGATGTGGACGGAACGGCCATAGAGGTGTTCTACCCCGTGGACGGCGTGTCGAAAATTCAAAAATTGCAAATGGCTACCCAGGAGGGCGGCAATGTTTCGGTTGTTGCGGTAAAAGGCAATTTCGACGACGCACAGACCGGTGTCAAAAAGATTTTCACCGACAAGGAGTATTGCAATTTTCTCGCCGAAAAGGGATTCAGCCTGTCGAGCGCAAACTCAATCAACTGGGGCAGACTCGTTCCGCAGATTGTGTACTATTTCTCGGCATACTGCGACATGCTGGCAAAAGGCGAAATTAAAAACGGCGAAAAAATAAATATTTGCGTTCCGACCGGTAACTTCGGCAATATTCTTGCCGCATACTATGCAAAATGCATGGGACTCCCGGTAAACAAACTCATTTGCGCGTCGAACAGCAACAATGTTCTTACCGACTTTATCAAAACCGGAACATACGACAAAAACCGCGAATTTTACACAACGATATCGCCGTCAATGGATATCATTATCTCGTCGAATCTGGAGAGACTTTTGTTCCTCATGACGGACGGCGACGACAAACAGGTGCGCGGATATATGCAGGCACTCTCGTCGGACGGAAAGTATACCGTTTCGGACGAACTCGCGGCAAAAATAGGTGAAACATTCTATGCCGGCTGCTGCTCCGATGAGCAGACTCAGGCACAGATTGCCAAGACAGAAGAATACTACAAATACACCGCAGATACCCACACGGCGGTTGCTATGAAGGTGTATGACGATTACCTCGCCGAGACGGGCGACGAAACAAAAACGGTTATAGCGTCTACCGCCAACCCGTTTAAATTCAACAAGAGTGTGCTTGAGGCGATAGACAAAGACGACGATTTGGATTCAAAGGATGAATTTGAACTTTTGGAACTGCTGTCGGAAAAGAGCGGCATGAAGATTCCGCACTCGCTTGCAAGCCTTAAAAACAAAAAGGTACGTTTCGACAAAGTATGCGGCAAGGAAGAAATGAAAGATGTTACATCGGAATTTTTGTTTTAGCCGAAAGCGGCAGCGGAGGACTGATGATATATGAATTCTGAACCGAAATTTGCATGCGTTATTGCCGCCGGCGGATCGGGAACGCGCTTCGGAACCGATATTCCCAAGCAGTTTGCATACCTCGGCGGATACCCGGTTATAGCTCATACTGTCCGAAAATTTTGCGAAAATAAACTGATATCGGAAATAGTGATAGTCTCTCACGGCGATTATGTCGTGTATTGCAGCGATATTGTGCGTGAGCTCGGACTTAAAAAGGTTGTATCTGTCGTCCGCGGCGGAAAAACGCGCGGACAGAGCGTACGCATCGGCCTGGAGCAGCTGTCGGACGATGTGACTCATGTGCTCATTCACGACGCGGCGCGCCCCGGTGTGAGCGACAGCCTGATAACCGACTGCTGCATTGCCGCGTCGGAGTACGGCGCATGTACAGCCGCCGTTCGCGCGGTTGACACGCTAAAGATTTCGGAGGACGGCGAATTTGCGAGCAAAACCGTTGACAGAAACAAATTCTGGCAGATACAGACTCCCCAGGGGTTTGAAAAGAATGCCGTTTTGCGCTGGCACAACATGGCAAAAGCCGACGGATTTGACGCAACTGATGACTGCGCTCTTGCCGAAAAATACGGAGCGAGGGTAAAGCTGGTTGAGGGCAGCCGAACGAATATAAAAATTACCGAAAAAGGCGATCTTGACATTATGGAGGCAATTATCGGATGCGAATAGGAACAGGATACGATGTACACGCACTGCGCGAGGGCAGAAAACTGATTCTCGGCGGTGTGGATATACCGCACAGCGCGGGACTGGACGGCCATTCCGATGCGGATGTGCTTGTGCATGCAATAATGGACGCACTTCTGGGAGCCGCGGCTCTCGGCGATATCGGGCAGCTGTTCCCCGACAGTGACGATTCGTACCTCGGTATCAGCAGCCTTAAGCTGCTCGAAAGGGTGAACCGTGTGCTCGGGCAAAACGGCTTTGCCGTGAATAATATAGATTCAACCGTTGTGGCACAGCGGCCTAAACTTATGCCGTACATACCCGAAATGCGGAAAAACATTGCCGCATCATTGGGGATAGACGTTTCGCGCGTCAGCGTTAAGGCAACCACAACGGAAAAACTCGGATTTGAGGGGCAGTGCCTCGGCATATCGGCTCAGGCGGTATGCACAATTACGGAGGGAGAACAGAGATAATGCTTACAGACATTCAGATTGCACAGAGTGCAAAACCGCTTCATATAAGAGAAATCGCCGAAAAACTCGGCTTGTGTGAAGACGATATCGATTACTACGGAAAATACAAGGCGAAGATAAACCTTGACGTATTGGAAAAATTAAAGGATAAAAAAGACGGCAAACTTGTGCTTGTCACCGCAATAAATCCCACCCCGGCAGGTGAGGGAAAAACAACCACTACCGTCGGACTCGGACAGGCTATGAGCAAAATAGGCAAAAACGCAATTATCGCACTGCGAGAGCCGTCGCTCGGCCCGGTTATGGGTGTCAAAGGCGGAGCGGCAGGCGGCGGATATGCACAGGTTGTCCCCATGGAGGACATCAACCTGCACTTTACGGGCGACATGCACGCGATTACCGCGGCAAATAACCTGCTCGCCGCTATGCTCGACAACCACATCAAGCAGGGTAACGCGCTCGGCATAGATACAACGTCGATTGTATTCAAGCGCGTTATGGATATGAACGACAGGGCGCTGCGCAATATCGTTGTGGGACTCGGCGGAAAGATAAACGGTGTTCCGCGCGAGGACGGATTTATGATAACCGTTGCCTCCGAGGTAATGGCAATACTCTGCCTTGCAAACGATTTGCAGGATTTGAAACGCAGATTCGCAAAGATTATTGTGGCATACACTACCGACGGCAAACCCGTCACCGCGCACGACTTAAAGGCGGAGGGCGCAATGACTCTGCTCATGAAAGACGCGCTCAAACCGAATCTTGTTCAGACTCTGGAGAACACACCCTGCCTTATGCACGGAGGGCCTTTTGCCAATATTGCGCACGGATGCAACAGTATTCTCGCAACCAAGCTTGCGCTCAAACTTGCGGATTACACAATCACCGAGGCAGGATTCGGCGCCGACCTCGGAGCCGAAAAGTTCTTTGATATAAAGTGCCGCTACGGCGGACTCAAACCCGACGCGGTTGTTATTGTGGCAACGATAAGAGCGCTCAAATACAACGGAGGTGTTAAAAAGGACATGCTGTCCGAAGAAAATGTTGACGCGCTCAAAAAGGGCATAGCCAACCTCGGAAGACACGTGTTGAACATGAAAAAGTTTAATCTTCCGGTTATCGTTGCGCTCAATTCGTTCTTTACCGATACCGATGCCGAAAAGCAGATTGTGCTCGACTATTGCGGCAAGCTCGGTGTGCAGTGCGCAATGTCGGATGTTTTCGAAAAAGGCGGCGAAGGCGGAGTGGAGCTGGCAAAGCTCCTTTGCGACACGCTGGACGGAACGGAATCGGAGTTCAGACCGCTGTACGACAAAAACATGAGTATAAAGGACAAAATCGCCGTCATTGCACGCGAAATATACGGTGCCGACGGTGTTCAATACACAAAGAAAGCCGACAAAAAAATCAGACAGCTTGAAGACATGGGACTCGACAAGGTTCCCGTGTGCATGGCGAAAACGCAGTACTCACTCTCGGACGATCCGTCACTTCTCGGCGCGCCGCAGGGGTTTGACATCACCGTGCGCGATGTGAATATATCGAACGGCGCCGGGTTTGCCGTTGCGCTCACGGGCGATATTATGACAATGCCCGGCCTGCCAAAGGTGCCTGCCGCAAACAATATCGACATTACGCCGGACGGCGAGATAGTCGGCTTGTTCTGATATATCGGAGGAGATAGTTTGGAATACAAATCACTTAGCAGCAATCAGACAGAACAAATAGCGTCCGATATAGCGGCGAAACTTCGCGGCGGCGAGATAATCACGCTCGACGGCGACCTCGGCGCGGGCAAAACCGCCTTTGTGCGCGGACTTGCGCGCGGTCTGGAAATCGATGACCGTGTTGTAAGCCCCACATTTACCATTGTGAACGAATACACGCACGGCAGGATTCCGCTGTTTCATTTTGATGTGTACAGGCTCGGCTCTGCCGACGAACTGTACGACATAGGCTGGGAGGACTACCTTTTGCGCGGTGGAATTATTGTGGTGGAATGGGCAGACATTGTGAGCGAAATTTTTTCGGGCGAGGAATGTATCAGAGTGCGTATCTCAAAGGATATGAGCATTTCGGAGGATTACAGAATTATATCGGTAGAGGGAGCTGAGTTATAATGAACATTTTTGCAATGGACACATCCACGCTGACAGCGTCGGTTGCGGTTATGAATGACCAAAAACTTCTCGGCGAATTTACCGCGTCAAACGCTCTGACTCATTCGCAGACAATAATGCCCATGACGGATTCGCTCCTGTCGGTGCTTAACATGACTTTGGACGATATAGACGTTTTTGCGGTGTCCGTAGGTCCCGGTTCGTTTACGGGACTTCGCATAGGCATGGCAACGGTCAAGACATTTGCACAGGTAAAACAAAAGCCGATTATCGGTGTATCGTCACTGCGCGGTGTGTCGGAGAATTTTTCGTACATCGATTCATCATCATATATCTGTCCGATATTCGACGCACGCAGGGGCGAGGTGTACAATGCATTGTATCTGCACGGCGACGAGGTTGTTTCCGACCGTGCGTTACATATAGACGACCTTTTGGACTCTCTTTCGGCAAAAGATGTTATCTTTGCCGGAGACGCGGCGATTCTTCACCGCGGCAGGATAGAACAGCGCGGTGAAAAAGGCTGGCGCATTGCCGAAAGGCAGGATATTCTGCCGAGGGCGTCATCTGTTGCGGCATATGCCGCGCGCTTTGCCGAAAAAGGGGAATTCGGCGATCCGTATTCACTGCGGCCGCAGTATCTCAGAAAATCGCAGGCGGAAAGAGAATTGGAAGAAAAGCAGTCAAAAGGTCAATAATAAACTGTAAGGGGGATTTTGATGATAGCAATAGGATGCGATCACGGCGGTTTTCAGCTAAAAGAGCAGATTATCGCGTATCTTGAAGAAAACGGGTATGAATACAAAGATTTCGGAACTCATGATGAAAACAGTGTGGATTATCCCGACATTGCCGACGCGGTGTGCCGCGCAATAACGGACGGCGAGTGCGACAGGGGAATACTTGTCTGCGGAACCGGAATAGGAATGAACATGTGCGCAAACAAGCACAAGGGCATACGCGCCGCGCAGTGCCACGACACATTCAGCGCAAAGATGACGCGTCAGCACAACAATGCAAACGTTCTTACAATGGGCGGCAGAGTAATAGGTGTGGAGCTTGCCAAGGAAATAGTCAGAGAATTTCTTACAAACGACTTCCTCGGCGGCAGACATGAAATCAGAGTAAACAAAATGATGAATTTTGAAAATAAATAATAATTTACGGAGGGCAAAAAAATGAAATATCCACTTTATGACAATGTAGAAATTATGGAGCATCCGCTCATCATCCACAAAATATCGAGAATGCGTTCGGTAGACACGGGTTCAAAGGAATTCAGAGAATATGTAAACGAGATTGCAATGCTCATGGGCTACGAGGTTACACGTGACCTCCCCATGAAGAGTGTTGACATTCAGACTCCTATCGCCGTTGCAAAAACAAAGGTTATTGCAGGCAAAAAGCTGGCTATTGTGCCTATCCTCAGAGCCGGTCTCGGAATGGTGGACGGCATGATGAAGCTTATGCCGAATGTCAAGGTAGGACACATCGGTCTTTACAGAGATCACGAAACGCTCCAGCCGGTTGAATACTACTGTAAACTCCCGGACGATATAGCGTCGAGAGATGTTATCCTTGTTGATCCCATGCTTGCAACCGGTGTTTCGAGCAAGGCGGCTGTTAAATTCTTAAAGGACAGAGGCGTTAAGCACATCAAATTCTGCTGCATAGTTGCCGCTCCCGAGGGAATCAAGGCAATTGCCGAGGCTCACCCCGACATTGATATTTACTGCGGTATTGTGGACGACTGCCTCAACGAAAACGGCTACATCGTTCCCGGTCTCGGCGACGCCGGCGACAGAATTTTCGGTACAAAATAAATGATTGAGTTTATAGAATCGTATTTTGCAGGAATAAACAAGGATCTTGCGGTGTTCATTGTGTCGCTGTTTCCGGTGATAGAGCTTCGCGGCGCCATTCCGTACGGCATAGGCATGCTCGGTATGAACTGGCTGCGCGTTGCGCTGCTGAGCATCGTGGGCAATATGCTGCCCGTGCCGTTTCTGATACTGCTTATACGTCCGATTGTGGAGTGGTTTATGCGCTCAAAGTATCTTTCGGGTGTGGGCAGGTGGCTCGATGAACGCACCAGGAAAAAGAGCGAAAGCGTTACGCGCTACAAAAAGCTTGGGTTGCTGATATTTGTTGCGATTCCGCTGCCCGGTACCGGTGCTTGGAGCGGTGCAATGGTTGCAGGACTGCTCAATATGCGGCTCAAAGACGCTCTCCCGGCTATATTCGGCGGTGTGCTTGTTGCTGCGGCTATTGTGACTGCGGCTACTTGCGGAGTTAAGTTAGCACTTTGATGAAAAATTCCCGTCCGCCGTGCGGCCGTGAAAGTTTGCAGGACACAAAAACATCTTGAAAATTAATTGAAACGCGCCGACAAAAGGCCGCGAAATTATCGCGGCTCGTTTGTCTAAAATCGTCGTCACAAAAGGAAATAAGATTATGTGTGCCGCCGATTTTGCGCGACAATTAATTTTCTTCGCTGATTGTGTCATCTGCGCACTTTCAATGCCGCACGGCGGAGGGAAATTTTCTGTGGGGAGAGAAAGTTAGTTTACTTTGTGCTGTTTGGTGGTAGGCTAAGCATTTGTGCCATTGGTTATCACAATCGTTTGAGTATGCATCGCAGGGAACGGTTATTAACCGTTCCGCCGGCGACCGCATATGCTTGAAATTGCCCACTATTTGGCTCCCTCTTAGAGGGGCGATGCATGCCGGTGGCATGCGTTTATCGCCGAACGAATCGAAGATGAGACCTGTCTGCGAAGCAAACTGAGGGAGTACAACAAATGCCCTCTCCGTCTCACGGCTGTGAAAGTTTGCAGGACACAAAAACATCTTGAAAATTAATTGAAACGCGCCGACAAAAGGCCGCGAAATTATCGCGGCTCGTTTGTCTAAAATCGTCGTCACAAAAGGAAATAAGATTATGTGTGCCGCCGATTTTGCGCGACAATTAATTTTCTTCGCTGATTGTGTCATCTGCGCACTTTCAATGCCGCACGACGGAAAGGGAATTTTCCGCGGTGAAAACCGCATTGTTTACCAACACTGATTGAAAGAATTTATCGGAAAGGAAGAATTGATATATGAATAAAAAATATTTTACGTCGGAATCTGTTACAGAGGGACATCCCGATAAAATCTGCGATCAGATTTCGGATGCCGTGCTCGATGCGATAATAGCAAAGGATCCCATGGCGCGTGTTGCCTGCGAGACTGTTGTTACAACCGGCATGGTTATGATAATGGGAGAGATTACCACAGACTGCTATGTGGATATCCCCAGCATTGCGCGCAAAACGATAGAAGAAATAGGTTACGACAGGGCGAAATACGGTTTTGACTGCAACACATGCGCTGTTCTCACGAGCATAGACGACCAATCAACAGACATTGCAATGGGTGTTGACAAATCGCTGGAGGCAAAGCAATCAGATTCCGACGAGCTGGACAACGGTGCCGGCGACCAGGGAATGATGTTCGGCTATGCCTGCAACGAAACACCGGAACTTATGCCCATGCCGATTTCGCTTGCGCACAAGCTTGCAAAGCGGCTTACGGATGTTCGCAAAAACGGCACTCTGCCGTATCTGCGTCCGGACGGAAAAACACAGGTTACGGTTGAGTACATCGACGGCAAACCGGCAAGGGTAGACACTGTTGTTGTGTCGTCGCAGCACAGTGCAGATGTCAGCCTTGAGCAGATTCGCCGCGACATTATAGAATTTGTTATCCGCCCGACTGTAGACGCGTCTTTAATGGATGACGACACAAAGATATACATCAACCCCACGGGACGTTTTGTAATAGGCGGTCCCCAGGGTGACAGCGGTCTTACGGGAAGAAAGATTATTGTGGACACCTACGGCGGCTACGCGCGCCACGGCGGCGGAGCATTCTCCGGCAAGGATCCCACAAAGGTGGACAGAAGTGCATGCTATGCTGCGCGCTATGTTGCAAAGAACATTGTAGCGGCAGGTCTTGCGGACAAGTGCGAGGTTCAGCTTGCATACGCTATCGGTGTGGCAAATCCTGTATCTGTTCTGGTGGACACATTCGGCACGGGAAAGGTGAGCGAACAGCGCCTCAGCGAGATTATAAACGAAGTGTTCGACCTGCGTCCGGCGGCTATTATCGAAGGACTTGGTTTAAGGCGCCCGATATACAGGCAGATAGCTGCATACGGTCACTTCGGCCGGACGGATATCGACCTTCCGTGGGAAAAATGCGACAAAGTGGATATACTGAAGAATTTAGCAGACAATTGATTCACAAGCGGTACACCTCTTTGCATATGATAATGCAAAGAGGTGTTTGCTATGATGCTTGAAATTTTGCACAAGACTATTGTAACGTTTCTTGTGATATACGCTGTTTCGGACATTCTGGTGCGGATATACGGATTTTTTGCTTCCGATATCTTTGCAAAGGATAAATACATTGCCGTTATCCGTGTAAAGAACTGCGAGGATGAGTTGGAAAACGCTGTGCGTTCGGTTATAATGCGCACACTCAGCCGCCGCGGAGGGGGAGAACTGCCGTATCTGCTGATTGTCGACCTCGGTTCGGACGACGGCACGGCGGAAATAGCCAAACGGCTTTGCCTGGATTATGACTTTGTATATTACATGACAGATGACGAATACAATGAGTTTAGGAGAGATAAATGATTCGATACAATACATATTCGCAGTATCTCAAAACCAAATACGGCGAGCGCGTCTACAAACTACCGGTTAATCTGTGCCTTACATGCCCCAACCGTGACGGAACGGCAGGAATTGGCGGCTGCATATTTTGCGGTGAGGACGGCGCGGCGTTCGAAAACCTGCCGCGGACAATGTCGGTATCGGAGCAGATAGCGGAGAACATGAGCTTTATCGGCAAAAAGTATAAGGCGAATAAGTTTATCGCATATTTTCAGAATTATTCGAACACATATATTCCGCTGAGCACGTTTAAGGAGTATATAACCGCGGCGCGGGCGGATAATATTGTTGAGATAGCAATATCCACCCGTCCGGACTGCATACGTGATGATTACCTTGACTTTCTGCGCGAATTCAGCGAAAACACGGGTATAAATATTTCGCTTGAGCTCGGACTTCAGAGTGTAAACTGCCACACGCTTGCCAAAATCAACCGCGCACATTCGCTTGCGGAATTTATTGACGCCGTGCTTGCGATTCACCGTTTCGGATTTCCCGTGTGCGCACACCTGATACTCAATCTCCCGTGGGACGACGACTGCGATGTAATTGAATGTGCAAAGGTTCTTTCGGCGCTCAGGGCAGACCAGGTTAAGCTCCACAGCCTGTATATTCCAAAGGGCACACCGCTCGAAAAATTGTATCTTGACGGTGAAATAGACATGGGCACATATCACGATTATGTCCGCAGGGTTGTGGAATTTCTCGAATATCTTTCGCCCGATGTGGTTATTCAGCGGCTTATCGGACGTGCGAGCGAGGAAAAAACCGTGTTTTCAAACTACGGGACAAGCTGGTGGAAGATAAAGGATACCATAGACGCGGTACTCGAAGAAAAAAATACTTATCAGGGTAGGCTGTGCACGTATCTCGGCGGCAGCGCACTGAACAAAAAGTTCGGAAAGACAGAATAATTTTCGGACAGCGGCATACTATTTTACGGACAAACCATTACATTAAGAGAGGAATATATATATGTTAGTTACTGTTTTGCTTTTTGCATTGGGATTGATTCTGCTCATAAAGGGCGGCGACTGGTTTGTGGACGGTGCCACGGGAATTGCGCACAGATTTCATGTGCCGGAGCTTATAATCGGCGCCACGGTGGTGTCGATAGGAACCACTCTGCCCGAGGTTATGGTATCGGCGACATCTGCCGTCGGCGGTCACGGCGAGATTGCATACGGAAACGCAATAGGCTCGGTTATCTGCAACACGGCGCTCATTGCCGCTCTCACAATAGCTATCCGCCCGTCCGAAGTTGACAGGAAAACCCTCGGATTGCCGGTTGCGTTCTTTTTTGTGTCGGCGGCATTCTATGCATTCGTCGCATACACAACGGGCAGATTTTCGCGCTTTGTCGGATTGGTATTGCTCGGAGTCTTTGTTTTGTATGTTGCGGCAAGTGTTGTAAATGCGCGCAGAGATATGGCAAAGGCATCGAAAAATCCCGATACTTCCGCAGAGAAGCCGTCTGCGGCGAGAGATACCGTACTGCTCGTTTTCGGGGCGGTGCTTATTGCGTTTGGAGCAAATCTGCTTGTGGAAAATGGCACGGCAATTGCAAAATACCTCGGTGTTCCCGAATCGGTAATCGCGCTTACGTTTGTTGCACTGGGCACATCGCTGCCGGAGCTTGTAACGGCGATAACATCTCTTGCAAAAGGGCACGGTTTGCTGTCGCTTGGCAACATTGTCGGCGCTAATCTCTTTAACCTTGTTTTGGTCAGCGGAGTGTCGGTAGCTCTTGCGCCGTTTGATATTCCGCACAGCAAAATGCTTTTTGGCAGAAATGCGTCGCTCGTGCTGGATATACCGCTGATGTTTGCGGTAATGGCAATCCTCACGCTGCCGGCGCTTGCAAAAGGACGGCTGTCACGGATGCAGGGCATAGTGTTGCTTGCAATATATGCGCTGTTCTGCACGGTACAGTTTGCATTTTGAAATATTACGGAGGACGATTGAAATGAAAATACTTATAATTCGACACGGTGAACCGGATTATCCGAATAACACACTTACAGAAAAGGGATTCCGCGAGGCGCGCGAGCTGGGCGAGCGGCTGGGCAAAGTGCAGATTGACAATATATATGCGTCACCGTTCAACAGGGCAATGTATACCGCACAGCCGACAGCCGATGCACTTGGCAAAGACATTACTGTTCTTGACTGGCTGAAGGAATTTCAGGGAAGATGCATCAGTACCGCCGACGGCACGCAGGTTATACCATGGAATCAGCCGCCGCAGGTGTGGACTGCGAAAAAGGAGTATTATGACATTCACACATGGGAGAGGGAAGAATGGATGAACTCGGGCGACGCGGTGCAGCAGTATGAATATGTTACGGGTGAATTTGACAAGCTGCTGGAGTCGCACGGATATGTGAGAGACGGAATAATATATCACTGCAAAGAAAATTCGGATAAAACAATAGCTTTCTTCTGCCATTTTGCATTGGGAATGACGCTTGTGTCGCGCCTTTGCGGAATTTCGCCGGTTCTTTTGTGGCAAACAATGTTTTTGCCGACATCGTCCGTTACCACATTTGTAACCGAGGAGAGAAAAAAGGGCGAGGTTGTGTTTAAATGTATGCAGCTCGGCGATACGTCGCATTTATACGCCAACGGCAGCGAAGTTTCGAAGTCGGGATTGTACCCCGAATTTTACAGCGGCGAGGGTGTAAAAACTATTTAGGCATGCGGGACTCGAACCCGATGTGGTTTAAAAATGGAAATTTCGCATAATACTGCAGAAAATTCTGCGAATATACGACCGTATAA
>CAKSIN010000034.1 GCA_934463115.1 uncultured Clostridia bacterium
TTGCTGTCTTTTTTTAGTCATAAAACTTTTTTACTTTTTTCTCAAAAAACTCTTGACTTTTTATAGCTGGTCTACGGATTTGATATCCGAAAATTCCCTTTCCGCCGAGCAGACGTGAGGCGGATGGGGAATTTGTCATTCACCGCCGCGAACCCGACGACGAATTTGTATTCTTTTTTGCATATATCAGCCTCGGCAAATATTTTTCGCTTATGCTGAATCCCGTTTTGCCAACCATATATCCGAATCCTGCGGAAAGCATGGGAAGAATACCGACAAACAGATTTATTGCCAGCGAAACCGCCCTGCCCTTTTGTGTGACAAATGCCATGAACGAAAGGTTGTACACATTAACAATCGGAACAGCAATGCCCCCTGCGGCAAATGCTGCAACAGCGAGCGAAACACCGATTACGGCACTCGGAATCCCCCATGTAAATGCCGTGAAAACATTGAACGGCGGCATCGGCTGTTCACTGTGTCTGGCGGCAACTTTGTATGTGCGGTACGCTTTTGCGCCCTCGTGCCAATAGTGTGTGTACACCGATGACAAATACAAAAAAGCCGTTATTGTGCTCAAAATAACGCTGCCTGTGTTGCTTTTTAACGCAAAAGACAATGCGGATGATATCATCAGAGTAACAATAATAAATGCCAGATGCTCCGCAAGAATATACATACTTTTTTTAAGATAATTCATAATATCACATTCCTTTTTTATCAATACAACTATTATAGATTAATTTGCATAAAATTGCAAGCTTATTATTGACTTTTTTATAATTCAAGAATATAATTAGAATATTACACAGGGGGGTGAGCGAAATGTCATTGCGCGGTGCAGTGGGACATTTTAAAACAATAACTTCGCACAGACACGCAGTTATCAGAAACTGCTTCAGAGCCGGAATCGGATTGCAGGGGCTTAAGCATGACCTTTCCAAATACACTCCTGCCGAATTTTCGTCCGGAGCGCGGTACTACACCGATGGCAAGCGTTCGCCGAACGAAGCGGAACGCGAGATTTACGGCTACAGCAAGGCATGGCTTCACCACAAAGGCAGAAACAAGCATCATTTTGAATATTGGACGGACTACAATCCGAAAACAAAGGTGATTTCGCCCATAAAAATGCCTATGAAATATGTGATAGAGATGTTTTGCGACAGAGTTGCCGCAAGCAAAATATATCAGGGGAAAAATTACACCGATTCACATCCGCTGGAATATTTTCTTAAGTCAAAGAAAACACGCATGATTCACCCGGAAACATCCGAATATATTGAATTTCTTCTGCGTATGCTTAAAGAAAAAGGCGAAAACGAAACATTCTCATATATAAAACGAAACAGGAATAATGATGATTATTGAGGAGCTTGTATGAAAAGAATACTGACTCTTGCAATTTGCACACTAATGATAATATTTACACTTTGCTCATGCGGCGGCAACACGGCAGACAACGGAAAAATCAATGTGGTCTGCACGGTTTTTGCGCCGTATGATTTTGTCCGCCAAGTTGCCGGGGACAAGGTGAATTTGCGTATGCTCCTGCCTCCGGGGAGCGAGGCTCACGACTATGATCCGCGGCCGAATGACATTACGGATATTCAAAAGGCAAATCTCTTTATTATGATAGGCGGCGAATCGGAAGAATGGGCAAGCCGCCTTACTGAAGAACATATCATATCCGAAACGAATATTGTGCGCCTTATCGACCGCATAGATACGGTTGAGGAGGAACACACCGACGGAATGCAGGAAACGGGCGGCCATCACCACGAAGCCGAAACGGACGAACATGTGTGGACTTCACCGGAGAATGCAATAACAATGGTGCAGACAATATGTGACGCACTGTGCAGAGCCGATTCCGAAAATTCGGCAGTCTACAGGGCAAATACCAAAGATTATATTGCTGAGCTTGAAAAACTCGGCTCCGACATGAAACAGATTTCCGAAAATTCAAAACACAAGGAGATAATCGTTGCAGACCGCTTTCCGTTCAGATACCTTGCCGACTTTATGGGAATCAAATACTTTGCGGCGTTCCCGGGGTGCGCTGCGCAAACCGAGCCTGCGCCGTCTACGGTGGCATTTTTGATTGATAAAACACGAAACGATAATATTCCGGTTGTTTTCGGAGTTGACTATTCAAGGCACAAAATTGCCGATGCCGTGTGCGATGAAACAGGCGCAAATGTACGCACTCTGTATTCATGCCACAATGTATCAAAAAAGCAGTTTGACAGCGGCGAAACATATATTGGACTTATGCGGCATAACGAAAAGGTGCTTAGGGAGGCTTTGAACTGACATGAATGCGGTTAAATGTGACAATATAACCCTGGGTTATGAGGGAAAAAATATAATAACCGATTTAAGCTTTTCCGTCTCGCGCGGAAGCTATCTGTGCATTGTGGGAGAAAACGGCTCCGGAAAAAGCACGCTTATGAAAGGCCTGCTCGGTCTGATTAAACCGTACAGCGGCACAATCGAAATATCAGATGCAAAGATAGGCTATCTGCCGCAGCAAACGCTTGTTCAGCGCGATTTTCCTGCGTCGGTTTTCGAAATAATACTGTCGGGACGGATAAACTCTCACCCGCTGTTTCCGCTGTACACAAACCGCGACAAAAAAGCTGCCGTCAATGCGGCAAAAAGAATGAAAATCTCGGATATTCTGAAATCGCCGTACTGCACACTCTCCGGCGGTCAGAAGCAGCGCGTTCTGCTTGCGAGGGCACTGTGCGCGGCAGGTAATCTGCTTATTCTGGATGAACCGGTCGCCGGGCTCGATCCGCTGATAACGGGCGAAATGTATTCGCTTATATCCGAGCTGAACCGCAAAGACAAAATGACAATTATAATGGTCTCTCACGATATTGCCGCCGCGCTGAATTACGCGACTCATATACTTCATATAGGAACCGACTCATACTTTTTCGGAACTGCGGAGCAGTACAGGAAAACCGATTCGGCAAAAAACTTTCTGGGCGGTGATAATCATGAATAGTATTTTGTCGGCATTTTCATATTCATTTATAACACGGGCGCTGGTTGTGGGCACGCTTGTTTCACTGTGTGCGTCGCTTTTGGGAGTCAGCCTTGTTCTTAAACGCTGCTCAATGATCGGCGACGGTCTTTCGCATGTAGGATTCGGCGCAATTGCCGTTGCGGCGGCGTTGGGATTGTCACCGCTTAAAGTAACCATACCGATAGTTGTGGTATCGGCATTTGTACTGCTTAAACTCAGCGGAAACGCAAAGGTCAAGGGTGACGCTGCGATAGGTGTGATTTCCACCGGTGCGCTGGCATTCGGTGTAATGGTTGTGTCGCTCGGCGGAGTGAACAGCGATCTGAGCAGTTATCTTTTCGGCAGTATTCTCGCCATAAACAGAGAAGAAGCATATGTCAGCATTGTATTGTCGGCAATTGTGCTTGCAATATTCTGCGTTTTGTACAATGCCGTCTTTGCCGTAACATTCGACGAAAACTTTTCGCGCGCCGTCGGAGTGAAATCCGATTTGTTCGACATGCTCATTGCCGTCCTCACAGCAATAACAATAGTCCTCGGCATGCGCATGATGGGCGCACTGCTTATTTCGGCGCTGATTATTCTGCCGCCGCTGTCTGCAATGCGTGTTTTCAAAAGTTTCCGCTCCGTGACAATTGCATCAGCGGTTATATCGGCTGTATGCTTTTCGGCGGGAATTATGCTCTCGTACATGTTCGACATGCCTGCCGGTGCAACGGTTGTAATAGTTAATATTCTGATTTTTGCCGCATTTTCGGCAATCGGATACAAAAAATAAAAGGGGTTGTAAAAATGTCTTTTACAGAACTTTTACTCATAGCATTCGGGCTTTCGATGGACGCATTCGCAGTGTCGATATGCAAAGGCCTGTCGGTGCGCCGTGTTCGCCCGAAGCATTATCTCGCTGTTGGGTTATATTTTGGCGGATTCCAGGCACTTATGCCGTTTTTGGGTTATATTCTCGGCTACAAATTCACGTTTATAATATCACGTTTTGACTATATTGTTGCATTTGTTCTGCTTGCAATCATCGGGATAAATATGATAAAAGAATCCCGCAGCTATGATAATGATGAAGATGAGGAAACAAGCGATTTTTCACCGAAAGCAATGCTTCCGCTTGCTGTGGCAACAAGCATAGACGCACTCGCCGTGGGAATAACATTTGCCGCATTGGGATGCGGATTTTCCGGAGGCGGAACACACAACATCTTCTTTAATATCACAACTACGGGAATTACGACATTTATCATTTCTGCCGTGGGAATAAAAATCGGCAATATATTCGGAACGCGCTACAAGTCACGCGCCGAACTTGTGGGCGGTGTTGTACTCATTTGCATAGGACTCAAAATATTTGTAGAGCATTTTATCTGATTTTAAAACTCGGTGTTTACGGTAAATGTTCTGCCGTCCGATTTCAGCGTTACACAGCCGTGAACATCGGTTCTGAGTGCATAAGCGCCCACCGATTCAAGAGCCTTTTCAACACTTTCGGACGTACCCATACCGTCTGACGGAATCACGGCATAAGACGGCGAAATTTTCTGCAAAAATGCCGACGACGATGCCGGTGTTCTTCCACTGTCCGGCACAATCATGACGCCCGATTCCATGTAATCGCCGAGCGATTCTATCATATCGTTTTCATTTTGGCTGCTGTTGTCTCCCACTGCGATAATCTGCGTGTCGGCATATATAATCATTACCGAAAGTCCACCGCCTTTTTGTTCATCTATCGGCGAAACAACGGTTATTCCCAAATTATCATCGTCAAATATTTTATCTCCGCCGGACACATTGTTCACGGTGCAGCCGCCTCTGCTTGCAGCGCGCGTTATTTCGGAATACATTTTGCCGCCCGACGCAAATCGCGGCAAATAAATATTGTTTACTTTAATATCCTGCATAAGTTTCACCGCACTGCCTGCATGCCTTTCATCCGCAGATGATATAAGCAGATAATCCACTTTGTCAATGCCGCTCTCGCGCAGTGTTCTGTACAGTTTGGAATATCCCGATGCCGCTCCGCAGTCGAGCAGCATGCATTTGCCGTCCGGCAGTTCGTAAATGCTCATTTTTCCGTTTTCATCGCCATATATGCGCGCAGTCAGATTCGGTGTGTCCTTTTTGTCCGATATCGGACGAACATCATCTTTTCCGCATGCGCAAAGCATGACTGCGCAAAACAAAACAATTAACCGCAAAATCCTCTTTTTCATATGTAAATCCACCGTTTTTTATTTATTGTATCATACAACAAGCGCAAAATTTGTCGAACTGTGTCTGATGATAAATAAAAAGCAATCCGTATTATACGGACGGGGATGAAAAGTGTCGAAATAACGTTGTCTGTTATGAATTTACCTTTTGCAACAAAAAGGTGCGCTCCGCATCATGGGAACGCACCGAAAAAGTGTAATCTCCCATTGCTTCCACACAATCCGTCCACCACGGTACGAAAAAGTAGAGAAAACACCTTTTACCAAAGTATTTTATCTTAATACTATATGCATTTCCTTACCAAGCGAATGAGCTATCTTAATCAAAAAATCCAGCGACGGATTATATGTTCCGCTCTCAAGTCGGGATATATTTGATTTTTGAGTTCCAACCCTCAATGCCAATTCCTCTTGCGTTATATTCTGCTTATCACGTTCCTCGATAATTTGTGATATAACATCATATCTCGGTTTCAGTTTTTCATATTCACTTTTGAATTCAGCATCTTTCATAAGCAAATCCTTTATTTCTGAAAATTTTACACCGGCTTTGCTCATTCATCACACCTTCTTTCATAGTCCTCTTTATACCTTAATGCCTTATCAAGTTCGGATTTTGGAGCCTTTGCAGTCTTTTTTGTATATCCGTGAAGAAGTACAAAAGTGCTGTCTTTGAAAGTAAAATAAAAAATACGGCTTATATCGCTCGAAAATTTTATTCGCAGTTCAAACAAATTTTTATATTTTTCTCCCTTAATCGGTTTGGTATAAGGCTCACGCAAATTTGTTCCGTGCTTCTCCAAAAGTTCAATTTCCGAAAATGTCTTTGCACGCATTTTTGCATTCAAAGTCAACAGATACTCTAAAACAGGAATTTTTCCGTTTTCTTTTTTATAGTATTCAACTTGCCACTTCATTATACACCGCCATAATCAATATATGATTTTGTATGTTAATATGTTATCATATATGATAACTTTTGTCAAGAGCTTTGATAAGACTTTGTTATAATGACGAAAAAATTTTAAAAAAAATTAAGGGCTTACCGCCGGCAAAACGGCAATGCCCTTGAATTTTATAACATGATTATTTTACTGTTTCAACAGAACATATAGGTTTTAAGTGAGGCAGGCTATCCCAAATCATAACTTTTGCATTTGTATATGCGTTGGAAGTTATAAATGATATTTCTTCGCCTTCATATGTTGATGAATGCATTTCAACAAATACGTCTCTGTCATATAATGCTAAAATAATAATTTTTCCGGTTTCAATATTGATTGGCTTAACAGTAAATACTTTGCCGTCCCCCGAAACAGTGGTTTTTGTTCCCTCAAATCTTACAATCGTAAATGTATATGTGTTGTCAGAAAAACCATCACAGCTGTAGTTTAATGTCAACACAGTTTGATTCGAAGATAAAATTACAGTTTTTTCAACATTGTTTATAAATGTTTTATTATCAGCACTTTTTAGCGTTCCGTTGTGCGATGCTTTGAATTTTATTGATGTAGTTGACATAGGAACATAAATAACATAGTCATTGTTCAACGGTGAATATTCCATATCCCATATTCCAAGATTTGTTGAAATATTTGTTATTTTTGCAGTAACATTTATCGATACCGTTTTTTCTGCAAAAACTCCGCTTCCGTCTTTTGCGGTTGCTCTTACAGTTACGGCACCTGTCCTAATCGGTGTTAATATTCCGTCCTGCGAAATTGTTGCAATCGTTTCATCAGAAACAGACCACTCGATACTTTTATCGTCCGCATTTTCCGGAGAAACAATCGCAGTATACGTCGTTTCGGAATCAATGCTGTCTGCACCTTGAATACTTATATCGGTTACTTTTTTAACAACAATAACCGATACTGTTTTTTCTGCAAAAACTCCGCTTCCGTCTTTTGCGATTACCCTTATTGTTACTGTACCCGTCTTAATCGGTGTCAATTTTCCGTCTTGCGAAATAACCGCAATCGTTTCATCCGAAACAGACCATTCTACAGAAGTATCATCTGCATCCGCCGGAAAAACAGATGCCGTATAATAATATGGTGCATTATAAACCTCATTCGAGCCATTAATTGTAATGTCTGTTACTGTTAATGGAACCGTAATCAATATATTTTTTTCCGCAAAAACTCCGCTTTCGTCTTTTGCGGTTGCTCTTACCGTTACACTTCCCGGCCTTATCGGCTTTAATCTTCCGCTCTGTGAAATAGTTGCAATTCTTTCATCGGAAACAGACCATTTAACCTTTTTATTTGTGGCATTACTCGGAAAAACCGACGCAATATAGACTGTTTCAGAATCAATATTATCTTCACCGTCAATTACGATATCTCTCGTCAAGATACTATCGATTCTTATCTCGGCATTATCAATATCGGAAAATATATAAGAATTGCCGTTGCCGTCTGCCAAAACTGCATCATCTGATATTTCGATTGTTAAAACATCATTTTGATGTACATTTTCGGAAATGTCAAAATAAATATCAAAAGCACTTTGAACTATATTGACCGGAATATTCCCGTAACCATTGTAAATGCACGTTAAATATAAATAATTATATTCTCCGACAGTTTCAAAATCCTGCTCTATTTCAAAGTTTTCAGATTTAATTTGTTTCAATGTTAAATTCGTCGGATATTTCACGGTACAAACAAAATACTTTGCTTCTTTGTCTGTCACAAATGTTATTTTTTGCGAAAAACCATTTCCGCCGATTGCAATGTTTTTTGTACCGGTGATGTTAATTTTACCGGGTTTTATTGCCAATGCATATAATATTATATCTTCAGTGATAGGTGTAGCAATATCAAATGCATTATTCCAATCCTTATCGAAATATAAACCAATAAGGGAATCTTCGGGTACTTCTATTACACTTGTATCCAATGTCTTACCTATTTCCTGAAATATTGTGCTGATTTCATTTTCATCTTTATCAAATAATGTTACATAAACAAAATAATGCATAGTAACATTGGTAAGTAGTATGTTCGATATCGCATTCCATTTATCTCTATTTCCATTGTAGTAAACATCTAATAAGCTGTAATAAAATCCTCTAAATGCATCCTGTCCGATTTTGGTTACATTTTTTCCCACTACTACTTTTCTGGTTATAGGACTACTATAATATACGTCAAATGCATATGCAGGTATGTACTCCACATTATCTCCGAATACTACCTCTATTTCATCACCATTCATACCTGCATATGCAAAAGCACAGCTATCAACTGAAAAATCCGCCACATTTTTTGCATTCCAGTTTATCTTGGTTAAGTTGTAGCATACGCAAAATGCCTCGTTCCCAATGCTTGATACATTTTTGCCTATGGTTACGCTCGTTAAATTATCGCAGCTATAAAATGCCCTATCTCTGATAGTTACTACACTATCAGGAATGATTACGCTTGTTAATCCCGTATCGCTAAATGCGTAATCCCCGATTACCGATACATTTTCGCTGATGGTTATACCAATTAAATTGATGTACCTATAGAATGCATACGCCGGTATGTACCTCACATTATCTCCGAATACTACCTCTATTCCGTCACCATCCATACCTGCATATGTAAAAACACAGCTATCAACTGAAAAATCCGCCACATTTTTCGCATTCCAGTTTATCTTGGTTAAGTTGTCGCATCCGTAAAATGCATTGTCCCCAATGCTTGATACATTTTCGCCTATGGTTACGCTCGCTAAATTTTCGCAACCATAAAATGCAGAATTTCCAATTGCCGATACATTTTCACCAATGATTACGCTTACTAAATTTTTGCAATTATAAAATGCCCTATTTCCGATAGTTACAACGCTATCAGGAATGATTACGTTTGTTAACCCTGTATCGCTAAATGCATTATCACCAATTGCCGATACATTTTCGCCTATGGTTACGCTCGCTAAATTTTTGCGATTATAAAATGCGTAATCCCCGATTTTCGCTACATTTTTGCCTATCGTTACGCTTGTGATTTTAGGAGTATAAATATTATAATTATACTTTGTGTAAAATACATATGCCGGTATGTTCCTCACATTATCTCCGAATACTACGTTTATTCCTTCACCCTCCGTACCTGCTTCATAAAAAATTTCGTTATCAGGCGAAAAATCTGCCACATTTTTTGCATTCCAGTTTATCTCGGTTATGTTTGCACAATAACAAAATGCATCATCTCCAATGCTTGATACATTTTCACCGATGGTTACGCTCGTTAAATTATCGCAGCTATAAAATGCTCTATCTCCGATAGTTACTACACTGTCAGGAATAATTACACTTGTTAATCCTGTACCGCTAAATGCATTATCCCCGATAGTTATTACGCTGTCAGGAATAATTACGCTTGTTAATCCTGTACCGCTAAACGCACTATCTCCGATAGTTATTACGCTGTCAGGAATAACTACGCTTGTTAATCCCGTACCGCTAAATGCATTATCACCAATTTCCGATACATTTTCACCAATAGTTACATTTATTAATTTTTTGCATCTGCAAAACACATATGCCGGTATGCGCTCTACACTATCCCCGAACACCACATTTATTCCTTCACCGTCATTCCCTATATTTATAAAAAATCGTGCGCCAAAATCCGTCACATTTTTTGCATTCCAGTTTATCTCGGTCAAGCCTGTACAATTATAAAATGCAGAATCCCCAATTCCGGATACATTTTCACCGATGATTACGCTCGCTAAATTTTTGCAATTATAGAATGCGTAATCCCCGATTTTCGCTACATTTTTGCCTATCGTTACGCTTGTGATTTTAGGAGTATAGTTGTTTGCGTAGAATACATATGCAGGTATATGCTCTGCATTATCCCCAAACACCACATTTATTCCTTCACCCTCCGTACCTGCATTATAAAAAATTTCGTTACTATACGAAAAATCCGCTACATTTTTTGCATTCCAGTTTATCTCGGTCAGACCTGTACATTTAAAAAACGCAGATTCTCCTATCGATGTCACATTTTTTCCTATGGTTACGCTTTTTAGCCCCGTGCAGTTATAAAATAAGCTATCCTCAATTGATGATATACTGTCGGGAATTGTTATGCTTTCTAAATTTTTACAATCATAAAAAGCAGATTCTCCTATTGATGTTACATTTTCGCCTATGGTTACGCTTGTTAATTTTTCTGTCCATTGAAAAGCGTTAGCCGGAATTCTTTCTACATTATTCCCGAATACTACGTTTATTCCGTCACTGTTTTGACCTGCCATATAAAAAGGTGAACCGGAAACCGGAAAATCCGCTACATTTTTTGCATTCCAGGCAATATCAGTCAAGCTGTTATAGCCAAATGCGCTGTTACCAATTGTGGTTATATTTTCACCAAGAGTTACACTTGCAAGTTTAGCGTAACAATTAATAGGTCCTCCGGTGGAAGTATCCACTGAATAAAATGCGTATGCAGGAATATGCTCTACATTATCCCCAAATATCACATTTATTCCTTTGCCATTGTTTCCCGCATTTTCAAAAATTTTGTTTCCGGATGAAAAATCCGCTGCATTTTTTGCATTCCAATTGATATTAATTAAACCGCCGCAATCGTAAAATGCGCAGTTTCCAATTGTTGTTATGCTCTCGGGGATTGTTACACTTTCGATTTTGGAACATTTATAAAATATATAATCACCTATAGCAGTAATGCCGTTTTCTATAATAACAGATTGTATTTCATCTGTATAATATCCAAAAAAAGAGTCGTCCGCCGAAGAATTATACATATCACCGGTTCCCATAATTCTGAGCGTTCCGCTATTATCCGCAGTCCATGTAATATTATCACCGATTCTGTGCGAATCTTTATATTCGGTCAAATCAACAGAATAAAAATAACGGTATTCATAGTAGTTATCATACGTTGCGTGCGGCAGTCTGTCATCTTTGTACTCATAATCATAAAACTTTTCATCTGCAACAGCATATTTAAAATAACCGTCTTCTATCAATACACCATTCAACAGTTCCAATGATTGCAGATTATTCAGACTGTCATTTGGAACAGGCTTGAAATTGGAAATTTTATTCATAGGTATAGTATACAGCTTATATGATGAGTCTGTTATATACATTGTATCTTCATAAATACCTATTTTCTCGCCGTATCCCAGCTCGGTTTTTGTATTATCCGAAACCGAACACTGATAAATCTTTCCGGATTGAGCAGTGTACCAATAGCCGTCATAATACTGCATGGGGGAATTAAATCCTGACCATACATATGAATCATATTTCGTGTCCGTTGCTTTAATCGAACCTGACCAGCCGTAATGCTTATGCTCAGAATCACTCATTGCCTCATCACTCAACATAAAGTATGGATGCTTTGCGCGTCCGAATTGATCCCAAGAGCCCTCATCCCAGGTAACATCTATATGGTAGTAATTTCCATCAACGCAGACAATGTTCCACGCGTGATTCATTTTCTCACTTGTTACTGAATAACATTCAATACCTATTCTGTCCATAATATATTTGAATGCCAATGTATATGCGTTACATACCCCTCTTTTGTATTTAAAAAATTCATTTGCATAGTAATACGAATATGTATAATCATACTCATAATGAGTACACATATAGTCGTGAACCGCAAGAATCTTTTCTAAATCCGTCATCTCATCACTCACTTGTGCGAGAATATCATCAATGGCATTTTCGACGGAATCGGAGGTTGAAAATAAGTTTGTTTCATCGGGTTTTTTTACTCTGTATACCGGATATATTTCATATTGATTGTCATTAATTTTGCTTATGTATACAGTTCCCGACACATCATATAACATAGGTGTATCATTGATTACACATTCATACAGATTTGCAAGCTCTCTGTCATTTCCCCAAAAAGCAATGTCAATTTTATCGGATTTGCCGCAAAGTGATTGACGTATATTGTCGGCAAGCTGCTTGCTGTCTTCGTCAATAATTGTATTTTCAGGAAATTTCCCTTCCTGAAGCAAGTCAATTTCAAACAATACAGCTTCAGAAGGTATACTTGTTTCCTGCTCTGCGCAGCAAATATAGTTAGGCAATGTTATTAAAATCAAGCCCCATAATATCCACAAAATTTTTTTCATTTCAAGTCCACCTCAAAATAAATTAATGTTTCTTTTATATAATAAAATCCACCGGTTTTAATTGTTTTCACAGGCATAGTATAGCACATAATTTAAGTAATGTAAATGATTTTAAAAAATTCAGCATAATGACGAAAAAAATTTAATAATCGTTTTTTATAATTTTTTTCGTTTTTTTCCAATTTTGTATTGACATGTATCACTCAATATGCTATAATTTATTTATAAAATCAATGTAAACGTTTACATCGCAAACCGAAAGGAGAAAAATTATGGAAAATTCCAATCTTGACAAGTTCAAAGACCTCAAAGAAGACGCGGCGGAAGTTGACAGAAGCAAAAAACTGAGAATAGGTATTGTGGGAACGGGCTGGATTGCCGAAGCTCATATACAGCAGTACCTCAAAATGGAGGACGCAGAAGTTGTTGCGGCAGCCGAACTTATTGACGGAAAGGCAGAAGCATTCTTCAAAAGATACGGTGTGGAGGGTGTGCATTGCTACAAATCCGACAAAGAAATGTACGAAAAAGAAAATCTCGATGCTGTAAGCATTTGCACATACAACAAAACACATGCCGAATGTGCAATAAACGCACTTAATGCCGGTGTTCACGTTTTGCTCGAAAAGCCGATGTGCGTTACAACGGAAGAAGCAGTCGAAATCATGCGTGCCGAGAAAAAGAGCGGCAAGATTCTTTCAATAGGTTTCCAGCCGAGATTCGACGAGGATATGAAGCTTGTTAAAAGAGTTGTTCAATCCGGTGTCCTCGGAAAGATTTATTACATACAGACAGGCGGCGGAAGAAGAGAGGGTATCCCCTTCCCGTTCGGCACAACATTTATTGATCCGAACACCGGCGTAATCGGTGCGATGGGCGATATCGGCTGCTACTCGCTTGATATGGTGCTCAATGCCGTCGGATATCCGAAGCCGCTCACAGTAACGGGATACACATCCGACTTTTTCGGCAAAAACCCGAAATACTCGGGCTATGTAAAATCAAATCACAGCGATTATGCAAAAATTTTCGGTGTTGACGATTTTGCGGCAGCGTTTGTTCGCCTTGAGGGCGATATAATCCTCGACTTCCGTATTTCGTGGGCAATGCACATGAACACACCGGGAGATACGCTCATCCTCGGAACAGAGGGCGGACTCAGAATACCGTCGACAGAATGCTGGAACGGCACAATCGGCGGCGACCTTACATTGTATCACGATGTAGCCGGAGAATGCATCGAAACGGTTATTCCGAGACATAACAATCATACAAATTGCTTCGAGCTCAAGATTCGTTCTTTCCTCGACGCTATCCACACAAACGGAAAGGCACCGATTCCGTCGAGCGAAATTATCTACAACCAGGCTATTATTGACCACATTGTAAAATCATCAAAGCTTGGAAAAGAACTCGAAGTTGTTATACCGGAAATATAAATATATATAATTAAGGAAGTGCATTGAAATGAAAAGATTCAAACTCGGACTGCAGCTGTACTCAGTAAGAGATTATATGGAAAAAGACATGGAAGCAACGCTGAAAGCCGTTGCCGATATGGGATACGATTGTGTTGAGTTTGCCGGCTACTTTGGCAAAACAGCTGAGGAAGTAAAGGCGCTTTGCGACAAATACGGTCTTGAACCGGTATCTGTCCATCAGGGATATGATCCGTTCCTGAGCGACACGGATAACGCTGTCGGATATCTCAAAACACTCGGTGTTAAATACTCGGCTATTCCGTGGGCAGATTCCGACGGCTGGAAAAACAACTATGACGAGAGAATTGCCGATATCAAAAAAGTGGGCAAAATCCTCGGTGACAGCGGAATCAAACTCATGTATCACAACCATGACTTTGAGCTTAAAATCAAGCATGGCGATAAGCGGCTTCTTGACGCCCTGTATGATGATGTTGACTCATCGCTGCTTATTCCGGAGCTGGATTTGTGCTGGGTTCACTATGCCGGATGTGATCCTATCGAATACATTAAAAAATACGGCGATGTTGAAGAGGTTCTTCACCTCAAAGACTTTGAATGTACAAAGCTTGCCGCAGGCCCCGTATATGACCTTATCGACAACGAAGGAAAAACAGGCACCGGAAACGACAAGGTTGACAACGGATTTGAATTCCGCCCCATCGGCAGCGGCAGGCAGGATGTTCCCGCAATAATGAAAGCAGCTGAGGACACAAAAATCGAATATGTAATCGTTGAGCAGGACGGACATCCGCAAAATACATCTCTTGAGGACGCAAAAATCAGCATTGATTATCTGAAATCCATCGGTTACTAAAATTATACCGCATAATTTGCTGTTTATACATCGATTTAGTGTATAAACAGCAAATTTTTTAATTTTTATTCAAAATTTCTCTTGACAAAGCAATATAATGGGTATATAATACCGTTATGTTAAAAATTTAATTGTTTTGGGGAGGAATTCCAAATGAAAAAAATAGTATCATTATTCATGTCGGCAGCAATGCTTTTTGCAGTTGCCTGCTCGCTTACATCCTGCGGCGGAAACAAAAAGGTTACGCTCAAGATTCTTGACACCGAGTACGCAAAAGAGGATTATGCAATTTGTATTGCGAAAGAAAACACAGAACTTTTGGACAAAGTTAATGCCGCTCTCAAAGAAATTACAGACGACGGCACAGCGCAGAAAATTGTTGACAAGTATATTTCCGACAAGGACAGCGGTCTTAAGTTCCAGGAAAATGCCGAAGGCAAAGACGAGCTCCACATGGCTACAAACGCTCAGTTCCCGCCCTATGAATTCTACAAGGACGAGAAAATCGTTGGTATAGATGCCGAAATGGCAGCCGCTATTGCCGATAAACTCGATATGAAGCTTGTTATCGACGATATGGATTTCGACGCAATTATTACAGCCGTCCAGTCCGGCAAGGCTGATATGGGTATGGCAGGTATGACAGTTACCGAAGACAGACTTAAATCCATAAACTTCTCCGACTCCTATGCAACAGGTATTCAGTCGGTTATCGTTCCGGAGGGCAGCAAAATTACAACTGTTGATGATCTTTCGGATTCAAAATACCTTATCGGTACACAGAAAGGTACAACGGGCGATATCTATGCCGAGGATGATTTCGGTGCAGACAGAGTTAAGAAATATGCTTCGGGAAATGAAGCCGTTCAGGCACTTGTAACAGGCAAGATTGATTGTGTTATCATCGACAACGAACCTGCAAAGGCATATGTTGAAGCTAACAACAAATAATAATTAATTCGGATCTACACATGGTCTGCCGCACCGCACAGGCGGAATTTCCGCCGGCTCGGGTGCGGCAGTCCTTTGTTGCATTTATAAAAAGAAACGGTTGGTGATAAAATGAAATCATGGTTTACCGAATTTAAGGCTGATTTTATACTGAATTTTGTAACGGAAAACCGCTGGAAATTCATTACAAGCGGTCTCAAGAGTACACTTATAATCACATTCTTTGCTGTGCTGATTGGTGTTGCTCTCGGTGTTTTGGTGGCTATCGTCCGCGCCGGATACGAAAAGAACTATGACGATATGCAAAAGGGCTTCGGCAAATTTATGCTGTGGCTCATGAACGCAATATGCAAGGTGTATCTTACCGTGATACGCGGAACACCTGTTGTTGTGCAGCTGATGATTATGTACTACATAATTTTTGCCACATCGCGAAACAGCCTTCTTGTGGCGATACTGGCATTCGGAATCAACTCCGGAGCGTATGTTGCCGAAATAGTCCGCTCGGGAATAATGTCTATAGATGCCGGTCAGTTTGAGGCCGGGCGCAGCCTCGGATTCGACTACAAATCCACAATGTGGTATGTAATCATTCCCCAGGCTTTCAAAAATATTCTGCCTGCATTGGCAAACGAGTTTATTGTATTACTCAAAGAAACATCGGTTGCCGGTTATGTTACGATACGCGACCTCACAATGGGCGGCAACATTATCCGTTCCGCAACATATTCCCCATTTTTGCCCCTCATTGCCGTGGCAGTTATATACCTGGTAATGGTAATGTTCTTTACAAAACTTGTGGGTATTCTTGAAAGGAGGCTGCGTAAGAGTGAACGATAATAACAATTACCTTATTAAAACAGACGCCCTCTGCAAATTCTATAACGGCGGCGATATCAAGGCGCTGAACAATGTGTCCGCCGGAATAAAAAAGGGCGAGGTTGTGGTTGTAATCGGTCCGTCCGGAAGCGGAAAATCAACATTTTTGCGCTCGCTTAACCTTCTTGAGCGCCCCACATCGGGAACGATAACATTTGACGGATGCGAAATAACCGATCCGAAAACAAATATCAATCTTCACCGTCAGAAAATGGGAATGGTTTTTCAGCATTTTAACCTTTTTCCGCATATGACGATTTTAAAGAATATGACAATCGCACCCACAAAACTTTTGAAAATACCGAAAGAAGAAGCCGAGAAAAAGGCTCTTGAACTGCTTGAACGTGTGGGGCTGGGAGATCGCGCGTATTCGTATCCGAGCCAGCTGTCCGGCGGTCAGAAACAGCGTGTGGCAATAGTGCGCGCTCTGTGCATGCAGCCGGAGGTAATGCTGTTTGACGAACCCACATCGGCTCTTGATCCCGAAATGGTCGGCGAAGTGCTGGACGTAATGAAAGAGCTTGCGCACGACGGAATGACAATGGTTGTTGTAACCCATGAAATGGCATTTGCCCGCGAGGTCGGCAACCGTGTAATATTTATGGACGAGGGCAAAATAATGGAGGAAGGCACGCCGGAAGATATATTTGAAAATCCGAAATGCGACCGCCTGAAATCATTCCTTGCAAAAGTGCTGTAAAATATATTTAGAGTCTTAAAAACAAAGGAGTTTTTGCGCTGTATGTGCCGACTCCTTTGTTTTTTTCTGCAAAAAAAGCGAAAAGTATTGATTTATATAAAGATTTTTGGTATTATATATATTATGGAAAAAAATATTAAAGGGTGGTACGATGGATTACAACAAACTTGCACAGCTGCTTTTTCCGAATGTAACGGAAACATGTGAATATTATGAAGAAAAATTTCCGCAAAGAGACTTGCCCGAGGGCGCAAAGGTTACACGCTTTGCTCCGAGTCCGACAGGTTTTCTGCATATAGGCGGTCTGTTTGCCGCGCTGATATCCGAAAGAACGGCGCACCGCAGCGGTGGAAAATTTATATTGCGTATCGAGGACACCGACAAAAAAAGAGAAGTTGAAAACGGTGTTGAAAAAATTGTCGAAGGTCTGAACGGTTTCGGAATACAGATAGATGAGGGTTATGTTTCCTCCGATTCGGAAGTCGGAGATTACGGTCCGTACAAGCAGAGTCTGCGCGCACCGATATATCATTGCTACGCAAAATCCCTGGTTGAAAAAGGTATGGCATACCCTTGCTTTTGCAGTGAGGAATACCTATCCGAAATACGCGAAAAGCAGGAGGCCGCAAAGGAACTGCCGGGCTACTACGGAAAATACGCGCGCTGCCGCGAGCTGACATATGAGCAGATAGAAGAAAACATCAAAGCCGGAATGCCGTATGTTCTGCGCCTCAAATCCCCGGGAAGTGAGGACAAAAGGATATCGTTCAAAGACGGAATACGCGGAAAAATTGAACTTCCGGAAAACATAACGGACGTGGTAATTCTTAAATCCGACGGTATACCGACATACCATTTTGCACATGTTGTGGATGACCACCTGATGCGGACAACACATGTTATCCGCGGTGATGAATGGATATCATCGGCGCCGATTCACCTGCAGATGTTCTCCATGCTCGGGCTCAAACCGCCGAAATACGCGCATATTGCCCCTATTCTGAAAGAGGACGGAAACGGAAAAAGAAAGATATCAAAGCGCAAGGATCCCGAAGCGGCAGTTACATGGTACAGCGAACAGGGATATCCGGCAGACGGTGTAATAGAATACCTGCTCAACCTGGCGAACTACAACTTTGAGGATTTCCGCCGCGCAAACAAAAAAGCACCGTGGACAGACTTTGATTTGCAAATGAATAAGATGAGCAACTCGGGTGCATTGTTTGACGAGGTTAAACTGAATGATATATGCAAAAATGTTATTGCGTCCTACACTGCCGACAAGGTTTATGAACTCGCGTCCGAATGGGCAAACACATATGATTCCGAACTGTATACTCTCCTCACGCGCGACGAGGCGCTTTCAAAGGCCATGTTCGGATTCGACCGCAATCCCGACAAACCGCGAAAAGACATTGCCAAATGGTCGGAAGTGAGAAACGCGTTTTCCTTTATGTTTGACGAACTGTTCGAAAACAAATACGACGAAATATCAAACATAGAAAAAAGTGATATTGCCGCCCTGCTCGACGCATACATCTGTATGTATGACGAAAATGCCGACAGCAGCCTGTGGTTCGACACGCTCAAAGACCTTTCGGAAAAATTTGGGTTTGCCCGCGAAGTTAAAGAGTACAAAAAGAATCCCGATGCATACAAGGGACATGTGGGCGATGTGAGCAATGTAATACGCGTTGCGGTGACGGGCAGAACCAAATCGCCCGATCTGTATTCAATAATGCAAACTCTCGGCAAGGAGCGTGTTATTGAAAGAATAAATATGTACAAAGGAGCTGTTTTATAATGGAAAATACATCTAATTTTATTCACGATGCGATAGATAAAGATTTGTCGGACGGTGTATATAACCGCGTTCAGACGCGTTTTCCGCCCGAACCGAACGGATATCTGCATATCGGGCATGTAAAGGCGATTAACATCGATTTTTCAACAGCAAAAAAGTATCACGGGACATGCAATCTGCGTTTTGACGACACAAACCCCACCAAAGAAGATGTGGAGTATGTGGACTCAATTATGGAAGATATTAAATGGCTCGGCTTTGAATGGGACAATGTGTACTATGCGTCCGACTATTTTCCGGAGATACACAAGTGCGCGATAAAGCTTATTAAAAAAGGTCTTGCTTATGTGGACGACCTCAGCGCCGATGAAATACGCGAATACCGCGGAACACTCACCGAGCCCGGAAAAGAAAGTCCGTACCGCAACAGAAGTATTGAAGAAAATCTTGATTTGTTTGAAAGAATGACAAACGGCGAATTTGAGACAGGTGCCAAGGTGCTGCGCGCAAAAATCGACATGGCATCCGGAAACATAAACATGCGCGATCCCATTATATACCGTGTTTTGCATGCAACTCATCACCGCACGGGTGACAAATGGTGCGTGTACCCGATGTATGACTTTGCGCATCCTATATCCGACACCGCAGAGGGTGTTACACATTCGCTGTGCTCTCTCGAATTTGAAGACCACAGACCGCTGTATGACTGGGTTCTCAAAGCCTGTGACTACCCCACCCCGTCGAGACAGATAGAGTTTGCAAGGCTCAACCTTACAAACACACTCACAAGCAAACGCAAATGCTTGAAGCTTGTGCGCGACAAAATTGTTGACGGCTGGGACGATCCGAGAATGTCTACAATATGCGGTATGCGCAGAAAAGGTTACCCTGCCGAGGCTCTTATTGACTTTGTGGAGCGAATCGGCGTGGCGAAGGCATTCAGCGTTGTTGATTACGGAATACTGGAACACTGCGTGCGCGAAAACCTGAATCTTCATGCTCCGCGCGCAATGGCTGTTTTAGATCCGCTCAAAATTACGATATCCAACTACCCTGAGGGCGAAGGTGAGCTCCTCAGCGTTGATATCAACCCGAATGACGAATCCGCCGGAACAAAAGAAGTTTCTTTTTCAAGGAATATTTATATTGAAAAATCAGACTTTATGGAAGTGCCGGTTAAGGGCTACAAGAGGCTTACACCCGACAATGAGGTTCGCCTTAAGGGTGCATACTTTATAAAAGTGGAAAAAATTATAAAAGACGAAAACGGAAATGTAACCGAACTTGTCTGCACATATGATCCGGCTTCAAAGGGCGGAAATTCGCCCGACGGCAGAAAAGTCAAGGGTACAATTCAGTGGGTTGACGCAAATAACTGCCTCAACGCAACAGTGAATATGTACGACAAACTGTTCCTTACATCGAATCCGGGCGAACTGGAGGATTACCTCGAAAATCTGAATCCCGATTCGCTTAAAGTTATTGAAAACTGCAAGATAGATGCCGACCTTAAAGACGCAAAACCCGGCGATAGCTTTCAGTTTATGAGAAACGGCTACTTTACCGTTGATAAATATTCGACGGACGATAATGTGGTATTTAACCTCACAGCATCACTTAAAGACTCATTTAACGTTCGGTAGACGCAATTTATATCGATATTAAAAAGACGAAAATCCCCGTTCCGCTTCGTGGTACGGGGATTTTTAAGTTATTATTGTGTTCCGCGCGTTCTCACAGCCGTGAGACAAATGATGAATTTGTTAAACTCCCTCATAGATGGAGCCTTTTATCTTCCCACCAAACAGCACCAAGTAAACTAACTTCCTCACTGCGGAAAATTCCCTTTCCGCCGTTCGGCCTTGAAAGCGAGCAGTTGACGTGTTGCACGAAGAAAAACCGTACACAGCGCAAATTCAATACCGAATTTAATCTTTTTCCATTGTTTCGGTATTGAATTTAGCCGAACTGCGGTGCGATAACTTCGGGTTCGATTCTCGTATGCCTAAGCGCATAACACGTCCTGTGAGATTTCACCGCCGTGAGTCGGACAGGAAATTTGATATACTCCCTCAGTCAGCTAACGCTGACAGCTCCCTCGGGGAGGGAGCCAAATAGCGGGCATTATCAAGCGATTGTGGTTGTCGGCGGAACGGTTGATAACCGTTCCCTACGGTTCTTACCTCCCACCAATCAGCACCAAGCAAACAAAACAGCTTTTGGTCTCCGAAAATTCCCTTTCCGCCGTTCGGCCTTGAAAGCGAGCAGTTGACGTGTTGCACGAAGAAAAACCGTACACAGCGCAAATTCAATACCGAATTTAATCTTTTTCCATTGTTTCGGTATTGAATTTAGCCGAACTGCGGTGCGATAACTTCGGGTTCGATTCTCGTATGCCTAAGCGCATAACACGTCCTGTGAGATTTCACCGCCGTGAGTCGGACAGGAAATTTGATATACTCCCTCAGTCAGCTAACGCTGACAGCTCCCTCATGGAGGGAGCCAAATAGCGGGCATATTCAAAC
>CAKSIN010000035.1 GCA_934463115.1 uncultured Clostridia bacterium
TACAAAAATCACCCCACGGGGTGCTTTTTGTATGCATTAATTACAGTGATTTAATATATTCATCAAGTTTTTTCAGAGCTGCTCCGCGGTGACTGACGGAATTTTTTTCATCCTCTGTCAGCTCGGCAAATGTTTTGGAGAATGGCGGATAATAGAATATAGGATCATACCCGAATCCATTATCCCCCTTTTTTATATTTGTTATATAACCATCACACGTGCCATCGAAAGAGTATTCACTGCCGTCCGGCATTATAAGCGCAACTACAGTCTTAAAGTGAGCCGTGCGTCCTTCAAAGGGAACACCGTCAAGATTTTTTAACAGTTTCTCCATTCCCTGCTCCGGAGTCGTATTTTCACCGGCATAACGCGCGGAATAAACACCGGGTTCACCGTTGAGATAATCAACCATAAGTCCGCTGTCATCGGCAATAATAATCGCGCTGTCGGTATATTTTTTCAGTGCGCGTGCTTTCAAAAAGGCATTTTCTTCAAAAGTATCTCCTGTTTCCTCAACTTCAATATTTATACCTGCCTCACCTTGACTCATAACATTATGCGGCGAAAGCATACTCTTAATTTCTTTGACTTTTCCCTGATTATTAGTAGCTACTATAATATCCATTATATCGCTCCTTTCGGAGAATCAGAACTCGGTTATTTCCATACCGCCGTTTCCGATTTCGGAAACATAAAATTCGGGTGTAATACCTGTTCTTTCTTTGTAATTTTTTCCGACTTGCTCAATAAACTCATCAACATGTGCGTCTTCAACGATGCTGACTGTACATCCGCCAAAACCGCCGCCTGTCATTCTTGAGCCAAATACACCCGGAATTTTTCTGGCTTCTTCAACCATTGTGTCGAGTTCCGTCCCGGTTACTTCATAATCATCGCGAAGCGAATCGTGAGACTGATTCATAAGTTCTCCGAATCGTTTGATATCACCGGATTTCAGAGCATCAACGGATTCCAGAACGCGTTCGTCCTCATAAATAACATGCTTTATTCTCCTGCAAACAACATCATTGTCAAAAAGATGCTTATTTGCTTCGAACTCGGAAACGGATATTTCACCAAGACACTTTTTATCCGGCAGTGCTTTGCTTAAAATTTCAAAGCCTTTCTCGCACTCAATTCTTCTCTCATTGTATTTTGAATCACCGAGTGCATGTTTTTTCTTTGTATTTGACAAAATAATCTTCTTTCCTTGCAGCTCAATCGGAACATAATCAAAAGTAAGATCATCACATTTAAGGAACATTGCGTGGTTTTCTTTACCCATTGCCGAAGCAAATTGATCCATGATTCCGCAGTTAACACCACAATACTCATGCTCTGCCTTTTGACCGAGCTTTGCCATCTCAATCATGTCTATATCAGTGTCTATACCATTTTTTTCATTAGAGAATCTTGCAAAACACAATGCCGTTGCAACCTCTATCGCGGCAGATGATGACAAGCCGCTTCCGTGAGGAACGGTGTCATCGTACAGCATATCGCATCCGACAATATCATAGCCTGCATTCTGCAAAACATATGCAACACCAAGCTGATAATTTCCCCACTTTAAATCACGATACGAATCCAATTTATTGATATCCGCCTCAACCATAATATCAAGATCGGTTGCCTTTAACCGAATAACGTTATCATTTCTCCTGCGTACGGCAATCGTTGTTTTCATAGTAAGTGCTGCCGGAAAAACAAAACCGCCGTTATAATCGGTATGCTCACCTATAAGGTTTACTCTGCCGGGAGACTGAAAGATGCGCACATCTTCCATGCTGCCGCCGTAAAGATTAATAAATTCATCAATTATAGCTCTGATTTCCATAATTACCTCCTGTAATTACCAATTTTTAGCCAGATCACTTTTCATAAACTTATCATATGCCGCTCTGAGATCGTCCGATATTGCTTCGGGAGCTGTTGTATTGCAATGTGCCCATACACCCGTTTCACTTGAGGCATTGAATTTTTGTTTGTCCTTTGAACGCATAGGCGGGAAAAACTCTATATGGAAATGATAGTAATCACTCACGTCTTCACTATTCACAGGATCCTGATGCATGCACATCATATACGGGAATTTGTAGTCGAAAAGACTGTCAAACATTCCGACCGTGCGTTTGAGTATGTCTGCAAGTGCCGCTTTTTCGTCCTCGGAGAATTGACTCAAATTCTGCATATGATGCTTTGCCGCAATGTACACGCCGTACGGATATTCACTGTAGAACGGAAGATACGTTACAAAATGTTCATTTTCTATGATAACTCTCTTTCCGTAATCCATTTCCTCTTTAAGCATGTCACAGATAAGACATCTGCCTGTTTTTTCGTAATGCTCCTTTGACGACGCAAGCTCAAGCTCAATCTTCTTGGGGATATACGAGTATCCGTAAATCTGACCGTGCGGATGCGGCATTGTAACACCGACAACTTCACCACGGTTTTCGAATATAAATACATATTTTATTTTTTCATCTTTCGATATCTCAACAAAACGTGTCTGCCAGAGGTCAACAAGTTTTTTAATGTGGTCAACCGTAAGTTCCGGGATTGTTGTTGTATGTTCCGGCGAGTAAAGTATTACTTCGCACTTACCGTAACCCGGTTTTGTCTTGTAGATCCCTCTTGCAACATCATCCGGAACAGGCGGATTTTGCGAAAGTGCCGGAAAATCATTGTCATATTCCATTACATCATAGGTTTCTTTAATCTTATCATTATTCGGATTGGGGCAAAACGGGCACCAATCTTTCGGCATCTGCGGTCTGTTTTGTCTGTGAGATGCTATCATTACCCAATCCTTAATAAGTGGGTTGTAACGCAATTCAGCCATTTTAAATTCCTCCCTATATTATCTCAAAAGATTCTGTTCTCTGTTAGGTCCTACACCAACCATGGAAATTCTGCAGCCTACAAGCTGTTCCACGCGTTCAATATACCGCTTGGCATTTTCCGGAAGTTCGTCATAGCTCTTGCATCCGGATATATCCCCGCTCCAGCCTGGCAGCTCCTCGTATACAGGTTCGCACAGTGCAAGCTCCTCAAGGCTTGGCGGAAATTCATCGATATATTCGTTGCCTTTTTTATAACCAACGCAAATCCTGAGCGTATCAATGCCTGAAAGAGTGTCGATTTTATTCATTGCAATGGACGTAAGCGAGCTGGTTCTAACGGCAAATTTAACTATAACAGCGTCAAACCACCCGGTTCTTCGCGGTCTGCCGGTTGTAGTACCGAATTCATTTCCGTTGTTGCGGATTAAATCGCCCGTTTCGTCGAAAAGTTCTGTCGGAAACGGTCCTTTGCCAACACGCGTCGTGTACGACTTAACAACACCGATACATTCATCTATAAGTGTCGGTCCTATTCCTGCGCCGACACAAACTCCTCCGGAGATAGGATGCGATGATGTTACATACGGATATGTACCCAAATCTAAATCAAGAAGCGTACCCTGAGCGCCTTCGAAAAGAACATTCTTTTCTTCCTTAATTGCATTATACAAAATAACGCTTGTATCGGCTGCGTATTTTCTGAGCCTGTCCGCATATTCGCTGTATTCCTGTATAATAGCATCGGCATTCAGCGCTTTACCGCCGTATACGAGTGTTATAATCTTATTTTTTGTTTCAAGATTGGTGCGGACTTTCTGTTCAAAAATTTCTCTGTTAAGTAAATCGCACACGCGTATACCGCTTCGTTCTGCCTTGTCCATATAGCAAGGACCTATACCACGCTTTGTTGTACCGATTTTTCCGGCACCGCGCACAGATTCGGAAAGACCGTCCAGCTCTATGTGATACGGCATTATAACATGTGCACGCATATCCAGTCTTAATCCCGAAACATCCACACCCTTTTGTGTAAGCATATCTATTTCTTCAAGAAGAACCTTTGGATCCACAACAACACCGTTACCGATTATGCAAAGTGTACCCTTGTTGATAATACCTGACGGCATGAGGTGCAGTTTGTACTGAACACCGTTTGCTTCTACAGTGTGTCCTGCATTATTTCCGCCGGATGAACGCACAACAACATCAGCGTCAACGGCAAGTATATCGGTAATCTTACCTTTTCCTTCATCGCCCCACTGGGCTCCGATTAATACCTTTGTAGGCATATATAATCCCCCAATTCAAATGTTATAATCACACAAACTCGGGCGGTTCCGAAAAAGAACCGCCCGAAAACGATATCATAATTATTTATCTTTAAGATAGTCGTTAATTTTTGCAACCAATTCATCGGCGTCAACACCGTGAACGGCGCACGCGTCAGCAATGGATTCACCGCTTGCGGACGGGCATCCGAGACAATGCATGCCTATTTCAAAGAAAAAGGGTGCTGTACCCTCATCGATCCTAAGCACGTCCATTACAATTGTATCCTTTGTTACCGAAGCCATAATACTACCTCCTTTAATCTGACTGAAAGTATAAATAACTTTCTTACACATGTATTATACAATCTTTTTAAGATAAATGCAAGAGTTAATTATACAACTTTATATTTATTTTTTCCAATTTCATATAAATCATTACCTAAAGAGTCGATTATAACAGTTACAGGAAAATTTTTTACCGTTAATTTTCGCACTGCTTCCGTTCCGAGGTCATCGTATGCTATTACCTCGCTTTTAACAACATGCTTTGCAAGAAGAGCTCCTGCACCGCCTATTGCGCCGAGATATACGGCGGAATTTTTTATAATGGATTTTTTTACGGCATCATTTCTCTTTCCCTTGCCTATCATTGCGCAAAGACCTCTGTCAAGAAGCATCGGCGTATATGCGTCCATTCTTCCGCTTGTTGTCGGTCCGCATGAACCGATAACCTCGCCTTCTTTGCACGGGCACGGCCCAACGTAATATATCGCTGCGTTTTCTATCTCAAACGGAAGCTCACCGCCGCTTTTTAATGTATCGCACATACGCTTGTGCGCTGCATCTCTTGCCGTATATATTATTCCCGAAATTTCTACAATATCTCCGGCACGTAGTTTCGCCGCTTCATCACGGTTTATCGGAGCATTTATATGCATAATGAATACCTGCCTTTCGAAAAGTTACTTTCCGAATGTATCTTTCATCTTTTCAAAAAATGATTTGTGCTGTTTGTAATTGTTCTCGTTGGAACACTTTGCAAAATTACTCAGTGCCTCTTTTTGCTCTTTGTTCAGATTCTTCGGAACCTCTACATTAGCCCGAATTATCATATCACCGCGTATACCGTTTCTTACATTCGGTATACCTTTGCCGCGGAGTCTGAATTCCGTTCCCGGCTGTGTTCCCTCGGGGATTGTGTATTTTATCTTGCCGAGAGTATATTTTTTTGACTCACTGAGCACAGGCACATCTACATCGGCACCGAGTGCCGCCTGAACAAATGTTATCGGAATAGTGCAATACACATCATTTCCGCGTCTTGTAAATACACTGTGCTGTTTGATACGCACCGTAACGAGCAAATCACCGTCCGGACCGCCCTTGCTGCCGACATTTCCCAAACCGCGGTAACGTACCGTTTCGCCGCTGTCTATTCCGGCAGGAATATCAACACTTACAGTCCTTGCGCGTTTGATTTTGCCTTTTCCGTGACATTTTGAACACGGATTCTTTATTATCTGACCTGTTCCGCGGCACTGCGAGCACGTCGTAACATTTACCATTTGTCCGAAAATGGAATTGCTCACATTACGAATCTCTCCGGTTCCGTGACATGTCGGACACTGAACTCTGTCCGAATCATTTTTGCAGCCTTTTCCGCCGCACTCATCACAGTTTTCTATTTTGTATATTTTAATATCTTTCTTAACACCGAAAGCCGCTTCTTCAAACGAAAGCAAAACTGTTTCTTCTATGTCGCTTCCGCGTACGGGACCGTTTCGTTTCCTGCCACCGCCGCCGAATCCGCCGCCGAAAAACGAACCGAATATGTCGCCCAAATCATCAAATCCTGCGCCGCCGAATCCCGAACCGCCGTAACCGCCGCCGGCACCGAAATTCGGATCAACTCCGGCATGACCGTACTGGTCGTAACGCTGACGTTTTTCGGCATTGCTGAGAACCTCGTACGCTTCGTTGACTTCTTTGAATTTTGCCTCAGCTTCTTTATCACCCGGATGAAGGTCGGGGTGATATTTTTTTGCAACTCTACGGTATGCTTTTTTTATTTCATCATCACTCGCGCCCTTTTGCACGCCGAGCACTTCGTAATAATCCCTTTTGTCTGCCATTGTAGCACCGCCCCTTATACAGCAGAAACGCGTGACATATCTGCCACGCATTTTTGCATGCCTACATTATTTGTTATTGTTATTGTCGTCGTCAACAACAGTGTAATCACCGTCGTACGTTCCGCCCTGCTGTCCGCCTTGTGTACCGTCGGCACCGCCATTGGGCTGTGCACCCTGCGGATTTGCTGCCTGATACATCTTTGTTGATACCTCATAAAATTTCTTCTGAAGTTCATCCGTAGCTGTTTTAATTGCTTCGGTATCAGTACCCTCAAGAGCTTTTTTAACATCTGCAATCTTAGCTTCAATATCGCCCTTATCGGCAGCATCAAGTTTATCTCCGAGGTCTGTAATTGATTTTTCACACTGATATACAAGTGAATCGGCATTGTTGCGGACTTCAACTTCTTCTTTGCGTTTTTTATCTTCCTCGGCAAATTTTTCTGCTTCTTTAACAGCCTTGTCTATATCTTCATCTGAAAGATTGGAGCTTGCGGTAATGGTTATATCCTGCTCATGACCGGTTGCCATATCTTTTGCCGAAACATGAACAATACCGTTTGCATCTATATCAAAGCTTACTTCTATCTGCGGTACACCTCTCGGAGCGGGTGCAATGCCCGTCAGTGAGAATTTACCGAGGCTCTTGTTATATGCAGCCATTTCTCTTTCACCCTGGAGGACATTTATCTCAACGCTCGTCTGATTGTCTGCTGCGGTTGAAAATACCTGACTTTTTTTGGTAGGAATTGTTGTATTTCTTTCAATAAGCTTTGTGAATACACCGCCCATCGTTTCGATACCGAGTGAAAGCGGAGTAACATCAAGCAAAAGCAAATCTTTAACATCACCTGCAAGAACACCGCCCTGAATTGCAGCACCCATTGCAACACACTCATCGGGGTTGATTCCCTTGTGCGGTTCGGTTCCAATAAGTTTCTTTACAGCTTCCTGAACAGCCGGGATTCTGGATGAACCGCCGACAAGAAGAACCTTGTGTATATCGGACGGCGAAAGACCGGCGTCTGCGAGAGCGTTTTTCGACGGTCCCATTGTAGCTTCTACCAAATCGGCTGTGAGTTCATCAAACTTGCTGCGTGTAAGAGTTACATCCAAGTGCTTAGGTCCTGTAGCATCCGCTGTAATAAACGGCAGGTTGATGTTTGATGTTGTAACTCCCGAAAGTTCAATCTTAGCTTTTTCCGCTGCTTCTTTCAGGCGCTGCATAGCCATTTTGTCACCGCTTAAGTCAATACCGCTTTCCTTTTTAAATTCCTCTACAAGGTATTTTATAATGCGCTCGTCGAAATCGTCGCCGCCGAGACGGTTGTTACCACTTGTGGCAAGAACCTCAAAAACACCGTCGCCTATCTCGAGTATCGATACATCGAATGTACCGCCGCCCAAATCGTATACCATGATTTTCTGTTCTTTATCCTTATCCATGCCGTATGCAAGAGCTGCAGCTGTAGGCTCATTTATTATACGAAGAACTTCGAGGCCTGCGACTTTTCCGGCATCCTTTGTAGCCTGTCTCTGCGAGTCGCTGAAATAAGCAGGAACGGTGATGACAGCCTGCGTTACCTTTTCGCCGAGATAGCTTTCGGCATCGGATTTAAGCTTTTGAAGAATCATTGCCGATATTTCCTGCGGTGTGTATTTCTTACCGTCTATTTCTACTTTTTTGTCTGTACCCATATCCCTCTTAATAGAGATTATTGTTCTCTCCGGGTTGGTTATTGCCTGTCTTTTTGCAACCTGGCCTACAAGTCTTTCGCCGTTCTTTGTAAATGCAACAACAGACGGCGTTGTCCTTGCGCCCTCGGCATTTGCTATAACAACAGGCTCGCCGCCTTCCATAACGGCTACACATGAATTTGTTGTACCTAAATCAATTCCAATAATTTTTGACATAATCAATTACCTCCGTATTCTGTATTAATTTGCAACTTTAACCATGCTGTATCGTATAACCTTATCTTTGTAGGTATAACCTTTCTGGAATTCCTCTACAACCGTATTTGCACCGACGGAATCATCTTCTACATGCATAACGGCATTGTGAACATCCGGGTTGAATTGCTCACCGACGGACTTGATTTCCTCAATTCCGAGCTTCTGAAAGGCTTCCTGCGTCTGGCGGAGAACCATCTCCACACCTTTGTAATGTTCGCTGTTTTTGTCTTCAAAAGAATCAAGGGCACGAATTAAATTATCTATCACCGGAAGAAGAACCTCTACCGTATCCTTGACGGAATCGGTATAAATAGCCTCTTTCTCGCGCACGGTACGTTTCTTATAGTTGTCGTACTCTGCAAGCAGACGCTTGTATCTTTCTTCTTTATCGGCAAGAAGCGAATCCTTTTCGGAAAGGATTTTTTCGTAATCAATATCGGTTTTTGAATCTTTTTCAGCCGTATCGGTTACATTACTTTCCGCGTTTTCTTCGTTATTTTGCTTTTTCTTTGACATTATGTCACTCTCCAATCTACGAATCATTGAGTCCGTTCAGCAATTTTGAAAGATACCCAAGAGTCGAAATTACTTTTGCATAATCCATTCTTGTCGGACCGATAATTGCCATCTTGCCCGAAAGATTATTTCCCAAAGTATAGTTTGAAACAACCATACTGAGATTATGTTCTTTAAGATCAGGACTTTCATCTCCCATTACAACGGATACCGGCTTGCTACTGTCGGCAGATTTGAGGACTTCTTTTACCTCGCTTCCGTTGTTGCTGCGAACAAAACTCAAAAAGTCCTTTGTACGCTTTATATCATTAAATTCCGGATGGTTAAATATGTTTGTGACACCCGAACACATGATATCGCAATCACTCATTTCCGCAGCCAAATCCGAAAAGAATTTGAATACTGCGCCAATCATAAACTCCTCGACCGGAATAAGCTTTTTCTCCTCGTCGAGAATTTCCGGGGTAAGTGCTGAAATATTGACACCCGAAAATTTGTTATTCAAATAGTTCGACAGCCTTTCCACAACTTCCGGCTCATATTTCTTTTTCAGACGGATTATTCTGTTTTTAACAACACCGCCGTTGAGCACAACAATCATTACAAAACTGATATCATCTATGCCGATAAGTTTTACCGAGCATATAATATAGTTTGCCGAAACCGGTGTGGTAAATACCGTTGTGTAGTTTGTAAGAAAACTCATCATGTTTGAAACGTCCGACAATACTTTGTCGAATTCAACATATTGCCTTGCAATCGCCACCTTAATCTGATTAATTTCGTTAAGTGTGAGCCGATATTCACGCATCAGTTTGTTTATATATGTCCGATAACCCAATACCGACGGTATACGTCCTGCAGATGTGTGCGGTTTTTCGAGATAACCGGCTTCTTCAAGAGCCGCCATCTCATTTCGAACCGTGGCAGAGCTTACACCAAGATCGTGACTGGACAATATATATGCCGATCCGACCGGTTCGGCTGTCGTGATGTAATCATCTATTATTGCCTGAAGAATTTTTTCCTTTCTTTCACTCAAATCCACGTTATCATCTCCTTTAGCACTCGCATCCATCGAGTGCTAACAAGTATAAAATAACACTACAGATGAATTTTGTCAATAGTTTTTTTAAAATTTACAATTATTTAACAAATTCGCACAGTATGGAATTAGACACCAAAGCCGCTTGTTCAGTGAGTTTAACGCTATTTTTGTCGTTAATGAGAAATTGTGAAAATTTTTTCATTTGTGCCCCAAACATATCATCAAAATCAACATTGTACAATTCTCTGAATTTGTTCTTGTCCACACCCGTTTTTATCACTCTAAGTGCCAATATGATAAATTCATGCATTGTTTCCGAATCGCTCATTGTATAATCCTCGGTAATACGGTTGCCGAACATATATTCATCTATAGAGCGTGTATTTGCCCATCGCCTGTTTCCGACACATGAAGCCGCCGCCGCACCGAGACCTATGTAATCTTCACGGTTCCAGTATTTAAGATTATGACGGCTCTCAAATCCCGACATTGAAAAATTTGATATTTCGTAATGGCAATATCCGTTTTCGGAGAGTCGGCTGCAAATCAGAGAATACATATCGGCAAATGTATCGTCATCTGTTTCATCTATTTTTCCGCTGCGCAGCATATTGTAAAACGGTGTCCCGGGTTCGTATTTGAGTCCGTAGCATGAAAGATGATTCGGCTTAAGCTTCAATGCGCTGTCAAGAGTATTGCCGAGAGATTTCATTGTTTGTCCCGGCAATGCGTACATAATATCAAGACTGATATTGTTTATACCGGCGCTGCGCGCTGTTTCGAATGCGGATTTTATGTCACTTGCGCCGTGAATCCTGCCGAGCCGCACCAATTCCGAATCCGAAAAACTTTGTGCTCCAATGCTGATACGGTTTACACCGTTGCTGCGAAGAATATTTGCATTTGTACCGTCAAGAGTTCCGGGATTCGCCTCAACCGTAAACTCTGCATTACCGTCTATACAAAAAATATCATTTATTCCCGTTAAAAGTTTTTCGAGCGAATCGTTGTTAAGGCATGTAGGTGTTCCGCCGCCGATATATATTGTGTCTGCGTTTGCACCCCGGTATTCTTTTGCTTCGTCCAATACCGCATCTATGTATTCGTTCTGTCTGCAAAGCTCATTGGGATATGATGCAAAATCACAGTAGTTGCATTTTTGAATACAAAAAGGTATATGAATGTACACTCCGTACATATAACCACCTCCGATACTCATAAATTGTACCAGCTTATCGGCAAAATGTCAAAGGAATTTTGAATTTGCCCAAAATTTGCGGTGCATTGGCTTGATTTTTGCCGTCAAAAATGATATCATAGATGTTAACATGATTTTGAAAGGAGCATACATATCGCAATGAATGATAAAGAAGTCAGAGAAATACGAAAAAGATTCCGCGCCGAAAAAAATAATATTTCGTACATACGCGGCTGCTTTATAAATGAAAAAAAGGAAATCGTGACACAGTTCAGTCAATCACTGACCATGTCTTCCGCAGAGGAAGCCGAAAGTCTGCTCGCAGTTATCAGAAAATCGCTGTCGGGCGGATTGGGAACAAACCTTATTGATATTAAATTTAAAAATGAGCAGGTTATGGGAAGTGATGAACACGGTCTGCTTACCGCACTGCGCAATTCATCACTTAAAGACGATAATGCCGTGACCGAGTTTTTTTACCGTACGTCGCAGACAGCCGACATTGAGGGAAATTATGTAATTTTGCTTGCAAGCGACACGTACGATGTTTTTTCATACTCCGGCGACGGAGTGCGCTCCGATTCGGCTGACGGAACATACGCATATATCATATGTGCAATATGCCCGGTAAAGAAATTTAACACAAAGCTGTCGTTTCATGCTGGAGACAATATGTTCCATACACTGTCCGCCGACACAATTTTATCCTCACCGGAGATTGGCTTTCTGTTCCCGTCGTTTGATGACAGACGGGCAAATATATACAACGCGCTCTATTACACAAAAGATACATCGCGTAATCACGAAAATTTCGTGAACCGTATATTTAACACCCCGCTGCCGATGCCTGCAGATGTTCAGAAAGAAACATTCGGGCATTGCCTGCATGCAACAATGTCCGATAAATTTGACTTTGATATGATAAAAGCAGTACACGAAGAAATTTCGGATATTGTTGAAGAATACAAAAATTCCACGGAGGAAGAACCGCTTACGCTTTCAAAAAATGAACTTAAGAATGTTTTGAAAAGCTGCGGCGCCGACGAAGAAAGCGTTGAAGCATTCGGAAAAAAATGCGATGAAGAATTTGGCGAAAATATGAGCGTTGTGCCGCAAAATATTGTGGATATACGCAAATTCGAGGTTAAAATGCCGGATGTCAGCATCAAGGTTAATCCCGAATGCAGCGATTTGATTTCCGCGCAAACAGTCAACGGCACAAGATACATAATGATCCGTGCCGATGAAAATGTCGAAGTTAACGGTGTGAGCATTAATATCAAAGAACGAAAATAGGGTGTCACACGGATATTTCATGTGACACAATATAATCCGCAAGTTTTTCAAAATCCGTAACAATGCCATAATCCGCATACCCAAATACAGGCGCATTTTTGTCAGGATTAACAGCTATAACAGTTCCGGCACTTTCTATTGCACACATATGCTGTATAGCTCCCGACACGCCGATTGCCACATAAACTTTCGGGCTTACCGCTTTTCCGGTAAGTCCTATTTGTATGCCGTAATCTGCAAGTCCCCTGTCGACCAGGGCACGCGACACACCGACCGACGCACCGAATTTCCCGGCAAATTCCGTAAACATTTTGAACGAGTCGGCAATGCCTCTGCCGCCGCAAAAAATTATATCATCACTTTTTGTACTGCATCGAACCGTTGCCATTTGCGGACGTGTTGTACATTCTATCTTGGCAATAATATTACCCTCTCTTGCCGGGCGGTACATGTACAGTCTGTTTCCGTCCGTTTCAAGTGCTGTGCAGTCAGCGCAAAGTCCCGTACCGAGCAATGCCTGAACAACAGGTGCATTCCTTCTGCCTTGTAAATCCGCATTCCAAAGAATCACATTCGGTTTTTTCTCCAATGCAAGCTTGTATATTTTATATGGATCATTTTCACCCATCAAAGTAACTGTTTCAGAGATTTCGGCAGCTTTCTTTGCAACCGTACTGCCTATTGCCCATACATTGTCAAATTTAATGTTATTTTTCAAAGGTGCAAAATTCGCTGTTTTCTTTTTCATTCCAAGCTCAATGCATTCGACAAATTCCGATATATCCGCAAAATGACACCTGCGGCGTCCGCTTTTATTTTCAAACACCTTTAAAACACGTGTGGGCGAACCGGCTGTGCCGCATTTCTGAGGATTGGCACCCAGTGTGCTGTTATCTACGATATTTATTTCTCCGATACGTGAACGGACAGACGGAAAGCGAAGCGTATTGATTCTTTCAATCGTCAGAAGTGCCGGCAAAGCGGCGCGTTCCTGCCCAAGACGCGTACGGCATACAAATTCGTTATTATCCCGGCTGAATGATATATCCATCACATTTGTAACCAGTGATGTACCAAGCATTACAGACAGACAAGCTCCAACCTGAGCAGTATCACCGTCAACGGTTTGCCTGCCGCAAAATACAGCGTCATATTCCAATGAAGATATTTGTTTTGACAGTATATATGCTGTTGCAAGAGTATCGGATCCGGCAAAAATTTTGTCGGAAAGCAAATAGACATTTTCAACCCCGAGGCGCGTAAGCGAAAGCAATTTGTCTTTTGCCGATATCGGACACATTGACACTACACTCACCCGACTATCCGGAATACTCAATGCCGATTCAAGCGCACATTCATCAAACGGATTCAGTTCTCCATTTACTATTTTAACACACACTATAATTTTCATATGCCACCTCTTTTGTGCCGAAACGGTATCTATGTTAACTACCGTGATAAACCTCGGACAAAACATCGTGTATTTTTTTGTATTTTTCAAACAACTCCGAGTATATTCGATTATTTTCGGCATTGGGTTCAACAGTGAGAACAGACGCATTACAGCACTTCACTGCCTGAACAGGTGAATCCCAGAATCCTGCCGATATACCGGCAAGCATCGCGCTTCCGAGTGATGAATCAGCGTATTTTTTTACCTCAAGCCGCGTTCCGAGAACATCGGACGTTATCTGCCTCCACAGCGGACTTTTTGCCCCTCCGCCGATTATAACGGCCTTTTGGTTGTGCGGTATGCCGATTTGTCCGATAGCATTTTGACAGTCAAGCATAGACATTGCAACCCCCTCCAAAACGGCTCGTGTAAAATGTGCCTTGGTATGTGACGAACGCACACCGACAAAGCTTGCGCAAAGTTTCGGATCGGAGTATGGTGTAAGTTCTCCATTAAGATACGGACTGAATATAAGTCCGTCGGAGCCGGGCAAAATTGCCTGTGCTCCGTCATCGAGAACAGCATAGTCTCCGCCAAATGTGTCACGATACCATCTGTACGATGCAGCGCAAGACTTTGTAGCTGTCCCCGGATACCAAAGTCCGTCTACGAAGTGCGAATAATTTATCAAATTTTTATTTGGGTATGCTTTATCGGTTATAACACAAATTCGTCCTGCCGTAGCGAGCTTAATCGTCATTTGCCCACATTCTACCGCACCGGATGCGAATATTTCCATAACTGTATCGGTCGTGCCGCACAACACCGGTGTTCCCTCGGCAAGTCCCGTATCATCGGATGCCGCCTTGCTCACTGTACCGGCAATATCAGTCGGTTTGACTACCGCAGGCAAGATATTTTTGTCTATACCGAGAATACCGCATAATTCATCAGACCAGCACTGTTTGTTATAATCAAACAGCATACTGCCCTCGGCTTCAATATTGTCCGTAACATAGTCCCCGGTAAGCATATGACGGACATAATCTTTTGCAAACATTATCCGTTTCGTATTTACCCACACATCCGGTTCATTATCACGTATCCACATAAGCTGCGGCAGAGTCCAGATTGTGTCGGGATTGTGCTTTACAGAATTCAATATTTCCGCCCCAAAGTTCTCTTTCAGGTATTCCGCTTGTCGGAGCGAACGTATATCCGTCCAGTATATAGACGGGCGCAGCACATTGAATTCGGAATCGGTAAGCACCGCCGTGTGAGTTGCTGCGTCAAGCGATATTGCGGCAATATCATCTTTTTTTATTCCGCCATTTTTTATAACGGCACAAATATTTTCTTTTGTTGCCATGTACCAGTCATGCGGATTCTGCTCTGCCCATCCGCTTTTAGGGTAGTGTGTAGGATATTCAACTGTATTTTCAGCGCATATCGTGCCATTCTCTGCAAGAAGTGTTGCTTTGGACGAGCCGCCGCCGAAATCAATTCCCAATGCATATTTCATAGACATACCTGCTCTTTAAACATTATAATTTATAGTTTTCTCCGTAAACACCCGCAAAGGCGCCCTTTTTAATCAACGATTCATTGTCGACATGCGAAATAAGCCATTTATTTTTGGCAAAAAGAAGTTTATCATCGCTTTTGGATTCAAGCGGAGTGTTTGTGTCTTTAATAAGTGCGACAACACATCCGAATCCATCGTCCGATGTCTGAATCGGGCAATAATGCAATGTTGTGGCATACACTTCAATTGCTTCGCTTTTTTTCACCCTGAATGCCTTTACTTTCGAGGAATCATAACGGTTACCGTTTTCCAAATCGCGTATGTCACCCAAAAGCAGAATTATGTCTGTAACTGCAACATTTATTTCGGAACATTTGTGCCATTCAAGAGCATTAAGGGTATCGTTAAAACCGTAACAATAACCTATCTGCGCGTCAATACCGCCAAAACATTCGCTTTGTATAGTCTGCTTTATTTTCAGACATTCAAATGCATCAAGTGACGCAATATAAGCCGAACCGCTTTCGGGCATAGCCACCCCCTCACCCACACGGACGATTTCAGCTGTATCGAGATTAAGTACTTTTCCGAACCGTTTAAATTCTTTATCGTTTACACTATATATTTTCATTTTCATTAGCTCCTCGTATTATATAATCATTCTGTGCAACAATTGTCTATAAAACAGTATATCCTTTAGACCATGTATCGACTCCGATACATTCGTATGCGATTTTTCTGAGTTTCGGATACATATCCAAACGATCAGAATCAATATTTTTCATATGCTGAGCATACACTATGGATATACGTTTTTTTATATCAATGAGAACCAGCGAGCCATGGTATCCGACGGATACATATGCACCGCATTTTTCTGTTTCGTTATAGATAATCTCATTTATCAGCTTATCCACACTGTACGGTGAAAGCAGTCTGTAGTTTTTTTCGGATAAACCCTGATTGCATATTGTTTCGCATAATTTTATGTAGTCCTCAACACCGGTAATAAGTGAACCGACATTCTTTTCAAACATATCACGAACATTTGTATCGCACTCTGTCGCCTTGCTTTTTGATTTGTCATAAAAATACTGCGAAGCAATTTTACTCATATTTTTTTCGTTAAGTTCAAATGTTGTGCTTTTCATTTTCAGCGGTTCAGTTATGTTATCTCTTATAAATTCACCGAACGAAACACCGGATGAATTTTCAATCAATCTAACCATGTTCATATGATTGCAAATGTCGTTTTCATTCTTAAGATTAGCGCTGTAATCATGCAAAAACTTCTCAACAGTATACGAAGAATCAAAATTGTCGATATAATCGCATACATTATCCTTAAGCGAAAGCTTATACCGTTCAACAAGCTGCATTACGGCAACACAGCACATAAGTTTTGCACCCGAATGCAGAAAATACAAATCTTTTCCGGAAACCTTTTTTGATGAGTTCACATCAGACATTCCGCCCTTATCACGAAAAACATATACGTGATCATAGTAAACGCAGCAATCGTAGCCCGGTACATCATAATCTCTACCCAATGATTTTAAAAACTTTTTTAATTCGCGAAAATCCATATAATCGCCCCTTTGGAATCAGTCATTAAGCCACTTGTGATCCTCATCGGTCGTCATAAAAAATCCCCTGTTGCTGCCTGCCATTACCCAAAGATAATAGTTATCATATCCCGGTGCAGTATGGAACGGATGATATCCGCGCGGTATCTCGACAAAATCACCTGATTTAACGGTGTATGTTTCGTCAATATCCCCCTCTTTCGTATAGACGCGCTGAATTCCGAACCCTGTCGGTTTTTTGAATTCATAATAATATATTTCTTCTGTTTTGGCTTCTGTAGGCATGTTGTCATCATCGTGCTTATGCGGAGGATAGCTTGCCCACTGTCCGCCCTCAACATATGCTTCGCCGATATAAACTATATCGGCATCAACTCTTTCGTCGAGGATAAAGTGAGCCTGCCTCTGCCATCCCGGTTTGCCCATATCTTTAATAACAACATCTTCAGGATTGATAAGAACCGGTTTGTGGTCTTTGACGGACGGCGATTTGCACACCGCAACAGCCACTTCGCCCACGGCGGTTATAACAAATTCGCAGTTGCGCGGCACATACACACATGTTGCAGGACCGTCGAAAACACTTTCGCGTTTTCCAATGTTTTCGTATTTGAATTTACCTTTGCCGTCAACAGTGCATTTTCCGTGCAAGATCAGCAGTCCGTACTCTTTGTCCTTTTCATTATACCTCTTTTTTTCGCCGTTTGCAAGTCTTAACATATCAATTTCTACCAATTGGCACTGACTGTTTTCTTTTGTAAATATTTCCGACTTGCCGTACTTTTTATTCCATGTTCTTTTCAAATTCATCATATCCACGCTCCTTCAGAAAATTAATTGTCGTCTTAAGGTTCGGCACAGCGTCGCGCGCACCGAATTTTGTACATTTTAAAGCCGATACCGCGCTTGAAAAAATGCACGAATCAAAATAATTCAACCCCGATGTAACTGCAAAAGCAAATGCACCGTGGAACACATCACCGGCGCCGTTTGTGTCTGCAGAATCAATTTCAAATGCCGGGTATGACGTTATATTCTTGCCGTCATACATTATTCCTCCGCGGACACCGCATGTTACAACAACCACTTCGGGGCGGTATCTCTCGTAAAGTTCCCTCGCTGCGGCATCCGCCGTCATCTTTCCGGTAAAGGCGGTCGCATATTCCTCCGACGGAATCAATATATCGGCATATCCTATAAGGTTTTCAACACCGTCATAAAGTCCGCCGGCATCATAGAGAACATGTTTTCCGCTCTCTCTCGCCGCGTCAGCGCCTTTTATTGCATTTTTCATATCATTACCGTCTATCATAAGTAAATCAGCCGATTTTATTGCGGCTATTTTTTTATCGTCGAGTACATATTCGGGTAAATTATCCTTTTTAAATACGCACGTTCTTGACGCACTGCCTTCACTTAACAAAACATACGACGAAAACGATGATTTTCCTTTGACGATGTCCGTATATTCAACCGACATGCCAAAACGTTTCATATCATTCAGTAAAAATTTTCCGCCGGCATCATCAGCAAGCGCACCGACATATGCCGCGTCAGCTCCGAGTTTTGCCGCCGTGACAAGTCCGGTTGCACAAGGGCCTCCGCCGCATTCTTTAACCGACGACGACCTGAGTTTTGTATCTTCTGCGGGATAAAACGGCACTGTAATAAGCGTGTCGTACACATTCGCTCCTATACCGATAATTTTACTCATGCTTTGTTTTCAGCTCCCAATAATTTGATTTTGCTTTCGGCAAATTTCTTCACATTATCTATTGCGCCTTTCATAAACAGGTCAATTGCATATATGTCGCGCGATGTATCGAACACAGCATCCAAAAACGAATAACAAAGGTCGGTTCCGAAATTTATTTTTCTTATACCGGCTTTGATTGCCGCTTTGATTTCCTCATCCGGAACACCGCTTCCGCCGTGAAGTACAAGTGCCGCGTCAACAGCATTATGAATATCCGCAATTCGTTCTATTGCAAGTTTCGGTGCTTTTTTGTATCTGCCGTGGGCAGTACCTACCATAACGGCAAGAGCGCAAACCCCGGTAGAGTCAACAAATTTTTTTGCATCTTCAACAGTCGTGTATTCAGTAGTCTGCTCATCACCATCACTTGCCGAACCGACATGTCCTATTTCTCCCTCTACACCGATATTAACATCAGAACACATTTCAACTATTTTTCGGGTTTCGGCAATATTTTCTTCAAGCGGCATAAGAGATTTATCTATCATAATACCTGTTGCGCCATATCTCAGCGCACGCACAACCTCGGTGCGGCCGGCACCATGGTCAAGATGATAGCACACAGGAACTTTTGCCCTTTTTGCAGCCTCAATAATTGTAGGAGCTACATGAAACCCTTCATCATTGGTAAAAAGTCTTGAATAGTTTTGAAGTATAACCGGAGCATTTAAATTTTCGGCAGCTGCAATAACTCCCATAACCGTCTCCATATTATACACATTAAGTGCAGGAACGGCAAAACCGCCTTTTTCGGCAATGCCGAGTATTTCCCTAAATTCTACAAGCATTCTTTAACAGCCTCCTCAATTGTTATAACGTCTGCCGAACTGTCATTTACCGAATTAAGCATATAATATTCAGACGGTGAGGCGGTAACGATTACTTCTGCATTTACATTTTTTGCATTTTCAAGTCTGTTCTTTACCACAAGCTGCATTACATCCGGTATATATTCATTCATCAGCAGATTACCTGCAAGCATTGTTGCATCTTTGCAAAGGAGCATTTCTCTGACTGTTCCGCACGCATCCAGAATTTTTCTTGCGCTGTCGGCATCCTCAAGATCCCTTGCAATAGCAGGCGGATCTTGAAATGTATACACTCTGTCGGACTTTTTTACACGGAGTTTTCCGCCTGATATGAGCTCCGACACAAATGCCGGGAATGTAACAATATCTGCATTGAGTACAATGCCGTACTCCTTATATTCACGCAAAAATATTTTTGCATCGTATCCGTCGTAACAAACGATTGTTTTTGCGCCGGACTCATTTAACCTGTTCGCTGTATCCGACATAATCTTTCTTGTTTCGTCGGAGGCTCCGATCAGAAAATCAATATCGTATCCGGAGTTCGGTTCATGTTTGTCAACTGTAAAATTCACACCGGATTTCTTCAGAAGTTCCACAGCCGCGGCTGCTTTTTCAGGTGTTTTATATGCGCCGTCTTTTCCGATAAAGAAAAGTATATCGGCCCTCTCCGGGAGGCCTTTTATTGCATTTTTAAGTACATCCGCCATTTCCGTAATTCCGTATATATTTCCCGTATTGTCAATATTATCGAGCATTTTTTCAACATAAACCGGCATGTTGCCGTCCAATGCCGCTGCAAGTCTTGCC
>CAKSIN010000036.1 GCA_934463115.1 uncultured Clostridia bacterium
TGAGAGAACGGATTTTTGGTTGCGCAAGGCAAAAACGCAGGTAATCCTTTGTGGATTACCGAGTATTTTAACACAGCAAAAGCGGAAATCCGTCTCTCAAAATCGGAGTTCGGATTATTCTCTTTCGGCTAGCATAATTTTCCCGTATGCGGCATAGTTTATTTCAGAATAAACTATAAACGGGAATGATTGCGATGATGTATAAAATAAATGACAAAATATCCGTCAGAGACGATGTTACAATGATAACCATTGACAATGTCAACGGCGACCACGGAGTTATGGGCGAGGTTTTGCAGAGCATTTTGCGGATGAACCTTGACGCCGACATTCTGGATTATCACAACAGCTTTAAGGGCAGCAAATTAACCATTCTTGTTGAAAACAGCGGCATACTCCGTGTTGTGGGCGCTGTGGGAATGTTCAAAGACAGGATAAGCAACATAATTTGCGATGTTTACTGCTCCAATACAGCCGTCACCGTTGCACCGATGTCAAACCCTATGGCGGACGCTGCCGAGGTTATCGGCATTATGGACAGCGGCGGTGTGGAAATATATCATTTATTTTCATGCAGCGGCGGAATAACGGTTGTCATAAACGAAGCGTATACCGACAAAGTTTGCGATTTATTAACCGAAAATATTTAATCATATTAATTCAGTTTCCTTCATACAATGTACAAAAGTACAAAGTGTGGAGGAATTTTTATGGCCGAATACAGTATCTACAACGACATCTCAAAACGTTCAAACGGGGATGTCTATATAGGAGTTGTCGGACCTGTGAGGACAGGAAAGTCGACTTTTATCAAAAAATTTATGGACTTGCTCGTAATACCCAACATCAATAATGCGTTTAAGCGCGAGCGCGCACGCGACGAATTGCCGCAAAGCAGTGCCGGCAGAACCATAATGACTACCGAACCGAAATTTATTCCGAACGAGGCTGTGGAAATCACACTGTCCGACAACGCAAAGTTTAATGTACGTATGATTGACTGTGTGGGGTATGTAATTGATTCAGCGCTGGGATATATAGAGGACAACGCTCCGAGAATGGTTAAAACTCCGTGGTCTGACGAAGAAATTCCGTTTACGCAGGCGGCGGAAATGGGCACGCACAAGGTAATATGCGAACATTCCACGATAGGGCTTGTCATTACGACAGACGGAACGATTACGGACATTGAGCGCAGCGACTATATCAATGCGGAAAACCGCGTTATTTCGGAATTAAAAGAGCTCGGCAAGCCGTTTATTGTGCTGGTGAACTCGGTCAATCCGTCGGCGGCTCCGGCTCTCGAGGCAAAGGCGCAGATTGAGTCGCGTCACGGGGTGCCTGTTATGTGTGTAAACTGTGCCGAGCTTGAAACGGACGACATAAATAACATTATCGAAAAGGTGCTCTTTGAGTTTCCGTTAAAAGAGGTTGCAATTGAGGTTCCCGACTGGGTTGATGTGCTCGACAGCGAACACGAAATGAAAAAGAATATTTATTCGAGTATTCTCAACTCAATAAAAGATGTCAGCAAAATCAGGGATTCCAAGCGCATTGCCGAAAGTATTTTAAAATGCGACAGTATAACGTCTGCCGATATAGATTCCATAAATCTCGGCGAGGGAACGGTTCACCTTAAGGTGACAACCGACGAAAATCTGTATTACAGAATTTTGGGAGAGGAAACAGGATTTGAAATTACCGGCAAAGACACCCTTATGACGCTTATGAAATCTCTTGCCGATGTTAAGCATGAGTACGACAAGATTTCTTTTGCGCTTCAGGAAGTCCGCGAAACGGGCTACGGAATTGTCTCCCCGACAATTGACGAACTCACACTTGAAGAACCGGAAATGGTTAAGCAGGGAAGTAAATTCGGAGTGCGCCTCAGGGCGAGTGCGCCGAGTATACATATGATACGCGCCGATATAGAAACAGAGGTATCGCCTATAGTCGGCACGGAAAAGCAATCGGAGGATTTGGTGCACTATCTGCTCAAAGAATTTGAGGTTGATCCGAAATCTATATGGGAAACCAATATTTTCGGAAAGTCACTGCACGAATTGGTCAACGAGGATCTCCACGGCAAACTGAACCGCATGCCCGAGGACGCACGTTTTAAATTGCAGGAAACGCTGCAAAAAATTATAAATGAGGGCAGCGGCGGACTTATTTGTATTATTCTTTAAATTCAATTCCCCCGTCCGACTCATGATAGTGAGAACGTGCGCGGACTTGTAATCACTTACAAAATCATTCATCGGAGGAACAATTTTCCGCGGTGAAAACCTTGTTAGTTTACTTGCAACTGATTGGTGAGAGGCTGAACTTTTGTGCCATTTGCAACCACAATCGTTTGAAAATGATCACTATTTGGCTCCCTCCATGAGGGAGCTGTCAGCGATAGCTGACTGAGGGAGTATGACAAATTTTCCTCCTTCTCACGGCGGTGAAATCTCGCAGGACACAAAAGCATCTCGAAAATTAATTGAAATGCGCCGCCAAAAGGGCGCGAATTTATCGCGCCGCAATTCGGCTAAAATCGGCATTGCAATAGGGTAAAAGATTACATGCAATGCCGATTTTGCGCTACAATTAATTTTCTTCTTTCTCATTCCTAATTAACATGCGTTTATGCCGCCTTTAATTTTCTTTTACCCGACACCATGGCGAGCACCGCAGCTGCCATACCGGACACTGCAATGGCAATCAGTATAATCATTACCGCGTAATTTTTCTTAACTTCAAGGAGGGTAAAGTTCTTCGAATCGGTTTCAAATTCCACATAGCTGCCTTTTTTCTTTATATCCGTCTTTTTAAAGCCTTTGCCGGTGTCAACATACAGTTTGTAGTTGTCCTTGTCGGATTTCGGCAGGTAGCGTATTGTGTAGGTGGCGCTGTGAGTGCCGCTTATTTTAACCTTATTTGCGTCGATCGTTCTTTTCTTTGGACTGTTGTTTAACTTTTCGGCGGTTACTTTTGCCGAGTCGTCAAACGCGCCGCACACAATAACAACAGATTTTCCGTCATCCCTCTTTTGCGCGGTGGAGATTATATCCATGTTGCGGTGATACGTTGCCTTGAGCGTTGCGTCGTAGCGTGCGTCGTTAAAGTCGTAATTGCTCCATTTTCCGAAATAACCCTTTTTCTTCGGAACGGTGGGAATTTTATCCTCCGGTATTTTGTCTTTGTAGTTAAAGTTGAGCGTTGCAATTTCTTTCCCGTCTGCAACAAACCGCAGAGTGAACACGATATCCTTGCCGAATGTCATTTTTACAAAGTCCACAAAACCGCCTATATCGGTCTGCTCGGCAATGGTGCTGTAGTTGATGTCGTCTATCGCTCCGAGGTCGTCGTTTACAAAGAAGTTCCCGGAAACATTGTCTCTGTCGGCTTTTCCGGCAATTGTACCGGCAAATTCGTCGTATTTGGAAACGGTAACGAGCGACATGCAGTTTTGTATTTTGTCACCCTCGCCGACAATTCCGCCAACGTAGCTGTTTCCGCTCACGCGGCATTTTGCGGCGGAGTTGTACACACCGGATTCCGATTTGCCGGCAATACCGCCAACATAGTCTCCGTCCGTTCCCTTAACCGTTCCGTAGTTGTCGCAAAGAGTCACGGTGCCGAGGCTCATTCTTCCGCAAATACCGCCGCTGTAGTCTTTTTTGGATGTAACATTCCCTTCGTTTGTGCATTTTCTGAGCACGCATTTTGTTTTGTACACAAATTTCGCGCTTCGGCTGCCTTCCTTTTTTACATCGTCTTCGGGATCAAAATCGTATTCCACAGCCATAGAGCCGCAAATACCGCCGATGTTCACATCGCCCGAAACTTTTCCGCGGTTTACCGACGCGTTGACTTTTCCGCGCGTGGAGCCGGGTGTGTCGCTATCGGAGATATCTTCTATAATATCTCCGCTGTCGGGATCAACTGCGTCGTTGTACGATTCCTTGAATATAGCCGCCAGTGTTTCAAATTCGCCCAAAACCTCGCTTATGTCACCTTTAAAGCGGTTTTTGGTATCTTTAATGCTGTTGTTCAGCTTGGAAAACTCATTTTGTATTGCGTCCACGGTGCCGAACAGGCTGTCGGCCTTGGACGAAAACGAATCTGATATTTTCGGCACCGAAAAGCTTTCGCCGTTCGCAAATTCCTGAATAATCTTGTTCAGCTCCGCCGTTGCGTTTCCTATTGTGGTGCAGGCGGATTTCATGCTCTTTATTCCTTCGTTCATTTCCTTGATTGCTTTCACACCGTTTTCCGATGCGTTTCTCAAATCCTCCAGGCTGGCACCGAGGTTAAGGTTCTTTTTTTCGAGAATTTCAAACACGCTCTGTATATTGGTAAACGCGCTCTTAAACAGCCGTACCGACGAGCGGAACGCATATACGTCAAAATCCTCTGCCATAACAAGCAGTGCGTCCGATACACCGGACAGCGCTCCGGCAACGTCACGGTAGCATTTTGCAAGGTCGCGCAGATTCTGCACAAGCTTTGTCAGGTCGTCTTTTGAAAGGCCGTTGTCGTTTAGCCCCTCAATCACTGCTGCCGCGTCCTGAACCGAGCCGGCGGCATTCAGAAGCGACGATGATATTCCGGTTATTGTGTCCCACAGTCCGCGGAAACTGTCTTCAATATCCTTTTTGTTTTTGAGTGCCTGTTCAAGTTTTTTTATTGCCGTTTGCAGCTGTTTTGCGCCGCGGTTGAGCGATGACACGGCGGTGTCGAGGTCATTTAACGCACGCATAAGTTTTTCGTTCGCATTTGTCAGGTATTGCCCCATCTTGTTTATATCATCATCCGTAAGGTCGGATTCCGTGAGCGAATTATTGAGCTGCTGCATTGATTTCTGCAAATATCTGCCTGCCTCGGCGAGCGAGCCTATTCCCGTTGCCAGCGTGTCAATGCCCTGTGTGAGTCCGGTAAATACCGCGTCCGAATCTTTGAGCATTTTCTGCATGCGTGCCGACAAGTCGTTCACATCGTCGGTAACGTTGTTTGCGTAGTTCTTGATGTCTTTCGACATGCTGTTTATATTGTCCGACGCGTCCGAAACGTTGCTGTTTATATTATCCAGTATGTTTGAAATATCGTCGTTGTCGGAGTCTATTTCGTTATTCACAATACGTCTGATATCGGCGAGCACACTCTGCATTTCGGACAGCACATCCTCCGAAAATTCCAGCAGAACGTACGGCTCTGCCTGACCGCATATACCGCCCACGTCTTTTCTCCCGCGAACGGAACCCGTGTTTGTGCAGTCCGATATATAACCGGCCGTTCTTCCGCATATACCGCCCGTGTTGTAGCCGACGGATTTGTAGCCTATGCTGCCGCTGTTTGTGCACGACAGAATATTTCCCTTGTTGTAGCCGCATATACCGCCCGTGTCGGTTGCGGTGTTTATATTTTCGGTGGAACGCAGATTTTCAACGTCAATGTTCAAATCCTGCAGCGACTTTGAACCCTCTGTGTTCACGGTGTTTATACTGCCGCTGTTCGAGCAGTTTTTGATTGTGCCGTAGTTTTGCCCGGCGATGCCGCCGACATAGCTTTTTCCCTGAACACTGCCGTCAAATGTGCAGCCGTCCGCAACACCGGTCTCGGTAATATATCCGCAGATACCGCCCACATTTGTTTCTGCCGACACTTCGCCCGAAAATGTGCAGTTTATGAGCGTTCCGCTGTTTTGTCCGACGATACCGCCCACATATTCTTTGCTGCCGTCGGGATAAACTTTTCCGCGGACGTTCAGGTCGCGCACCGTTGCACCTTTTTCAATGTATCGGAAAAGCCCTTTGTACGAGCCTTTGGAGGTGATGTTCACTCCGTCCACGGTGTAGCCGTTGCCGTTGAATGTGCCCGAAAATGTGGGAATGGGGGCAAACTTTATCTTTGACACGTCTATATCGTTTTTCAGTTCGACAACAAGGTCGGCTGAATTTGTGTCCGTTTTGCACAGTTTAACAAGCTTGAGATAATCCTTTTCGTCATATACCGTAAATGCGTCACCTTTTGCAAATGCCGTAAACAGCGGTGCGATACTCGACACCAGCATAATCAGAGTTACTGCGGCGGCAATTGCCTTTTTGATATTAGTTGTCTGATTTGTCGTCTTTATCATTTTCCGCATCCTCCTTTTCGGCATTTTCTTCTGCTTCGGCTTTTTTATCGTCCGGTCTTGAGATGTTGTTGATATTAACACTTGCCTCCATATTGCCGCGGACAATACCGTGGATATCGGCGTCCACAAAGCCGTTTATATATCCGCGCACTCGGCCGTTCACCAGGAATCTGCCGGTTTCCTTGCGGATGATTTCCGGTTTGTTTATCTTGAATTTGGTTTTTTCTATTATAGTGTCACCGAAAAGCAGTATCTCCGGCAAAACGCACATTACGAGGAACATTGATATCAGTGTTCCGGAGCACAGCGCTTTACCGATAGACACAACGGCAGGCTCGGTGCACAGTTTTCCTATCAAAAATCCTGCCGCCGCCAGAATGGTCCCCGATGTAAATACCGTCGGGAATGCAAAGTTCAGCGCGTTGCACATTGCTTCCTTAATGTGCTTGCTCTTTTTCTCCTCCATGTATCGGCTGGATATGACGATAGCGTAGTCGATGTTTGCACCCATCTGGATGGAGCTTACGATGAGGTAGCTCAAAAAGAACATCGGCCGCGAGGTAATGTATGGGATTGAGAAGTTGATAAGCACGCTTCCCTCGATTACCGCAATCAGCAGCACGGGCAGTCCCGCGCTTTTGAATGTGAACAGCAGGACGAGTATAACGAACAGTATCGACAGCACACTTACGATGATGTTATCGGTCTTGAATGACTCCGCGAGGTCATAGCTGCTTGTGGAGTTTCCGACGATATACAGGTTTTTGTAGTATTTTTTGCACACGCTGTGCATTGTGTCGAGGAAGCCGAACGTTTCGTTGCCCTCTGTCGGCAAATCCAGGTACACCAATATACGGGTGTAGTCTTTGCCCACAAGCTGTTTTTGCGCCACATCGAGCTGGTCGTGCAAATCTTCAATATCCTGCGAAAGGTCGTCGTCCAGCTTAATGTATTCGTCCTCTTTAAGGTTATACACAAAATTGAATATGTCTATCAGCGGAACGCTGTAGCCGTCGAGGTTGCCCACAAGCTTGCCGTAGTCCGATTTTTCCACGGCATACAGGCCGTACAGTGTGCGGCACAGCTCAATGTCGATATCGGTAAATTCGGAGAACTGCCGCGGTGTGAGTTTGTCGGTCAGAACATATTCGTCTCTTACCGATATTCCGGCAAGACCGGTAACCGATTTAACCTCTTTGTGCTTTTCGAGCTCCTGTATCATTTCTTTTTCTTTTTTGTAATTGCCTTTCGGGATTACAATCGCCGCCAGGTTTTCGTTGCCGAATTCTTCGGTAATCATTTCTGTGGCGATTTGTGTTTCATTCTTTCTGTCGGTTTTTGCCGATGTGGAATCGTACACAAACGGGCACTTGGACTGGAGCACAAATCCTACTACGATAAGCACCACAAACACGGGCGGTATCACCATACGCAGTTTATACACAACATTTCCGATCCGTGACACATCGGGAACAAAGCTTTTGTGCTTGGTTGTGTCGATGTATTTGCCGGCAATCATGAGCAGCCCGGGCATGAGCGTGAATGCGCACAGCAGGCTGAATATAATTGATTTTATCAGGCACAGACCGAGGTCGAAGCCGAGGCGGAACTGCATGAACATGAGCGCCGCAAGACCGGATATTGTTGTGAGCGAGCTTGCCGATATTTCGGGTATGGACTTTGCCAGAGATATTATTACCGCCTCTCTTTGGTTGCTGTACAGGCGCTCCTCACTGTAGTGGTGAATGAGTATGATTGTGTAGTCTATCGACAGTGCGAGTTGCAGGATAGACGTTACGGAGTTCGACACAAACGAGATTTCGCCGAACATAAAGTTTGTGCCTTTGTTCAGCACCGACGCCGCAATAAATGTGGCGAGCATAACCGGCACCTCGGCATATGTCTGCGATGTAAACAGCAGCACAAGCACAATTATCAGCGCCGCTATCACAAACACAAGGTTTATCTCCGACGCAAGCGTCTTTGATGTGTCGGAATCGCTTTCGGTTATATAGGTGTCGTACTTTGCGAGCGCCTTGCGGATATTTTTGTATCCGTCTTTTGTCTTTTTGCTGCCGCCCTCGCCCTTGAGGGTGATGCTGTAGAGCGCGGAGCCGTTTTTGTAGTGGCTCTTTGTGTCGTCAAAATCTACCATGCTTACCTCGGGAATGGCTTTCAGCTTATCCTGCAGCTTTTTGGCGTCTTTGTATGTAATGTTAATTACCATCGCTTTGGCTGTGGAATAGGTTACAAATTCCTTGTTCATAAGTGTGAGTCCTGCGCGCGTTTCGGTTGAATCGGGGAGGTACTCGGTGATATCGTTGCACACCGACACCCAGTTCTGCGCTATCAGCGAAAACACAAAAGCCGCAATATACAGCAGAAAAACAATGTTTCTCTTGTCTGCAATTACGGTAGCAAGTTTTATAAAAAATGATGAGTTATTCTTATGCTTATCCACTCACAATTCACCTCTCATAATCAATATGCCTAAACATTATACACCTTTTGCCGTGCGTATTCAAGGGGCATAGTTCCGCCTGTGCCCAAAAATCAGACAAATACCTCCGCGTGCCCAAATTTAATGCACGTTATACAGATGCTTGGCTTAATTTTTGTTAATTATTCTTATGGCATGCTTGATGTTTACATCAAAGAGTTTGCCGGCTTTTGCAATAATTTCGTTGATGTCCTCTTTCATGCCGCTGTCCAGCCATTTTTCGAGCAAACCCATAAGCGCAAAGCAGTAAAACCCGGCAATAAACTCGGTGTCGCGCTCCGATATGTCGAACCCTTTCGCCTCCGACTGCACATATTCGTGTATAACACCGTATACCACGCGCTCAAAATATATCTTGAGCTGATCGCGCTTGGCAGAGTTGTGCAGGTGATACACCGCGCGCTTGTTTTGCAGGGCAAAATTCGCCGCAGTCAGCAACCGCTCGTTCCACGAAACGCGCTCAAGGTGCAGCTTTAATATCTTGTTCGCTTCGCTTTGAAGAATTTCGTCCACCAGCGCATATATGTCTTTAAAATTATAGTAGAACGTGTTTCGGTTTATTCCGCAGTCTGCCACAATGTCTTTTATGGTAATTTTGTCAAACGGTGTTTCGTTCAGCAGCTTCATAAAAGACTGCATTATGGCGGCTTTTGTAAATTTTGACATTGCACTCCCTCCGTTTGCCATTATTTTAACATATGAATCGCGGTTTTGCAATAGGTATTGATTCGTTTTTTAAAGAATAAATTGATGATTTGCATGTAAAATATTATTTTAGTGCGACTTTGTGTAAAACAGAGAAAATGGTAAAATGATATTGCTTTTGTTCGAGTTTTGGAATATAATATATGTTAACAAAGGAGTGTAGCTATATGGAAATTATGTCTGCAAGAGAAGCTGCTGTCAAATGGGGAATTTCACAAAGGCGAGTGGCTGTTCTTTGCTCGGAAAACAGAATAGCAAATGCAGAAATGATAGGCAATATGTGGGTAATGCCCTCAAATGCAAAAAAACCTATCGATGCCAGAAGCACAAGATATGCAAATACAGATTTAAATGCAGTAAAACCTTTTTTGAAATGGGCAGGCGGAAAAGGACAGCTACTGAAAGAAATTGAAAAATATTATCCGTTTGATGACGGTAAAATTACAAAATATGCCGAGCCGTTTGTCGGCGGCGGTGCAGTTTTGTTTGATATACTTAATAAATATGAGTTAAAAGAAATCTATATCAGCGATATTAATGCTGAACTCATAAATACCTATCGCATTATTCGGGATGATATTGATACTTTAATTGAAATGCTTATGCACTTGCAGAGTGATTTTGTTCCGTTAGATACTGATGAGCGTAAAAAGTATTATATGAATAAACGCGAGCGTTTCAATGATTTAAAAATAAACGGCGATGAAAATGTCAATATTGAGAAAGCGGCGCTGATGATATTCTTAAATAAAACATGCTTTAACGGTTTGTTTCGAGTGAACAAAAAGGGATTGTTTAATGTTCCTATGGGGGCATATAAAAATCCTTTGATTTGTGATGAAAATAATCTTAGGGCGGTATCTGATAAATTACAAAGAGTGACTATTGTATGCGGAGATTATAGAAAATCGGCTGAATTTATTGATAAAAATACTTTCGCTTATTTTGATCCGCCATACAGACCGATTACCGATACTGCGAGTTTTACTGCATATACTGAAACTTTGTTTAATGACGAAGAACAGGTCGGACTTGCACATTTTGTTGACAATATGCACAGAAAAGGCGCTAAGATCGTTGTCAGTAATTCTGATCCGAAAAACTCAAATACACAGGATGAGTTCTTTGACAACATTTATTCTACTCATAAAATCAAACGAGTAGAGGCTGCGCGAATGATTAATTGCAATAGTGAAGCAAGAGGAAAAATTAAAGAATTGCTTATCAGTAATTTTTAAGGAGAATTGGTATGGATATCAGAAAAGGTGCTCAACTTATAGAAAATGGCACGAAAAAGGCAATTATTGAATTTGTGTTTACCGACTATATTATTTATGTTTTTCAAGGAAATTTATCTCAGTTTGATATTGTGATTAAATATAAAAAAGACGGTAAGCGCATTAGAACACCGAAACATATTCATTGGGTAGTCGATATTCTGATGAAAATGCAAGGAAATGAAGAACTTACGAAGAAATATCTTTTAGCAATACAAAATTGCTGGAATAAATGTGTGCCGCTTTCAAATAATGATTTTGAAACCTTAAAGACTTTAATTGAAAATGGTGAAAAAGATATTGAAATAGGACAGTATTTTGCCCTAAATCCTTTTGGCGAATATGATGTTGAATTTCTATATGTGTTAATGGAATTGTTGGCTGTGCAAGAAAAAACTAATAGAGCGGATGCATATATGTTTGGTAAAATCATAGAAGAATTACTTGAAGCCGACAGGGATATTTTCAAAATCATTTCTACGGCAGGTTTTGGCGGAAGAAGGAGTTAATATGTCAAACAGAAATTTTAGCGCTTGGTTATCCGGTTTTCGTGATAGCATCGCAGACTATGGCTATTACATAGATTTTGAAAAGGTTCATAGAAATGTGTATGGAATCAAGGTTGAACTTAATATCTTAAATTCTCTCATTGGCTCTAAAAATATAGAAGCTGATTTTGAGAATTTGATGAGAAAATATCCCGAAGTATTAAAGTGTATCCCTCTGCTCTTAGCAGTTCGAGCAAACGAAATCTACTGTCAGGATGAAAATGGCGGTCATTTATTCCAATTTGATTTTGAAAAATATCCGCCGAATAGTTACGCTCATTATGAGAGATACAAGTATTTTATGCGTGAAACCGGATTGTTTGATTTGTTGGAAAATCATATAGTGAACAATTTGATAGACTATGCAACCGGTGTTGAAACAGGTCTTGATTCCAATGGTCGAAAAAACCGTGGCGGTCATCTTATGGAAGATTTAGTTGAGAGCTTTATTCAAAAAGCAGGTTTTGTAAAAGGTGTCAATTACTTCAAAGAAATGTATATTCACCAAATTACAGACAAATGGAACATAAACTTATCGGCTATTTCCAATCAAGGCAAAATGGAAAAGCGTTTCGATTATGTGATTAAAACACCTAATATGATTTATGGCATCGAAACAAATTTTTACAGAAGCGGCGGCAGTAAGCTGAATGAAACAGCTCGGAGCTATAAAACACTGGCATTAGAAACTGATACCATAGGTGGATTTACATTTGTATGGTTTACAGACGGAAGAGGTTGGATAAGTGCAAGACACAATCTTGAAGAAGCATTTGATGTTATGGAGCATATTTATAATATAAATGATTTGGAAAACGGGATAATTCAAGAGGTTTTTAAATAATGGCAGAGAAGAAAATAAAAAAATGGGAGCCGGAAGATTTTGAACTTGAAATGACTACACACTGGTCTTTCCCAAAGCGTGGTGATTGGGCAACTCACGATGCAAAATGGCGTGGAAATTGGTCACCTTATATACCCAGAAATATAATATTAAGATATTCCGGGGAGGGGGATTTGGTTCTTGATCAGTTTGCCGGAGGAGGCACTACCCTTGTTGAAGCGAAACTTTTAAACCGTGATATAATAGGGGTGGATATAAATGACATTGCCCTTGAACGATGCAGGGAAAAGACGAATTTTGAATATGAGTCGGCAAAAGGAAAAGTGTATATTAAAAAAGGCGACGCAAGGAAGCTTGATTTTGTGCCGGACGAAAGCATTGACTTAATATGTACTCATCCGCCGTATGCTGATATTATTAAATACAGTGATGGTATTGATGGCGATTTATCTCAGCTAAAAGTCAAGGATTTCCTCGAAGAAATGAAAAGGGTTGCGGCAGAAAGCTACCGTGTGCTTAAAAAGGATAAATTCTGTGCCATCCTTATGGGCGACACAAGGCAAAAGGGCTGTATGATACCTATGTCATTTGATGTAATGCGTATCTTTGAAGATGCAGGATTTAAGCTGAAAGAGCTTATTATAAAAGAACAGCACAATTGCAAGGCAACAGGATATTGGAAAACAAATAGTGTGAAATATAATTTTTTGCTTATTGCACATGAATACCTGTTTGTTTTTAGAAAGTAATAATTTTAGAGTATGTGTCATAAAACAACCGCCGTACCCAACAGGAGCACGGCGGTTGTTTTACAGGAATGAAAATTACATTCTGTAAAAGTTATATTTATCGTATTGATTATTTTGATTCAGCAAATCGAGGGGATCGTCGCCGGGGAGAGTGACCGAAGAATTTTTTCTCGGAGAAATCGGATTCTCCATAAGAACATAACGAACACAATCGTAGATGTGATCCTCGCCCGACGAATCTATATCCTCAACATTCACCTGATCGTATACAAGTGACGGAACAGTGCGTATGAATCCCGGACATGTGTTGAACACATACATCATGGGGACACCGTCGGAATCAAAAGAAAACCTGTAATGAAACTGCATTTTTCCCGCGAGCCTTTCGTTGTCGCCGTAGTCAAAGAACACTCCCTCGCGCGCAAACATGTCGGCAATGCTTTCGCCCGTTTCCGCCTTGGATATTGCCGGATCGGCAATGCCGTGGATTTTTCGCCCTTTCAGATTGGGGTGCTCGCGCTCCATGCGCTTGATCGCCGCCGCTATTTCCTGCGGTGTGTAGCGGACACCCTCGTTGGGCGTTTTTGTGCAGCCGTACAGCTCGGCTATCACATATATTCTGCCGTCGTGGTCTACAGCCATCCATTCCGTGGCAAACGGTCTGGAGTAGCCGAAGTCGAATCCGCGGTAGATTTTCCATTCTTTCGGAATACAAAACGGGGTTATTACATGCGTGTATTTTCTGTCGAGGTAGTGGGAACTGTCGTTCTTCCACTCGGTGAATACCTGCCCGGCAAAGCTGTCCCAGTCGCCGTAGAGAAGCGCCTTTTTTTCTTTTTCGGGCAAAAGCGAAAGATTCGCAAGGTAGTTCGGATCGTTTTTGAGCAGCTCGGCATTGTCAAAAACCGTAGACGGAACAAAAATCCTGCTCCGCTCCATTTCAATCTGCTTGCCGTCGGGATCCGTTATCTGCATTTTGGTTTTTATCGGAGTGAGCGGGGGAGCGGCTGTTATAAACCGCTCCTTCACCCAGCTGTGGCCTATTCCGCCGGGGTTTGTCGTGGCGCGTATGTAGCACCTTGTACCGCCGCCGGAGGGGCGGTTTCGGGAGAACATATATGAGTATTCGTCCCAGGTAAAGTGCGTGAGCTCGTCGAATGCAATAAAGTCGTAGCGCTTTCCCTGGTAGTTGATTCTGTCTTTTGTGTGCTGCATAGCTCCGAAATAGATTTTTGCTCCGGACGGAAAATTCCAGAAATGCTTGCTGTCGTTGTATACCGCCTTTGGGTATGCCGCGCTGTACAGCTCGCGGCTCCTGTCGATAAGCTCGGACAGCTGAGGGTATGTTTTTCTGAGGATAAGGGCACGGTAGTTGGAAACATTCACCTGGCGCAGCGCTTCGGTTAAAAGTGCGTCGGATTTTCCGCCGCCTGCCGCACCGCCGTAAAGAGCCTCGTATTCACTGCGCGACTGAAACACAGCCTGCTTATTCTGCGGCCTCCATATCGTCTTTTTCATTATCATCATCACCCTCGCATACGTCGCTTATCAAAATCACTCCCGATTCCTCGCCGTCATCCGATTCACCGGAGGAAATACTCATGTGAATATCTTTGATGTCCTTTAGGGTTGACACAAGCTGCTTTAACCCCATTTTGTCAATCATTCCTTCGATTATTTCGATGTTCTCGGTTTCCTCTACCGTTTCGCTTATCGGCTTTTTGAGGTCGGAATCGTATTCTACCGATTTTGTCTTTTCTTTTGTCTTAATGACGCACCTGTCAAGCTCCTTTATTGATTTTTCAATTTTGTCGAGCAGACAGTCGCTTATTTCGAGAATCCTCTCTCCGCGCTCGCGCATACATTCCGAGTCGGACGCGCCGGGCAGAGCGGCGATGCTGTTTGTATTGTTTGAATTACTCACGGTTACAATACGCACTCACCGCCCTTAATTGAGTTCCTGCGAATCTGCCATGCCGCTGAGCTTTTCCGAAAACTCCACGGCAAAGCTGCTTTGCTGTTCGCTGTTGTGCAGCACCTCGGCATATTTTCTCGGAATCTGAACCTCCACACCGCGCGGAACTATCATTCCCACTCCGTTCACCGCAACAAAGACATCGTCTTTGTATTTGTTGCTGTCTTTAAACAGCTTTACGGTAACGGGCTGATTGTAGTATTCCTCGGTTGTGAGCGGCTCTTTCACTGCTTCGGCAGTGTCCGATACCTCTGACGTCTGCTCAATCACGGTTTCTTCTGTTGCGTTTTCTTCCTGTGCAGCAAGCGCTGCGGCATTTTTTGTTTTTCTTTCTGCCATGTTAATGATCTTCCTTTCTTTTTACGTTTTGATTTTTGGTTTGCGGCGGAAAAAATTTGCCTTCCGCCGTTCTCATAGCCGTGAGGCGGAGGGTAAATTTGTTGTACTCCCTCAGTCTGCTTCGCAGCCAGCTCCCTCACGGAGGGAGCCTAATAGTGCGCATTTTCAAGCAAATGCGGTACCAGTGGAACGGCGCACTGTGCCACACACACATCAATCAGCTACAAGTAAACTAATCAGTTTTTCCCACCGAAAATTTTCTTTTCGCCGTTCGGCATTGGGGTTGTGCGGCAGACGCGTCCGATGAGAAAAAATGAATATAACGCAAATTCAATACCGAATATAATCTTTTCCCTTGTTTCGGTGTTGAATTTAGCCAAACTGCGGCGCGATAATTTCGCGCCCTTTTGGCGGCGCTGAATATTCATTTTTTTGAATAGCAACGCGTCCCGCACGTTCCCATAGCCGTGAGGCGGGAAGAAAATTTGTTTTATAATCCGAAAGTCGATGCGCTCTCGAGTCTGATAAGGTAGTTGTCCACAAGCAGTTCGGCGGTTTTTGTACCTTTCCAGCCGGCTGTTGCTCTCTGGTTGAGCGGATCGCCCGTACCGCCGGAGCCGAGCTGCTTAACAATGTGCTGCAGACCGCCGCCCGTAACCTCTGTTACACCGTAGGCATCGGCACCGAAAATAAGTGTGGAATACACATCTCTGCCCTCAAAGCCTGCATCGTCAAAGCAGATTATATCGCCTGCCGCCGGTGTAAATCCCGGGTTAAAGTCGCTCTCGGCATTGCGCAGATAAATGTAGTTGTTGTTTATGTTTATGCCGTATACATATGTGTGGAACACTTCTTTTCCGGCCACCGGCGATGTTTTGTCCACAACAAAAACCCTTTTGCCGAGGAGCGCTCTTGCCTGGGCGGTGGTCATCTTGCCCTTGATGTCTGCCGTGTAGCGTGTTGACGAAGACGAGCCGACATCGGTTGCGGCGGCAGAGGCATTGTCCTCATAAGCTGTTACCTTAAGATTTTTGTTGCCGGGATACCAACCGG
>CAKSIN010000037.1 GCA_934463115.1 uncultured Clostridia bacterium
CTATACTGCCTTTTTTAAAGGCGTGCGGTTTGACATAATGGTCATCAATATATGTAAAAGCCCCGACCGCTTCTTGGTATCCGACATCGACCATTCTGATTTTTGCCGCACAGCGTGAAACACAAAAGAATGCCGCCAGTGCATCAATTACCGGTTCCATAATATCTACAAGCTCATCCGTATTACAATGTCTCTTAAATTTGCGAATAAACTCGATGGCCTTCATCTTAAATGGAGTAATGGGCATCTGAATCCTCGGTGTAAGAACATTTGCCTGCCATTCCATCCAGTCATTTGCAGTTCGATTTACATCATTTTTTACACCGCCGACAACAATGCATTTAATTTGTGTTGCAGCGGAATTATATAGCCGCTCCAATTCAAATGCTTTCCTATGTCTGTCCCAATGAACACACTCATGCACAATTGTATTATGTACTGAACCAAGATTTCTGAGGCGAAATGTTTGAGGGTCAACAACTATAGTTCCTGCCTTAAAATGTCGTACAGCTGTTTTTCCGGTTTGGGTGTCAAAAATATCTGTATCTGTATCGGCAAATATTATCTGCCCAAAAACCGAAAAATCGTCTGTCAACTGTTGAAACACTATTTTTAATCCCATTCGCTGAGTCAGCAGCTTTGTATCCAACGGCATAGGGTTTTGCAATGCTTCCGGATAATATTTTTTCAGAAATTTTGCAGCTTCGTCATCAAGGTTATCTGCACGGATACAAGGCACCAACGCATCCGAAAGCGGATTTTCTCTGTAATGCTTTTGATTGTATGGTTCTGTTTTGAGAATTTTGAAGTCATTTAATCCCAACGATAATGTTGCCGTGCATGATATAATAAACCACTTACTGCATGAGTCAATCTCCCAATCTCTTCTGCCTTTTCCACGGACTTCTATGTCGGATTCAATAATTATATCAAAGGCAAGTACATTGCCGGGGAGCTCATCAACAGTAACCAATTTTACATATATTTCAGACAATTCGGTATATTTTATGTTGTCAACAATATTGGACTGCAGTTCCAACGAACTTTGGTTAGCATAGATATACCGTTTAATCGCATTAAACATTTCATTGTATCGTGTTGCTGAAATGTATTCTGTAAAAGAGCGTTCCTGTGACATAGCCGTCCTCCTATTAACTTTTGTATATTTGGTGTAGGAAAGCCGGCGTATTAAATTGCACTGCGTCCGCTTTTTACCCAATCGTCAAGTTCCGATTTTTTGAATTTCCATGCCCGTCCTATTTTGTGAGCCGGAATATCGGTTTTTTTTATCCAATTGCGGATAGTGTCTTTACTTACGCCGAGATATATAGCGGTTTCCTCCAAAGAAATCCAATTATCGTTATAAATCTCATTCATTTACTGCACCCCTTGGAAAAAATATTGTCATATAAATATATTCTATCACAAATTAAACAAGAATACAAGACCTTTGATATGAATTGATATGAAAAGCATAGGTATTGCTATTAATTCGCAACAATTTTTATAAATTTTGATATTTTTTTGTTTTGACGGACACGACATGTCCGTTTCTTTTTTTATAAACAAGCCGTATTTATGCGGTTTTGTAAATAGCACGCTTTTTTACGATGTCCCAAACCCGCATAAATACACAAAAAAAATTCCCACGCCATGTCCTTTAAGTAATTATTCGTATGATTTATAATGATTACATAAGCGAGAGATATTCTCGTAAATAAAAAATATTCAAAGCCTGATTTGCAATAAGGGCTGAGGATACAGATATTGTTTATTCGCCGTTTTGGCGTAATGCAATGGAAGTACCCTGTTCTTGTTGCGCCTATTTTCAGGTAAGGGACTGTGTACTTTGATGCATAGTCCCTTTATTTGTGTCCTCAACCAAGTGCAGATTAGACAGAAAGGACACATTATGAAAATTACTTACAAATTTACAACAGGTGAAGTTACTGAGGTTGAGGTTTCTAACGAAATCGGTACGGTTATTATTGATTCGAGGCGCAAAGAAGAAAATCTTGCACGTAAGGAACGATATCATTGCTACTCATATGACGCAGCCGAATTTGAGGGTCAAGAGTATGCTGATTGGAATACACCTGAAAATCTAACAGTCCAAGATTACGAGAACAGCAAATTAGCCGATGCCGTTTCCAAACTTTCTCCGGTTCAGAGAAAAAGATTGATTATGCTTTCCGAGGGGTTATCAATGAGAGAAATTGCCCGCAGAGAAGGTGTGTCATACATATCCGTAAGAGAGTCGATAGAGCAGGCTCGGAAAAAAATAAAAAAATTTATATAATACCCTATCAAAAGGGCGTTGTTTTCTCCGTATAGCGAAAGACACAACAAAATCCGTCTTTCGGAAAGAAGGTATGTTATGGAACACAATCTTAAAATCGGTGTTTCAAAAAAGCCGAAATACGGCGGTATTGTCAGCTGCCGCACGATTTCGGTACGAGAGCGAATATTGAGGTTTCTGCTTGGCAGTCAGACAAAACTGACTATAGTCGTTCCCGGCGACAGCGTCAGCTCGCTGTCAATCAATGAAGTGGCGGGAGGTGAAAATATATGAGCAAAATTAAACTTCTGCTTGATGTAGTGTCGGATATTCGTTCGTTGGCAGACAGTTTGGAAGCGGTCGCAAATGCAATGTGTGACAATAACCTGTTATCCGCAGAGACCAATACGGATAATTCCGAACCGAATACAATGCCGGAAACAAATAACGAAAAACTTCCGACACTCGAAGATGTCAGAGGTGTATTGGCAGGAAAGAGTGCCGCAGGACACGGAGCCGAAATTCGAGAGTTACTTAAAAAGTACGGGCAGACAAAACTAAGTGCAATCGACCCTCAATACTATCCCGCACTTCTCGCAGATGCGGAGGTGCTGTAAATGGCGAAAAAGAAACACGCCGTTTTATCGGCATCCGCATCGCATCGGTGGCTGAATTGCACACCGTCCGCAAGGATTGAGCTTGAATTTGAGGACAAGGAAACCGAAGCGGCAGCCGAAGGAACTGCGGCACACGCTCTTTGTGAGCATAAGCTGCGCAAGGCTTTAAAAATGCGTTCAAAAAAGCCGACATCAAAATATGACTCGGATGAGATGGATGATTACACCGACGGATATGCCGCATATGTGCTTGAAATATTGGAAGAAGCCAAAGAAACCTGCACTGATCCGATAATTCTCATCGAACAACGGCTTGATTTTTCAAAGTATGTTCCGAACGGATTCGGCACGGGCGACTGTATCATCATTTCCGACAGCACCTTGCACATTATCGATTTTAAGTACGGCCAAGGTGTGCTCGTGGAAGCGGAGCAAAATCCGCAGATGATGCTCTATGCACTCGGTGCATTGGAGATATATGACGGTCTGTATGATATCGAAAATATTTCAATGACAATATATCAGCCTCGCCGTGAAAACATCAGCACTTGGACCGTCAAAGTCACCAAACTTCGTGAGTGGGCGGATAACATTCTTGTTCCGAAAGCGGAAAAGGCATATAAAGGCGAAGGTGAATATTGCACGGGTGCTTGGTGTACATTCTGCAAAGCGGCTGTTAAATGCCGTGCAAGAGCCGAAGAAAAGCTTGCACTTGCAAGATATGAATTTAAGGCTCCTCCTCTGCTCTCCGATGATGAGATCGAGGACATACTCGGAAAGGTTGCCGACCTTACCAAATGGGCAAACGAAATCACCGACTATGCACAGGATGCGGCGTTCAATCACGGCAAAGTGTGGAATGGTTTCAAGGTCGTTGAGGGACGGTCCAACAGAAAATACACAGACGAAGATGCAGTTGTCGAAGCCGCAAAAAAGGCGGGATATACGGATATTTACAAACATACTCTCATTCCCATCACCGAGATGGAAAGGCTTATGGGTAAAAAGACCTTTGCCGAAATCATCGGCAGTCTTGTGTATAAACCGCCGGGCAAACCGACGCTTGTACCGGAGAGCGATAAAAGACCGGCAATTATGACAAATAATGCAAAAAACGAGTTTAATGAAATTACGGAGGATTGAAAAATATGAATAATCAGAATAATACAAAAGTTGTAACGGGCGTTGTAAGACTTTCTTATGCGAATGTATGGGAACCGAAATCCATTAACGGTGGTGCGGAGAAATATTCCGTATCACTCATAATTCCGAAATCGGATAAAAAGACAATATCCGAAATCGAAAAAGCAATCGACAACGCAATAAAAGAAGGCGCATCTAAATTCGGCGGTAAAGTTCCGAATAAATCAACGCTTAAGCTTCCTCTGCGCGATGGTGATTCGGAGCGTGACGATGAGGCGTATAAGGACAGTTTCTTTGTAAACGCAAACAGCACAACGGCACCGCAGATTGTGGATACTCGTGTTCAGCCGATACTCGATAGAAACGAAGTATACAGCGGCGTATATGCGAGAGTATCGATTACATTCTATGCTTTTAATTCCAACGGAAATAAAGGTATCGCCTGCGGACTCGGAAACATTCAAAAAGTGCGTGACGGTGAACCTCTTGGCGGCAGAAGCAATGCAACAGACGATTTCACTACGCTTGAGGACGAGGATTTTCTTAATTAAATTGTAATTGCGGAAAGGAGCCATCATGAAAACGATAAGCATTGATATTGAAACATACTCCTCCGTAAACCTTGCGAAATCAGGGGTGTATAAGTACAGCGAATCGGACGATTTTGAAATACTCCTTTTTGCATATTCCGTTGACGGCGGCGAGATAAAGGTTGTTGACTTGGCTATGGGCGAAAAAATCCCGATGTCTGTTCTCAAAGCACTTACGGATGACAATGTTATAAAAAGGGCATTCAACGCACAGTTTGAACGCATCTGTCTTTCAAAATACATCGGTAAGCATATGAGTGCAAAATCGTGGAGATGCACAATGGTATGGGCGGCAACGCTCGGACTCCCTCTCTCACTTGAGGGAGTCGGTGCAGTCCTCGGTCTTGAAAAACAAAAAATCACCGAGGGCAAAGAGCTTATACGATACTTTTGTGTTCCTGGGAAAAGAAAAGACGGTATAACGATAAGGCACTACCCGTGTGATGCACCGGATAAATGGGTGCGTTTTAAGGAATACAATATTCGTGATGTAGAGGTTGAAATGTCTATACAAAAGCGATTGTCAAAGTTCCCTGTGCCGGACAGCGAGTGGCAAAATTACATTCTCGATCAGAAAATTAACGACAGAGGAATTATGCTTGATATGGATTTTGTGGAATCGGCAATCAAATGCGATAACGAAATAAGAGAAACAAACCTCCAAACAGCTCATGAGATTACCGGACTTGACAATCCGAACTCAACCGTGCAGTTAAAGAAATGGCTTGCCGAACAAGGAGTCGAAACGGAAAGCCTGAGTAAAGACAGTGTTGAAACCTTGCTGGAATCTGCAACGGATAATGTTACGGAAATGCTGAACATTCGAAAACAGCTCGCCAAAAGCAGTGTTAAAAAATATGACGCAATGGTTAACGCCGTATGTTCGGACGGGCGTGCAAGAGGGCTCATTCAATTTTACGGTGCGAACCGCACGGGCAGATATGCAGGAAGGCTCATACAAGTTCAAAATCTTCCGCAAAACCATCTGCCGGATTTGGAGCAGGCACGAACGCTTGTTAAAAAGGGCTTTTACACCGAGACGGAAATGCTTTATGATTTCGTGCCGCTTGTATTGTCGGAGCTTATAAGGACGGCTTTTGTTCCCAAGCAGAGATGTAGGTTCTATGTTGCGGATTTCTCCGCTATTGAGGCTCGTGTCATTGCCTGGCTTGCGGGAGAGCATTGGAGACAGGATGTGTTTGCCGGTGGCGGTGATATATATTGTGCATCGGCATCGCAGATGTTTCATGTACCCGTTGAGAAAAACGGAGTGAACGGTCATCTTCGGCAAAAGGGTAAAATAGCCGAGCTTGCACTCGGTTACGGAGGTTCGGTCGGGGCATTAAAAGCTATGGGGGCTTTGCGGATGGGTATCAACGAATCGGAACTTCAACCGCTTGTGGATGTATGGCGGCAGGCAAATCCGAAAATCGTTCGGTTTTGGTATGCGGTTGATTCCGCAATAAAGGAATGTATCAAGGAAAGGCATGACACCAAAACTCATGGCATCGGATTTTCTTTACAAAGCGGTATTCTCTTTATTACACTTCCGTCCGGCAGAAAGCTTTCTTATGTAAAGCCGAGAATCGGCAAAAACCGCTTCGGCGGTGAGTCGGTCACATACGAAGGCATCGGCGGCACGAAAAAATGGGAACGGTTAGAGAGCTACGGTGCAAAATTTGTTGAGAACATTGTACAGGCGACAGCCCGCGACATTCTTGCCGAGGCTATGCTTCGCTTAAACAATGAAGGGTATGCTGTTGTTATGCATATACACGATGAAGTTGTTATTGAAGCACCGCCCGAAACATCAATTGATGAAATTTGCCGTGTTATGGGGCAAACCCCGAAATGGGCAGACGGACTTCTGCTCCGTGCGGACGGATATGTCTGCGATTTTTACAGAAAGGACTGATTATATGGGAATTAATTTATATAATGCCGAGAAATATATTGATCCGACAGCTTATGAAGCACTCAGCCGTATCGAAAGCGAGCAAAAGAAATTGTCGTTTAGGCCTGTGGTCTATATATGTTCTCCGTATTCGGGTGATATAGAAATAAATGTGCAAAACGCAAGAAAATATTGCAGGTTTGCGGTTGACAGCGGATATGTGCCGATAGCGCCGCATCTTCTGTTTCCGCAGTTTATGGCTGACAATAATCCGACCGATCGAGAGCTTGCGATATTTATGGATATTGTTCTTTTAACGAAATGTGCAGAGCTTTGGGTGTTCGGAGAAAACATATCAAGCGGAATGAAGATTGAAATTGCAAAGGCGAAACGGAAAAGACAGACAATTCGGTACTTTACCGAAGACTGTGAGGAGGTACAAGGATGAAGATAGCGTTCGGAAACAGCCGTATGGACAAGCGATGGAAAAACAAAGATATATCATGGGAAAACTTGTGCGAGATTGTCAGCCGGACAAAACGCACCACCGAAACGGTTGAAGAATACAGAAAAATGAAAAAAGGTCAGCAGGATAACATTAAAGATGTCGGAGGATTTGTGGGTGGACACTTGCGTGAAGGCAGACGAAAGAACGGCAATGTACTCTGCCGCAGTATGCTGACACTTGATATGGACTATGCCGACCGGGATATTTGGGAAAATATAAAAATGCTCTATGATTTCAAATGCCTGGTATATACAACGCATAAACATACCGAAGAAAATCCGAGACTCCGACTTCTTATTCCTCTTTCTCGCGATATTTCCGAAGAGGAATACCCGGCGGTTGCGAGAATGGTCGCAAAGGAAATCGGAATCGATATGTTTGACGATACTACATACGAACCGTGCCGACTTATGTATTTCCCATCGACATCAATAAACGGTGATTTCTTTTACGATGCGAAAGACGGTGTCGAGCTTGACCCGGATTTTTATCTTAACAAATACGATGATTGGCATGATGTTTCAACCTATCCCGTTTCATCGAGGCAATCGGAGGTTGTAAAAAGAAATGTTGCGGCACAGGCAGACCCGCTTACCAAACCCGGTGCGGTCGGAGCTTTTTGCCGAGCATATACAGTGGAAGATGCTATCGAAAAATTCCTGCCCGATATATATGCACGGAGTGCCATGAACGGCCGTTTTGACTATATCCCCGCCGACTCCTCCGCAGGTGTGGTTGTATATGACAATAAATTCGCATACAGCCACCATGCAACAGACCCTGTCTGCGGACGGCTTCTCAATGCATTTGATTTGGTAAGACTTCATCTGTACAGAGATATGGACGATAATTGCAACGGAAATACTCCTCCGTCCAAGATTCCGTCATATAAGGCAATGTGTGATTTTGCGTTAAAGGATGAAAAAGTACGGGCCGTGTTCGCCGAAGACAGAATGACACAGGCTTCCGAGGATTTTGCGAACGATGACTGGCAGACCGCTTTGGAACTTGATAAATCAGGAAAAATAAAAGATACGATGACAAATATATGTACCATTATCCGAAATGACGAAAATCTTAAATGCATCGTATTCAATCAATTCAAAAATATGATTGATGTTGTCGGCACTTTGCCTTGGAAACAGGTAAAGCCGGGCTGGAGCGATACCGATCTGGCTTGTGCCAAAATGTATTTTGAACGCATATACGGGATATGGTCTCCCGCCAAGTTTAAAGACGCACTTCTTGCCGTTGCCTCATCAGACAGACTGTATCATCCTGTAAAAGAATACCTATCGGATCTGAAATGGGACGGTATCGAAAGGCTTGATACTTTGCTTATAGACTACCTCGGAGCCGATGACACCGAGTATGTTCGTGCGGTTACAAGGAAAACACTTGTGGCGGCGGTTGCGAGAATATTCAAACCCGGAATCAAGTTCGATTCAATTCTCGTGATAAGCGGCAAGCAAGGTATCGGCAAGTCCACCCTTTTTGCAAAGCTCGGAAAACAATGGTTCTCGGATTCCCTGTCCATAGCCGATATGAAAGACAAAACCGCATCCGAAAAACTCCAGGGATATTGGATTCTTGAAATATCGGAGCTTAACGGTATGAAAAAAGTTGATGTCGAAACCATTAAATCATTTGTATCGAGAACCGATGACAAGTACCGCCAGGCTTACGGTTCTTCCGTTGAAAGTCATCCGAGGAGCTGTATTATCGTCGGCACTACAAACAGCGACAGCGGTTTTCTGCGTGATATTACGGGAAATCGCAGATTTTTCCCCGTAACTATAACCGGCACGGGAAAATACCATCCTTGGGAACTGACCGAGGTCGACCAAATATGGGCAGAGGCTGTGGAATATTACAAGCGTGGCGAAGAACTGTTCTTAAAAGGCGAAATTGCCATGCAGGCATACGAAAAACAGCGAGATGCAATGGAATCGGACGACCGTGAAGGTATTGTCGAGGAATATCTAAACACCCTTCTTCCCGACGAGTGGGTCGATATGGATTTGTATGAGAGAAGAAACTATCTTAACGGCACGGAGTTCGGTGAGGTAAAAAAACACGGAACAGAGACTCGTGACAAGGTATGCACTATGGAAATATGGTGTGAGTGTTTCGGAAAACCTCGTGAGAGTATAAGAAAAGCCGACTCTTACGAAATAGAGGGTATCCTTTACAAGCTCGGCGGATGGGAACGCTATTCGGGCAACGCATCGGGCAAAACCAGAATACCGGGCTACGGAGTTCAAAAAACATATGTCCGTGTTCCGAACGGAAACACACAGAACGGATAAAACCGTTTCCGATATTTCCTATCGGGGCAGCGGAAACATTTTGAGAAAACATTCCAAAGCCGTGGGCGGTCAGCCTTGCAGTGCGGTTGTTTCCTATGTTTCCGAAAAATTTTATATATAAGAAAAAATAAATATATACAGAGAATCAGCAACGCTGACCCATACACACGCACGAGAGAGTTTTTAACCTTTCGGCAACATCAACGAGAAACAAGGAGTTCAGAATGAGAGAAAAAATTATTGAAGATAAATTAAAAAATGCGGTTAAAGATAAAGGCGGTCTTTGCTTAAAATTCGTATCACCCGGCTTTGACGGCGTTCCCGACAGAATAATTCTTATGCCGAACGGCATTATGGCATTTGCCGAACTTAAAGCACCGGGCAAAAAATTACGGCCTATACAAAAACGCAGAAAAATGCAGCTGCAAAGACTTGGATTTAAGGTTTTTTGCATAGATGATATTGATATGATCGGAGGAATAATCGATGAAATATACACCGTATAATTATCAGAAATACGCTGCGGAATTTATAGAAAACCACAAAACTGCGGCAATATTCCTTGATATGGGTTTGGGGAAAACGATTATTACTCTTACGGCAATAAACAACCTTTGCTTTGATACATTTGAGGTGCAAAAGGTTCTTGTGATTGCCCCGCTACGAGTGGCAAGAGATACATGGAGTGCCGAAATCGAAAAATGGGAGCATTTGAAACATCTGAAATACTCGATCGTAATCGGAACGGAAACCGAAAGACTGGCAGCTCTCAATACTCCCGCCGATATCTATATAATAAACCGTGAAAACGTGGTGTGGCTTGTGGAAGACAGCGGATTTCCGTTTGACTTTGATATGGTGGTAATAGATGAGTTGTCATCGTTTAAGAGTCATCGGTCAAAACGGTTTAAGAGTCTTATGAAAGTTCGTCCCGTAATAAAGCGTATGGTAGGTCTTACGGGTACCCCCTCATCAAATGGGCTTATGGATTTATGGGCGGAATTCAAACTGCTTGATATGGGAAAACGGCTCGGACGATTTATCACGCATTACAGAGACGAGTTTTTCCGTCCCGATAAGCGTAACGGACAGGTTATATTTTCATATAAACCGAAAGACGGTGCGGAAGATGAAATATACAAGAGAATATCGGATATTACAATCTCCATGAAAGCGGCAGAACATCTGAAAATGCCCGATTGCGTAATGAATACCGTCAGCGTTAATCTTTCGGTAAAAGAAATGAAAATGTATAAAGCATTAAAAACCGACCTTGTGTTATCGGTCGGAAACAGAGAGATTGATGCGGTAAATGCCGGAGCACTCAGCAATAAACTGTCGCAAATGGCAAACGGAGCCGTATATGATGAGAATAAAACATACATAGAAATACACAGCTGCAAGCTTGACGCACTCGAAGATTTGATTGAACAGGCAAACGGCAAGCCGGTGCTTGTCGCATATTGGTTCAAACATGATTTTGAGCGTATACAAAAACGGTTTGATGTTCGTGTAATTAAATCATCGAAAGATATAGCAGACTGGAACAGCGGCAAAATCTCTATCGGAATCATTCACCCGGCATCTGCGGGACACGGACTTAATCTTCAAACCGGAGGGTCAACCCTCATATGGTTCGGACTTACATGGAGTTTGGAACTGTACCGGCAGACAAACGCCAGATTGTGGAGACAGGGACAAAAGTCCGATGTCGTCATAATTCATCATATCATAACCAAAGGCACTATTGACGAGCATATTATGAGAGCACTTCAAAACAAAGAAAAAACGCAGTCGGATTTAATAGATGCGGTAAAAGCACAGATCGGAGGAAAAAAATGAACGGATATAAATTACTTGCAAATGCAATTGTTATTCAAGCGGTAAAAGATTATAAAAAAGCATTAAAACACGATGACAGAGGTGTAAAACGGGAATGTTGCCGATTCTTTCGTTCGCAGTGGTTCAAGGAACTTACGAATATTGACGGTGAACAAATAATATCAAAGCTGAAATCGGAGGTACAATAAAATGAGCATAAAGGAATACTTATCACAGGCACGATACTTGGATATGCGGATACAGTCAAAATTGGAGCAGCTTGAATCGTTAAATGAGCTTGCAACAAAGTGTACATCGGTTATCACCGGTATGCCGCATTCGCCAAGCAAGAGCACATCGTCTATGGCAGACACGATAAATAAAATCGTTGATTTGCAATGCGAAATTAACAAAGACATCGATAACCTTGTTGATCTAAAGGAAGAAATCGCACAGGTTATAAACGGTGTCGAGCAGACGAACTATCGTATGATACTTGAAAAGCGATACCTTTGTTTTCATTCTTGGGAGAAAATCGCAAGCGAGATGTTTTATGATTTGAGATGGCTGCACCGTCTGCACGGCAGAGCGCTTGAAAGTGCCGGGAAGGTTTATGAGAAAATACACGCAGACCACTAAAAGCCACTTGAATACATATGGAACTGTGATATAATGGTAGTATGAAAAAAGTGTATACGGACAGCCTTCACGGGAAAAATCCCGCGAGGGCTTTTTCTGTACAAAAAGATAAGAGGTTGTAAAGCCAACCCCTTATCCGAAAATCGTTAATCACCATCTTTTGATTCGACGATTTTTTTGAACTGCGGATCATCTTGCAACTGCTTGATCTTATTTACAACAAGACCAAACACGGCTTCTATCTGGTGATAACCGACTTTAAGTATCAGCTTGTCGTTTTGATACAAGTACAATGCTTCGGTGTCCGCTTTGATGCTTACCGCTTTTACGGTAAGTTCAAACAAGGTATTCATACACGATTCCTCCTTTCAATGATTGTGAGAATTGTGTTCTCATAACAGCCCTTGTAAATTTCGCGTATGAAAAGAGGTGTTTTATTCATGCCGTACAAACCGAAACGACCATGTTCATTCCCCGGCTGTCCCCACCTTACCCACGGACGGTTCTGTGACGAACACGCCAAAGCAGAAGCTAAAAGGTATGAGAGGTACGACCGCTCACCCGAAGTGAAAAAAAGATATGGTCGTGTGTGGCAGGTCATCCGTGACAGATATATCTCGGAGCATCCTTTGTGCGAGGTGTGCAAACGGAACGGCAAGCTCACCCCTGCCGAGGAGGTTCACCACATCAAACCGCTGTCGCAAGGCGGAACGAACGCAGAGGACAACCTTATGTCCTTATGCAAGGTATGTCACTCGAAAATAACTGCGCGGGAAGGTGGCAGATGGACTCCGAAACACAGACGGATGGGCCCGTCTTCATCTCTGTGAGCCTATCACAGAAGAACGGGCGCCTCCCTTCATACGCAAAAAAGCGAAATCAAACACGGGGATACCCCCCCGGCTAAAATCGAGGTGATAAAAACATGGCAAAGGACGGAACGAACCGGGGCGGCTCACGAGCAGGCGCCGGGCGAAAATCAAAGGCGCTTGCCGATAAGCTGACAGCCGGAAACCCCGGCGGCAGAAAACTCACGGTTGTAAACTTTGATAACGACACCGCCGAACTTGAAGGTTCGGATATGCCGCCCGTGAAGGAATATTTGAAAGCAAGCCAAAAAGGCGGTATTGATTTATGTGCCGAGGATGTATACAAAGAAACATGGCAGTGGCTGAAAGAACGAGGATGTGAAAAGCTAATAAGCACACAGCTTTTGGAGCAATACGCAATGTGCATTGCAAGATGGATTCAGTGCGAGGAGGCTATCAGTACATTCGGTTTTTTGGCAAAGCATCCGACAACGGGCGGGGCTATGACCTCGCCGTATGTTTCGGTGAGCCGTGACTACATGAAACAGTCCAATCAGCTGTGGTATCAGATTTACCAGGTTGTAAAGGAAAATTGCTCTGTGGAATACGGCTCGGCAATACCGCAGGACGATTTAATGGAGCGGCTTTTGACCGCTCGGAAAGGACGATAAAATTATGTTTGAAAAAGTAAACCCCGCTCACCCGGACAAGGTGGCGGACAGAATTGCCGGTGCGATTGTCGACCTGGCATACAGTGTGGATACCAATCCCAAAATTGCCGCCGAAGTTTTAATCGGACATGGCGTGTGCCATGCGATTATCGAAACCTCCGCACCGATTGAAAAATGTATGGTTGAGAAAGCAATACACCGAATCGGCGGTTCAAACCTTAAATGCGATATTGTTATCACTCCGCAGGACACACATCTTGCAAAGAACCAGGACGGTATTATCAGATGCGGTGACAACGGCATATTTAAGGGTATGCCTGTAACCGATGAGCAAAAAGCACTTGTCAAAGTGGCAAAGGACATATGCAATTCTTATCCCTTTGACGGAAAATACATCATTGACAGAGCAAGGCTCATCATCTGCCAAAGCAATGCAGATACGGATAAACTCAAAAAATATTATCCAACAGCCGAAGTTAACCCTCTTGGTGACTGGACAGGCGGAACGGATGTTGACACAGGCACCGCAAACCGCAAACTCGGCAGTGATATGGCAGATTCCGTAACCGGCGGCGGTCTGCACGGCAAGGATTTATCAAAGGCCGATGTGAGTGTAAACATTTACGCATTCCTTAAAGCGCAGGAAACGAGAAAGGCTGTGGAGCTTTGCTGTGCAATCGGCGATGAATACATAGACGGTATTCCTTACGAAAAAATCGTGGAAACGGCAAGAGAATATATAAAGTCGGTCGGCGGCTTTGAGAAATTTGCCGAGTGGGGTTTGGTATGCTGATTGAAAAAATGAAAACCGAAAATCTGCTCCCGGCGGACTACAATCCACGAAAGGATTTGAAACCCGGTGATGAGGAATATGAAAAGCTGAAACGCTCGATTGAGCAGTTCGGCTATGTTGAGCCGGTTATATGGAACAGGACAACCGGCAGAGTGGTCGGCGGTCACCAAAGACTCAAAGTTCTAATCGATATGGGCATAGGCGAGGTTGACTGCGTTGTTGTCGAGATGGACGAAAACAAAGAAAAAGCGCTCAATGTGGCGCTCAATAAAATATCCGGTGAATGGGATAAGGATAAGCTTGCTCTTTTGATTTCGGATTTGCAAGCCGAAGATTTCGATGTATCTCTTACCGGTTTTGACGCGGCGGAAATAGATGATTTGTTCAAAGACACCATCCAAGATAAAATCAAGGATGATGATTTTGATGTGGATGCCGAGCTGCAGAATCCTACAATCACGAAACTCGGAGATGTCTGGCAGCTCGGCAGACACAGACTTGTGTGCAGCGACAGCACATTGGCTGAAACATATGATATGCTCCTCGGCGATGAAAAAGTCAATCTTGTGATTACCGACCCGCCGTATAATGTCAACTATGAGGGTTCAGCCGGGAAGATTAAAAATGATAATATGGAAGATGATAAATTTTACAACTTCCTCTTTGACGCTTTTGCAAATACAGAAAAATGTATGGCGGACGATGCAAGCATTTATGTGTTCCATGCCGATACCGAGGGTTTGAACTTCAGAAAGGCATTCAAGGACGCGGGGTTCTATCTATCCGGTACTTGCATTTGGAAAAAGCAGAGCCTTGTACTCGGCCGCTCACCGTATCAGTGGCAGCACGAACCAATTTTGTTCGGCTGGAAAAAGAAAGGCAAACACCAATGGTACACGGGCAGAAAAGAGTCGACCATATGGGAATTTGACAAGCCAAAGAAAAACGGCGACCATCCCACAATGAAACCGATACCGCTCCTTGCATATCCGATTATGAATTCATCAATGAGCAACTGTCTTGTTCTCGATCCGTTCGGCGGCAGCGGAAGCACACTCATTGCCTGTGAGCAGACCGACAGAATTGCAAGAACAATCGAACTTGATGAAAAATTCTGCGATGTAATCATAAAAAGATACATCGAACAGGTCGGAACATCGGACAATGTGTCCGTGACAAGAGCCGGTGTGACGCTGAAGTATTCGGAGGTGGCGGCTGATGAAGGATAAATTAACCCTCGGAAGTCTGTTTGACGGCAGCGGCGGTTTCCCGCTCGGCGGACTTTTATGCGGAATCACTCCCGTATGGAGTTCCGAGATTGAGCCGTTTGCCGTGCGTGTCACAACCAAAAGACTGCCAAAGGTAAAACACTATGGTGATGTATCTGCGCTTAGCGGCACAGAACTCCCGCCCGTGGATATTATCACATTCGGCTCGCCCTGCCAGGATTATGCCGAGAAAACAATTATCCCGAAGTTTAGTCTGCAATCTGCGTAAACAGTAACATTGCAAATAAAAA
>CAKSIN010000038.1 GCA_934463115.1 uncultured Clostridia bacterium
CGCGATGAAGACGGAATTGCCGTTGACTATGAAGTTGAGGGCGATTTCCCGAAATACGGAAACAACGATGACCGCGTTGACAAGATTGCCGTTGAAATTGTTCAGACATTTATGGACAAGATTCGCAAATATCACACATACCGCGACAGCATTCCCACAATGTCGATTCTGACTATAACATCGAATGTTGTTTACGGAAAAAAGACGGGCAATACTCCGGACGGAAGAAAAGCCGGCGTGCCGCTCGCTCCGGGTGCAAACCCCATGCACGGACGCGACAAAAACGGTGCTGTTGCATCGCTTGCATCGGTATCAAAACTGCCGTTTAAGGATGCGCAGGACGGTATTTCAAACACGTTCTCCATTATCCCGGGTGCCCTCGGAAAAGATGACACGGTATTTATGGGCGATCTTGATATAGAGCTTGACACAGGATGCTGCAACGATACGATCGAATAATACACCAAAATTTATAAAGGAGCGAACAGTTATGGATAACAAACAACGCATTGATAATCTTATTAATCTGATAGACGGCTATGCCGAGAGCGGCGGACATCACCTGAATGTTAATGTTCTGAACAGAGAGACGTTGCTTGACGCGCAAAAGCATCCGGAAAAATATCCGCAGCTTACCGTGAGAGTGTCGGGATATGCAGTAAACTTTATTAAACTTACAAAAGAACAACAGGATGATGTAATATCACGAACATTTCACGACAGAATATGATTGGGGATGTAAAAAACGCACCGAACGCAACATGTGATGGTTTTTTGAATTTGTGCTCGGATATTAACATCCTCAACCCGCAAAAAGGCGCGCCGAACGCAGTCGGTGCGTCTTTTAAGCATGTATAACAGGAGTGATAAACAATGAAAGGACGCATACACAGCATAGAAACGCTCGGCACGGTAGACGGTCCCGGAGTGCGGTTTGTACTCTTTATGCAAGGCTGCCCCATGCGCTGCCTGTACTGCCACAACCCGGACACATGGGATACCGGCGGCGGAACAATTGTTGATACCGACGAGATATTGCAAAAATACGAAGGCTGCCGCAACTTTTTGAAAAACGGCGGTCTGACGGTAACGGGCGGCGAACCGCTCTTACAGATTGAGTTTGTTACCGAGCTGTTTATGAAGGCAAAGCAAAGAGGTATTCACACATGTCTCGACACGTCCGGAATCGTTTTTAACAAAGACCGCACCGAAGATTTTGACAATCTGATAAAGTACACCGACCTTGTGCTGCTCGACATAAAACACATAGATACCGATGCGCACAAAAACCTCACCGGGCACGCAAACACAAATGTGCTGAACTTTGCAAAATACCTCGATGCAAACAACATTCCCATGTGGATACGACATGTTGTGGTTCGCGGTATCACACTTGACCGCGACATGCTGATTAAACTGGGCGAATTTATCGGCAGTCTGAAAAATGTACAGGCTCTCGAAGTTCTGCCGTATCACGATATGGGAAAATTTAAGTATGAAGCTCTCAAAATACCATATCCGTTGGACAAAACACCGGTTACAACCGCCAAAGAGGCTGCCGAGGCACGAAAATTAATAGTTGAAGGCATAAAAAACGTGCGAAAATGATATAATTTGATGAATTTTCAAATACCTCTTGAATTAAAATCCAAAAAGTGATAAAATATCCATAGTTAAATGAACAAATTTTTTGTTCACACAGTACGTTCGGACTGTACCGAATACAATATATCTATTAGGAGGTTCAACAAAATGACTTACGTTGAAAGAGTATTGGAAGAATTAAAGCAAAAGAATCCTGCACAACCGGAATTTATCCAGGCGGCAACAGAGGTTCTTACGAGCCTTGCGCCTGTATTTGATAAACACCCCGAATACGAAAAGGCTGCTCTGCTCGAAAGAATAGTAGAACCCGAAAGACAAATCATGTTCAGAGTTCCGTGGGTAGACGACAACGGCAAAGTTCATGTTAACAGAGGTTTCAGAGTTCAGTTCAACAGCGCAATAGGTCCCTACAAGGGCGGTATCAGACTTCACCCGTCCGTAAACCTCGGAATAATCAAATTCCTCGGTTTTGAACAGGTATTCAAAAACTCTCTTACAACCCTCCCCATCGGCGGCGGCAAAGGCGGCAGCGACTTTGATCCCAAGGGCAAATCGGACAGAGAGGTTATGGCATTTTGCCAGAGCTTTATGAACGAACTGTACAGACACATAGGCGCAGACACCGATGTTCCTGCGGGCGATATCGGAACAGGCGCAAGAGAAATCGGATATATGTTCGGTCAGTACAAGAAAATCAGAAATGTATACGAGGGTGTTCTCACAGGAAAAGGCCTCACATGGGGCGGCTCGCTTGCAAGAACGGAAGCTACAGGCTACGGTCTTGTATACTTTGCGGCAGAAATGCTCAAAGACCTCGGAACATCATTTGAAGGAAAAACAGTTGTTGTGTCCGGTGCCGGAAACGTTGCTATATATGCAACCCAGAAAGCTCAGCAGCTCGGTGCAAAAGTTGTTGCTCTTTCGGATTCGAACGGATACATCTACGACTCGGAGGGCATAGACCTCGCAGCCGTAAAGGAAATCAAGGAAGTTAAGAGAGGAAGAATCAAAGAATATCTTAACTACAGACCGAACGCTGTTTACACAGAGGGCAAGGGTATCTGGAGCATTAAGTGCGACATAGCTCTCCCCTGCGCAACGCAGAACGAGCTCCTTATAGATGACGCAAAGGCACTTGTTGCAAACGGCTGCTTCCTCGTTGCAGAGGGCGCAAACATGCCTACAAGCCTTGACGCTACAAAGTATCTCCAGGAAAACGGCGTATACTTTGCTCCCGGAAAAGCTTCGAATGCAGGCGGCGTAGCTACATCGGCACTCGAAATGAGCCAGAACTCGCAGAGACTTTCGTGGACATTTGAAGAAGTTGATGCAAAGCTCCACGATATCATGGTTACAATATACAGAGAGTCCTACAAAGCAGCCGATGAATACGGCAAAGAATTCGGCGGCAAAAAAGACCTTGTTTCCGGCGCAAATATCGCAGGATTCAAGAAGGTTGCCGACGCTATGATGGCTCAGGGAATCTGCTGATTTTAACTGTAAAAAAGATAAGATATATGCTTTTTTATGCGGCAAGCACTGTTTTTAAGCGTGTTTGCCGCACTTTTTATGGTAAAATATTACAAAAATTGTTAACACCGCTTTACAAGGGCATTTGAATGGTGTCAAATTCGCCTTTTTATTATTTTTTCGCGGCAACATTTCTTTTAATTCACAATTTCTTTACAAAATTGTTACATTTTTACCTTGTTTTTAACATATCTATGTGTTATAATTTCAAACTGTGTATGAATATCAAAGCACCTATGTCAGACAGCATAAAATTATAATTGAGGTGACAAAATGAGATTACAAGAAAGATCGGCTGAGCTTTTCCGATCAATCCGCGAAAGATCATTTAGTGTTTGCTGCGCTGTTATTTTAGTAATATTTGCAATATCTTTTTTCTCTATATTTAAAATCGGATGCAGCGTTATTGTTGACGGCGAGATTATCGGAACAGCTCCGTCAGCAAAGTACGTTGAAAAAATGATAACCGATATTAATGAAAATTACGCTCCGTATTTTAACGGCAGCAACGTAATTGATGCACAGGTAACCACAACACCGAAAGCAGTGCTTATGGGACGTTTTACCGATGCAGGCAAACTCGCGGAAAAGTTCAAATCAACGTGTCCGTATTTGGAAGATGCATTCAGCATACTTTCAAACGGCAAAACGGTTGTGGCATTTGAAAGCGAACAGGAGCGCCGCAGCGCGTACGAAAAGTTTATTTCACAATATGCCGACTATTCCGATACCGAATCATACAAAGTACTTGACGATGTTCAGTTTGTACATGAGGCTGTCCCCTACGGCATGATCAAAAGCGGAGACAAAGCCGTAGACATGCTTAACCGAACGTATAATCTGGATTCAGAGGTGGAGATATCCGGAACCGACAAGCTGGATAATTTGCTGAAGAAGTTCTGTATGAGCAAATCGGAACTGCTTAATCTTAACCCGAAATTTAAAGAAGGAAAAACAACAAAGATAAATGTACGCTCCGAAATTCCGTACATAAGAGTAATGACAACATCGGACACAACGGAAACACAGATTATAGACTATTCCACAAAAACAAAAAATGACGACAACCTGTACGAGGGTGAAACATCCGTGCAGACAGAAGGAAAATCCGGCTACACGATTACGGACAAAAATGTGGTGTGCATAAACGGCAAGCACATTATCGAAAAAATCATTGATTCCAAAACAACCGACGCAACGGACGAAATCCTTGTTGTGGGAACAAAACCGGTAGAAAAAGGCAATGCAACCGGAAGTTTTGACCGTCCGTACAACGGTTCTCTGTCGTCGCGTTACGGTCAGCGTTGGGGACGTGAACACCGCGGAATAGATATAACCGGAAATATCGGCGATGCAATTACGGCTTCCGACGGCGGCGAGGTAGTGTACGCCGACTGGGAAGAAGGTTACGGAAACGTTGTTAAGATAAACCACAAAAACGGATATACAACATTATATGCCCACTGCAGCACACTGTGCGTTAAAAAAGGTGATAAGGTGGCTAAAGGCGACAAAATAGCCGAACTCGGAAACACCGGACGCAGTACGGGACCGCATGTTCACTTTGAGGTTATCGATACCGCAACGGGCAACGCTCTCAATCCGCTTGAATATGTTTATAACGAATAAATTAATGAGTCAGCATTTTTAATCTTATAGCTTTAGTATAACCCCTCAAAGAGAGTATCTTTGAGGGGTTATTTATATAATATTATTCCTAAAAAGAATTGCACAATATAGAGTGCATATAACGTTTTTGTCGAAAGGTCTTGAAGTTTCGGAATAAATGATGTATAATATGAGTTGTCGGAGAAATCCGATTTTAAAGGTAATACTAAAAACAGTGTAAAAGCTGGGCGGTTATGCCATCATCTCCGTGAAAGGAGGTGGTCGCTATGGAATATGTTTACATAATGATATATATTATCACTTTAATTGTGTTAATCATAATCATAAAAAAATAACGCCAGCCCTTGCAAAGCATTAGCGTTATTTTCTTAAAATAATTTTAATGTCTTGGCATAACCGTTTGAGGTCTTGCCTTTTTCTATTATCATTATACAGCCGAAAATCGGTTTTGTCAACCGTTTACCGTGAATTTTAAAATTGCAAGTGCAAATATATTGATTCAAGCAAACGTGTTCCCGTTGTTGTTTTAAATATATTCTTTTTGGCGGCTTCAACAGCAGAACGTTTATATCCGATTTCTTCTGCATTAACGAGAAAATCCGCCTCCAGCAAAATCTGATAATCGAGTCCGACCACATTTTCATAGGTGTGATGATGTGCGGCAATCCACGAAATACGTTCTGTGTCCTGCGCGGACACAGGCAAATCGGACAGAAATTCATTAACAAGCGGTGCGCTTTCGATTTCCTGATTTTTACCGTTGGTATTTCCGTATTTTTCACGGCAAAGCGGGCAAGCAATATCGTGAACAATAGCCGCAAGTTCAAGAATCTGCATGGTATGTACATCAAGTTGTTCTTGTTCTCCAATCGTTTTGGCAAATGCCCAGACTTTCATAAAATGGGCAATGTCATGCACATTACCCTTGTAAAATTCAATCATCTTTTCAACAGCCGCCGAAATAATCATATATAGTACCTCCTATCATAGTGCAGCACCTTTTTTGGGAATAAAAAATCTGCTCATGTCAGTGTTTTCAAACTCCAAGAGTTTAATTTTGCGTTCAATTCCTCCTGCGTAGCCGGTTAAACTTCCGTTTGTGCCGACCACCCTGTGGCAGGGTACGATAATTGAAATCGGATTGTGTCCCACAGCACCGCCGACAGCCTGAGCGGACATTTTTTCAATTCCCGTTTTTTCGGCAATATTTCTCGCAATTTCACCGTAGGTCATGGTATTTCCATACGGAATTGTTAAAAGTATATCCCAAACCATTTTCCTGAAAGGCGAAGTATTAAATAATAACGGCGGCACAAAGCAGGGATTTTTTCCTGAAAAATATATATCAAGCCACGCTGCAGTTTTTTCAAAAATCGGAAGGACTTTTTCCTGCCATTTATCATTCATCATAGTATCTCCGAAATATTTTTGTCCGTCAAGCCATAATCCTGTCAATGCCTCGCCGTTGCTTGCAATTGTTAATATGCCGAGCGGCGAATTATATTTGTATGTATAAATCATAATCAACACTCCCGATATCACTGTGTGTTATAATTGCTCATTTTTTCTGTTTGATTTTGGGGTGTAATCTTTCATTTCGGGTATCACTCCGCCCGAAACCGCCCATAAATACAAACTTGCGACACTGCAATACGGGCTAAAACGTCTGCGATATTTTTCAAACAGCTTACGGTCAATTTTTCGGTGGTGATAAACCATACGAAGTCCGCGCTGTATTGCCAAATCATCAAAGCTAAAAACATTTTGACGCTGCATGCAGAACAACAGTATCATTTCGGCAGTCCATACACCGATACCTTTAAGCGAAACAAGCTCGGATATCGCTTCATCATCGGATTTCTGCCAAATCCCGTCAAGGTCAAATTCACCGTTTTTGATTTTGTGTGCAAAGTCTGTTATGTATTCCGCCTTGCGAAACGTAATGCCAAAAGATTGCAGTTTTTCCGTTCCGGCGGCAATGATACTGTCGGTATTTAATACACATAAACCGTCATTGATTCTCCGCCATATTGTTTCCTGCGCTTTTGTTGAAATCTGCTGCCCTACAATGTGATGAACGACCGATGAAAACAAATCATTGTCAACATTGCGGTTAATATGCCCGATTTTATCTATGACGTCGCTTAGCTTTTTGTCCTTGCTTTTTAGATATTCGATTGCATTGTCATCATATTCAAAGTACATTTTCTTGCCTCGCAATTTAATGTTTTACATTTGATGTTACAATTTTAGCATAAAACCGTGCGAAAATCAACCGTTTACGACAAAAATTATGCCGTCGGCTATCGGCGTTCCCTACGGTGCATTTTCAAACAGTTGCAGTTATTGGCGGAACGGTTGATAACCTATCCCCTACGGCGTGTATCGAGCCTTTGCAGTTGCCGATAGCGCAAAAGTTTAGCCTACCACCAATCAGCTACAAGTAAACTAACAAGGTTTTCACCGCGAAAAATTGCCTCTCCGACGAATGACATTGAGGTTGTGCGGTTGACACATCCTATGAGAAAAAATGAATATAACTCAAAAACGGCACTGCATATAATCCTTTATCCTATTGCAGTGCCATTTTTAGCCAAATTGCGGCGCGATAATTTCGCGCCCCTTTGGCGGAGTTAAATATTCATTTTTTTAAATAGTGATGTGTCCCGCATGTTCTCATTATCATGAGGCGGAGGGGAAATTTGCTGTACTCCCTCAGTCTGCTTCGCAGCCAGCTCCCTCAAGGAGGGAGCCAAGGATAAGCGTCAGCTAACGCTGACAGCTCCCTCATGGAGGGAGCCAAATAGTGGACATTATCAAACGATTGTGGTTGTCCGCGGAACGGTTAATAACCTATCCCCTACGGCGCACTATGCCGGAAACACACCTAACAGCACCAAGTAAACTAACAAGGTTTTCACCGCGGAAAAATTCCCCTCCGATGAATGATTTTGAGGTTGTGCGGTTGACACATCCTATGAAAAAAATGAATATAACTCAAAAACGGCACTGCATATAATCCTTTATCCTATTGCAGTGCCATTTTTAGCCAAATTGCGGCGCGATAATTTCGCGCCCCTTTGGCGGAGTTAAATATTCATTTTTTTAAATAGTGATGTGTCCCGCATGTTCTCATTATCATGAGGCGGAGGGGAAATTTGCTGTACTCCCTCAGTCTGCTTCGCAGCCAGCTCCCTCAAGGAGGGAGCCAAGGATAAGCGTCAGCTAACGCTGACAGCTCCCTCATGGAGGGAGCCAAATAGTGGACATTATCAAACGATTGTGATTGTCCGCGGAACGGTTGATAACCTATCCCCTACGGCGTGTATCGAGCCTTTGCAGTTGCCGATAGCGCAAAAGTTTAGCCTACCACCAATCATCTACAAGTAAACTAACAAGGTTTTCACCGCGGAAAATTGCCCCTCCGACGAGTGACATTGAGGTTGTGCGGTTGACACAATTAACGAAAAAATCAACCGTAGCGCAAAATCGGCATTGCATATAATCCTTTATCCTATTGCAGTGCCGTTTTTAGCCAAATTGCGGCGCGATAATTTCGCGCCCTTTTGGCGGCGCTTTTCGGTTGATTTTTAAGTTTCTATTGTGTCCCGCACGTTCTCACCGTCATGAAGCGGAGGGGGAATTGAATTCTAACAACATCAACCCCATATCCGAAATGGTTTCGCACACCCTCTCTTTTTCTTTGTAATCGGTGTCACCATTTTCTTTTTTGGGTATGTTGTCCGTCATTACAACAAAAATATAGTTGTAACCGTCACCCATAATGATTGCCGCATCGTTTTCTGTCTGCGACAGCTCCCCGGTTTTGTTTGCAATGCGTACCGTGGGGTACTTTTGCTTTATTTTGAACGGAATTTTGTTTGTACGCTCCTGGTCGAGGAGAGTACTCAGCATAATTTCATCATAAGGAGAACCCAAAAGTTCTTTTTTGTATATTCCCCTAAGCAGCTTTGCAACATCGCACACAGATGTGTAATTTTCGTAGCCGCTCGGTCCCTCGGGCGGAGTAACATCATGCATTTTTCTGTTCAGCTCGGTGTTGCTGTAGCCGGATTCGGATATAACACGGTTGATACCGTTTTTCTCTGTTATCTTACGTTTTTCATTTTCGCCGCCGTATTTGTCAACAAAGTAATTTGCACATTTGTTGTCACTTTCGGCAATCATCTTGTGCAGCATTTGCTTTTCTTCCTGTGATAGTTCCGCGCCGTTTTTTGCGCAGTCATCATACACCGCCTGCATTATAAAGAGTTTAATCATGCTTGCACTGTTCATTTTTTGATTTCTTAATGCCGCATGCGCTCCCGTGTCAAGATTTTCTATGTACAGCGATAAAACAGCGCCTTTGTGACGTGAGGTAAACAGCTCGTCCATATCTTCGGCAAGCGTGGCAAGCCGCTTGTTTTCCTCCGCATTTTTGTCAGCACTTTTCCGTTTGGATTTGCTCTGCTTTTTTTCGTTTGCATTTTCAGAACCGACAGAGTTTTCTGCCGATGCTTTTTTGGCATCCGGCATACCGTAGTACACACATGCCGCACCGGCAAAAAAGCTTGCAATACAGCACAAAATCACAACTATCGCAACACGGCCGTTGAATTTCTTTTGTTTTTCACCATTTACCGTCATAACCGCTATTCCCCGCTTGAAAACTGATTCTGAACGATGTATTCAATCAACTGCTGTTGCTGAACCTTTCGCGCTGCGTCGTTCTCGGTCTTTGCGTGTGCATCATCTGTCTGCATGAGAATGGCAACAGCAATTTCGGTTTTCCCGTCCGATATAAGTGCGACATCATTTGTTGATGTACCGGTCAGTGCATTGGCATTGCACGAAGTGTATTTATCCGGGATAAACTTTTTCATCCCGACAGGCGAACCGTCGGTAGATTGACAGCGGAAGATATTTGTCATATAGCTTTTGCTGCCGTAGGCGCTCTTGTTAATAAGCTCCTCGAAAATTCCGGCAATCTCCTTTGGCGATGTGACATTCGGTGTAACGCTGTTATCCACAAGTGCCGGGTTGATAAATGTTTTTCGGTTTATCTTTGTCACTGTCATACCTTTGTCGGACAATGATTTGTTGATAACGTCAAATCCGCTCGCCGCGCCGCCGAGACGCGCTATATAGTCCACAAGAGTGTTTGACTTGTTGTTGTCACCGTACACCGCCACATCCTCAATATATTTCTTCAGCCCGAGCGAATCGCCGTTCTGATTTTTGCTGTCGGGTGCCTCCTTGCCGTTCGGCATGTATGAAAAATACAAATACTCATCATCCGGCGATATGTCTTGTTTCCGCATTATGTCGGACAGCGTGTCCAAAATCACAACCTGCCCCATTGCCGACGCAAGAAAACTTTCGTTTTCGCGATAACCGAATTCATAACCGTTGGAAAGATTCTTTACATATATTCCCACATTAGTGTTCGGAAGCGATGCGGCAACAATGCCTTCGACTGTGTCGCGGCTGATTTCGTTCACTTTCTTTTTATTTGCCTGGTTTGACTTTGATTTCGAGGCCTTTTTATCTTTTTTTGTATTCTTGCTTTCGCTCACCGAGGATGACGGAATATTTTTTCTTGTCTCTTTAATCATGTATCCGCCGACAATGACAATCACCGCAAAAGCGACAACCGCCGCAACTGCCGCAATAACCGCCGTTTTCTTTTTGTCGGCATCTGATTTTGGCGTTCTGCCGACACCGGCATTTGCGTTATATGTATATTCGCTTTGCTCCGCTGCCGCCGTTGTATCGGGCTGTTCATTTGCCGACGTTATACCGTCATTTCTGCTTCCGCACTCTGTGCAAAAAACCGAATCCGGATCGAGCTTTGCACCGCAGTGAACACAGTACCTTTCCCGAGCCGCCGTTACTTTTTCGCCGCAATTTCTGCAAAATGACGCACCGTCAGGGATGTCATATCCGCATTTTGAACATTTCATATATGCACACTCCCTCCGATGTTAAAACAAATCACCGTTGAGCAGTGAATTTAGATTAATCTGATTTAGCGCAGCCTTGATTGTGGTCGGCAGGCAGATAGGCATAATATATTTAACGGCAATTCCAAGTGCAATTGATGCAACAATTGAAGTGAGAAACATTACATACGGAGCTCTGTCTCTTTTGAGCGATGTTGCCGCCGGCAGCACGGTGAATGCACAGAATTTTGAAAGCAATGCGCCGAATGTGGCGATTATTATCGGAACATATATTGTGCCGACAAATGCCTTGCCAAAGCCGGCAACCGACTCAAACAAATCACCGATATCACCGATATCCGACAGTATCTTTGCGTTAACCGGAAGTGATTTGAAGAAACGGACTATTGCTCCCAAAAGCACGAACGGCGCCTTGAAAAGCGACGCAATACTTGCCACACAAAGCATATGTTTGTAGGTCGTTTCGCCCTTAAAAAGCTTTACAAACATCATCAGTATCGCCGCCGTGAGACATGCCATGCCGCATGTGAGAAAAGCCGTTACAACAAACACGGTGGGGATTGAGAATTTGACGCTCTGAATCTGAAGTGCAATATCTTGGTCAAACACTGCAAAACCGCCGAGAAACGAATTGTATTTTCCGGCATAAACGCAAACAAACAACGCAACTATCACAGAATACAGACCGATAAACCCCCATGCGATTCTATCACGGCATCTGCCCGCCATTTGAGAACCGGCATTGTACGGCTCGGCAAATATTGCCTTTGCTGTTGCAAACAAATCGGCAAGATACGCCTTTGATTTCTCTATATTCGGATTTGGCGCAGTCGTATATTCTCCGGCATTGTAGTCCGGTGTGCCATGCGGCATTGTAACCTCCGCCTGCGGCGGCTGAGCCGCAACATTTGGCTGAGCCGCAACATTTGGCTGAGCCGCAACATTTGGCTGAGCCGCAACATTTGGCTGAACTGTTTCGTTCGTCTGAACCGCATCATTCGGTTGTGTCGCTTCGTTTGGCTGCACAGACTGTGCTCCCGCACAATCACAAATTTCACCATCGGCAAGCATCTTGCCGCAATACTTACAAAATTTAGACATAGTTTTTTCTCTCCTTTATTCTTTTAATTTTTGACTCCGTCAAAAAGTGCAGAAAATTTCCTTAAAAATACAATCCGAGATACAATTCTATATCATCTATAAGCCACTTTCCGTTCTCATAGACAACTTTGATTTCGCCCGACGCCTTTTGCGGTGTGTCCACACTATCCTCAAATATCTCGCCGTCGTAGTCCTCATACACATAGGAATATGTAAATCTTACAGAGGCATTCATGTCATATTCAATCTCATCATCATCGACATCCAACGCTCCGGTAAAACTCAAATCCGAGAATGTCACACTTTTCAGCTCCGATTCGTAGTAATCGCTCCTTACCGAATCGCACACCTCATCATAGTAGTCATGCAGTTCTTCTTCACCGTCCTCGGACGCGTATTTTTCCAGACCGGAGAATGATTTTTTCTTTATCGCCGAGTTGTAAATCTGCTGCATGGCATCGAGCAGCGATTGCCTGATTTCATCTTTTGCGGAATCGCTTATTGTCGCCTTGGTGAATTCATATGTCCCTCCGCTTGCGATATCGCCCTCAAACTCCGAATCTTTCATAAACGGCGCGGTGCATTTGAGCTTGTGATTTCCTGCGAAAATACTTGGTATCGCATACACATCTCCGGATGAATCGGAATTTTTCTTGAGGTATTTTTTATCCGCTTTTTTACCGTCAATATACAGCGTTGAACCCTTAATTGCCTCAATACGAACGTTTTCTGCCGTTATTGCCGCTGCCGATACCTTGTAGTTGTCGAAAAGAAGCCAGGATTTTCCGGGCTGTCTGACAAGTGTAATCTCCATTGTTTTCTTGCCGGAACCGCCGCGCAGAGTGTAGGTAACGCGATAGTTTTTTTCGAGCATATCATCCGACGGTATCTCGCGGCACGCAGAGTTTGTCACATTGCCGCCGATATCGCCGAGTTGAGCATTCATTATGGCAGAAAAAGACTTTTCCGTTACAAACTCACTTTCCGAAATATCCAGCATCGAAAATGCGCCCTTCATGTTTCCGCCTGCCAAACAGTCAAAATAACCCTGTGCCGTCTTTATCGGAGCCGTAGCGGTCTTGCCCATATAGTACAGCACCCCGATAATAACTGCAAGCGCAATTACCGCCGCTATTATCACCGTCCTTTTAACGCTGCCTTTCCTTTTTGCGGCTGTCGGCTTTGTCGGCGGAGCGTAAGCCGCACGTGTTTTTTGTGCAGACGTTTCCTTTCGAAACGCCTGACCGCATTCGGTGCAAAAAAGCGAATTGTCATCATTCTTTGCACCGCATTTTTCGCAATACATAAAACTCCCCCCCTTTTATTTTTCTACGGAAATTATACCATTATATGGCATTTTGTGTCAATTATTTTGTGCAATATTTGTCTGATAGCACATAGCTTTGTAAATTATAAACGAATTTATGCAGTAAGATATGTGACTTTTTTCGTAAGATGAGATTGAAAAAATCAAGTTGGTGATGTATAATCTAATTATTGCCACGGGGGTGTTTAAATGAATAAAAATACAATGCAGAAAAATTCGGTTATATTTATTATGGCGGCAATAAGCTGCTTTTTGTGGGGAAGCGCTTTCCCGTGCATAAAGGTCGGATATGAAATGTTCGGCATAGACAGCTCGGACACAGCAACACAGATACTTTTTGCCGGTGTTCGCTTTACGCTTGCCGGAATACTGACAATTGCTATGGGCAGCGCCGCATCGCGCAAATTTATGCGCCCGAACAAAGAATCCGCTCCCAAAATTTTGCTGATATCGTTTTTTCAGACAATTCTGCAATACTTCTTTTTCTACATAGGTCTTGCAAAAACAACCGGTGTAAACGCATCGATAGTGGAAGCGTCCGGGACATTTTTTGCGATTCTGATATCGAGCCTTATATTCAAAATGGAACGGCTGAGTCTGTGTAAAGTGCTCGGGTGCGTGCTGGGATTTGCCGGAGTTGTGCTCGTTAAGGCAGGCGGCAAAATATCGGTAAATGCACTCGGTGACACCTTTGTACTGTTTTCAACAATCAGCTATGCGCTCTCATCGGTGTGCACCAAACGGTTTTCGGATAAAATAAACCCGGTTTGCATAAGCAGATATCAATTTCTTTTCGGCGGCATGGTAATGACCGTCGGTGCACTCGCATTCGGCGGCAGACTCGCCCCGCTAAACTTTCAGAGGACAGCAATGCTTTTGTACTTGGCACTTGTCTCTGCCGTTGCATATTCGCTGTGGGGAATACTGCTGAAATTCAACCGCGTTTCAAGAGTTACCGTGTACGGATTTTTAAATCCGTTGTTCGGTGTTCTGCTGTCTGCCGTTATGCTGCATGAGGGTTATTCGTTCGGGTTAAACCATGCTGCGGCACTGATAATGGTTTGCGCGGGTATATATATCGTAAATTCAAAATTTGCGGAAACAAAGTGACGCGAATTCAAACAATAGCAATTACCGGCGGAACGACACATAGGTCGTTCCCTCGTATAATATACATTGTGATTATTTTTCAAGAAAATCACATAAAAAACTTGTTATCTCATAAGCC
>CAKSIN010000039.1 GCA_934463115.1 uncultured Clostridia bacterium
TTTTTATTTGCAATGTTACTGTTTACGCAGATTGCAGACTAAACTTCGGGATAATTGTTTTCTCGGCATAATCTTGATTATCCTGATATCGGGATAACCAGGACATTTCAGTCAGCGGCAAGCAAAGAGGACTTAACGGAGAGCGAAGCGGTTTATTTTTTGAACTTGTTAGGCTGCTCAAAGGCAAAACTGCCGAAGATCGTCCCGATTGGCTTATCATTGAAAATGTTAAAAATCTCTTATCCGTTAACGGAGGATGGGACTTTACCGAGGTTTTGTATTCGCTGGCCGCACTCGGCTATGATACTGAGTACGGACTGCTTAATTCAAAATTCTTCGGCGTTCCTCAAAACAGAGAACGAGTTTTTATTGTCGCTCGAAGATATACTGGAAGCCGAACCGGACGAAAAGTATTTCCTATCACCGCAACAGACGGAAAAAATCTTATTGAGCTTATAGGCGGAACACAGGGCGAGCGTGTATATTCCCCGAAAGGCTGCTCGGTAACGCTTACCGCAAACGGCGGAGGTATGGGCGGCAGGACGGGACTTTATTTAACAAATTTCAGTTTTATGGACTTAAACAAGAAAAGCGTTATAACGAATATTTCAAGATGTGTCAAAGCAAGAATAAACGCCGGAATTACCAACCGCACGGGAGATAATTCCGGCGTTCTTTGTGTCTGTGTGAGAGCCTTTATAACACCTGAAAGAGAAAATAAAAGGCAGAACGGACGGCGAATGAAAGAAAACGGCGAGCCTATGTTTTGCCTTACCACGCAGGACAGACACGGTATTGCGATATGCAGCTGTGAAAAGTGTATTTATAACATGGATATGGATACATTCAGGTGTTGTATCAGAATACGCAGACTTACGCCGCGTGAGGCTTGGCGGCTGCAAGCGGTTGAGGATAAATATTTTGATAAGGCAGCAGCCGTAAATTCGGACGCACAGCTTTATAAGCAAGCCGGAAACAGCGTTACGGTATCGGTTGTTTATGCAATCGCGCTTAAAATAAAGGAAATTGCGGAATTTGAGCGAGGTACGAAAAATGAAGTTTAAGTGTATATATGCCGATCCGCCATGGGCTTATAAGGTATATTCAAAGAAAGGTCAGGGGCGAAGCGCCGAAAATCATTACCGGACTATGAGTAAAGAGGATATATATTCACTGCCCGTTGCCGATATTGCGGATGATGATTGTATTTTATTTCTTTGGGTTACGTTCCCCTGTTTGCTTGAAGGCCTTGAAACGATAAAACGCTGGGGCTTTGAATATAAAACGCTCGGTTTTTGTTGGGTTAAACGGTGCAAAAAGCAAACGGATAAATGGTTCTGGGGTTTGGGGTTTTGGACAAGAGCAAACCCCGAAATCTGCATCATAGCAACAAAAGGACACCCGAAACGCATTTCAAAAGGCGTACATACAGTGGTTGATACGCCGATTGAGGCACACAGCAAAAAGCCTGATGAGGTAAGAAAAAGGATTGTACGGCTTGTCGGTGATATTCCTCGTGCGGAGCTTTTTGCAAGAGAGGAAAGCCCCGGCTGGTATTGTCTTGGGAATGAAATTGACGGTATGGATATACGGGAAAGCCTGATAAAAACAGCAAAAATGTGATAACCTTGTTCCAAATCGGAATAAGGTTACGGAAAGGAGTTTGATAATGGGAAAAATAATAACGGTATGCGGAGGTCACGGCAGCGGAAAAACTACCGTTGCCGCAAATCTCGGATATATGCTGGCACAAAACTCTCTTGTGGGGATATTGTCAACAAATATGGTCTGCGGCATAATTCAGCATTTGTTCGGAGCAGTTATTGAAGATTGCCGCGGTTTGTATGAAATCTCTTTATCAAAATATGATAATGCAAAAGCCTTTGTGCCTTGCCCGAATAATAAAAATCTGTTTTTGATGTCGCTTGCAAATAACCACGATTGTCTTATGCTTGCCGATGAGGAAAACGGAATTAACGGTGACAGAGCAAAAGAAATGCTTTCCGATATGAAAGCGATGTTCGGGTATCTCATAGTTGACTGCGAGCCTGAAATAAACAATCCGCTTTCCGTTTACAGTATCATTTATGCGGATAAGATTGTAAACCTTATAAAGCCTACGATTACAGGCACAGCCTTTTATAACAGCTACCGAACGCTGTATTCTGCACTTGAAATACCGCCCGGTAAAATCATTCATATCGCAAACAATGATAAAAACTATGTCGGTATTAAAAATGTTGAGAAAACTGTCGGGGTTAAAATGTTTCATACAATTCCGCATTATAAAAATGTGGAACAGGCAGAAAATAAAGGTCAGCTTGCCGCCCTTACAAAAAACGGATTTTATTTCGACATACAAAAGCTTGCGGACTGCATAAGGGAGTGTGTTTCAGATGAGTAAATTCAGCGTATATCAGGCTATTTATGAGGTTTCACAGCACGAAAAGACTGTAAAAAAAGAAATAAAAACAGACGCAAAGCCTTATGAGGAGGTTCTGGAAATTGTCAGAGCCGAGATAAGCAAAAATCATTCGGGTGAGCTTGCAAATGTCATATCAAAGCCGCAGGGCGCAGCGCTTCTTAAAAATCTGCTTTCAAAGTATATTTATCAAAAGCACATTGCCTGTCTTGAATATGACAGTCTGAATGAACTGGTGGATAAATGCTATGAGGATATGGCAGGGTTCGGATTCTTGACAAAATATATTTATGATGACGAGGTTGAAGAAATCAACTGTAACGGCTGGAATGATATTGAGATTATTACCTCTAACGGTTGGAGCAAAATTGACGAGCATTTTTTAACGCCGCTGCAATGTATTGATATGACAAAGAAGATGTGTCAGCTTGGCGGCGTCATTATTGACGGTTCTCAGCCTACGCAGGACAGCTTTATTACACAGGGTGTTAGAATATCCGCAATTATACCGCCGTGTATTGATGAGGCGGTCGGGGCGGTGTTTTCAATCAGAAAACAGAAAAACAATGTTATTACCAAACAGCAGCTTATTGATTGGGATACCGCAACGGAGGAAGAATTGGATTTGCTTACGCTTTGCATTTCGCACGGTGTCAGTATCGGCATTGCCGGTTCAACGGGCAGCGGAAAAACAACCGATATAGGCTTTATTCTTAGGAGTATTCCTTACGATAAGCGTATTTACAGTATCGAGGACTCAAGAGAATTAAATCTGCAAGTGAAAGACGAAAACGGCAGAATTTTAAACCGTGTCATTCATACAAAAACAAGACCGTCACAAAACCCGGCACAAAATGTTTCCGCTGATGTTCTTTTGAAAAAATCACTGCGTTTTGATCCTCAGATTATAGTTCCTGCCGAAATGCGCGGCGAGGAAGCAATGACGGCACAGGAGGCAGGACGAACAGGACATACGATTATTACATCACTTCACGCCTCCACTGCGCTTGCGGCATATACACGAATCCTTACAATGTGTATGATGTCGGGTACAAAGCTGTCGGAGGAGCTTATGCTGAAGCTGATAATTGAGGCATATCCGATTATGGCATTTAAAATGCAGCTGCCGGACAAATCAAGAAAGTATATGAAAATCATTGAGGCAGAGGACTATCGTGATGGCGGGATTATCTATCGGACATTGTATAAGTATGTGATAACGGACAGAATAATGAATAAGGACGGAACGCAGATAGATAAAATGGTCGGCTATCATAAAAAGGTCAGCAATATTTCATCACGGCTTGCAAATATTTTGCTTGAAAACGGTGCAGATTTGCAGACTATTCATAGGTTTGCCGGAGAAAATTGGAGTCCCGAAGCCGATACGGAGGGTTAATTATGATTTACAGAGTTATAATATTTATACTGCTTTGTATCGGATTTGCCGCATTGATAAGAAACCGACAAAATGATACGCTTGTTTTGAAAAAACAAAGTATTGCGGAAAACAGGAAAAATACAATGCTTAAAAAGCGGCGAAAATTGGTCGATAGAAAACCCGGTGTATTTGAACGGTTCAGAATTGTATCGGAGGAAATGCTAAAAAGCAGTAATTCCGACATGACTTTTTCAAAATATATCAGGCTGTCGCTTTTGCTTTCTCTGGGCGGTGTGATTATCGGCTTGCTTATGAACAATATATTACTGTCGGGAGTGCTGGCTGTCGGTATGCTGTTTGTGCCGCTTGAATATCTTGCGGTGCGGCAATCCGCATATACGCAGATGATAAACGAGCAGATGGAAACGGCGCTGTCGCTTATAACCAACAGTTATTTGCAGTCGGGCGATATAATAAAGGCTGTCAAAGAAAATCTGCACCGAATCGAACCGCCGTTTTATAACCTGTTTGCTGAGTTTATTGCAGAGAAAACCTTTGTTGACAGTAATATAAGCAGAAATATACGAAAGCTGAAAAGCAAAGTGGATAACAGTTTTTTCTCGGAATGGTGCGATACGCTTATTCTTTGTCAGCAGGATCGTGAACTTATGTATGTGCTGCCGACTATTGTTGAAAAAATGTCGGATATTAAGCAAATACAGGAGGAACTCAATACGCAGATGTATAATATATATAAAGACCATATCAGTGTAACACTTGTGGTTGCCGCTAATATTCCGCTGATGAGATTCCTGAATGCCGAGTGGTACAGACTTCTCACAGGAACGCTTGCGGGACAGATTATAGTTGCTTTGACATTTGCAGTGATTTTTGCTGCGACGGCATATGTGATAAAGGTAAATAAGCCTGTTTCGGTGCTGTAAAGTTTAATTATCTTATGATAGAAATACATGGTATAATTATAGTAACAAAAAGGTATCTTTTAGTCTATCAAATTAAGGATAACACGGTTTATGTTGATTATGTTCCGGATTGCAGACAAGACTATAAATGGTTGTTATAAATCAAGCAAATAAACAGGAGTAATTAAGTGTAACAGCTTAGCTGCTCCTTTTTCTTTTACGGAGGTGGTGCGATTTGTACTATATACTAACCGTCCTTTTACTTGCATTTGGCATTTATATATTAGTCGGAAATTTTATAGATTTCCCGACGAAACGGACAGAAAAGGCAATGTCAGCCTTTAGGCGAAAGCAAGGCATAGGAGAAAGATTCTATACTGCGGTAACATATCCTCTCACCAAAATCATTTCAAAATTCATTCGTCCGGAAAATTATCAAAAGCGAAAGCTTGAAAAGGATTTGGCGAGAGCCGGGATAAATTTAAGTCCTGCCGAGTATTACGCAAAAGCGTATGTAACGGCAGGGCTTGTTATTTTGTCATCATTTATATTTATTCCGCTGGGGCTTACCGTAATTACAATGTGCGTTATGCTGCTCGGAATTATGCTGTTTTTTAAAGAACGGCAAGCTGCCCGAGAAAAGCTGAAGAAGATTAACGGCAAAATTCTTGACGAGCTGCCGAGATTTGTGAGGACATATAACAATTCCTTAAAAAGCAGCAAGGACATTTTGAAGTTTATGGAGCGATACCGAAAGATTGTGGGAGATGATTTTAAGTATGACCTTGATATTCTGATAACCGATTTAAAGACAGGAAATACAGAGGAGGCATTGCAAAGGTTTGACGAGAGAGTCAATATTCCGCAGCTTTCAACATTCATAAGCGGTGTAATCGGAACAAGTAAGGGGATTGATCAGGAAACATTCTTTTATCTTATGGAACAGGAAATGAAAATATTAGCAAGAGAAAACATCAAGCGCGAGATTGCAAAACGCCCCGGAAAGATTAAAAAGGCAACGATTGCGGTCGGCGTTATGATGTTTCTTTTATATCTCTATCCGATTTTCATTGATTTGAAAAACGGATTGGGCATTTTTAATTAAAACAGGAAGGAGATTTTTGTTATGAGAAAACTGATTGTAAGAGGTAAGGCGGCAATGAACAGGGTAAAAATGATAAGCGTCACGGCGGTAAAAAGCGGCGAGGGGTATCTTGATGTGCTGATAAAAATTCTGATTACCGTAATTATCGGTGCAGCACTGCTGGCGCTGATGCGTGTGGCAATTCCCGAGCTGTTCAATGATATAATAAACAAAATTAAATCAGTGTTTACGATTTAAGCATACTAATTTGTAATCTTGTTTCGTTTTGGAACAAGGTTACGAGAGGAGGTATTTTAAATGTCGGAAAAGGAATATGACTTGGGCTTTGGTTATCTGGGCAACGGAACTACCGTCTGGAACAGGCTTGAAGAAGTCCATCATGACTATAAAACCATTGCTCATATAAGCGATGACGGAAAGACAATAAAATATTATGAGGAACTGCCTGATGAAGTAAGAAAACACATAGAGGCTTTTGCAGAGCGTGAAAAAACGGAAAGCACGGAGGAATCCGAAGATGATGAAGAAATTGAAATTTAGACGCAAGCGGTCGGAGGCTTTCTTGGATGTCCTTTTTCAATTTGCTGTTGCAATGAGCCTTATATTTTGTTTTGTGGCTTTGTGGAAACCGTTTATATATAAGCAGAATATGGACTATATGGCGAAAACTCTTGTAAGGGCGGTTGAAGCAAACGGCAGAATAGATAGTAATATCACTGCGCTTGCAAATGAGCTGAAATCGGAAATGGGTGTAAATCCGACAATAACATGGAACGCAGCATATATTTCCGGTACGAATAAAATTCAACTGCGGCAGAAGTTTACGCTGACGGTTCATGATACGATTGACATTAAGCTGATTGAGCCTACATTCACATCCCCGCTTGTTATAAGCATACCGATTGAAAAGAAATTTATCGGCATCAGTCAGTTTTATTGGAAGTAGGTGTTTTGAATGGAAAGAAAAAGCGGCGCGGTTAATGTTTTCTTTATTCTGTTTATAATGGCGTTCATCATTATTACAGCCGTAACGGTTGAATTTTACCATATATTCACTGTGAAAGAGTATATTGATACGGAGCTTTCGAGGGCGCTTAATATTGCGACGGATTATGCAATGCTTGACGAGTATCGTATGGAGCATATATCTATGATACATATTCCGACTGCAACGGCTGAATTTGAAAGCTATCTGCATAATGAAATGAAGCTCAATTCATCGAATGAGCGTGTTGAGGACGGAAAAGTGAAGTATAAGCTGATTATTCAAAACACCAATATAAAAAACAGTCCGGCTTCGTATCAGGTATCGGGAGTTGTCAGAATGAAACCGATTTTGTTATCTTCGTTGGTTCCCGTAGATATTGATATTCCGTTTAAGGCAAAAGCGAGAAATCAGCGATTTGAATAAAAATATATTTTAGGTGTTGACAGGTGGCGACACTTGTGTTATAATGGAGTCGAAAAAAAGATACGGAGGTACTGTTATGGGTGCAGTATACAGAACAAAAACGGCGATATATCTTGACAACACTATCTTTGAGTGGCTTATTGACAAGCACGAAAAGACGGATATTCCGAACAGCAGAATTATTGAAAAGGCATTACTTGAATATTACAAAGATGAAATTGAAGAATTTAGGAAAAGCAAGGAGGAAAAACAGCAATGAAAAGAATTATAGCAGCGGCGGTCGGTATCGGTATGCTTTTGGGTACTACGGCTTTTGCCGACAGCATAACACTAAGTCTTGGCGATAATATATCGCAGACAGTTACACAGCAGGAACAGCAGAGGGCGATTTTCAGCGATACACAAACAAGTGACTGGTATTATCCGCATATGAAAATGCTTGTGGAAAAGGGCGGTATAAACGGATATGAGGATCACACCTTCCGACCGAACAACCAAATCACAAATGCGGAGTTTATAAAAACCATTATTGGTCTTGTTGATACGGGTTCTATCGTGTATGACGCACATTGGGCAGAGGGCTATATTCAAAAAGCGAGAGGTTTGGGTATTATTGAAGCCGATGAATTGCCTGAAAACGAATATGACGAGCCCATCAGACGGCAGAGAATGGCGAAATTTGCGGCAAGGACAATGGAAAAGGTTTTAAAGGAAACTAAGGCCGCTGATACGCAGGAGTATATTGCAAAGATAAAGGATTGGTCTGATGTCTGCGAAAGCTGTAAGCCGTATGTTGCAGAGGTATATTCAAAAGGTGTTATATGCGGTATGCCGGACGGAACCTTTTCCGGCGGCAGCTATACTACAAGAGCAGAGGCAACAACAATGCTTGTAAGAATGATAGACTCAAGCTATCGTGTAGAAATGTACGGCGATGTGGCGTTTAATAAGAATACAGATGTTATGAGTGACGGCAAAATGACTGTTCAGAAGTCAAAGGACTTTATGGATATAACGCTTGAAAGCTTGAAGTTTTATAAAGAAAACGGCAAGTATTATGTAAGCGGTACATTTCCGGAACTTCCGCAAGGCTTTGAAAACTGGCTGATGATTACATCGCAGTCAAAGAAAGATGAACCGAGCTTCGGATTGACAACGGGATTTACAATGATAGAGGAAAATAAAATCCCCAACAGTGGAAGCTTTAAGAAAGAACTAAATTTATCAAATCCCGATAATTTGGACTTTGTTGTAATAAGAATAGGCGTTGATGCCGTGGATATGCCTGATTCGCAAGCGCAATCAGCATATTATAACATCAGTACCGCTCATTCAAATGAAATTACACTTGTTAAGGAAACAGGCGAGAACAGCGAAACCTTTGAATATGATTTTTCAAAACTGTTTCAGTGGTAAGGAGGATAATTTAATATGAGAAAGAATATATTATCCGGAGGGCGAATTTTCGCTCTCCTTTTTCTTTTGTGTATGCTTTTTGCAGGGACACAATCGGCATATGCAGCAAGTAATGTGTGGGGACTGTGGCAGACAGCCATATCGGAGGATAAAACCTACGAAAACAGCTTTATCGTCTCGGCACAAAACACATTCAGCGTAGAATTGTGGCATTATTCCGGCGGTTATTGGGGCAATAATTTTGTCCGTATCTATGATAAACAGGTTTTTGATGATCCCGATCAGCTTGCGGAAGCCGTAAATGCGGTTATGGAGTTTGATATGGCATTGCCGAATGAAGTTATATCATTGCTTAACGACGGTTACAATGTCGATGTTGTTATGTCGGCAAACGGCATACCGCTTAATAATATCTTTAATTTGAATAAGGGATTTACCTTTAAATATGAAAACGGAAAAATTGTTTTTAAGGCATACCCGAAATTTAATTTTGATAAAAGATACAATTATCGGGATCACTTTGTAGCAGGACTTAATAAGGCGATTCCGTTTGTAGTAGCGCCATACGGATATAACCGATATGCAATGTGGACGAAAAATGGCAGGCCGGTAGGTGCGGCAAACGGTTTTTTCAATCCCGATAATATCTATGATACAGGTTCAGAAGGCATTATACACCCCTCACAAATAAAAAATAATTTGGGATACTTGCAATCCGATTTGAACATTTATGTTGACAGGGAAAACGGGACTTTCGACTGGATGAGCAGTAATAATATTGCTATCGGATATAAAACCTTTGCAAATGCCGGAGCCGTTGCGGTTCATTTTGATTACCCGGTTACGATTTCTTTCTATAAAGGCGGCAAAATGACGGATATTCCGAATGGCAGCAAAAGTAACGGCAATCCCGAACTTGATGATGAACCGACAGAGCCGGAACAACCGAATTTGCCTGATGATAATACATCAAGCTGCGGTGAGGTTATACGATGGACGGAAGAAGATTCACATACCGTAACTAAATCTTGCAGACGGCACGGCTCACATAAATATACTTGCAAGCACAAGTTTATATATGAAACAAGTTTGTCTGCGGAATATACTATGTCACCTAAGACGCTTAAAAGCGGATACGGATTTACGGTTGATTTGAATACATCCGTTTCAACAAGGATAGTGTCGCATAGCGGCGGCTGCAATTCTTGGGGTAATAACAAATCGTCGCAAAAAACTGTTCAGGCGCCAACGAAAGCTGATGTAAAGCTGAATTATACCGTAACAAATATAATCGGCACACAGGGCAATACAGTACCTCTTGAAAGGACGGCAAACAGTGGCACTCAAACTGTTTTTACCACTGCGGAAAATCCGATTTCGATAATGAAATCAAGAACTATTTATACCGAAGTTTCGCTTGCCGGAACAGCAGAAAATCCCGAAACACATAGTTATGATATTTACATTTACGGAGGCGGCGTTAACGGTGTTGAGTTTTGCAAAACCATTACCGACAGCTTTGTTATTAACGGTTCAATGTTTGATGATGATGGCACAACATCTTGATTGGAGGCTTGACAATGAATTACAAGGAAACGGTGCAACACACCATTTGGAGTGAGCCTGACGAACAAAGGCGTGTAATGCGGTTAGGTACAAAAACAAACGGTGAAGTATTTGACGATTTGAAACAAAAGATTGAAGCGGCGGGATTTATGCCCGATGACTATTTTATTATGTCAGGAGAGTTGAAGCCTGATGATAAAATCCCCGATTTTGACGAGGCGGTTTGCAGTGTGAATTTCGGCAGCGAGGGCATATATCTTGATATTGACTTAAAATATCTTTCGCCTGAAAACGAAAGGCGGCAGGTTCATTTTGCAACAGGGAAAACGCTCGGAGAAAATACATTTGATTTCTACCGAATGTCATTGATAGCCGGAGAGTGTTCTATGCTTTTGAATGGTGACGGCTGCACAGTGGGAAATAACACAAAAACAATACTGATTCTCGATGATGAGGAAACAAACATAATCACAAAGTCGCTTGAACTTCAGGCGACTTTTAATAATGATGTAAACAGAAGCAATTCGGAGGTATATAATCTGCTGCAAGCAGTAAATCCCGACGCATTAAACAAATTTCTCGAAAATGAGAATGATGAAGAATTGGAGGTATAAATTTTATGGTAATTGAATTATGCAAACTGTTAAACGAGGTTAAGACAAAAACGGTGACAACCGAAAAAGGCGAAAAAACAGTCCTGAATAATCGTGTTATGATTTATCAGGGCAGGAACAAAAGCACTTTTGTCGATATAACCGCATGGAACAGTATGGCGGAATTTATCGGAAGAAATTTTAAAAAAGACGATCAGATTTATATTGAGGGTGAGCTGAAAAATAAACCTATTACAGTGGGCGAACAGAGCTTGCAGACAAACTTTGTGCTTGTAACTAATGCAAAGCTTATATTCGGAAAAAACGAACAGAGAACGGAAACGGAGGATTGATTATGAAGCCTATCATAAACATAGAAGCTTTCAGACAGTATTATGAGGAGGCTGTAAACTGCAAAACCGTACTGAACACAAATGCAGAAAATCTTTCGCTTGATGATGAACGGCGGCTTGACGCTCTGCTGCCGATTTACGATGAACACGGTCGGGAGATGGTGAAACGGCTTATAGTAACTGCAATAAGACGGGATTCACAAAATTACAGTGAACAGGTTCGTAAATGGGCGGACAATGCGATAGTGGCAATGTTTATATATGAAACCGATAATGTGCTTTCGGACTATATTCCCGACCATTTATCAGAGGCTGCTATTGAGGCTGTCGCAAAGGATTTGATAGAAAGAGAAAAGCAGAAAACTATTGTTAAATCAAAAGAGGGAACGGAATATGAGGTTATAAAATCGGAAGAAGCGAATTGTCTGCTGTGTAAGCATACCGACGGTATTCCGACATATTGCCGAGCGTATATATCACTGCAAAATGCAAAAGACGCAGATTTTTCAGATGAATGGATGATTGCAGAAGGGTTGAGCTATAGTGATATGAATAAGGCATATGTTGATTCGATTGAGGAGGATAGGACAGACAAGCTTGTTCGTGAAAAATTCGATGAAGAATATATCAATTTTAAAGAAGCAATGGTATCAAAAAGCTCTCTTGATGTATTTGAATCGTGTTATAAAATAGCGGCTATGGAGGATGTGTATTTTTATGTGACGGAAAGCAAAATATTTACGCCGGAAGAAAAGGAATATATTTTAAATTCCGGTGATTATGTGTTAACAGATTTAATGCAGGCTTGGTATGACTACGGTGACTGGAGCGATAGGGTATCAGACAGCGTTGATAATACATTTAGCGAGCGTATGAGTGAATATCAAAAATCGTTGGATAATAGCGAGGATTGCGAGGAAGAATTGGAGTGATGATATGAAAACTCTGGTTGTCAATCTTTTTGCCGGTCCCGGAGCAGGGAAAACGACCTGTGCTTGGGAAATTGCTTCAGAGTTAAAGAAACGGGGCATTGTGACTGAGTATGTGCCTGAATACGCAAAAGAGCTTGTATGGGACGAGAATTATGAAGCATTAGCAGATCAGGAGAGCATATTTGAGGAACAGGCTCACCGAATAAACAGGCTTGTCGGTAAGGTTGATGTGATTGTGACGGATTCGCCTATATTGTTCAGCGAGATTTACGGAGAGAATAACAGTAACGGTTTTCGTGCGAGAATATGGGATGAGCATAACAGTCATGATAATTTTAACCTGTTTATAAACCGTGGAAGTACATTTGAGCAGCAAGGGCGAATACATAACCTTGAAGAAAGCAAAGAAAAAGATAATGAAATAAAGCAAATGCTTGATGAACATTCAGTGTATTACGGCAATTACTATCATAGAACAGTACCTGTTGTTATTGATAATATTGTTAAAACTTTGAATCGTATTCAGGCATACACAGAACAAGACGAAGATGATGAGGAAATGGAATTATGAGTGGGGCGGCATTTGCTGCCCTTTTTCAATTTTAGGAGGAAAGAACAGTGAACAGTAATTTATATAAAATCAATGAGGTAACACAGCACAAATATTACCAAGTGCCGAAAGAACTATATATAAATCCGAGATATAAGACCACGATTAACAATGACGCAAAAATGCTTTATGCCTTACTTCTTGACCGAATGGAGTTGTCAAGAACAAACGGCTGGATTGAAGATGACGGAACTATATTTTTGATTTTTAAGCGTGAGGATTTGGCTGATATGCTCGGCATATGCACCACAACGGTCTGGAGAGCCATAAAACAGCTTAAAGAAGTGGGTTTGATAGAGGAGAAAAGACAGGGCTTGAACAGACCTAATCTCATATATATCGGTAAAATTGATTATAGTGTGCCGGAAGAAAAAGAACCTGAAAATAATAAAGATGAAATTACTGATACACCCTCAAATGACACTGCACCTATTTTATCTTCGGACATTGAAAATTTAAAGGACAGGACTTTTACGGCTGAAAGGTCGGGAGCTTTAAAAAATAAATGTCAGGACATTTCAAAATTAAAACCAAATAAGACTGATAATAATAAACCTGAATATAACGATACCGATGATAATGAACTTGAGAGTTTAAATAAAGCTGAAAAAGAAAATTTTACAGAGCTTAACAGTAGTTAATAGTGACCTTATTCCAATTTGGAACAAGGTCAATGAAATGATTGAATTTTGATTTGATGATATAATTATTATGGGGATGTTTGTTTGCACGCAGGAGGTGATGGATTTGGAGGAGTATGGATATCAGACTGTAGACAAAATCGGTGGGCCATATACAAACCCGAAAGATGGGGGCAATCCCTCATTTTGTGTAAACCTCAAATTAGGCTCCAAAATGATAATATAATCTAAGTGTTTTTTGTGGGCTGAGAGCCGGATTTCGGCTTTCAGCCCTTAGCTATAATTTAGCATGAAGTTGCTGGCATGTCAAGGGTGCCTTCGCAAGAGGGCGTTTATTTCACCCTTGATTTGACGGCTATTTTATGCTACTGCGGTAATCTATCGGCAAAGAATAT
>CAKSIN010000040.1 GCA_934463115.1 uncultured Clostridia bacterium
TTTTTATTTGCAATGTTACTGTTTACGCAGATTGCAGACTAAACTTCGGGATAATTGTTTTCTCGGCATAATCCTGACAAGGGAAGCCCGCTGTCCAGATGTCAGCGTTTGGAACGCTTTCGGGTTTAATTGTTCTAATATCCTTTTCATACCAGCAATCGCCCTCCTTTATATCATGTATGGCGTTAAAACTCCTAACCGCAAATGTATCAATCTCGCAGTAGCCGACTCTTTCAAATCCCGCTTTTTCCAGTGCAAGTGAAAAGCAGCCGATTCCTGCAAAAAAATCAATGTATTTCAAAAGCTCTCACTCCTTTTGCGGACCGTAAAAGTCCGCAGTTAGTTGTTCTGTAATAGCTTTCGACTTATTTCACCTCTGCCCACAAATACTATATGAATACTGCTTGTGTTTTCCAAAACAACAAGCTCCTGTGCCTGATTTCTGTTTACCGATAAAGTGACTGTGGCAGGTACGACCTTATCGCTTGAGTCCGTTTCACTGTCCGAATTTCTTGTTGACAGTTCCTCCGCACTGCTGTTTGACACGCCGATAACCTCTATGTACTGTAAATCGGTATAATCGGCAAGCTGTTTTGTTTCGTTTATAAATCCATAGACCGAAACAACATCACCGGGCTGTATTTTGCCCGACACACTCGATGCAAGGTTTGCAAGTGTTACGGATATTGCAAGCTGTTCGGAATTATCCATTTCATATAAGGCTTTATCCGTTTCCGTGCCGACTTCCGTAAACTTCTGCATTACAAGATTATCCTCCGGCAGCAGCTGAACATTTGAAACCTTACCGACAATCTGTTTTTTGTCGGTTATGGTGCTTTGTGTTACAGCCTGTTTCGGCATTTGCTTTATTTCAAGCATATCCTCGGTAATCTGCGTATTTTTCTCAATTTGTTTCGTTACCTTTACCACATCAACCGATTCTGCCATATTTCTATTGCTTTTTGGAACAATAACAAATGCTATCACTCCCGCAAGTATCAGGCACAATGCAAATATGACATATCGGTTTTTAATATATTTCATCATTTTCTAAAGCCTCCCAAAAATCGTTTTTTCATCTTTGAAAGATTTGATTGTGTTTCCTTTACGCTTTTATCCAAAAATCGTGACAGTATGTTCTCATAGATATGATAATTTGTTTCATCTTCAAGAATATCCGGGGCATATTCGGCATAATATGTCTGCTCCTTATATTCATCAAGAAAGAGCATAGACTGCTGTTTCGGAACGGAGAAATTCATAATGGTATATAATTCGGGAATCAGTCCGATGCTGTTTATAACCTTGTTATAGTTATAGAACTCCCACGGCTTGCCGCCCGAAACCAAAAGCTTTATATCATTTGCCGCAAATTCCTGTGAAGTGATGTCGCGGCAAGCGCCGTAGTCATAGATATAAAACTGATAACCCTCACCGAGAACATCAAGAAACGAATAATTGTGATATATGGTAATGCCCTTCCACAAAATACTTCCGTCCTCACGCACGGAATTTTTGCTCCCGGCATAAATATCAAGCATTTTCTGAATATCGCCGTGTATATTGCTTTCAAGATAACAAGCCTTTTTACCCTGTTTTGTCAAAAATGCCGTTATTGCCATTGCGTGATGTGTCGTACCGACATGAGGTTCAATTCCGCAGACGCCTATTGTTATCATTGATTTTGACGCTGCCGGAATTACTTTTTTCACGCTTTCTACGGTTCTCGGCTTTACGGGCGGCGCTATCGGATTTATCGTTTTTTCCGCAAATACCTTTTGCGGCGCAGCTTCCTTTGTTTCCGTACCCGAAAGACAGCTTTCGATTTCCTTTTGTACCTGTTCCTCGTCCTTTGATAAAATCAGCTTGCAGACATTTCTCTCACGCAAGGCATTTACAAGGCTGTCGCCTGTGGTTCTGCCAAGTGCTACAATCAAGATTTTTGCTTTTGTCATATATCGCATACCGCAAATGCTGTCATAGATTTCTTTATCGGTGTTATCAAGGCAATCAAGGTCGATTACAAAAAACTTTATATGTTCAAGCTTTTTTATCTCAGTATTCACAAAAAGCTTTATATCCTTGATATTCGTTACAAATTCAAAATTCATCTTTCGTTCTTCACATATTTTCTGCATTAACCCCAGATGTTCCGAGGCGGTGATATAGTAGACCATAAAATTCCTCCTTTCCGAAAATCTCGTTAGTTTTCGGCTCATTTTCTTTCACTGCACTCTCTCCGTATTCTGCGGCATTTCCATCGCCGGAATATTTTGTTCGGTGTTATCGTCCTTTTTGAACTTTCCGACACCGAATATGAGAAGTACAATAATCAGCACATAAATACAGATTTCAACTACATTCATTTTTCTGTTCATCTTAATACCTCCCGTCAGGGTTTAGAAAACGCCCATGCGCCCTTTGCCTCACTCACTATAATCGACACGCTCCATTCCTTATTGCTTTTTTCACGGCTGTTAGGATCGTTTACAAGTATTTTTCCGTTTTCCGTTATACCGCGCAGCACTATGAAATGCCCGTTATTAGTGAAATGACCTTTACCCATACTTGTAATTACCACCTTTCCCTCACGCAGCTTTTGCGAAATCTGCGACGCTGATACGGACAATTCCTCACAGCGGATATCCCATTTTCTTGCTCCTGCCGGAAACAAACTCCACGCAGTACCAATGCCCTCAACTCTGTGTCCGTTTGCGTAGCTCCAATCCGCGACGACCTTCGGATTGACAGTTGTATCACCCGTAAGCCCTACCACAACCATTGCAAGAGATGTGGGGCCGCAGCCGCTTGAGCCGATCGTTCCGCTTTTTCCGTAGGAATAGTTTCCCCAGCGTTTATCCCATTGAATAAACAACGGGGTTTGACTTTCGGTGTATTCGCCGGATATGTCAATTACCGCATCGCATCCTATATACCCGTAATTATCCTGCAAGGCTTGTGCATACGAGGTGCTGATAGAATCGCCGCCGAACAGACTGCTTAAAAAATCAATCGGATTTGTCAATATGTAATACGCCATTGAAAGTATAAGCACAACGCTGATAATAGGCGTTAAGGCTATTGCAAGGACTTTTTTTCTTGTTTCCTCATCGGTTATAACCTGAATGGCAAGCTGTATTAAGACTTTTGTTGCTGCCGCACTGATTGTTATCACCTCCCGGTATAAAAAAAGAACAGACCTCACATTTTCAGTGAAATCTGCTCTAAAAAATATTGTTTAAAATAAATCACTATGCGTTCCTGTTCGGATAAGCTGCAATATCAGTGTATCTTTATATACCTTATACACAAGCAACCAATCCGGTTGTATGTGACATTCACGCATACCTTTGTACTCTTTTGAGTTTTGCAATGCATGATCCTTATATTTCGGCGGCAACGCTTTTTCCTCTGCCAGCATTGTAACCACTTCCTGAAACAGGTTCATATCAAAGCCGCGCTTTATTGCCAATTTATAATCCCTTTTAAATTGACCTTGAAATTCAATTTTAAGCATTTAGCGCCTCCATCAGTGCCTCGACACTATCATACGGACCATGTATATCAATACCGTTTTCAGCATCCGCCATAGCCTTTTTTGTAACCTCGTTAGGTACTTCAAGAGTTAAGTCAAACGGAAAACCATGATACCGAATTGCTTGCCGCAAAAAAACATTTATCGCTGTTGACATATCCATTCCGAGATCAGAAAAAATTTTCTGTGCCTGCTGCTTTATTTCCTTATCTGTTCTGATTGTCATACTTGTATTATTCATAATCAGCACTCCTCTCTTACTTATATTATACGATTTTTTATTTACATTGTCAATACATAAGATGTAAAATCCGCAAATTATTTTTTGTTTAACTTATGCTGATTACTATAATATTATACATAACCTTTTATCTTCCGCCTCCGCTTATGTATTTTAGTTTGTGCTGCAAGTCAAATTTTACGCTTAACCTTTTAGCGCCGCAGCAGAACAGGGCAACAGCCCTCTTTTTTGCAAGCAGGAGTTCTTTTTCCGCTTCCGTGAGATTATATAAATCCGCAAGCTCCTTTAAGTTCTGACCGTCTGCACCGAACAGAATTTTATAACACGGAATATCCAAAAGCGCCTGTCCGTACATCTTTATTGACGGATCAAGAAAGTCAACAACGCTATGAGATATAATCATCAACCCTGCCTCATATTTTCTTGCTCTCTTTGCACAGTTACGCAGAAACACAAGGCTTTGCGGCACTTTATTATCAATCATCAGATAAGCCTCATCGCATACAAGCAAAACTCGCTCCGTTCTGTCAATGCTCATCTGCTCCCAAGCCCATGTCAGGATATTAAAATACTGCGTCTTTATAACCTTATCACTGCTGTTTTGCAGAGAGTGCGTGTCAAGACAAATCCACTTTGAATGAGGTTTAATGCTTGTCTGACTGTTCCACAAAAAGCTGTCCTGACCGATAGCGGCGTTTTCCAAAAGACACGCAAGATGTCTGTAATTTTCGGTTTCATCTTCGGGCAGCTCTTTATTGCCGGATTTCTCCCGGAGATAATCATACAAGTCCTTTATAATCGGAAATTTATCAATTTTCTTATCCTTCAGCCGCATTGTCAGCGTAATACCGTATTTTGCGTAAAGCTCACGGAGCGCCTTATTCAAATATGCCTTTTCATAATCGCTGATTTCGGGAAGATACAAACCGAAAAATATTTCAAGAGTTTTTAAGTGCAGAGCCAAATCGCCCATACCCTTATTTTCTTTGCCGTTTAATCTAAGGCTGTCATTTTCCTCATATTCGCCCGTTTCGTCATCATCATCTTCGGGCATAGGCCGTATTTGCAGCGGATTTACCATACCGCCTGCACCGCCGCCGACATCGAGCCAGTCACCGCCCATATCCTTGGTCAGCTTTTTATATTCCCGTTCGGGATCAATTAAGATAATCTTTGTTCCTTTCGCATATTCCTCTGTAATAATATGCTTTGTGGTCGCAGACTTACCCTGTCCGGCAACGCCCATAATAACCCAATTTGAGTTTGTTCTGTCACCGTGACGCAGCCACGGATCAATGGCAACCATACCGCCCGATACATCTTTTGCAAAATAATAGCCTCGCCCGTCCGAATATGAGGACGAAGCAAACGGGAAACCTCCGGCATAGGTCGAAATCGGCATAAGCTTTTTGCAGACATTTTCAATTTTATCATCAGGCACATGATAAGGCGAAATTGCTTTATATGCGTTTTTTTGCAGATTTGCCAAGCCTCTTGCCTTGCATTTTACACTTGCAATCGTTGTTTCCGCCTGTCTGCACCTCTGCCGGAACTGCTCCTCGTCACTGCTTGTAACCATAATAATATTTGAAACATATCCGACCGTTTCGCCGTTTTGGTCTATCTGTTTCATAATATTTTCGCCCTGTTCAACGGCTTTCATAGCACGCTGTCTTACAAGCGGATCACGCGCACTTTCAGCCTCTCCCGTTTTCTGACGTATGGTTGAGGATATGTTTTGTATCAGCTCGCTGTTGTCGGTCGGTGTAAAGGTCTGACACACAATCGTTCCCGGCATATTATTTATTTTTGAAAGCCAGCCGATATTAACCTCCGGCGGATATTTTATAATGCCGTACAGCTTGCCGATATTTTCTCCTGCATACATACTGTTTCTTTTAAACTCCAAGCCCATAGGCGTGATAATATTTAATATTGCCTCATTCGCCTCTATGGGCAGAGTATCATATTTTTTCTTCATCAGCCGTTACCTCCCAGAATAGGAATTGACGGAATTATGTTCCCGTCCTCAAAATGTGAGGATGCAGGGTTTGCAAACAAATTGCAAAGCTGTACGATTTCGTTGTCTGCCAAAAGTTCAATATCCTTTTGCACCGAATTTAATCTTGCGCACAGCTCCTCCGCACGCTTTGTAAGATAGTCCTGCACTCCGTCATAGTATTTTTCCCAAATTATAAAGTAAAACTGTCTTTCAACCACATCGCCGCTCAATGCAAAATTACTGATTGTATCAATATTCTGCTTTAACAATTCCTTTTGCTGCGGTGTTTCCGCTACCAGATATGCGTCCGTCAAATCGTCAATTAAGCCTGAAATATTAACAGGTCTTGAAATTGAAAAATGCTTAAACGGCTTGTTTTCAGCCGACAGCTCTACCGCAAGATTGCGGATAATCACTTCCTGCTCCGCAATGCTCATAAGCTCAAGGGCGAGGGGAGGTACACGGATATATGCGAATACATAATGATCTTTTGAATAAAGCAGACCGTTCTTTATATCAAGAACATTTACATAATCGTTTGCCGTCTGCTCACGCAGGTTTATTTCCGGCTTTTCCTTTTTACCGAATATACTCATTTAAAAAGCTCCTCTCTGCACTGATAGCTGTAATTTTTCTGCGTTTTTGAAAACGCAATCATATTTTTTGCATAATCAACCACGCTCTGATTTGTCGAATCCTTTGTAAGCACGGTTACCGTTGCCGCACATACAATAAGAATTGATGTGATTAAAAACGGCAGATTTTTATGAACGGAATATGCGGCAAAGGAAACAGCCCCTGCTATTGCCGTAACCATAGCAGTCTGAATAAACTGCGTTACGCCGAATCCGTTAAATATCTCCGATTTTGTTTTCACTCCTTCGGGAATGTATAATTTTATCATAGCTGTTCATCACACTCCTTAAAAAAATAACCTTGTTCCGAGTTGGAATAAGGTTAAAAATATGAAATAACCAAGTCCTTAATAACCCATACAAGCTCATTGATAGCAACGGCAATAAGCGAATTTCTTATTCTTCGTTTATATGTTCCTTGCTCCTCATCCGCACTCATAAGCCGTATGCAGCAATATATAACCCGAAAGCCCAATCCTGCACGGATTATATTTATAAGCAATGCGGATATATCGTTAATTGTTTGCATTAAATCACCTACTTCTTCACAACCGTTTTTGCCATTTGCACCAGACGGGTTGTATGATAAACGGTATTCATCGGGTTTCCGCCCGCACCTGCCGTAATCATAAATTCCTGTAAAAATCTCGGTGTTTTCAAAGCAAGCATCATAGCGGCAATACCCCAAAATACATGAGCGTTAAGCATCAGCCCCACGGACATTTTCGCAAGTGCAATCTGCACAACCACCGTCAATGTACTTTGAAAAAACTTCTTTACATATGTACCGAATACGCCCTTATCATTTTCCATAAGTCCGGTACACGCAATCGGCATACCCATTCGTAGTATCAGTATTTCCATGCCCCGCATAAGGAATTGAATATACAGGAAGAAAAAGCATATAAAGAACACCAGAGAAATAACGGCATTAAATAAATTCAGTGACGCCATAGCCATAACACTGCTTGCAAAACTATCCGACAAGCTGCCGGACAGCGAATTCAGTATCTGATTTGTCATATCCTCTGTTGCCGCCGCAAGCCAGTCATACAGCGTTGGGAACGATACCGCCACAACAACCGCCCGTAAAAACTTTGTTACAAGATTTATCGGATCGGCGTCGGGATCGCCGTCCTGCCAAAGTATGTACGAATCAAACATACGCTTTAAGAACTTTAACACAATCAGCGATATTCCGAAATTAAATATAACATCAAATGTCTGCTGAAAACCCGAACCGCCGAGCAGAGTTGTCATATACCGTTCAGCGTGCAGGGCTATCGGCACAATGGAATTAAGTATATTATTTACATAGTTTAAAGCGGCGCTAAGCAACGCTGATATTAAAGCAATCAATATGACTTCCATTTATGCCACCTCACAATTCTTCACCTTCGTCTGCCTCGTCCTCCGGTTCGTCAAAGCGATAGATCTGAGCAAGCTCCCTGTCCTGTTCCATAATCAACGCCCGCAAAGCTTCCCGTTCATCTTCACGGCGATTTGGTTCGGCATTGTGCCATAGTCCGAGAAGTTCATAAAACAAATGATCGGAGCACTGCATATTGTATGCAAATGCGTTCGGCAGCTCTTCTGCGTCATCAACTATCAAATCAGTTATTTTCTTTACAAAGGCTATATCCTCCGCTTTGTCGATAATCTCACGCTTTGAGCGTCCGAGCAAAACGGTCATATAATTTTGATACAACTCATTTATTCTGTTGCGAAGCTTTTCTGTTATATCCATTCTGCATTTCCCTCCGTATCAGTTGTAGTATCCCACCAGCACATTGATTAAGACAGAAGCAACAACAGCGCCGATACACGAAACAATAGTTACCACAATACGGCTGTTCCATTTTTTATGCTCCATCTCATCACTCATACCCTTGCGTATAAGGTAATAGATTATAAGCAGTACCGATACCGATGGTGCGATTACCAAAAGCCAAGAGGTAGCGTCCGATACAAGTTTTACTGTCCCTGTTGCTATTTTACTTCCGGCAATATCCGCATAAGCGGTAGTAGTGAGTGTGGAAACAGCCACAGCCACCGATGCTGCTATACACTTAATCTTTCTTTTGAATGAATTGGTTAATTTCATCGTCAATACCTACCTTTCTGTTTTTTAATATATCCGGCGGAATCGTCTGCGTTCCGTGAATATTGTTTCTTATACTTGTTCGTGGCGCCGGGGCCGCGTTTGTATATTTGTTCCACACGCCCCATAGCTTGATTTTACCGTCACAAGTGCGTACCTGTCTGCGGTTTTCCCGTTCAAACCTGACCTTTCTGTTATGCTCGGGATCTCCGAGTCCGAACATTTTGTTAAAATACCATTTTGACAAATCCGGTGCATTTAACATTGAATTACTGCCGTTTGTGATAACAAGGCTGAACGGTCTTTTTATTCTCCCGATTTCGTCAGGGGTTAAAAGCGGTCTGCCTGTTAAATTACTGCTTGCCGTCATACTTCCGGGACTGATACCGCTGCCCGAATACTGCGTGCTTTGCGAACTTGAAGCGACCGTATAATTGCCCATCTTTTCACTTATAATTTTTTGTGTTTCAGGGCCGTCGGAACGCAGATAAATCCATATATGACAGTTGCCTGTGATGATAGGATATATCTCTCTGCCGTACTTTTCTTCAAGCTGTGCAAAGTCCTGAAGATACAGATTAAACCGTATCCCGCGACCGCCGCCGACTGTCAGCTTTGTATGAAATGCCGGGATAGGCATAAAGTTACCGAACTCATCAAGATTAAAATTTATCCTGTTCTTGAGTCTGCCGCCCCTGTCATCCGCAACCTTGACAATCCTTTCATATGCCTGATTAACAAACAGTGACGCAAGGCTGTAATATGTCGGCTTTTCATCGGGAAGAATAATAAACAAAGCTGTTTTTTCGCATAATTCCTCCGCTTTAAAATCACATACAGATGTCATATCACATATATACGGATTTGTAAAAAGCCTTAGTGTTGTAAGCGCCGCAGTAAAAAAACTGCCTCTTGTTTTCGATGGTGCAACCTGAGATATGCCGAGCAATGCTCTTGCAGGATGTGTTTCTCCCAGCTCCTTGATATACCGATTGAGCGGCAGTTCACCGTCGCCCGACTTGCACATTTCGGATATGAAATAATATACATTCGTCAGGTTTTGACATTCGGGATTATTTTTGTTTTCATAAACAACCGCCATAATTGCCGCTGCAATAATGGAAGCTTCACCGTCAGACCATATCCTTTCTCCGTGTGCGTCCTCCGGGACAAGCGCCGCAGTTATATCCCAAACCGCATCGGTCGCTTTTGCTATATCACCGGTATTAACCTGTTCAATGACAGGTCTGAGGAAATTATATCGTGAGCTTTTCAGTGGGTTTTTAAAATCGAGAGTCCGCACTTTATATCCCAATCTTTCAAGAAAAGGATATGTGTATTGATACAGTTCACCTTTGGGATCGCTGCATACAATATTCTCGCCCGATAATCCTTGAAGCCCGATGCTCTCAAGCACAACGGTTCTTGTTTTACCTGAACGGGTTGCTCCGATACAAAGAGTGTGCATATCGTCGCCGACATAAACTATATCTTCATAATCTTTGTGTTTATACATTCCGATTACCGTGCCGCCTTGACTTAAAACATTCTCTTTCGGTGCAAAATGTTCTTTTAGTTTCTTTGATATATTCAAATAAAAATCAACTCCTTTGCAAGCAGCAATACAATCAAATATCCCATATACAAATACGGAATAAAAGGTACGCTGTAAGATTTCAGATTTTTATGTTTTTTCAAAATTATATTTAGACTGAAAATTAAAGAAAGCAGACAGGCAATTACAAAACTGCAAAACATACCTGCGGGACCGATGCTTAAACAGATTATGCAGGCAATATCGAAATCGCCGCTTCCGATTCTGTTCTTTAAAGCTTTTGACAAAATATTAAGTACGATAAATATAATTATGCTTTCAATCATAAATGCAGGAACTCTGTTCACTGCCAAGCTGCACATCATACAGAATTGAAGTAAAAACACAATAACCATCGCAATATATATCCATAATGCCGATACTGTTTTTGTCTTTATATCGCTTATTGAAAACAGCCAAATAAATATCGCCGTTGTACCGTAAGTCATCAAATACAATATATCCGTTTTCAAATATTGAAGTATGGTAAATACTCCAAATACAAGAAGTGTGGCAAATATATATTTATTATATTTCACATTAAAATCGCCTCCGATATAAAATTTGAGGGCATACCATTTGATATGCCCTCATAATTAAAATTATTTATAAGTCAAAAACACCTCCGTCTTTACAAAATAAAAAGACAACCCGTAGGTTGCCTTAAAAGCGGTTATATAAACCGGAATTTCTATTTGTGTTGCCATGTCATTACATAATCTTTTTCTCCGG
>CAKSIN010000041.1 GCA_934463115.1 uncultured Clostridia bacterium
CTGTACTAAGCCTATTATCTCATATGGCTTATGAGATAACAAGTTTTTTATGTGATTTTCTTGAAAAATAATCACAAATATATTATACGAGGGAACGACATGTGTTGTCATTCCGAAAAATATAATTACGCATTCCGAATTAAAATTAAATTCCCCCTCCGTCTAGCGGCTGTGAAATCTCGCAGGACACAAAAACATCTCGAAAATTAATTGAAATGCGCCGCCGAAAGGGCGCGAAACTATCGCGCCGCGATTCGGCTAAAATCGGCATTGCAACAGGGTAAAAATTATATGCAATGCCGATTTTGCGCGACAATTAATTTTCTTCGCTGATTGTGTCAACTGCTCACTTTCAATGCCGCTCGCCGGAGTGGAAATTTTCGGCGGCGAAAACCCGAGTTGTTTACTTGTAGCTGATTGGTGGTAGGTTAAACTTTTGTGCTATTGGCAATCACAGACGCTTGATATACACCATAGGGAACGGTTATTAACCGTTCCGCCGGTAACTACATTTTCTTGAAAACGCTCCGCAAATATAATTCCGAATTAGATTTTGCTTCCCTTAGCGCCGCCGAAAGTCATTCCCTCAAGCACATTTGTATCGAATGCGTAGGAAATTTCGGATTCCTCTCTATGTCGTTTGAGGGCGATCTGAATCATTTTGTCGAGCAGTTCGGGGTATTTGATTCCGAGCGGTTCCCAAAGGTAGAATGCCAGCGAACCCGGTATGGTATTAATCTCGTTTAAATATATTTTTCTGCTTTCGGTATCCATCATAAAGTCGATTCTCACGACGCCGTTGCAGTTCATGCATTTAAATGCCTTTACTGCCAGCGAACGTACATATTCGCGTTCATCGCGCGATATATCGGCCGGAATTTTGCGTTTAAGGCTTGCCATTCCCTTTGAGCCGCCGGATTTTGCACCGCCTTTGCCGCCGCTAATATATTTGTCCTCATAGCTGAGAATTTCGTCGGAGTTGACGGGTTCTTCACATTCGCTTGCCGCGGCTTCGTCGCAGTCGCCGAGAACGGAGCAGTTTATTTCCTTAAGGTTTTGCACTGCTTTTTCAACAAGCACTTTTCCGGCAAAGTTGAATGCATTTTCCAGTGCCTCGGCAAGCTCGTTTCTGTCGGACGCTTTTTTGATTCCCACGCTCGAACCGAGGTTTACGGGTTTTACTATAACGGGGTACTCAATGGCTTTTTCTGTCTTTTCTATTGCGCTTTCGGGTGACTGTTCATACTGCGCGCGTGTAAAGCAGCGGCAGTCAAGAACCGGGATCGCGTTGTCGCGGAACACCGTTTTCATTATGTATTTATCCATTCCCACCGCCGATGCCGTTACATCGCATCCCACCAGCGGCAGGTTGAACATTTTCAGGAAACCGTGCAAAGTTCCGTCCTCACAGTTTGTTCCGTGAACAATCGGGAATGCAAGGTCTATTTCGGACACAAGATTCTTTTCAAACAGCTTTGTGCTGCATTTAACAAGCTGCGTTCTGTTTCCGCTCACGGCAAAAGTCACCCGTGTGCATTTATTTATAAGCGACGGAAAGTTGGTGTATTCCTCTATGGAAAACAGGTCGTCTCCCGTGTACATCTCATTGTTTTTTGTAATATACACCGGTATGATTTCGTATTTTTCACGGTTGAGGCTCCTCATAGCCTGCACCGCAGATATAATTGATATTTCGTGTTCAACGCTCTTTCCGCCGAACAGCACGGCAATTTTGATTTTCATATAAAACACCCCTTAATTCAGATAATTGTCCGGAAGATCGTTTTCCAAAAGAATAATCTTGCGGTTTTGTGAATGTAATGCATATGCGTGGCTTACCGCGTCATTGATATCGGACGCCACGTAGATTTTATTTTCGTCATATCCTGCGTCATTCAGCCCTGCGTAAATGCTCTCGGTCTGTCTGCGTCCCACAAGAATGCAGTAGTCGCACACACCGGCGATATTTTTGCCGAATTCGCGGTTCAGCTCGTTTTGCTTTTCGCCAAGCTCCACCATCCCCGGTGTGACGATAATCTTCATTCCATCAAAGCACGAGAGCGTTTCGAGAGCCGCTTTTGTGCCGCTCGGGTTGGAGTTGTACGCGTCATCTATCAGCAGGTCGCCGCCACGCTTAATCAGCTCCAGGCGGTGTTTGACGCATGTGAGTTTCCGCACCTGGGATTTCAGAGCATTAAGACTTATTCCGAGTGAGTGCGCCACGGCAATTGCACCGGTTATATTGAGCACATTGTGGCTGCCGATGAGCCTTGTGGAAAAGTCGCACTTCTCGCCGCCCGGCGCCGTCACGCGAAATTCCGTTCCGTTTTCGGACAGTTTGAGTATCTCGGCATTATAGTTTCCTTTTCCGCTTAGCGTGTAGCTGATATTTTTGCGGCTGCCGACATATGAATTTATGTTTTCGTCGTTGCCGTTCAGAAACAGCATTCCGTCCGCGGGCAGAGAATCCGCAAGCTCAAACTTTGTCTTTTTTATATTATCCAGCGATTTAAAAGTTTCCAGATGCTGAGGCCCCACAGCCGTTATCACTCCGTGCGTGGGGTGAACTATATCGCATATTTCCTTTATTTCGCCGACTCTCTTTGCGCCCATTTCGCAGATGAATATATCGTGCAGTGCGCTCAGGCTTGAGCGGATTGTCTTTACAACACCCATGGGAGTGTTGAAGCTGCCGGGAGTCATCAGCACATTGTATTTTGCGCCGAGGAGCGTTGCAAGGTAGTGCTTAACGCTCGTTTTCCCGTAGCTGCCCGTAATTCCGATAACCGTTGCGCCCGATGATTCCAGCAGACGTTTTGCGTCGTTTATATAGCGGCGGTTTATCGCGTTTTCCATAGGCTTGTTGATTATGTTTGCGGCTATCACAACAAGCGGCGACAGCGTGTACATAACCGCCATGAACTTTTGCACATATACGCCGTGCACAAAATACAGAATTACCGATGGTATGATGTACAAAGCTGCCGTGCATGCGAGCAGCCTGCGCACTCGCATTGTGTACACAAGCGGTTTTTTCGCTTTCTTCGGAAAGAGCAGCACTACCGATGCGGCCGACGCGAGAATGTATATCAGCGAACCCGGGAAAAAGAATGCGATTATCCCGAAAATGCAGCCGAACAGTTTGGCAGGATTTGATTTCATCCATTTAAACTGCAGCGCCGCGCGGTAGGAGTTCAGCTGAAAAAAGTGTGTAAAGTTTACAATTGCCGCGGCAAATGCGATTGTTGCCGCTGTCGGGGACAGTATAGCGAAAAGAGACATATTGGCTACCTTCCTTTCAATTATCAATATTCATAAATGACGCGAGCACGCGTTCAAAGCGGTACTTCTGATCCAAAAATGAGTAGTGACCGCAGTGCTCGAACACAACCTTGCCTGCGTCGGGCATCATTTTCTCCATTAAATCGGCGTCGCTCACCGGGGTGGCTGTGTCGTCTTTCCCCCAGATAAGCAGGGTAGGGGGTGTGACCTTCGGAAACAGCGGAGTGAGATCTTCGTTTACAACTCTGACCAATGTTTGCCGCATTATCGGAGATGCCGCCCTGTAGTCGGCAGAGCCGCTCTTTGCCTTAAACCGTTCTATCGCATTCGGAAATACGGCGTGAACGGGTGCGCTTTGCAAAATTGCCTTTCCTATTTTATAACTGCGGATTTTTGCTTTTTGCTTAAAGCTCTTTTTCGGCAGAACACCGGCGCTGTCGGCAAGAATTATTTTTGTTATTTCAAACGGCAGCGAATCCTTTTCAAACATCTTTATTATCACCCGTCCGCCGAATGAGTGACCGAGGAACGTGGCTTTTTTTACTCCGAGTTCCGAGAGAAATTTCACCACGAAATCCACATAATTATCTACATTCCATGCCTCGGGCGGTTCGTCGCTTTTGCCGAATCCCGGCATATCCGGGGCAATAACGCGAAAGTGGGGTGAAAGCAGTGCGGTTATTCCCGAAAACAGCTCAATATTCGAGCCCCATCCGTGGAGCAGAACCACGTCTTCGCCGCTGCCCTCGCATATATAGTTAATGTTCATGTTGTCTATCTGCATGTTCAAGAATCATCATTTCCTTTCAGAATGCATTCGTTTTCGGATTATTTAAGCAGCATTTCGTTGTATTGGTCGCGCGTTATGAGCACTTTGCGCGGGCGGTTGCCGTCGGGGGCACTGATTATTCCGCGCGCCTCCATCTGGTCTATAATGCTGCCTGCGCGGTTGTAGCCGATTCTAAATCTGCGCTGAAGCATGGAGGTTGAAATCTGTTCGCAGTCCACGGCAAGTTCAATCGCGTCTTTGAGCAGTTCGTCGGCATCGCCTGCGTCCGGTCCGTCAGGATTGTATTCGTCGTCGCTCTCCAGGTGCTCAATCACATCCGCGTCATATGTCGGCTCGCAGCCTTTTGTAACTTCTTCCACAACCTTTTTTACATCGGAATCCGACACAAATGCGCACTGCATTCTCTCCGGTTTGGTTTCGCCCACGGGCATATACAGCATATCGCCTTTGCCCACAAGCTTTTCCGCACCGCCCATGTCGAGTATTGTCTGCGAGTCCTTTACGCTGGCAACCATGAATGAAATACGGCTGGGCACGTTTGCTTTGATATTACCGGTAATGAATTTTACAACCGGCCGCTGCGTTGCGATTACAAGGTGCATTCCTGCCGCTCTTGCCAGCTGGGCAATTCGGCACACATAGTTTTCCACATCGCCGGGGGCAACCATCATCAGGTCGGCAAACTCGTCTATGATAATCACTATAGACGGCATTTTGTTCTCCGGCGTGCCCTCTGCCTCCATAAGCTCGTTGTAGCCCTGAATGTTGCGCACATTGTTGCGCTCAAATGTCGAGTAGCGTTCCGTCATCTCCTGCACTGCCCATGACAGCGCGGCAGTTGCCTTGTGCGCGTCTTTCACAACCGGTATCAGCAGGTGCGGAATACCGTTGTACACACCGAGTTCAACCTGTTTCGGATCTATCATAACCAGTTTGACTTCGCTTGGATCGGCTTTGTACAAAAGGCTTATTACAAGCGTGTTTATGCACACGCTCTTTCCGGCTCCGGTGGCTCCGGCAATGAGCAGATGAGGCATTTTTGCAATATCCATTATCACCGGTGCGCCGCTGATATCTTTTCCCAGCGCCACGGCAAGTTGTGATTAGTGATTTTTAAATTCGCTGCTGTCGAGAACCTCGCGCAGTGTAACAACGCTCGGGTGCGCGTTGGCAATCTCGATTCCGATTGTGGATTTGCCCGGCACGGGAGCTATCATAACTCCGCCGCGTGCGGCGAGTTTTAGCGCGATATCCTTTGACAGCCCGGTTATCTGGCTTACCTTTACGCCCGGAGCAGGTTTGACCTCATAGCGTGTAACGGTCGGACCGCAGCTTATCTCCACAACCTGCGCCTCCACATGAAAGCTGCGCAGAGTTTCCACAAGTTTAACAGCATTTTCGCGCAGTTCATCGTTCATCTTTTTGCTGTTGTCGTTCGCTTTCGGAGCGGTGAGCAAGTCAACGGTGGGGTAGTGGTATTCAAATTTCTCGGAGTCGGTGTTGCTGTCAACTTCGTTTTGAATCTCGTTGTGCAGGCTGCGTTTTTCCGAGTCGGATATCTTTTCTTCTTTGCCCTCGGTGTCGTTGTATATATTAATTTCCGGTTCTGCGGGCGGCTGCATATCGGCAGGCGGCTCCGGAATACGTTCGTATCTTTCGGGCGGCGGTTCGGGCAGGGGAATCTCATCCGATTCGGGTGCCGTGTGCGCCTTTTTGTTCGGCGGTTCCGATTCCGTTTCGGCATCTTTGCTCTTTATCCCGGCAAATGTCTGTTTTGCATAGGCGGCAATCTTTTTTGCCACCTGCGCCGGTGAGATATTAAAGATGATAATAAGCAAAACTGCCATAACCGTGTACAGCACGACATATGTGCACACGCGCTCCATAAGCGCTATCAGCGGTTCGCTTATCAGCGCGCCGATAAGTCCGCCGCCGGCATGTGTGCATGAGTACGAATAGTATTCGCTCCACTGCACGCTTTTGGGCACCATCATATGGCACAGAGCCGAAAAATCGGCGAGCGCGCACCACGACAGTATGTATTTGAGCCTTTTGTTTTCGGATTTTCCGAACGCATAATGCAGAATCATTGCGACAGCCATAATCGGCGCGGCATATGCGCCCATTCCGAGCAATCCGCGCAAAAAGGACGATACAGCGCTGCCGAGGTAACCCGCTTTGTCGGAGTACATGCATATCATTACTATCAGGCACACCGCCGCAAGGCAAATACAGGCAATCGCCGCACTGTTGCCGCCTGCGGCGCTTTTACCTGCACCGCTTCTGCCTGCGGTACTTTTTGCGGATTTCGCTTTTTTCGGTTTTGCATTTGTTTTTGATTTATTGCTGTTTTTTTCGGGCATTGTTATCTTCCTTTAAAAATTATCGTGTTATCTGTTTGGAGTGCCGTTTTTCGGCGGCACACGCTTGATTATCATACTGTTTATAAATTCCTCGTTCGATGATGTCCGTCTGATGTTGTGAATAATCTTTTCTGTCAAATCCTGTCCGCCGGAGTTGTTTGAATGACGGATTGCCCATGCGGCTTCGCGTTCCTCCTTGTTCATAATGAGGTCGTCTTTTCGTGTTCCCGATTTATAGATGTCTATGGCAGGGAAGATTCTCTTTTCGCTCAGCCGTCTGTCAAGGTGAATTTCCATATTACCCGTGCCTTTGAATTCCTCAAATATAACATCATCCATACGGCTGCCCGTTTCCACAAGCGCCGTTGCAAGTATGGTGAGGCTTCCGCCGTTTTCGATGTTTCTCGCCGCACCGAAAAACTTTTTCGGCTTATGAAGTGCGCCGGGATCGATACCGCCGGAGAGCGTTCTGCCCGTCGGCGGAATGGTGAGGTTGTATGCGCGAGTCAGCCTGGTTATGCTGTCGAGCAGAATCACAACGTCTTTTCCGTGTTCAACAAGGCGCATTGCACGCTCCAGAACCATTTCGGCAACCTTAATATGGTGCTCGGGCAGTTCGTCGAATGTGGAGTATATAACTTCACCATTGATTGAACGTTTCATGTCGGTGACTTCCTCCGGACGTTCGTCCACAAGCAGCACGATGAGGTTTACATCCGGGTTGGTTTCGCTGATGCTTTTTGCCACATTTTTGAGCAGTGTTGTTTTACCTGTTTTCGGCGGTGCCACTATCATTCCGCGCTGTCCCTTTCCGATAGGGGCAAACAAATCAATCAGCCGAACCGAAAAATCGCATCCCGGATATTCCAGGCGCAGTCTTTCGTCGGGGTATATCGGCGTTAAGTACTCAAACGGGCGGCGGCGAAGTGTTTTGTCTATCGTGTCGCCGTTTACCGTTTTAACATATATCAGTGCGTCGAAACGTTCGCCCTCGTTTGCCTTTCTGGCTATTCCGAAAATGCAGTCGCCGGTTTTAAGGTTGAATCTGCGTATCTGCGTGGGGGAAACGTATACATCATTCGGCGTTGTCAGATAGTTTTCGCCGCGCAAAAATCCGAATCCGTCTGCGTGAACATCGAGTATGCCCATTACATCGGTTGTGTTTCCGTTTTGCGGTGCTTTCTCCTTTTCACCGTTCGGACGTTCGACGTTTTGACGGTGCTGCGGTGCGTCGGCTGCGGTGTGCTGTTGCGAGTTGTCGTCACTTTTTGACGGGGACGCTTTATCTTCCGCGTTTTTTGCCGATGTGTGCGCAGTTATTTTCTCGGTTTTTTCGGCACTGTCGGCTTTTTCGGAGAGATTCTCCGTGACGGCTGTGTCGGTGTCCGCATTTTCTTTTGACGTTGCGGCGCGTCTGCCGGCGGTGCTGCCGCTGCGTGTCGGTTTGGCATTCTTTTTTTCGGCAGCCGGTTTTGTTCGCGCTGTTTTCTTTTTTTCGTTTGTGTCGGCCTGCTTTTCGGTACTGCTTTCGGCTGCTGCACTTTTTTTGCGTATTATCTTTTTCGGTGCTTCGTTTTTTGATTTTTCTGCCAGCGTTGCAAGAACCAGTTCTTCAAGCTCGCTTTTTTTTAATTTTGCAATAGATTTGAGCCCGAGCTCTTTTGCCGTTTCTCTGAGCTGAACCAAGGTTTTTCCGCTTACGGAATCTGTTTGAATTTTTGCCATATGATCTCTCCTGTATGATTTATTAAGAATTAAGATAAAAAATAAACCAAGATATTAATACTAATATTGTAACACAAAATATAAAATTATTGAATATGCAATTTTAACTATAATATTATAAATTTTTGTTAATTTTTACATCAAGATACTATGGAATTTTTAAATAAAATATATTATAATAGGAATTGGAGTCAAAAAGGGAATTTTACGGAGAAAATTTATGTCTTATCCAAAAAAAGCAAAATTCACAAAGTTACTGCGCGGTTATGTGGTGAAAATGTTTGACGATGATATTTTCGGCCTTTCCGCCGAAATGGCATTCTACCTGCTTACCGCGCTGTTTCCTTGTATTATACTGATATTTGTTATTGCAACCACCGTGAGCAGCCAGATGCAGAGCCTGCTGTTTTCGCTGATACGCGCGCTTCCGCACGAGGCGGAGGAGGTTATAATGAATATGCTGCTGGATTTTCACGGCGGCCTTGCAATTATTATAACATGTTCCGTTCTTGCACTGTGGTGTATTTCGAATGTAATCAACACTCTGCGCAAGGCGATGAACCGTTTCTACGGCGTCACGGAGACAAGGCATTTTATTAAAACGCGCATACTCGGCTTGTTTTTTGCGCTGATAATAATTGTGCTTGTTGTGCTGAGTTTTGCGCTGATTATTTTTGGTGAGGGCACGGGGCATTTGCTCAAGTATTTCCTCAACCTGTTCAAAACCGCCGATTCGTGGGACAGAACGAGGTATATAATCGTGTTTCCGATTTTCCTCGCTGCTGTGTCGGTGATATTCAATGCACTTCCGAATAAAAAGCTGCACTTTAAGTCGGTTTTCGGAGGAGCTTTTCTCACTACCGTTACATGGGGTGTGGCATCATGGGGATTTTCGTTTTATGTAAACAACTTTTCCAGATACCACCTGATATACGGTTCTCTCGCCGGAATAGTTATTCTCACAACGTGGGTATACATGACGGGATTTGTTATCCTGATGGGCGGCGAGCTTAACGCTTTGCGCTTTAAAACGTGCAAGGCAAGGCGGATTCGCCGCATACGCAAAATGCGCCTTGCCGAAATAAACGACAAAAGCGATACTGCGGGGCATTAAAATATATATTTTATCGAAATTTTTAAAAATTTTTTAAAAAACACTTGCCAAAACGTAAATTTTTTGGTACAATATAGAACGTTGAGAAAAACAGGCGTATTTTTTGTGCGCCGAAATCATGGCAAAGCTGCTGTTTGCGGCGGCACAACTACAATAACCTGTAGTCATATAGGAGGTGCAAGATATGGCAAAGTGTGAAATCTGCGGTAAGGGTGTTGCTTTCGGAATCAAGGTCAGCCACTCTCACAGAAGATCAAACAGAACATGGAAGGCAAACATCAGACCGGTCAGAGCACTGGTTAACGGTACACCTAAAAAAATCCACGTTTGCACAAGCTGCTTACGTTCGAATAAGGTTACAAGAGCTATATAATTTCTGATGATTTGTAATTCGAATTAAAAAAGAGCTGAAACGTTTTTGCCGTTTCGGCTCTTTTTTAGCAAAAAGCATTGACAAAACAGATAAATGAGTGTACAATAAACATAGAAAAAAGGCAAAACCTCAAACGGTTATGCCAAAATTAATTTGGTTTGTAAAACAACCGCCTTAAATTTGACGATGTGGGGCGGTTATTTTACTTTTATAATTTAACCAAGCGTACAACGTATA
>CAKSIN010000042.1 GCA_934463115.1 uncultured Clostridia bacterium
ATATTTGCAGAATTTTCTGCGGTATTATGCAAAATTTCCATTTTTAAACCACATCGGGTTCGAGTCCAGCATGCCTAGCCGAAAGAGAGTAACCCGAACCCGCCTGAAAAGGCATAATTTCGGCATCTTTTGGCTTGTCATCTTCGCAAGGCGACAGCCTTGCTTCATCTTCCGCACCAAAATCTGTTCAAAATTCTATCCTTTTCAGGTCAAAGAATTTTGAGAGAACGGATTTTTGGTTGCGCAAGGCAAAAACGCAGGTAATCCTTTGTGGATTACCGAGTATTTTAACACAGCGAAAGCGGAAATCCGTCTCTCAAAATCGGAGTTCGGATTATTCTCTTTCGGCTAAGCAAAACATCGGATGCAATCACGTTTGCGCGCGGCTGCATCCGATATTTTTATGCAATTATTTAATTTTTACCTGTGTACAAATCAGCAACAGCAGTTGTTGCCGCCGAACCCTCCGTCCGAAAAAAGGCATATAACGATAATCGCTATGATTATCACCCATATCCATGTTCCGCTGCCGCCGTTATCACAGCAGTTTGGCGGCGGACAGCAGCAGTTTCGCGGATTACAACATTCGCCCATTTTATTTGCCCTCCGTACTACATATTCTGACAGCCGCATTCATTTCTGCCGCAGTCGGGAGTACAATCATTTCCGTTGTTCATGAAAAGAAGAATTACGAGAATTATAAACCAAAGTATTGTGCTGCTCTCGTTCTCACAGCAATTGTTTCTGCCGAATAAACCAAACATTTCAAAACCTCCCTAAAGTTTAATCACACATACTTCCGGAATTTTCACCGCAGCATCCGAACAAAAGAAGGAATACCAGGATGAAAAACAGGATTCCGTCATTCGAACCGAAAAGATTGCCGCAACAGTTATTACCTCTGCCAAACATAGAAAACACCTCCGTGATTTGATTTCAGTTTATACTATGTTTGAGGTGCGGCAAGTGTTACAACCGCTTTTGCAAAAATTTAAATTTAACGTGCCACGGGGGTATTGTATTTTCGGCAGATATATGATATAATTTTTCTTACGGACAGAGAACATAAAGAAATAGCCACCCATTCGGCAAAATAAATTCAGTGTCTGGTTTGAAGAGTGGGGTTTGAAGTTTGTTAATGTATAATTATTGCACACTCCACATTCCACACTCCTAACTCCAAACTTAATTTTAAAATTGTCAATTTTACAATTAACCATATATTTAAAACGAAACGAGGAATTGATTATGTGTGATTCTATTGCAAAAAGTGCCGAGGCGGCTGCGGCTGAGCTTATTGAAAAAGCCGATCTGAAAAAAGGCGATATTGTGGTTATCGGATGTTCCACAAGCGAAGTGCTGGGAAGCAACCCGGGCACAAACTCCAGCCCCGATACGGCAAAAGTTTTGTTTGAAAGCATTTATCGCGTGCTTTCCGAAAAAGGCATATACCTTGCAGCACAGTGCTGCGAACACCTTAACCGCGCCATAGTAACGGAACGCGCCGCCGTTCCCGGTGCGGAAATCGTGAACGTTGTTCCGCAGCCAAAGGCCGGCGGCTCCTTTGCAACGCAGGCATACTGCCACTTTGAGTCACCCGTTGTGGTGGAAGAAATAAAGGCCGATGCAGGAATAGATATAGGCGGAGTCCTGATAGGAATGCATTTGAAACGGACAGCCGTTCCGCTCAGACTGAAAACAAAAAAAATCGGCGAAGCTATCATAATCGCCGCACGCACACGCCCGAGATTTATCGGCGGCTGCCGCGCTGTATATGATGAGGAACTTATGTGATAATATTTAAGAACTTTTTTAATAAAAACAGAACATATGTTTGACAACCGTAAAATTGTTTTGCAAAAATATACCTGTTGTATTGACAATATGCACATTATGTGATAAAATGAATACACTAATATAAAAGGAGTGTACCTTATATGTCAAATACGAGTATGAATATCAGAATGGACACAGAGGTTAAAAAGCAAGCCGAAGCACTTTTCAGCGAAATCGGTATGAACATGACTACTGCAATAAATATTTTTTTAAGGCAGTCTATTCGTGAAAACGGAATTCCTTTTGAACTAAAAATTAATCAGCCTAATACAGAAACAATTAAGGCAATAAATGAAGGAACGGATATCATAAAGGAAGGTAAGGCCCGTTTTAATAATGCCGATGAAATGTTCGCCGATTTGGGCATTTGATTTATGTTAAAACCGGAATATACCACTAAATTCAAAAAAGATTTGAAAGCAGTTGAAAAAAGAAACCTCGATATTGAGCTGTTAAAAGATATAATCAGAAAGCTGTGTCTTGAAGAACAACTTCCCGCCAAAAACAAAGACCACAATTTGTCGGGCGATTGGTCGGGTTGCAGAGAGTGCCACATTTCCCCTGATTGGCTTTTGATTTATCAAATCGGTAATGGCATTATAGTATTTGAAAGAACGGGAACTCATAGCGATTTGTTTTAATCAAATTTAAAAACGGGCTGCGAAACAATAAATTTCGCAACCCGTTTTTTAGTATTCGTTTATATTCCCTATATCGCTTCCGTCCGACTTAACAATATCGTCAATGCGTACTTCGTAGTTGCCGTCCGGTGACGATACGGTTACACATTCGCCTTTTCGTCTTCCGAAAAGAGCCTCGCCGAGAGGTGACTTTTTGCTTATAAAGCCGTTTGCGGCATCATTTCGGACAGTTGTGACTATGCGGATATCCATAGTCATGTCCATATCGGGCATATAGCATTTAACAAGGTCGTTTATCCCGACGCTGTCCGAGTCCGACGTGTCCTCTACAATACGCGCGGTTCGAATCATACTATTCAAATACCGTATGCGGCTGTCGTTGCGGTTTTTAGCCTTTTTTGCCTCTTTGTATTCAAAGTTTTCGCTAAGATCTCCGAATTCGCGCGTGCGCTTTACTTCTTCAATAAGCTTCGGGCGCATGGTAAGTGTGCGGTATTCGATTTCCTCTTTCATTTTTTGTATGTCACTCTCTGTAAGCTCGTCATGCATAATGATTACCTCTGAATTTGTGTATTATTCAACCGTTACCGATTTTGCAAGATTTCTCGGTTTGTCTACATCACAGCCCTTTGCCGTGGAAACATAGTACGCAAGCATCTGCAGCGGTATAACCGATATAACCGGCGAATACAGCTCATTAACTTTCGGAATTGTGCAAAGTTCGCTGAATCCGTAATCGTCGAATCCCTCGGTCTGCACACCGATTATGTGAGCGCCGCGTGTAACGACTTCTTTTATATTGCTGTCCATCTTCGGCTTGAGTCCGAGGTCGGTAGAGATGCATATTACCACCGTACCGTTTTCAATAAGCGCAATAGGTCCGTGTTTCAGTTCGCCGCCCGCATACGGTTCCGAATGAATGTATGAAATCTCCTTGAGCTTAAGCGAACCCTCCATAGCCACCGCATAATCCAGTCCGCGGCCGAGGAAGAATATATCTTTTTCATTAACAAGCTTTTTGCTGATATTTTTTATTTCTCTTTCGCAACCGAGAACCTTTTCCACATATTCGGGAAGTGAGAGCAAATCGGACTTATATTTTTCTATTTCATCCTTGGGAACAGTACCCTTGTTTTCTGCAATAAACAGTGCAAAGATATACAGCGCAATAAGCTGGGTTGTATATGCCTTTGTGGACGCAACGGCGATTTCGGGGCCCGCATGCGTATAGAACACGCTGTCTGCCTCGCGCGATACTGTGCTGCCCACAACATTTGTAACGGCAATAACCTTTGCGCCGTTCTTTTTTGCAAGGCGGAGCGCCGCGAGCGTATCTGCCGTTTCACCGGACTGACTGATAACTATAAGCAGCGTCTTGTCCGTTATAATCGGGTTTCTGTATCTGAATTCGGACGCAATGTCAACTTCAACGGGAACACGGCACAGCCGCTCTATTGCCGTCTTTCCGACAAGTCCGGCATGATATGCCGTTCCGCACGCAACAATGTATATTCTGTCGGCGTCGGCTATATCGGCATAGTCCAAACCGTCAAAATCTACCGGTTTTCCCGCCGTCACTCTGCCGGTGATTGTGTCGCGGACAGCCTTGGGCTGTTCGTGAATTTCCTTTAGCATAAAGTGGTCGTAACCGTCTTTTTCGGCGGCATTGTCATCGAATGTGACTTTGTATACATCGCGGCTGACCTCTTCCAGGTCACCCGTATAAATTTTTGCCGAATCGGGTGTGAGCACAACATATTCGTCATCTTCCAAAAGATAAACATTTCTTGTTTCTTTGAGGAATGCCGGGATATCCGACGCCACGAATTTTTCCTGCTTTTTGAGTCCGATGACAAGCGGGCTGTCTTTGCGCACCGCAACAATTTTGTCCGGTTCAAAAGTGCTCACGGCGCATATTGCATAGCTGCCCGTAAGCATTTTTGCGGTTTCTATTACCGCTCTGAGCAAATCGCCGTCATAGAACAGGCTGATAAGGTTGGGTATAACCTCCGTATCCGTTTCCGAGGTGAATGTGTAACCCTTTGACTGAAGAAATTCTCTGAGTTCCAGATAATTTTCAATAATACCGTTGTGAACAACGGCGAACTTTTTGTCGTTGCTGAGCTGCGGATGAGCATTTACATCCGACGGCTGACCGTGGGTAGCCCAGCGGGTATGACCGATTCCAATAGAGCCGTCAAGATCCCTGTCCGCTGCCAAATCACGCAGATTCTGCAATCTGCCCTTTGTTTTGCAGCACTTAATTTCATCTTTACCGAGGATTGCAACTCCGGCACTGTCGTAACCGCGGTATTCAAGCTTCTCAAGACCGTCGAGAAGAATCCCCTTTGCCTGTCTGTTACCAATGTAACCTACAATTCCACACATTTTCATTCATCCTTTCGAATTATTTGCGCACGCAAAACAAACACCCGAATATTTCTATGCCACGGGCATAAATATCCTGCTGTACACAAACACCCGAGCGATTTTGTGACGCAGATCACTCCGCGCTTTTGCCGCTCTTTATCGGCTGTGTGATACCGTGGGGCATCCGCCGAAAATTCGATAAACCCCATCCTCGTCAACTGACCGGTGAAACAATCAGTTCCGGCGCTCATTGCACATGTCTGCACGATATGGCATAACTTTCATGCGTGCAACTGGTTATATTATATTATGAAACATGATGTTTTGTCAAGGATTATTCGCAACTTTACAATTAGATTACAAATAATTCCATATGTTGACTTAATGTTCAAACGTGATATAATACGCATACGAATTCAAAAAATAACCGGGCGGTGCTGTTATGAAAAAGAAAAAAAACGACTTTTACAAAACCATTTTTAAGTACACTTCCGACTATAAAAAGAACCTTATCCTATCTGTTGTATTCGCTATGATGAACGGTGCTGTTCATGCCGCGCTGCCGCTCGTAATCAAATATATACTCGATGACGCAATACAGAACGCGGCTCTGTCGGACGCGATGCGCCTGCGCCAAACCGCAATCTACTGCGCGGTATACGTCGGACTCGCCGTTATTCAGATATCGTCCTGGGCAGTAGGTTACCGCAATCTGCTTGTGGCACTTGAAGGTTTTTTGTTCAACATACGTTCGGCATTCTTTCGCCACATTCAGACTCTCTGCATGAGATTTTACGACAAAACATCCTCGGGAGAGCTGTTTAACTACATTATGGGTTCACCGATAGCCAATCTCAAGAACTTCTTGTACCAGTTCGCAATGTATGTCCCGATTCAATCGGTATCGCTCGTTGTTTCGCTGGTTGCAATGCTTTCGTACGATTGGCTGCTGACTCTTGTGATGGTGCTGATTATCTCGGCTTCGTGCGCGTTCAACTTCTTTTCCAGAAAAAGAATCCGCACCCTGTCGGGCGACCTTTTGCGCAGCGAATCCGAGGCGAGCAAGTATATTGACGATATGCTGCACGGCAGCAGCGCAATCAAGATGTATGCCATTGAGGACGATATCCATGCCAGCTTTGAGCAGCGGCTCGACGCTTTGAAAAACAAGGGAATCCGCCTGACATACACCCAGTGGAAAGAGGGCGCAAAACCCGAGCTCACCCAATACATAGGCACGGCAATAATATACCTTGTCGGAGCGTTTTCGTGCATTTACCGCGGTCTCACCGCCGGTGAACTTGTGGCATTTGTAAGCAGCATGAGCATAATCATGGCATCGATGAACACGTGGTTTAACGTTAACCTGATACGTTCCAACGCGGAGGCAGGGCTCGACAGGATAAACACAATACTGAATCAAAAAACCACCACGCCCGAAAACAGCGGCCATGTGCGCGATATATCAATCGAACGCGAACATGCAAAAAGAAAAAATATGCCGTGCATCGAATTTAAAAATGTTTCGTTTGCATACGACAGCCGAAAGATATTTGACAACCTGAACTGCAAAATGGAATACAACAAAAGCTACGGCCTCGTCGGCTCGAGCGGAAGCGGAAAAAGCACAATCGTCAAACTCATTATGCGCCTGTACGAAGCCGACAGCGGCGAAATACTTTTCCACGGGCGGGACATCAAAGATTTCAGCCTTCATGATTTAAGGCGGAATATCGGAATTGTGCCGCAGGATCCCTTTATTTTCCACACAAGCATACTGGAAAATATTCGAATGGCGAATCCCGAGGCACCTATGATAGAGATTATAAACGCAATGGAAACGGCGCGCGTTCACGAATTTGTAAACGACCTGCCCCACGGCTGGAACACCATAGTCGGCGAAAACGGATTCAATCTGTCCGGCGGACAGCGGCAGCGAATTGCAATAGCACGCGCCATACTCGGCAATCCGGATATACTGATATTTGACGAGGCAACCTCGGCTCTTGACAATATTTCGGAAAAGCACATACAGCACGCCATGGAAGAGCTCATGCACAAGCACACCGTTATAATGATTGCCCACCGGCTCACAACCGTTGAAAAAGCCGACTGTATATTCGTATTCGACAAAGGAAAAATAATTCAGAGCGGAACATTCGATGAGCTTAAAAACACGGACGGTATGTTCAAAGACATGCTGGAAATATCGGAGGACAATATTCTGTAATGCACGGTTCATTTTGACGTGTGACCGCTGCGGATCGCTGCAGCGCACTCACCCATTGTAACGGCTGTGTTTTTGCACAGCTCGGATATCATGCCGCCGCACGTTACCTCGCCGATGAAGCGCCCGTCTTTTTCTACAAGATAGACCGTGACATATTCGCATGTTACGGTTCCGACAAGGCAAATGGCGCGGCAGGTGTCCTGCACGCGAACATAGCGGATTTTTGCGGCCGACTCAATTTCACCGGTCAAAATTCGCTTGCGCAGACACAGCAAAAGTTCGTTTTCACGGCGGAGGTTGAACAAAACAAACAACCCGACAACGGCAAAAGAAAAATTGCTCCCGGTATCGATAAAGACAAACATTCCGAGAATAAAGACAATGCCGCCGACAGCGGCGGTCACGGCAATGGTTCTTTTTACCCCGTTCACAAGGCCGCGGAGATGACACAGCACCGCCTTGAGGATTATTCCGCCGTCAAGCGGAAGCGCCGGCAGAAGATTGAAAACCCCGTCCGCAAGATTTGCAATCACAAAGAAGTCGAACATTTCACCGGATATCGAAAAAAAGCGCCTCACCAGGCAGCAGATTCCAATCAGAATAAAGTTGCACAACGGCCCGGCTGCGGAAATAAATATCTGCCGCCCGGGCTCGTACATCAGCGGCGTGGTTATTGTCAGCCCCCACGGCAATGCCGAGATTCCGAGCACCGGCACCCCAAGCGCGCGGCATGCCGCCCAGTGAGCCGCCTCGTGCGCAAGAAGCACGGCCGCGGCAACAAACATGCTCTCGGCAGAAAACAAAAGCACCCACACCAAAAGCGTGAGTGCAAAACGAACACTCGGTTTCAGATATCGAATCACACTAAACTCCTTTTCTGTGCGGAAGCATAATGTAGTTTTCGGGATTCACACTTTCACCGTTAATTTTAACTTCAAAATGAAGATGCGGTCCTGTGGATACTCCTGTTGAACCAACCTCACCTATTTTTGTGTTGTCGTCGGTGTTTTCACCGGTTTTAACGCATATCTCGGACAGATGCGCATATACCGTGGTTATTTTGTCGTTGTGCTTTATAACAACATACTTGCCGTTCATGTCGTCCGAACCTGTTTTAACCACAGTCCCCGGAGCTGCCGCAATAACCGTTTGCCCGGCAGGCGCCGCAATGTCCGTTCCCGTGTGCGTTGTTTCCTTTCCGCTGAGCGGATGAACCCTGTTTCCGAAAACGGACGATACCTCGCCCGGAGTGGGAATACGAAATATCACATCATCGGACTTAGCGGGCACAGCTGCCGAATCCTGCGTAATATCCTCGGGCGGCGTCGATTGCTGAACGGCGGAATCGTCACTTTCCTCCTGCTTCGGCGCGGCTTTTTCCGGCTTACGGCTTTTATCCTTATCCTTGGAATCGGCTTTTACCGGGAGATTTTTCCCGTTTGATGATTTTATGCCGAGACTTTTTTCACACATTTCCACACCGCGGCGGAGAATGGCAGCACTTTTTTTCGCACCGTTTTTTGCCGCCGATACCGCCGGCATAAAGTCGCTTTTCCACTCCGAAAGCGTGTTCGAACGGTACAGAACACGTCTGATACTCTTCCGCGATGCCGAATCCGCCGAAAAAGAAAACACTATCCCCAACACAAGCAGCAGCACGCAGCACACACAGCGCAGCTCCAAATGAGATTTTTTTGAATGAACCGCGTCCGTGCAAGTCCTCTTTTTTCGCATAGTCCCGTATTTTTCGCTTCTCCTGCCATATCGCATTTCCATATTCTCACCGCCCTCAATAATGTATATTCGAAAGCGGAGAATATATGAAATATATTTAGATATTGTATGTTATATATAAATACCTCACTTTTTGCCGGTTTTACACAAATATATAATATAAAAATGTCAAAAGATGCAGAAATCTATTCTAAATCATTGACTTTTCAATGATTTTATGGTAATACTGTTAATGAACATATATGATTTTCTGTTAGATTCTAAAAGTTTGGAAAAATAAATAATTGGATAAACCATTATATATTATGTACGTGATTACAGGTTCCTGCACGTTCTCGCAGCTGCGTGACGGAAGAACAATTTAATGTACTCCCTCAGTCACCTGTCGGTGACAGCTCCCTCATGGAGGGAGCCAAATAGCGGGCATTTTCAAGCAAATGCGGTAACCTGCGGAACGGTTGATAACCGTTCCCTGCGATTTACCCGGCGATAAACGCATGCCGCCAAAAAGAGCCTTTTTGCCTCCATCTCCGAGGGAGGTGGGGATGCGCAAGCATCCTCGGAGGGAGTTTGAGTCTTACATAACAAATGCGATTACCAACGGAACGACACACAGGTCGTTCCATACGGCGCAATATGTCAATCTTTCCACCAATCAGCTTAAATCAAACAAACATCCTTGCCGCGGAAAATTGCCCCTCCGATGAGCGGCATTGAGGGCGTGCGGTGGACGCGTTCACGAGCAAAATCATTCATAGTGCAAAATCGGCGGCACACATAATCCTATTCCCTATTGTGACGACGATTTTAGGAAAATGAGCCGCGATGATTTCGCGGCATTTTTCCGGCACGTAATGAATGATTTTGTAAGTGATTACAAGTCTCCGCACGTTCTCACAG
>CAKSIN010000043.1 GCA_934463115.1 uncultured Clostridia bacterium
TTTGTAAACTGTACCGGATCATAACCCGTTGCACAGTCATGAGTACATCCGCCGCAAAGTGCACATTCATACAAATTGTCAACAATATCGTCCTTCAGCTCTGCTGCGCCGCGCTTTACCAGCGAAAGCGAAAGAGCACGCGCTCTTGATGTATTTCTTTCCTGTCCCGTAGCATTGCCTATGGGGCATATATGGCGGCACATCCAGCAAAAACGGCACGCATCTATTATTTCTTTACTTTTCTGTGAAATCTGCATTATATGTTCCTCCCTCATAATCCAAGCTTGAACGGGTTCATTATTCCGTTCGGATCAAGCTGTTTCTTTATACCTTCAAATACCTGCATAGCTGGACCGTACTGTTCTTTCATAAGTTTTCCGAGTTTTATTCCGACGCCGTGATGGTCATTTACAACACCGCCGTTTGCAATAGCCGTTCTGACACCGCAATTCCAAATCTGATTATGCAGTCTGAGCGCCTCATGCGGATCTGCCGGAACATCATCTACGATAAATCTGTCATATATCATGCAGCCCCATTCATACCAATGTGAGAAGTGCGCTATAAATTTTGCCATTGGGAAATTTGTTTCTATTGCCTTTTTCATTTCCCAATAAATATTTTCTATTTTGTCATATGGGGCAATTGTATCCATTGTTCCAAACATCTGCGGAAGATCCATCATATGTCCGGGATAGAAAAATGTAATCTTTTCATTCCACCATTTTTCACCGTATTCAGAGCCTAAATCTTCGGCATGATATCTTGCAAATGTATCGAGCAATATTTTCTCCTCAACATCAACAATTTCCGACACACCCTCTATTGCCACATTCATAAACGCTCCCGGCTTTTCCACACCAACAATTTTTTTGATTAATGTAGCTGTTTCAGCCTCGTTGTACAGCCGCATTACCGACGGTTTGAATTTCTGCAAAAGTTCTTTTGCAGCGCTGAATGCATCTGTCATATTTTTGAACAGAAAACCTCTGAAACGGCGTGATTCAGGTTGGTCGTAAATCCTCATCTGAGCCTTGGTTATAATGCCGAGAGTACCCTCAGAGCCAATGAAAATCTGATTTAAATCGGGACCTGCCGCATGTTTCGGTGCAGGCGATGTCTCGATTATATCACCGTTAGGGAGAACAACCTCCATCTGCAGCGCCATATCATCAATTTTGCCGTATTTTGTGGAAACAACACCGATACCTCTGTGTGCAAGAAATCCGCCGACCGTTGAGCACGTCAGTGAACTCGGGTAGTGCATTGTTGCATATCCTCTTTCATTTGCCGCCCATTCAAGATGCTTGTATATTGCTCCGGCACCGGTCTCTATGTACATGGATTTTTCGTTTATGTCATAAATTTTATCCATGCGCTTTGTATCAAGAACAATTCCGCCGGCAACGGGAATGGCTCCGCCCTGTGTTCCGCCGCCTCCTCCCCAGGTTGTAACGGGGATTTTATAATAATTTGCTATTTTAAGCACCTTCGATACTTCTTTTGCATTCTTTGGCGATACAACAACATCCGCCTCGGGCATTCTGAGTCCGCGGTCTGCCCACATTCTGGAAAGCCAGAAATAATCTACGCCATGTGTAATTTTGTCAATTTCCCGTGTCGAGCAATTCTCTCGCCCCACAGCATCTTCAAGTTCAGACAGAACCATTGTAAATAAAAAATCCGTCATTGTAGTTTCCTCCTGTTTGATAATTAATCTTCAAGCGGATCAAATTCAAGATCCGGAATGTATTTGCAAAATTCTTCAAGCACATCGGTATAATTCCCGAATATTTCGCTCATGTGGTGAATATACGGACCGTCTATAAGTTTTCGTTCCACTTTGGAAAGATTCTTAAACTCTGCCCACAGATATGTTCCGAAAGTTTTCGGTCCATCTGTTGTGGTGAAGCTTCCGCCGAGCAATTTATATGCTCCGCCGTCTCCCTGAAATCTTGCAATTGTATACTCGCCGTCCTTTGCACGGAAGCTTGGTTTTGTATTAAATAATTTTGCCTCTTCGTCATCTGCCTTTGCCGAATACGGAAACGGTCCGCAATGCCACAAAAGCTCAGAATTTTTGTTTATCGGATTTCTGCATGTAAATTCTCCGAACAGCGGAACGCTCTTTCCGCGCGCAGCGCACATCAGCAGTGCCTGTGTTATGGCACCCTGAATATCGGATTCACATGTTACAATATATCCCATATCATACAATATGCTCATCGCAAGACAGGGATTGGCGGAAAATGCCTGCGGCATTGCTGTCCAGCACTCACTCGACAAAACATCCGAATTGGTTTCGTCAAATATTTCCTTATAAAAATGCACAAAAACAAGCATTTTCAATGCAGTTTCATCATCCAGAGCACCGAGATTATATTTTGACTTAAGCTCTGTAAGTTCTGATTCAAGGACCGTTCTCTGCTCCTTATATATCTTTTCAAGTTTTGCGGATGCAACAGCCATATTTACTGTTTGAAGATTAAATCTGAATTTTTCGGTGAGCTCAACTTCATTATACATGACACTCTTAAACGGATTCAGCCTTGTTCCGATTTGTGTTATCTTCATACCGCAAAAATTCTTTACCATTGATGCCACAGAAAAGAATTTATTCATACCATCCGAAAATATCTCGGATTCAACCGGACAGTTTTCAATGTATGTAAACGGAACCTTAAGCCTGCGAAGCTGCTTGCTGATTGCAAAAAGTCCGCATTGGCAGTCAGTGTAACGCATACCGTCAGAATCAAAACGCATATCCTGCGGTCCCCAAAGAAGCGTGGGCAAACGCATCATGGAAGCTATACGCCCGGCTGCCTCTTCATTTCCGAAATTGCAATTAATTATGAAAATCGCGTCTACCTTTTGCTGCAAAAGATAATCGCGCACTTTTTCACAATCGCTGTTTTCAGAAAGCAACCCCTCGTCATTCAACCATTCCAGGTCTGTAAAGCATGTGTTTACGTTCCGAAAAACAGATTTGATGTGTTTCAAAATGTGATTTTTGTTTTCAACGGCTGCTTTTGATTCAAAAATCCCTTTTCTTGTTGCTGCATCAGCAAGCCATCTTCGTTCGGGAATTAACCCGATTTTTAGTTTGTAATCAAGCATATTGGCACCTCTTTGAAAATATTTTTTATTTTTCGCTTAATTTCATAACGCTATTATACATCAAAATGAAAATATTTTCAATACCTTTTTCAAAAAAATTTGACTTTTTTTTAATTTTGTTTTACAATTAGAGCAGAATGAAAAAAATAACGAGGTTACATAATGGATAAGACTACATTAAATATTAAAATACTCTATAATGAAATGGGAAAAGCAGAGAAAAAAATAGCCGATTGGCTGCTGAATAACCCCGGCGAAATCCTGCCGCTTTCAATTGTGGATCTTGCGGAAAAGTGCGGATGCGGCGAAGCTACAATTGTCCGTTTTGCAAGAAGACTCGGATTCAGCGGATATCAAGAGCTCAAAATATCTCTCGCGCGTGAATCCAACACGGCTACAGTAAGTACAAATATAACCATAGATGACACGATTGATGAAATATATGACAAGGTTTGCAACGATATATACTGTTCGCTGGAAAAGACCAAAAAGGTTTTGAAGACCGATTCTATGCACGCTGCATGTGAGAAAATAATGTCAGCCGGGAAAATTGTTATATTCGGTCTCGGAAACTCAGCATCAGTTGCACTTGATGCAGGACACAAGCTTTTACGTGCCGGATGCAATGCATACGCATATTCCGATAACCATATGCAGGTAATAGCTGCATCGCATTTGTCCGAAAACGATGTTGCAATAGGAATATCACATTCAGGCTCATCCAAAGATATTGTGGAAGCGCTGGATATTGCAAAAAAAGCGGGTGCAGCCACAATATGCATAACAAACTGCGGCAAATCACCCATTCAAAAAGTTTCAGATATTACACTTTTTACATCTTCCGACGAGACTAAATACAATATTCTTGCTCTCAATTCAAGAATTGCCCAGCTGTCTATTGTAAACGCCATATATTTTTATATTGTGTATCATCGCTCCGAAAAAGCACTCAATTCGATTCAAAGCACAGAGAGAGCACTGCTCGGAAAAAAATATTAAATCAGAGTATAACCTCTCCGACACCGTTAAATACATATCTCGGACGGTACGGGAATTTGTTGATATCCTCGCGCGATGTAACACCGCTCAGCACAAGGACAGTGTCCATGTTAGACTCTATTCCGGCAACAATGTCTGTGTCCATTCTGTCTCCGATAAGGGCAATATCTGAGCTGTGGCAGTCTATTCTGCGCAGCGCATGGCGGAGCATAAGTGGATTCGGTTTACCTATGAAGTATGCCTTTTTTCCGGTGGCAATTTCTATAGGAGCAATGAGGGAGCCTGTTGCCGGCATAATACCGTTTTCGGTCGGACCTGTTGTATCGGAGTTTGTTCCGATAAGTTTTGCGCCTCTGTTTACGAGAGCAATGGCTTTTTCTATTTTTTCAAAATTATATGTTCTCGTCTCGCTTACAACAACATAATCGGGGTTGACGTCATTTGTGCATATCCCGTTTTCGTACAGTGCGTTTATAATTCCGGCTTCTCCTATCACATAAGCGGAACAGCCGGGGTTTTGGTGTGCCAAAAATGACGCTGTTGCCTGTGCACTTGTATAAAAATGCTCCTGCGGCACTTCAAGTCCCATTCTGGCGAGCTTATGCTGAAGTTCGAGCGGTGTACGCTCCGGACTGTTTGTCAAAAAAATGAATTTCTTTTCGTTATCTATCATCCAGTTAACAAAATTTTGAACACCGTCCAGGATTCTGTTGCCGTGATATATAACACCGTCCATATCGCATATAAAACCTTTTTTATCTTTTAATTCACTCATTGAAAATTATCTCCTGTCCTCTTTTTTCTTAATTATACATTATTTGGAAGATTAATTCAATAGTTTGTTTACAAATATTACATACATTTAACTTTTTATAATTTACCAAAATTATGTTATCGAAAGATTCCCGCTCCGCCGAATGATTTTTTGTCATAAAGCGAAGCGGGAATTTTCAGACATGTTGTAATAATAGCTTATGTTTTATTTCAGATTTTCATGCATACGTGTAAATACCGCAGCTGCCTGCGCTCTTGTTGTGTTGTCCTTCGGTGCAAAGCTGCCGTTTGCATTACCTGTCATAATCAACTTTTCGGCTGCCCAGTTCACAGCGTTTTTCGCATAATCGGAAATGTTGCCGTTATCTGTATATTCCGTATTTCCGTTTGAAGTTATATCGTATCCTTTAAATATTGCGTACCGATAAATAATTGCTGCCATCTGCTCGCGCGTAATGGGTTCATCGGGTGTAAAAAGTTCTTTGGAAATACCCGAAACAATGCCGTTTGCATTTGCCCAGGCAACAGCCTTTTCATAATAACTGCCGCTTTCAACATCGATAAATTCGGTATTCCCGGCCTGCGGCTGTCCCTCCATACGATAAATAACCGTCACAAACATTGCTCTGGTAACATTGCTGTCCGGTGCAAATTCCGTTTCTGATACACCGTTCATCAAGTTATTTTCGTATACATATTTCACAGAGTCGTAAAACCAATCATTTTTCTTAACATCTGTGAACGGATTTATCCATTCACCGCCCGGTGTTATGCTGCTGTTATCTTTCTTTATCCATTTTGCATAGAGTGTAATGCTTCTTGTCACTTTCTCAGAAAAATCATATTTGGTTTTAAGCTCTTTATCGGAATACCATCCCGCAAAATCATATCCGTCTCTCGTCGGCGCCGTCGGTTCCTTAGCAACGCTGCCCTTTGCGGCTGTCTGATTTGCAATTTTGCTTCCGCCGTTTGATTCAAACGAAACGGTGCAGCTTGCCGAGCCGCTTCCGCCGCCTCCTGTGCTGCCGCCCGATTTCGTCCAATTTGCGGTTACCGTTACATCGATATCCGGCATTGTGAATGTTGTTTGGGACGAATTGCTGTCTGTAAACTGTACACCGCTGTCAGATGTCCAGCCGCTGAATGTATATCCGGTGCGTTCGCCAGCGTTGATTGTTACCATCTCATCTTTCGAATATTCACCGCTGCCCGAATCCTTCGCATAGCTTCCGTTCACTGTTACTGTATTTGACATTTTTTTAGCAATAAGCGCCATCTGCGGTGTTGAAGTATTTTCAGCAAAATCCTGTGCGCAAAGTGTAATAATACTGCTTGAATCTCCTTCGTAGAGTTTTCCGGAAACAGCAAACATTCCGCTGTTATCGGCTACTGTATACTCACTGTTGCCATACATAATCCTGCTGCCCGCGTCCGACATTCCCGTTATTGTATATTCTCCCGTTTCCCTGTCGGCATAAAATACGTCAGAAGAAAGAATCAGCACTGGCGGTTCTTTATCCATGTTTACAAGCAGGAATACTTCTGTTACATCATTACCCGAAATACCGTCAATTTTGAACATCAGACTTCCTTCAAACTCCGGAAGAATAAATGTATTCACGCTGTTTTCATGCAATATTTCGGAATTTGTATCCATTCTTGTCAGCTTGAATCCGTCATTTGTATCCGAACTGTTTACAATCAAAGTATTGTCACCGCCGCCGACATACGCATGATAAACACCGTTTTCATCTGCCGTGCAATCATTACCGTTCACCGAAACAGTTATATCCATCGGTGTATATTTCGGAAGAAACTTACCGGCGGACTCTGTTTCATTACTGTAATACTTTCCGTTTTCCGATTTTTTATATGCACGAACACCGATTTTATAGGTTTTATCCGGCTGCAGATTTTCGGCAGAAACAGATTCTGCCAAGCTTCCGTCTTCATTTACACGGACACCGTTTCCGCCGACAGTAAGTGCCATATCGATTGATGTTGTATCATTATCCAAATCGTATCCGAAGCCTGTATCCGTCCATATGCCGTTTTGTTCTTCATAAACTTTAACGGTATAACCGTCGGCATCGTCTGCAGCTTTCCACTGCGCGCGCATGACTTCGTTCCCCATCGGTTGCAGAGTAACATCTGTCGGAGCGGGCGGTTCGTTTACGTTAATATATGAAACTTTTTCGCCAAATGCCTGATTATCTATTGCAATAAACGTTTCCTCATCAATCCCGTCATCATTGATGTCTGCTGATTTTTTTGTCATAAGAAATGCCGTCACATAGTATTCGCCGGTAGGAGCCAGCGCACCCGATGAAGGAACCGGAAGCGCAACGTTTGAAACATCATCGATTTCCTGTTCGGAAATCATATAATCCGCTCCGCCCTCGCTGTTCGAAAAATAAGTTCGGATAACATAAGGTGTGTTATTTACGGCATGCTTTACCTGACCGGAAACCTGATTGCCGCTTAATGTAAGAGCCAGCTTCTCGAACGGTTCAACGGAAAACGCTTTCTCATCGGTAAAGGTCAATCCGCCGGCATCAATGGTGTGCTTGCCGCCTTCTTTAAGCCGCAGAATAGCCAAACGGTATTTTTTGCCGTCGCTGTTTACTTTCTCCATATCACCTATGGTTGCAGCACTTACATCCGCGTTGGGGTTAAACTCACTGTCGTCCGTCATCCAGTCAATGGCAAGTTCGGTGTTGCTGCTGTTGAAAACCTTTAAATTGTCTTTGATTTGTTCCTCGGTAAGTTCTCCGTCAAATGCCAGCAGAATATACGGTGCTTCGTCCATGCCGGCACTCACCGATATTTCCGCACGACTCATACCTTCACTTGCAGACGCAGAAAATTCTTTAAGCACCGCCGTGTCATCCGCAAGCATATTCACAACCGGTGACACACCTTTATCCGCCCAGTTCCATTCGGGCATATAACCGAATACCTTAAACTCAATACCCCAACCGCCGCCCTCGCGGAAGTTGGTCTCCACAATCTTCGGCACGAGTACCCATGCTCGGGCGCTTGCAAGCCAGCCGCCAACCTCAGCCACAACGCCGAGGTACACGTCAACATTTTCGAAAGCCTGTTTCATGCCCTCCTCAACGCTGACATTTCTGATTGGAAATGCCGTCTGACCGCCCACAATGAGATTAATGTTTCCGACATTAAATCCCTTGCCGGCAAGGACAGGACTATTGCTCGGAATCTGCACTCTGCCTGCAACCGTGCCGTTTGCTCCGATCGCCAGATATAAATTATCCTTGCTGTCGTTCAACCCTCCGAAAGCACCCAGTTCAACAGAAGAATTAAATTTTATAAGGTCTATCTGTTTACTCGGCAGATTTAATGCAAGTTCCTTTGAACCACCGAAATAAATACCTTCATAGTCAATGCCTTTATAGTTTCGCTCCTGACCGTTTAATTTTAAGGAGTAGCCAAAGCTGTCGACAATCTGCGTTACTGCTCCGGCACCTACGAGGTTAACATCGGTCGCTTTCAGAGAAATTTCGCTCGGTCCTATGACTATATTGCCCGTTCCCTCTATAAGATGCAAATATGTTCCCGTAAGCGCGCCACGCAGTTTTATCGGCGGAATGGCAATGTAATTGCCGTTTACGGTTGCGGCAAGATCCTTAAAACCTGCACCTCCGCCGTTGAGCTGTCCTATCGGAACGGGCGGAACAAGTACGATTCCCGGTGATGCCTTTACATAAAACCACAGTTCATCCGGAATTAGTGCACCGTTTTTGCTGCGTTCCAGCGCAAGTGTTGCCTCGGTTTCAAATAAATCAAAAGCGTTTAATTCAAGGCTGAAAGCGTAGCGCTCCTCGCCCTTAAACGTGTTGACCTCACCCTCAACCTTTGCAAGTTCCAATGCCATCATCTTGGCGGTGTCAAAGCTGCCCTTTGCTTTTACGCCGTTCACCTTAAATTCATACGTCTTTTTGCCGCCTACTGTCTTTTCTTTTAAACCGTAGCCCAGCTTTTCAAGTGAAAATTCAGCGCCGTCAAATATTGTTTTGAACCCGATTTCGCCGTTGAAAATGAGGTTGCCGCCCATGTCTGCAGACGCCTTTTCCAGCTTTGCCGTTGCATACGGAATATCAACATAAATGATTGCATCGTTTTTATCCGGCTCAATATCAAATGTAAAGCCTTCTTTTGAAAGTGTGATTTTTAAAGAGTCTTCCGCACCGCCGCTCGGCTGATAGAATTTAAACGAGGGAGCGTTCAGGTGAACGCCGTGCTGCTCGATACGTCCGTCCTTGTGAATAATCAGCTTTCCGCCGGCATTTTTGTTCCATGTTGCCGTCACGGACGGTGAAAGCGCTGCCGCGCCTTCCGTAAATTCAAAAGATGAGCCGTTGACGCTCTCACACTCTCCGCCAATCTGTGCAACAGGTGACGCATTGTATTTCTTTTTAAGTTTTTCAAGTGCAGCGTCATCCTGAACATATTCAACGGTTGTTGCACCGTTTGATTCAAATGCCGCAAGACGTTTTGCGGAAAAACTTGATGATATTTCGTCAGGCTTGGTGGGAAGCTCCTCGCTCAGCGTTTTCAGATCGCGATAACCCCACAGATACTGCGAACCGATCGACATTCCCGTATTTCCGTCAATGTCAAAGCCGA
>CAKSIN010000044.1 GCA_934463115.1 uncultured Clostridia bacterium
GCTTGACAATGAGTAGCCGGTATGATAGGCTTGTGCCCGGGCGAATTGCCCTTGGGCTACTTAGTTCTTTCGCCGGTACATCATGGCCGGCAGAGTCTCATTGTCAAGCAAACCGTGGAATAAACGCGTCCGGTTTTCGTAAATTAACGAAATACTGCGATTCATTTCGTTTTTTGAAGATTTTTTGTGTCCATTTTTGCTGGGAGGGCACACCTGCTGATATGCCCGCTTTTTCGTTTCGGTTTCGGCAACGGTAATTCATCGTACATTGCATCAAACAATTTCGCAAGGAACTCCTTGCTGTCAACTTCATCAACCAGCAGCATTTCTTTCGCTCCCTCATATGGGAGCTCACAAATTGCCGCAGGCATAAGTTCCAAGGCGGATTTTGTTTGCTTTACAAGCAATCTGTCATCATATATTCCGCCCACGATTTTACCGCGGTAATAAATAATATATTCTCCCATCATAGACCTATAAGAGATATCATCTAAATCGGATAACTGTTCCAAAATATAATCAAGATATTTTTTACTTGAAGCCATCAGTTTTACACCGTCCTTTTGTATTGCCTGATCCTGTTCAGAACAGTTGTCCCGGTAATTTCAGTTTCTCTTTCTTCGGGAAGGTTGATTCAAACCGTTCAAAATCTCTCGGATTCTTCTCACAGACAAAATACCCCTCCGGATCTTTGTAGGTGCCGGAAATTCCGTCCAAAAAGCCGGGAATCAACTCCTTGATGAGAAAATAGTCCGCCTCCGGATCATCCGCATAGCGAACGCCCGCTGTTTTTGCCGATATAAAGCCGGATTTACCGTAAAACAGAATATTGCCGGTAATGGCAAGTGCGCCGGCACCCAGCTCGCAGGCCTTTTCCATGGAATAATCCAGAAGCCGCTTTCCGTATCCCTGCCGTTTATATTGGGGTGCAATACTGATGGGACCGAAGGTCATAATCGGCAGCTTTTCTCCGTCGTCACACTCAATTTCCGACCGTACATAGATGACCTGCCCAATCAGCTCGCCGTTCAATTCCATAACAAAGTCCAGCTCCGGCACAAATGCCGGATCGTCCCGATAGCAATGCAGTACATAATGCTCCATACAGCCGGGGTGGTAAACGTTCCAGAATGACTCGCGAGTCAGGTTCTCGACATTTTTGTAATCATCTTTTGTTTCAAGTCGAATGATTATATCTTTTTCTGACATAGTTTTTCTCCTTATCTCTTATTAATTCGCGCGGTTTCCGCCGTCACGATTTTCTTAATAAAGCGGTCAATGTGTGCACAAAGCATCGGCGCAATGCTTTCTTTCCCGTATGCCCCGTCGTAAACGCTGTAAAGCAGGAACATCGGGCCGTAAAATTCAAGCGCCAACTGCATAGCGGCATCATCGGAATCCGTCAGCTTTCGGAAAATTGCCGCCATATACTCGGTGGGACCTGTCGCCAGATAATCGTGATAAAGCTTAGCAAGCTTTTGATCGCGATATTGTTCCAAAGTCAACATTTTTCTAAAGTTTGAGGGAAAATGCTCCTTCGTCCAATATTCAAACTGCGCCATGGCGTATGCACGAATCTTTTCGATTGGCGTGTGCAAATAAGCTTCTGCAAAACCGTCCGGCTCCGTTTCAGGCATTTCATATTCTTCAGCCCGTTCATAATCCATTTTGTTCATCCGTTCCACAATGCAGTCCAGTATCTCCTGCTTGCTCGCATAGTGCTTATACAAAGCACCTTTGGTAATTCCAAGCTCCTTGGCAATGTCACTCATTGACGTTCCCAAATATCCGCTCTGCGCAAATAGTTCAAGTGCGATTTCCAAGATGCGCTCTTTAGTATCTCCCGCCATAATTTCACTCCTTAAACATTAGTAACCGTTCGGTTACTATAATTATAGCAAACGAACGGTTACTTGTCAAGGCTTTTTTTACATTTTTTAACAGACAGCATGTCCGACAGTGCCCGAATACACGAAGAAGCTCGGGAGCAAATGCTGATACAAACACAAAAACAGACGGCGAGACAATGGCAAGTGCAAACGGCACTGTAAGTTCATTGGCGGGAAAGCGACTACCGGCAGCGGTCTCTTCCCCGTCAATCCGCATCAGCTCTTTCAGGGTGACGGTTGGTTTTCGCATACTTCATTTTTCATATGCTACTTTACACTACCTTTTCTTTCTTACATCATAAACAAATTTAATATTTCAAATGGTCTCATCACGCATTTATTCACGTGCCGCCAATATTGCGCCTCTGTATGCCTGCTCCAAATGAGTATTGATAAGCTCCTCGTCGTATTTCAGTGAACCGAAAGAACAGATGTAAGTTCTTCGGCATCTATCAATTCAAGCAGTGTACTTCCGTTAAAAAAATCCGACTGAAAAAGGTAGCGGAACAAGTGGGGTTCCTCGATCGCAAAGCGGATATAATTCATCCCAATCCCAAGCATGGCACCCTTTTGATGCCTTTTTGTATTCATCAGATATTCCGAATGATAGATGTCTGCTTTTTCGTAAACTGCTCTTTTCAACTGCTCGATTGTTGCGAAATGATACATCACCGGCTGTGTGGAACAATTCAGCCTTTCCGATACAGTCCTTGCGTTGATGTTTCCGCCCCTGTTTCGCGGGCAATAGCAAAGGCCGCGTCAATAATCATTTCTTTTGTGGCTTTTATTTTTGCAGGCATGTTTACACCTCCATATATAATTTGTCAAGCATTCTTAAAAAAAGCAGAAAACATAAACGGGTGCCCGCATTCGCGGACACCCGTTTATGTTTTCTGATGAGCAATAATCTCATCGAATCGCTTTTATTCTATTTCAAGATGTTTGCTCTCCGGCAGTGTATTTTCCCTTTTCGGGAGGGTGAGTTTCAAAACACCGTTCTCATATTTTGCGCCAATCTTATCGGTCTCAATATTCGATACGTCAAATTCTCTCGTGTACGATCCGTACGAACGTTCGCAGCGAATGAATTTATTCTTTTTATCTTTCTCCTCATGTTCAAGATGTCTCTCTGCTTTAATCTGCAAAACATCACCGTTGATATCAAGCTTAATATCTTTCTTGTCAAATCCCGGCAAATCAGCCTCAAGTTCAAAGTGGTCTCCCTCGTCTTTGATATCGGTCTTAAATTCATCAAGTCCGCCGGCGTCAAAGAATCCGAAAGGTGCAGCAAAAAACTTCTTTTCAAATTCGTCTATATCACGAAACGGATTGTAAACTTCATTATTTTTTCTGTGTCCATACGGTCTGAGTTCAAACATAAAATCACCAAAACCTTTCTTTAATTCAAATTAATAATCATACATTAACATCTTGTCTTACTTGCCCAAAACATTTTAACCATCTCCAAATTGTGTTTATATAATAACTTTAAAGTGCTTATATAATTCATCTTTCCCTTTCTTTAGTTATAATTATACTCATTTTTCTTGACATTTCAATGTAGTGAAGATATAATTAACACATAACAAATTGTGCCGTCAACACAAAACGGGGTGAACTCATGATGAAAAAAGATATAATAATGACTGCATTTTTTGAAAACAATTCGCTCTCACTTCTCACCGAAATAATAGGAAAAGAACTGAATTGTCCGATAATAATAACCGACAGCACGTTTCATATTGTAACAACGTACTGCAAGGAAGATATGCGGACGGAATCATATCGAAATGCCGTGGCACACAGCGCACTTTCACTGAAAATGTGTTCCGAAATCAAATCCATGTCCGCCGAATCGGACGGGCGGATTTTTGCAAGTGATGTTATTCACATTGCAAGGAAACTGTCCTGCGGCGGAGCAGAAATCGGCTGTGCGCTGTACAGCTTTTTGAACGAAAATGACATTCCGAAAGAAACCGACCTGGAATTTTGTGAAGGTTTGCTCTCAAAACAACTTTATCTGGAAAGCCATTGCACCGGTGAGGTGCTGAGCACGGCAGATGAAATTATTACCGACCTGCTGGACGGCAAATTTGAGACCGAGGAGATACTGAGACTTCAGATATCCGGAACTTATCTTGCGCATCTTTCGCCGAGTAGATTTGCATATATCAGACCGTCCGAAAAAACCGCCGGGTGCTGCCCCGATATTGAGAGCGTACTCAGGCATCGCCTTTCCGGTGATTTTCACTCGGCACATCCGCTCGCCTACGACAACGGAATAATTATCTTCCTGCATGAAAATCGCGATATTCGGTGTCTTGACAATCTCACGGACGAGTTTTGCATGACAACGGTTATATCCGCCGAGCTTAAATCATTGTATGACATGAAATACGAATTTCCCACAATGAAAAAAATAGCCGAGTACATCTTGTCAAATGAGGAAAACCGTTACCGCGCCGTGTTTGAGTCGGACTACTCGTGGGGAGTATTATTCAGCGAAATCGGCGGCCGCAACGGATTTATTAACCGAAAAATAAAGAAAATGCACGATTTTGATGTTAAAAACGGAAGCGAACTTTGCCGCACACTGTATACATATCTTACATGCTGTCATTCTCTGCAAAAAACGAGTGAGCGGCTGTTCACGCACAGCAACACCATTGCCTACCGTCTGCAAAAAATACGCGACGAGTTTGAAATCAGAACCGATATACCGGAGCAGCATTTTGCTCATCTTCTATCCCTCACCGCAGTTTTGCACGACACGGACAATCTTGATGAATATAAAATTTCGGAGGAATGAATTTATGACGAAAATATTTACCATGGACAATATGGACGGAGCTCTGCCCTATATGGACAAAAAGGTGTTTGATTATATTTATGAATGCTGCACCGAAAATTTTGAGTGTTTTGACAACTTTGACCTTATTGTTTTTGATTTTTATGACATTCGCGGCGACGGTGCAAACTGCGGTAAACTTATGATTTACACAGACAAATGCAATTTGCTCATATTCTGTGAAAACAATCCGCTCAAGGATAAAGTTACAAAAATGATATCCGAATTAAAGCATGAAGAAAATGACAACTGCGCACTTGTTATGTACAGATTCTTTGAAAGACTGCTGCGCGGCGATCCCGGATATTTGCAAGGATATGAGCAAAAACTAAACGAATCGGAGGACGGGATATTATCGGATATGAGCGAATTTAATCCGCGCATATTCATCAAGTGGCGCAAAGAGCTTATTCATCTTAAAAGATACTATGTTCAGCTTAACACGATATTTGATGAAATATCAGACAATGACAACGAGCTTATACCAAAGTCCGTACTGCACCGTTTTAACACTCTGTGCCGCAGAACCGAACGTTATATTTCAATTGTAATGAATTTGCAGGAAACCGTGCGCCAAATCCGCGAGGCATATCAGGCACAGATATCAATAAAGCAAAATACGCTTATGCAGGTTTTCACATTGGTAACCGTTATATTCCTTCCGCTGACACTCATTGTCGGGTGGTACGGAATGAACTTTGTGTATATGCCCGAACTTCGCTGGAAATACGGATACGCGGCTGTAATCAGCCTGTGCGTGATTCTGTCTGCCGCAATGGTGTGGATATTTAAAAAGAAAAAGTGGATGTAGCGAAGGGCTGCGGCAAAAATTAATTTGCCGCGGCTCCTCTTCGCTTATAATTCTAATCAGTCCTTTTTTATTCCGATACCGGTCTTTTTCGGACTTAATTTTTCCTCCACAAGGCGCAGAGCTTCTCCAAATCGCTGATAATGTACGATCTCCCTCTCCCTCAAAAACTTGATTACATCGTTTACGTCCGGATCATCGGACAGGCGAAGTATGTTGTCATATGTTGCCCTTGCCTTTTGTTCGGCAGCAAGGTTTTCATTGAGGTCGGTAATCGGATCGCCTGTTACGGCAAATGCAAGTGCGTTAAACGGCATTCCGTTTGTGTTCGCCGGGTATACACCTGTGGAGTGATTTATGAAATAATCATAAAATCCGCTGTCCTTGACAAGTTCACTGTCCAGACCGCTTGTAAGCTGATATACAATAGTCCCCACCATTTCCAGGTGAGAAAGTTCCTCGTTGCCGATATCATTCAAAATTCCCTGCGTTTCGGGAGTCGGCATTGAAAATCTCTGGCTGAGATATCTGAGCGACGCGCTAAGCTCGCCATCCGGTCCACCGTACACCAAATGTTTGAGTATAGAAAAATGGCGGCTATTTATTCTTAGAAACGCAGTAAATATCAGGTGCAGGAGTACTTCCTGTGCTTTTTTGCGTATATAACGAACTGTATTGCACTTCGTAAAAAACGACATGTATATTTTCGTTTGCTATACCAATTGTATTATGAGTCGATTTATGTTATAATGTAATAAAATATTTAAACTTTTAGTGGATTTGAAACTAGAAGAGGATGCATCAATTTTTAATACATATGTGGAGAGAATAGAATGAAAATTGGAAGAAATGATCCGTGTCCTTGCGGCAGCGGTAAAAAGTATAAAAAATGTTGTTTGTTGAAAAACAGTGTTGTGGATAATAATAAATCATTTTTAGACACACTTCAATCGGATTATAATCACTTAAAAACTATTGCTGAAAAACTATATAAACGCATAAATAAATATGCAATTGAAGATATAGTAAACGCTGTTTTTTGTCTTAATTCGTGGAGAAAAAATCGGTCTGCCCTTGCACAGAGTTTATCGTTAAATATGGTTATAGCTGACTTTGAATCTTTTGGAACATTGCACATTCAAAGTTATGAGCAGCTAACTAACTTTTACGAAGAAATAAAAGATCTTCTTGAAATCACAGTAATGGAAGATTATATAGTAGATGATTATGGTGAAGTGTTTATAAATCATATGGGTAAAACATATCCTATTATTATTGGTACTGGACATCAGCAGGTTTATGCTATGGTTAGATATCTTCAAGAACTCACAAGGGTTTCAAAACGTGAAGATGAGCTTAGAGAAATCTTAGAATATACAAAAATAATTGTTGACTCTACTACATCAGTAAATGACGCTAATACCGAAGATATAATTACTTATGAATTACCAACTGAAATGTTTTGGGATGCGATAATAAGACTATTCGATAATCCTCTGTTCAAAGCAACATATTCAAGGGTTTTTGATATCATGGGACATGATGATGGTCCTATTGAGATGCGTCATTTTGTTAAGCATTCGGGTGTTATTTATCCGCTTTGGAATACATCGATTTTGGTCGATTATTACAAAATCCTATTAAATGTTTCATCAACAGAAAACGTCGAAAAACATGAGCATTCTCTGATAGAATCGTTATTGGATGAATCCTTCAATTTTGCACCTAATTCTCCAAACAGAGTTTTGCTTTCTCCGTATATTGTTGATAAAGATACCAAGAAAAAAATTATTACAAAAGGATTGCTTTTTGCTGCTACAACAAAAAACTCTATTATATTAGTGATTGATGGCAAATCGTTTGATAAAGAAACAAAATTGAAAGATTTAATAAATACAATAACAAAGATTAATTCACAAGATGGATTATGCCTATTGGAACCAATTTATAGAGCAGGGACTAGTGGTTGTTTTGGTCTCAATATAGAACCAAATAATAACATAACATACATTATGGTTGATTCATTTACTGATATTGCATCGCATTATTGTCGTTGCGAAGATGATTCTGTAGAGTTTTTTAGCTGTACAGCTTTAGATTTGCTATACTTTATAGGTTTTTCTGATAGTTTCGAGGAATTACAAGAATTCATTCGCTTTGATTTGTCGAACGAAACTCAAATTTTCTCTTTTGGAGGAAAAAGTAATTTGTTTCTGTGCTGGAAAAAGGCTTATCGCATGATTGCGGCAGGGGCGTTTGAATACGATTATATGAATGTTGATTTTAACGAAACAGAGAGATATACACTTTCATACTTCAAAGATTGTTTGGGTGAGTTCCCCAAAAATAATAGTGAACTCTTTTCGGATTCTTTAAATTGGAAAGCGTTACCCTTAGAAAATGGATATAACAAAGTTTTTAGAAAAGGCTGTCATGGTTTTGGTGGTGACGTGAAAAAATTGTGGGAAAATGGATATGTATTTTTGTCGCATAGTGTTGAATTAATGTCAGAAGATGATTTTGAACAATCAACACGAACTGCAGTAAATGTTATCAATGAGCTTAATCAACGCTTATTTGCAAGATATGCTGAACAAATAAGCTCATTTGATATTTTGCAAAATAAAACGCTACACATCCTATTTATACCATGGAGCTATGCATGCAAAAATCACAAAGATTCATTTTTGAAAGATTCGACAAGAACCGTTGTCTATAGTGATATGCGTATTGATTGCGATACGGTTATGATTCGATTTAGCATTGAACCTCAAGTTCTCTTGGATTTAATCAAAAATTCCACGGACAGAACCGGAGAAAATACATATTTCAAAGAACTTATAAAACCACTCTCAAAACACAATCCAAATGAATATGAGAAACTTGAAAACAAATTGAATGAAGACGAACATTTAAAGAAAACAGTCGGCGTGTTTACAATAGAGCAATACTACTATTTTTCTGACAAAGCTATTGATACAGAAATCAGTAAAATTGGTCTTACTAAGGCGAGAAAAGAAATAGCGAAGGCATGCTTCGAATCTGGTGCAAAACCAGGCAAATATATAGGGCGAGATGCGACAAAGATTATAAGAGGGATGCAAGCATCAGCGGTTAAAGCTTTCGAAAAACTGATATTAGAATTTGATCAATTTGATTTGCACTATAAAGC
>CAKSIN010000045.1 GCA_934463115.1 uncultured Clostridia bacterium
TATTTGCAGAATTTTCTGCGGTATTATGCAAAATTTCCATTTTTAAACCACATCGGGTTCGAGTCCCGCATGCCTAACCAACGTGCACAGTACAGTGTAAATTACGCAAAAGAATATCATTTCGGACACAAAGAGCCGAAACCCGACCGTCTGTGCAACTTTCAGTGCAGCGAAGGCACATAGCGACGGCACAGCAACGGCACGCCATGGATTCACCCTTACGCAGGACACAACCGCAAGCCGATGATAACTCAGCGCGAGATTAAAAAGCTCGCTTACATACAATATTGCTATGTATGCCAAAATACCGAACTTCGGCAGAAAAATTATTATTGCGGCAACGCGCAGAATCGAATCCGTTATATTGTAGAGCAGGTTGCTCATCTGCTGGTTTAAACCTTTCAATATACTGTCTACCACAGTGTCGAGATACATCGGAACGGAAAGAAAAGCGAGATACCCCAAATATACCCCCACATCACGTTCACTGTACATTGCCCCGGCAATACTGTCGTGATACCCCCAAAACAGTGCCGCCGCTCCTATTGCAAATGCAAGAGTGTATTGGACCGAAAGAGACGACACATACCGAATCCCGTTTTTGCGCGACACGGAGAGCATCTCGGACATTTCCGGCACAAGCATGGATGAGAATGACTGAATAAATGCTGCCGGGAAAAGCAATATCTGCATTGCCATGCTCTTGACTTCGCCGTATTCTCCGAGAGCGTTTTGCGTGCCGGCGCGCGCAAGATTTAGCGGAACGAGCATATTTTCCAATGCCACAAGACCTGCGCGCAAATACGAACCGAGCGCAACGGGGACGCTTATTTCAAATATTCTTTTCCACAAATTATCGGAGTTTTTGCTGCGGCAGGTATCTTTGCCTATGATTGCATATGCCGATATATCAAACACAAATGCCGCCGTTTCCGAAACAAAGCAACCGGCTATCATGCACATGTATGCCTGCGGTGTGTGTGAAAAATTCCGAAGGAGCAAAAGCGACACTGCAATAGCCGAAAATTCTTCCGTAATCTGACTTGCCGTGATAATTGCTGCGCACCTTTTTGCTATCATAAAACCGCGTATAACGGCAGATGCGGCAATCGGCGGCAGTGTGAGCGAAAGTACGCGAAGCGCCGGAGCACAGCGCATATCGCCCGACATTCGTGCCACATAGTCTGCTCCGAAAAATAATAGTGCCGCCGAAACAAACGACATTACCGCCGCGGCAAAAAAACATCTTTTCATAATTCCCGTCTCGTTCGCGCCGTTCTCCGAAACAAGGCGCGTGGCACAAAGCGACATTCCCGACACCGACAGCGTAACTGCGAAAGAATACACGGCAAAAATTACCTGATATAAACCCATAGCCTCTGCTCCGGCGGCCGAGGCTATGTAGATATTGGAAATCATTCCTGCAATTCTGATTACAAGCATTGATCCCGTCATAATGAATACATTTATAATAAAAAAACGTTTTTGCATATACATCACCGATATAACCTATGCAAATTTCAAAAAAAATATTTTCATTTGGTAAATTATGTGGTACAATAGTAGTGACTCATATGAAAGGACGGTTGCAAATATGGCAAAAAAAGAAAACTTTATGAAGGGAGCGTTCATTCTAATCGCCGCAAATATACTGGTAAAAGTTATCGGAGCGGGATTCAAAATACCGCTTACATACCTTTTGAACGAAAACGGAATGGCGCTCTTTACAACAAGCTACACACTGTACGCATGGCTGTTCATCATAGCCACGGCAGGAATGCCCGTGGCAATATCACGCATGATATCGGAAGCAAGGGCAAAGCAAAACTACGGCGAAGTAAAAAAGATTTTTCGCGTGAGCCTTGCGCTGCTGTCGGCTATAGGAATAATCGGAGCATGCATACTGTATTTCGGTGCCGGAATTTTTGCCGAAACAATTGCAACCCAAAACGCAAAGTATTCAATAATGGCGATAGCTCCGGCAATGCTGTTTGTATCGCTCATGAGCGCATACCGCGGATTCTTTCAGGGACACCAGGACATGTACCCCACCGCCGTTTCCGAAGTGAGCGAAGCTGTGGCAAAGCTTGCTATTGGCTATTTTGCGGCATACCAACTGCTTGACTACGGTGTAAAATATGCCGCAGCCGGAGCTGTTTTCGGTGTTTCAATGAGCGGACTTATAGGATTTCTCGTGCTTTTTGTGATATACAATATCCGAAAAAAAGACCTGTACTCCGGAACATCGCGCGGATTTGTCCGTACAGACAAATCAATACTGCGCGAACTTGTGGCAATAGCCGTTCCGATAACGATAGGTGCATCGGTTTTCAGCCTGACGAGTCTTATTGACATGTCGATGATAATGCGGAATCTGCGCCATATCGGTTTCAGCGAAAAACAGGCGGAATTTCTCTGGGGTTCGTATTCCGGATACGCTATTCCGTTGTTTAATCTTCCGCCGACAATCGTTACATCAATAAGCATAAGCATTGTCCCGGCAATATCGGGGGCATTTGCCCTCGGTGACAAACCCACGGCGCGCTCGGTCACCGGAAACAGTCTGCTGGTTACGATTATCTTTGCTCTGCCGTGCGCTGTGGGAATGTCACTTTTGGCAAAACCGATACTGGAGTTTGTGTATCACAACACAAATGCTGCGTCCACACTGTCGATTCTCGGCATTGCCGTGCTGTTTGTGTCGCTCGTTCTGGTTACAAACGCTGTTTTGCAATCTGTCGGAAAAGAGCGCATTCCCGTGCGCAACATGATTATCGGCGGAGTGGTGAAAGTAATTGCAAACTTCGTCCTTGTGCGCCACCCGGATATAAATATCAACGGCGCGCCGATAGGAACAAATCTGTGCTATGCAATAATACTTGTTCTCAACCTGTATTATATCCGCCGCGAGCTGTCAATGCGTTTTTCGGCGGTGCAGTACATTGTTAAACCGCTGATATGCGCTGCTGTAATGGGAGCGGCTGCGGTTGCGATATATTCACTCATAGGCTCTGCCGGAAACTCTGCGGCGCTTATTGCGGCAATTGCCGGAGCGGCAGCGGTTTACGCGGTAATGCTTGTTGCAACAAAAACGATTAACCGCGAACTTTTGGCGCTTATACCGGGCGGCGAAAAACTTATACCGATTTTAAACGGATTCATTAAATAGAGGGAGGAAATACTAATGAGACTGGACAAATATCTGAAAATTTCAAGACTTATCAAACGCCGCACAGTAGCGTGTGAAGCATGCGAGCAGGGCAAAGTTACCCTTAACGGTAAAACCGCAAAGCCGTCGGCGTCGGTAAACACCGGCGATGTGATAGCAATTACATTCGGCGAAAAAACCGTTACCGTCCGTGTGGAAAAGGTTGTCGAACACGCGCTCAAAGCCGACGCATCGGATTTGTACACAATTTTGTAATACAAGCCGCGCCGTGTGCATATATATTGACTATATAAAGACACACGGAGGGTTTTAAATGGAAGAAAAAAAGACTGTAAAAACAATTCACGGCGATACTTCTCACAACATAATTATGGAAAACCGAAAAAAAGCGAGCGTTTCGGGTGTGGACGATGTTGAGAGCTTTAACGAAGACGAAATAGTTTTGCACACCGCCGAACACGGTGTACTCGTTATCCGCGGAAGCGACCTGCACATAAACAAACTGAGCGTTGACACGGGCGATGTGAATATTTCGGGTGAAATCAGCTCAATGGAATACATTGCCGTCTCGCTAAAATCCAAAGGTCCCGGACTCTTTGCAAGGCTGCTGAAATAGCGTGGTGATTTTGTGGGAATTTCTGTATCGAATCAGGCATTTGCATTTATATGCATGACTCTGTGCGGACTGATGTCCGGAGTGATATTTGACATTTTTCGCGCTTACCGAAAATGCACGGGCAAAAAAAGCGGAATTGTTGCAATGCAGGATATTTTATTTTGGCTGTTTGAGCTCGTGCTTGTGTATGCTACCGCATTTAAAGTAAACAATGCAGGCATTCACGGCTATGAGGCAATCGCGCTCGTGCTCGGATCCGTGGTATATTTTTCCTCGGTTTCGGCATTGGTAATAAAACTATTCTGCGTTTTTTGGAGAGCTGTTATCGCAGCTGTGTCTGCGGTGCTCTCTCCAGTCCGGCGAATAAAAAGATATCTCAAAATAAAGCTTTTTTCGGTATTAAAGCGCGCCCTTGCCGCGCTGGCAAAAAATTTCGGCACGTTTGAAAAAAACATCAGGAATTTACCGAAGCGTATTCCGATAAAATTCCGACGGCAAAAAAATAACACAATTAAAAAAACTGATAATATTTAAAAGCGTTGCAATTGAAAAAGCGTACAAAACTTACTACTTTCGCGTATTGACTTTGAATCCGATTAAATATATAATATCTTACATAGACAAAACTTAAGATTAATTCGGAGGAAACGCGATGTTCAACATACTTGATTTCGGTGCGGCGGCAGACAGCAAAACCCTTTGCACCGGAGCAATTCAAAAAGCGGCAGACAGCTGTCGCGAAAACGGCGGAATTGTGTATATACCGTTCGGTATATATGTATCGGGAACAATTCACCTAAGCAGCAACACTCATTTTGTATTCGAGCCGGGGGCAAAGATTCTCGGCAGCAGCAATGTAGACGACTTTGACAGCAGAGAATCACCGGACTACCCGCTGTATCAGGACGCATCACATTCATATTTTCACCGAAGCCTGTTCTGCGCGGAAAATTGCCGCAATATAACATTTTCCGGACTCGGAACGATTGACATGCAGGATGTCTGGGAAGAAATACCGGTACCGGGTGAAGGAGAATGGAACGAGCGGCGCGCGAACAAAATTTTTGCGTTCAAAAACTGCCGGGACATTTCTATAACAGATTCAACTCTGTTAAATTCAACAGACCTTGCTGTGTATCTTGCAGGATGTGAAAATGTTAAAATCTCCAAACTTACACTTGATGTGGGAATAGATGGAATAAGTCCAGACTGCTGCAAAAACGTTACAATTTCCGACTGCATTATCCGCTCCGGAGATGACGGAATCGTGCTCAAGAGTTCATACACGCTTGGCAAAAAACAGCTGTGCGAAAATATTGTGATAACAAACTGTACTGTTACTTCGCGCTGCAGCGCAATAAAACTCGGCACCGAATCCAACGGCGGATTCAAGAGTATTGTAATATCCAACTGTGTAGTATACGATACCTTTTACGGCGCATTGTCTTTTGAAATAACAGACGGCGGAGATATAGACGGAATAATTGCCTCGAATATTACAATGCGAAATGTGGGATATCCGTTATTTATTATCCTTTCTGACAGACGGCGCGGGCCGTCGGACACAACACATCTCGGCACATTAAAGAATATTATTGTAGAAAATATCACAGCGTCCGGGCCATATACCAAATGGATGGCACCGCGGCTTACCTCACTTTTTGACGGTGAAACGGAAGCCGAAGCACAAGTGATGCCGTGTACAATAACCGGTCAGCCAAACCGCAGTATCGAAAACATTACTCTAAGCAATATCTATATAACAGTCCCCGGCGGCGTAACGGCCGATGACCGCAATGTGGTTCTGCCTGAAATAACCAATAAGTATCCCGAAAATTATATGTTCGGTGAACGATTTCCCGCATATGGAATGTATTTCAGACATGTGAAAAATCTTAATCTTAAAAATATAAATATTGATACACTTGAACCTGACCAAAGACATAAATTTGTATTTGATGATGTGGAAAATCTTAGTGTAGAATAAACGACAAGGAGCTGTTTAGGCAGCTCCTTTTTCGTTGTCGGAACTTCGACGAGGAAATAAAAAATGTTCCTGTAATATAAAGGCGAACAATGCTTTGCGATGCTCGAATCCGCCGAGTCGGCAGACGAGGAAGTCCTTCAACGCAAAAAAGCACCAAAGGTGCTTTTTTGACGTTGGCTTTCACGTTCATTATAGATGCAGGCTCTTTTTTGCTTTTTTGTACTCTATTAAGAGTCATCTATTTTATGATCCAAATTCCGTTTCGGTCTGAGCCTTCTCTTTCAATAACATTTCTATCTTTTAGTGATTTTATTATTGCGGAGATTGTTTTTCGACTCTTTCCTAATTCCATCGACATTGCAGTTGTTGTTATTCTCGGATTATTTTTTATTAACCTTATCACAGACATTTCTCTTTCTGTGAACTTATCTGTCACCTTTTCTGTCACCTTAAGGGTAACAGAACTTCTGTAGAAGTTTACTCTGAAATCCCCATCCATATCAACAAGCTCAGGTTCTGCTAAACCATATTTTGAAAATTCATCAAACATACGGGGAATCCCACTTCCCCATTCCTCAATTATTCTCATATATGAAAAGGCATTCGCTATTGCTCTGTTACGAACTTTTGAATAACCTTCTTTAATTTTTTCTATCGTAACCCCATTTAAAAGCATACCGGGCGAAGTTACTTCTAATCTATTATCGTACAAAGCAACCTGCACATTACCGGGTTCAAGATAACTGCGATGCGTAACAGCGTTTGCAATAATTTCACGGATGCTACCAATAGGCAACTCATACATATCCTGTCTGTACAAACCATCTATTTCGGCTCCAAGATTGATTTTTGATAAAACATATTTGTATGCTTCCTCAATCTGATTCTGTATTGGACCTGTAAATTCTCTACGATCCACAAATATCGCTCTGTTATCTCCTTTGAATACACCGCACTGTATTTTCGTTGGAATTATCTCATTTCCCGTTAATAGTGCAAAGCTGTTTGTCGGATATGTCTTCCCATCCTTTTCAGCAATGATTCCCCAAGAAAGGAGGTTGTTCCTTGTTGGCTTTTTTATTTCCTGCTTTGTTTCTTCTGAATAGCAATTATTCACTGCTGTTTCATATAGACTATCACATAGATCAACTATGTCTTTATCGGTGATTTCAAAGCCAAGACAGATTGCTTGATCGTAGCTTTTGTTAGCACCTTCAAACATAAGTTCCTTTAGTCTTGTTTCATCTGCGTGTCTTGTTGTCCCCGAAACTCGAATGTAGACACCATTTTCTCTGCCGAGTGCTTTGATATAATACGGTCTTTGTGTAGATGCAGCTATCTCAACCACTATAAGCTTTTTATTCTCTACAGTCTGTAATGTTATTGTCAGAAATTATTGCAGGTTCACAGGAATCAGAGATTGCATTTGCTATTGAATCCATAATTTGAAATGCTTTTTCTTCTTCTACTCCAACAATTTCTCTTGTCTTATCTTCTACTCCGAAAATTATCTTGCCACCATACGAATTTGCAAAGGCAATAACAGACTTCATATACTTATCGCTATGTTTAGGGAGTTCTCTCTTATATTCAATTTCTTTATTCTCGCCATTTTTTATTTCTTCCAACAGCATAGAAAGACCTCCAATCACAATTTTCTTTTTTATATTATACCACAAACTTTCAAAAAAATCAATTCACGATATATACAATTTTTTTGTGTCGGATTTTTGCTTATCCAATAATTCGGATGATCTGCTTTGCATATCAATCACCGCCATATAAGTTTTCAAAATATTTTGATATAACTCGCTTATAGAATTCCATCACAATAACATTCTGCATATGCTCATCAAAATACGTATAAATACCCGGTTTTCGGCTTTTGTATTTCAACACGTGTCTGAAATACATACAGAATAGTTCTTTGACGCTTTTGTCATATTTTCTGCTTTCCGGAATGTATCTATGTATCTCCTGCAAGATATATTGAGGCGAAAGTTTCACGCTTATAACCTCATAAAGCATAGTGCCTATCAGATTTGAAATATATGTTTCCCTGTCCTCGCGAACACACTGTTTAGGCAATAAAATATTATAAGCTTTATTCTTTTTAACAAGAGTGTTCTCTATCTTTTTCTGCTGCATCGGAATTTCAGCGATATTTATGCTGTATTCCGTTTCTATGCAGCTTACCGCCGCACATTTTGTCTCACATTCGTCCAAAACCGCCTCAAATTCCTCTTTTGTCATTTGTTCGGCTGTACTGTCCTCCGGCTCCTCAAAAGTCCTGCAATTCGCCGCAAACTCGCACAGGGCATCTACAACCTCATCGCCGTTATCTGCCGCAGCCATATATGACGAAAGAATTATAAAATAATCATTTCCGTCTGCACAACCAAGCCTTTCTTTCAGTTTCATACATACATCATCGTTATCCCTTACAATTGCTTCTTTGCAGAAGTCGTCTATTGCGTTCAGTAATTCAGCCAAAGACTCTGCTTTCAATATATCACGGGTAATCATACTTTTATCTCCTTTCCGCAAACAAAAAAACAGCTCCGTGCAAGGAACTGCTTTTGATCTTTATTTTTTCTTTTTGTTTTTGTTTTTATGTTTGAGTGTCGGTTTATTATTTGCCGGGGCATAGTTTAACTGCTCTTTTTTACCGACTCTTATGTATACAGCCGCTTTCATTTTTGGCTTACCCCCACTTTTTTATATATTCAAATTCGTACTCGGACACGCACTGCGCCCACCGTACCTTATCACGGTATTTTTCATCGAACA
>CAKSIN010000046.1 GCA_934463115.1 uncultured Clostridia bacterium
TCCTTAATCGGGTACATATCTGTTGTTTTTTTGCTCTGCAATACATCATAAAGTTTGTTTTCGGCAGCATTCACAATCAAGTCGGTGTTCTTTTCGCTGTTGTAGCACATTTCCGTTATTTCGTTTGATGAACGTATGAGCCGCCGCAGCAAAGATTTTTCTTCTATCTTCTTTATGTGGTATTTCAGATTTGCTGTTGTGGATACAAGCAGGCATATCTGTGTGAGATAATCTGTTCCGCCGACATTCTCAAATACGTTTTCAAGCTCGCCGCGCAGGGTGACGATATCTATCGGTTCCGCACGGTTGGAAATATTTATCATAGCCTGAAATATACGTTTATGCTGTTCCAAATAAAAGTCGTCCGGCTTGAGCTTTGTCACAACGTCATTCAGACATTCATTATCAAAAATTACAGCCCCGAGAACATATTGTTCAGCCTCAATGTTGCTCGGCATACTGCGATTTATATCGTTTTCCACCGGTATTTCCTCCAAAAATCAATATTACTGTGCGCACACTTCAACCTTTATTTTTCCGGATATCCCGGGGTACAGCTTTACATCAACCGTAAACACACCGGTTTCTTTTATTCCGTCCGGAAGAACAAATTTCTTTTTATCAATATCTATACTGTGTTGCTTTTTGAGCTCATCTGCAATATCCTTTGATGTTACGGAGCCGAACAGCTTGCCGTTATCACCGGATTTTTCGCTGATTTTGACAGTTATCTCGGCGAGTTTTGCCTTGATTTGTTCTGCGTGCAGTATATCCTGTTCCTTTTTGTACTCCTGCGAATCCTTTTTGCCTTTAAGGTCGTTCATGTTTGCCGCAGTTGCCTCTATGGCATAACCCTTTGGTATAAGAAAGTTTTTTGCGTAGCCGTCGCTGATATTCTTTTGGTCGCCAACCTTTCCCTGACCTTTAAGATCCTTTATAAATATTACTTTCATGACTATTTCCTCCTGTTTTCTTCCAAATATTCATCTATTGCTTTTTTCAGTAATTTTGTTGCTTCGTCAAGTCCGACACTGTCAAGCTGCACGGCGGCTATTGTCTGATGACCGCCTCCGCCGAGTTTTTCCATTATAACCTGAACATTGTATTCTCCGAGCGAACGCGCGCTGATTATTACACTGCCGCCCATATCGCACACGACAAATGAACATGTAATGTCCGAAATACTCAAAAGGTCATCTGCCGCTTGGGCAACAATTGTGTGCATATCGGCATCGTTTTTCACACATTCGGCAATGGAAATACAGTGTTTGTATGTCATTGCCTGCTCCATTATCTCGCATTTTTTCGTAAATGTGTTCATATCAATCTGAAACAGTTTTTTAACCGAGATTGAATCGGCTCCGAGCCTTTTCAGATACGATGCGGATTCAAATGTTCTGACACCGGTTTTAAACGTGAAGTTCTTTGTATCAAGATATATTCCGGCATACAAAGCTTCCGCTTCGTTTCTTGTAGGTTTGATTGAATCGCCCATATATTGGATTATTTCCGTTACCAGTTCCGATGTGGATGACGCATACGGCTCATGGTATGTTATGAGCGGATTTTGTATAAAATCAGCACTGCGCCGGTGGTGATCTATAAGCACAATCTTTTTTGTTACATCCAAAAGTGACGGTTCTTCGAGAATACCCTTGATATGCGTGTCAACAACAAATATGAGCGTGTTTTTTGTGACAATTTCATTGGCATATGCTTTGTTTATGATAACATCGGCATACTCGCCGTCCGAAAACTTTCCGAGAAGTTTTGAAACGGTTTTGTTGCATGTTTCCATAACGATTTTACAGTTCTTTCCCAAGTGCTTTATTATTCGGTAAAGTCCTATGGCAGCACCGAAAGAATCTGTGTCGGCATTTTTGTGCCCCATAATGAGAATATCGGTGTTTTCACTCACCAGCTGCTTTACGGCGTATGCAACGACGCGTGCTTTAACACGTGCGCGTTTTTCGTTTTCTTTTGATTTACCGCCGAAGAACAAATATTTTTCATCGTTTTTAACTATTACCTGATCGCCGCCGCGTCCGAGAGCCATATCAAGTGCGCTGTCGGAGAACTGATCATCCTGCGCCATGTTTTTTCCGCCGTAACCGAGTCCCATGCTGATTGTCGGCGGAAATTTGTTGCCCTCTGTTATATCCTTTATCTTGTCAAGTATGTCGAATTTTGTTTCGATAAATTTGTCAAGTCCGGACTTCGAAAAGTAGAATAAATATTTATCTTTTTCGTATTGCTTGATAATGCCGTCCACACGCTGTGCATACAGGTTAAGTGCTTCCTCAATGGCAGCGGCTACCTTTGGTTTATCCGAATTTGCCATATCCTGCATTATTTCGTCATAGTTGTCCACCGTGATAACACCGCTTACGAATTTATCATTTTCGTATTTGTTTTTTAATGTTTCAAATTCCGTGCAATCCTTAAAGCTCAGTGCAATATATCCGTAATCGTCATTTTTTGAAAAGTTTACGCCTACCTGATACATCTTGCTGCCGTGTTTCAGGACATATTCGCCGTTGTCATTCAGGCTGTCGATACATTTGCTTATGCTAAGCTCCGGTATAATCTCATTGACATGCATACCCACAGAAATACCAACACCGGAAACGGCAGAAAAATCACTGTTTTCCCATACGATAAATCCGTCTTTGCGTGCTATGATAATCGGAAGTATTCCGTCACACACTGACATGCTCGCGTCCGGATTTATATCGCCGGACAGGCTGTTTATGAATTTTGTTACATTGCGGTGACGGGCACCGGCTGTCAAAATCATTATAACCAGGCACAAAAGGGCAGTACCTGCAACAGCTGCTGCGGCTTTTGGATTGTACATGGAAATAATCAGCGAGCACAAAAACAACAGCCAGATGTAGTAGCCGCTGTTATGAAATATTAAATTAAAGGCTTTTTTTATTTTCATCCGATTCACCCTCATTAACACACAGTTTTCTGTAATCGGCAAATGAATCCGAAATACCCAGGAGTGTAAACACGCTTATTGTGTTGAACAGCGGAACAAACGCTGAAATTAGCGTTGTTGCAATAACTGCTGCAATAACGGCAAATATGCGCAAGAATTCCGACGTATTTTTTTGCTTTACCATGTAGTCGAAAAGCGACAGTCCCTGAATAATGTATGCCGCAACAATAATTATAATCAGATTCAAAAGTATAACATTTGCTTTTGTGCCGATTGCAAATGATGTAAGAAGTACAAAAGCAAAAAGAGCAATTGCGTTGTACCGCGGGAAATAAATACTGTCCGGTCCCTCGGAAAACGCTGTGTTTAAGATCATTGTTCTGCGGCAAAACATTCTTGCAATGTATATATGCAAAAGAGCGGCAAAACCGCAGATAATAACCATAACCGACGGAATGAGTCCGGGAATATACAGCTGCATTGCAGATAGAATCTGTGTGTCCTCAAAATCAAGAATTTCCGTGAGTTCGGGATAAACAGAACGCACAATATCAAGCTGTGATGAAAAAATTCTGATTACACTGTCGGATATTTTTTCGGAAAGATTAATTCCTCCGAAATATTTTACATATGCAATATATATTACGGGAATGACGCAGTAAATCAGAGTAATTGACACGAATACATCTGTTATTCTTGCTCTTTTTACAAACAATACTGCACATAGTACGCACGGAAATGTAAGAAAAAGTGCCGACAAAACGGAATATGTGACATCTGCCACGTATGCTCCGAAAATCGCTGTTACAGCATTTGCCAATATCGAAAATACCGACAGCAGTACACCGCTTGCAATGCCGAATCTGTATGTAATATATGCGGCAAACGGCGGAATAAACAAAGCGATAAAAGGTGACAGCGAAGTGTTGTATACGAACAGCTGTACGCAAATCAGCACAAAAAAAGAATATATTAAACTTTTACAAACATTGTTTTTTTGCATTGCATCCTCCGCGAGTTTTAAACATGATAATACATTATACCACCATAACCTTATTATTGCAAGCACGAAAAGTAAATTTTGTATGAATTATTTCCGATATATTATACTGCACAACCGTAAAAATTATAAAACGGTATGTCAATTTCAAAAATATGTGAAAATTTATGCCGGAAAATGTTCAAATAACATATAATTTGTTGACGTAAGTAAAATTATATGCTACAATTAATTTGATAACTGTTTTAACAGACAATCGGGGAGGATGGTGTTTGTTGAGCAATGGATGCAACCGTAATTTATAACGATTACCTTTCGGGCAACTCCGGTGCACTTGAAAAACTCATGGATATGTATGGCGACAAGCTTACACTGTACATAAACGGGTATGTAAAGAATATTCATGATTCCGAAGACATTCTGATAGAAGTTTTTGCATATCTTGTCGACAAACGGCCGAATGTAAAAAGTAATTTTGAAAGCTACATATACAAAGCGGCGCGCAATCACGCGCTTATGTTTTTGAGAAAAGCAAAAAGGCATATCCTTTTTTCGAACACGGAAATGGATTTTTGCATAGAAAATACATTTGAAGATGATGTGTGGCTTGCACAGCGGAACAAGCGGCTCTATGAATGTATGGAGTTTTTACCGTCTGCGCAAAAAGAGGCTCTTTATCTTGTGTATGTTGAGGAAATGAGTTATAAAGATGCCGCTGCGGTTTTAAAAAAAACGGTAAAACAGGTCGATAAACTGCTGCAGCTCGGCAAAAAGAAACTAAAGCCATTGCTTAGACATGCGGGACTCGAACCCGATGTAGTTTGAGTCCAGCATGCCTAGCCGAAAGAGAATAATCCGAACTCCGATTTTGAGAGACGGATTTCCGCTTTCGCTATGTTAAAATACTCGGTAATCCACAAAGGATTACCTGCGTTTTTGCCTTGCGCAACCAAAAATCCGTTCTCTCAAAATTCTTTGACCTGAAAAGGATAGAATTTTGAACAGATTTTGGTGCGGAAGATGAAGCAAGGCTGTCGCCTTGCGAAGATGACAAGCCAAAAGATGCCGAAATTATGCCTTTTCAGGCGGGTTCGGGTTACTCTCTTTCGGCTAAAACGGAGGGAATAAAAAGTGCGTTCAACGACTGAGAGAATGAAACTTCTGAAAATACGAACCGATGAAATAAACAAACGCAGAACCGCAAGAAAACATGCTATTACAGCCGTTTCATGCTATTCGTTTTGCATTGCCTTTATCGTGATTATATCGTTGCTTGTAAGTAATCTGAACTTTGCCGGATATGAGCAGATGCGCCCGATCGGTGCCGCCAGCATATTTACAAACAAACCTTTTTTGGGTTATATTGTTGTGGGCATTCTGACATTCTTGCTCGGTATTTCGGTAACGCTGATGTGTGATACGCTTCATAAAAGAAAGAAAACGGGGGATAGGGAACATGACAGAACTGACGGATAACATTTTGCAGCTTATCTGCGTTATTGTCTGCGGATGCTGCTCCTGTATTTCGGCAATAAATAAAAAAAGTTTTAATCGTCTTTTGGTATCCCTCTTTTACCTTAGTTTCGGAATGGGACTTGTTTATTGGGTGCTGTATCTTGTATTGTTCGGCACTTCTCCGCTTGTATTCTGCGTTTCGGAACTGAGCTGGACAGCGTCATATATTTTCCTTGCGCTGCGTCTTTATACGGATATGCCGTGCGAAAAACAAAATAACAAAATTATCTTCTGGATTTTGCCGGTGTTTTCGTTTGTTATGTGTGTGTTTTTTTGCGCAAGAGGCAGTTATTTTGAAAATGTTTTAATGGGCACGGCAATGGGAATATTAGGGTTTTGTGCCGTAAAGGGAATATATCTTGTCAAAGCTGAAAAACTTGTCGGAAAGGCAGGAATTTTTTGGGCTGCTTTATTATTTTATGCGGCGGAATATCTTTTGTGGATTTCCTCGTATTTTATTACAGAAAACACCTTTGTAAATCCGTATTATCTGGTTGACATATTTATACTGAATCCGGCGCTTATTCTTATAGCCGTTGCACAGAGCAAGGAGGAAAAGCTATGCCGTACAACATAGAAAATATATTTATATGCCTTGCGGCTCCGTTTCTGCTTGCCGCACTCGGCACAAATACCGGCAGCAGAAAAAACTGCTTTTTTATAGTTCTCGGATTTGTCTGCTGTATTATATCCGCATATCTGAATACGTTTTTTTCGGCGATTTACGGTGCGCAGGGGATAACTGCCGTATTGGAAATATCACCGGTTATAGAGGAAACCGTAAAGCTTATTCCGCTTTTGTTCGGATTGATTGTTTTTGAGATTGGGCCGCGGGAAGGGAATAATGTTATTTTTAATATTGCGGTAGGTTTTGCTACATTTGAGAACATCTGTTATCTTTTGGAAAACGGTACAGACAATTTGTTTTATTTATTCGTGCGCGGTTTCTCAACAGGAGCCATGCATATTACCTGCGCTTTTATTATCGGATACGGGCTCAACGTCTTTCGCCGCCCGGCTGCCTTGAAAGCGGCGGGGATTTTTGGCTTGTTATGTGTTGTAATTACATTTCACGCAACGTTTAATATGTTTATGAAAACAGACGGAATCATTAAGCAGATTGGTTATGCCGTTCCGATTACCTCATGCGTATTATTACTTGCTGTCAGAGCGCATCTTAAAAATTTACAGAATAAATATGATTGAATGCATAATTTACATTCATGCAGACCGGCGAAAGTCCGGTCTTTTTTTTATTTTTAGGGGGGAATTTTGCTTTTTTATGCACCTATATGATAAAAGTGTTGTAACCCAAATGCTTTTCAGAAAACGAAATCAAGGAGGTGTTTACACTGAAAACCAATGCTGAAAGAATAAGTTTAGTTTTCAACCGTGTGGAAGAAATAAAGTACCGCCGGGAAACAAAAAAACTGAATTTCTGCAAGGCGGCAACTGTTGTGCTTTCCGTTCTTTTGATGTACTGTGCCGGGGCATTTCCCGCATCGTACAAAAGTGCGGCAGTTGCCGGTTATTGCGGAGCTATTCTGCTGATTGACGGAATAGGCGGATATGTACTGACGGCTGTTGTGACATTTACGGCCGCAACGGTGATTACCGTTAGTTGTATTAAAATAAAAGATAGGAGGAACAGAAAATGAACAGGAAAATATTATCATTAATATTATCTTTTTGCATCATTGTTTGCGCACTCCCGCTCAATATTCTTGCGGCGCCCGAGCAAAACGAAACGCATACCTTTGAAGTAAACGGCCTAAAAACGCTTCTTCTGCAAAACGATTACATAAGCTTTTATTTCTACGATTTTCGGT
>CAKSIN010000047.1 GCA_934463115.1 uncultured Clostridia bacterium
TACGCAAATATGACAGAGGACGATCTGATAAAAGAGTTTATTAAAGATGAGCAGAATATAACCTTGGACGAATTTGTAAATCTTGCTTCCACATATTCATATGCAACAATCAACAATAAGCTTGAACTTGATGAAAATATAACAGATAAAGCAATAAAAAAGCTTAAAGAGAATAAAGCAAAGCTGCCGACGGCAAAGGAATTTGTTGAGCCTCTTTTAAAAAGTGACGCACCGCAGGTGAGAGGCTATGCTTTTTCAAACATCGCCACATTTTTCGGGGCAAGTGATTCGCATAAAGCGGCGGCAAAGGAGATTCTGAAAACCGAAAAAGAGCCTTATGTTATTAAATGTGCGGTAAAAGCTCTTGGAAACGAAGGCGGCAAGGATGCAGAAATCGGCAAATTCCTGCTTGATGCGGCAAAGAATGAAAACGCAGCCGTAAGAAGGCAGGCGGCGGTTGCTCTCGGAAGCACATGGAACAAGACTCTTAACGGAGCGGTTGATGCGGAAATCGAGCTGATGAAGGATTCGGATAAAGAGGTTCGGAAAGCAGCGTATGAGTATGCCGGTCTCCTCGGTGATGACAGGGTGGTTGCGCCTATCTCGGAAATGCTGAAAAACGAGGCTGACGCAGACCTTCATTCAAGCGGTGTAAGAGGACTGGTTTGGCTGTGGTACGATTATCCGTCGCACGAAAACACAAGCGAGGCGGCATACAGAGCCACGATGGATTACTTAAAAACCACACCGGGCAGCGACAAAGTTCCTGCATGGGCAGCCGTAACAAGCTTTACCAACAAATCTGAAAAAAATTATGGCGCATGGAAGGAAAAAGCAACATATTTCAATACCGATGAGCTTTATGAAGTTATGCTGGGTCTTGTGAAAAATGAAAACTTAAACCGAATGACCCGCGGTTATGCCTGCAAGCCTGTTGCGGCACACTGCACAAGAGAACAGTTTGAAGCGTTTGGCGAGGTTGTAAATGTTCTTACCGATAAGAATGCGAAATTTATACAGGACGAGTATCAAAATCAGGCAAAAAAGCTTGAATAGCTACAGAACGGAGGAATGACTATGAAAAAAATAATCGGTATTATACTGATTATAGGTGGCTTGCTCTTTGCTTCGCTTGCTGTAAAGGCTCTTGTGTCAGCACCGCAGTCCTACGAGAAAATCAGAGCTGCGCCAACGATTAAGGACGGCAAGGTTATCCCCGAAAACGAAGGGAAGCTTGTGGTTGTTTCGGGAACTCTTAAACCTGCCAAACAGCTTCAGGATCCCATAACGGGCGTTAAGCTCCCGGGGGTAACGGCGAAAAGAACCGTTTGGACTTATGAACGGGATACCAACAGCGATGATGAACAGGTGTGGGACTGGAAGCCTGAGAATACCGACTACAGCGAAAAGGCGAATTTCGGAATCAATGCAGAGATACTTACAACAACCATGCTCGCCGCACCTACCCTACTCGGTGAGTTTAAGGTGGAGAGCAAACTGCTCAATCCCCTTATGAGAACTACGGAATTTACGCAATATGATGAGGAGAGCCTTAATGCGGGCTGGAAGGTGCTTTCGGGCGGAAAAGAAAGCCGCTACTGCGTTTCAAAAGAAAATTGGCTGCCGAAAAAATCGACAGGTATGTACTCAACGACGGGATATGGATCTCAAAAAATATCCTACGGTATTGTTTCACCGGATGATCCGCTCGAATATACGATTATCGGCGTACAAAAAGGCGATACCTTAATAAAAAGCGAGGATGTAGATTCTGTTACAACCTTTAAGGGACTTATGACGGCACAAGAATTTGCCGAGGAGAACAAAAAAGGCGTGCGCGGCGGCTCGATTTTCGGCATCGTGGCAGGAATATTGCTTGCAATAATCGGTGTTGGAATGATGGCATACCGGAGGCAGTGAAAATGAAGACGAATACAAAATTATTCTCCGGCGGCGGAACCTATATTTCAAAAGTGGCAATTGCAAGGCTTACATTAAAGAAGCACATACAAATGATTATAGGCGGATTCTTCACGGCGGTTTTTCTGTTCGGAATTATTTCGGGGGTTACGGGGTATAACGAAAAACTTCGTGATAACTTGATTACCAATGTAGTCATGCTTGTTCCGTCCGCGCTGCTCTTGTTAAACGGCATTAAAAACGGCACAATGGCGGCGTGTGCATATCGCTACAACTCAATCTTTATGTGCGATATTGACGGCACGGTGACAATCAATGAGCTTGCAAAGCAATCCGGAAAACCGCCGTTCAGGGTGCTTTCCGAGCTTGAGAAGCTTTTTGATAAAGGAGTGTTCTGTGACTGCACTCTGCAAAAGCAGGGATTGCCCTGCGTGATTCTTTCGGGCAGAGAAAACAGTAAAACAAGCTTTGTTAACGTTGTATGCGAAAAATGCAACGGAACAACAAGGATCCGCGCCGGAAGCTCCGGTAAATGTGAGTATTGCGGAAACGCAATCTCAAGCCGGAATATCGGATAAATGCAAAATCCAAAAGAAAGGAGATGCTAAGTTATATCGAAAGATATTAACGCAGACAAAGAAATCTTAAGTTCGGATTATACTGTTAGTTAATCCGATACATTCCGGCAAATTTTGCAGAGGAATGTAAAATATCACATCAAAAGGAGCTAACTATATAAAAGTCAAGTAGTTTTTGAAAAATAAATATTGGAGTGGTATAATATAAATAGAGTCGACAAACACCCAAAAATCTGATATAATAAATCAGAAAGAGGGAAAGAAGAGGTAAAAACAGCTGAAAGGCATATATTTATTTTGAGATACAAAAATAGATACGCAGTAAAATTAAGAGGAAGCCAATACACAAGCGAGGCATATCGGAAATTATTAAAAAGCTGCGGAATAATACAGAGTTTAAGCGGCACAGGGCATTGTTATGATAATGCGAGAATGGAAAGTTTTTTGCTACGCTTAAGAAAGAAAAGTTATATCAAATTCCGACATATCGCATGAAAAAAGAAGAAGTTAAAACAATTGTATTCAGGTATATTTTCATATACTATAACAGAATAAGGCTGTATACCGGCAATCCGGGATGCTTGCCACCGAGTGAATACCGTATAAGGAACTGTGAAAAGACCGCGGCATAAACTTTCTTCAACCGACGGCATAGATTATATTCAGAAACAAAAATCTGTCAAGGTTAATACAGAGCATCTTGGCGACATTGACAGATTTCCGTTTCCGAATGGATTGTTAGTTATGCCGGTCAAAGATATTAAGGCTTTAATGGCTGATTTGAAGAGAGTTTATGCGGCGGTTGACGAACAAACGGCTCTTACGATAGAGGGATTTAACCGACAGCTTCGCAAAGTAACTAAAAACAAAAGTGTTTTTCCGACAGATGACAGTCTTTTAAAAATGCTTTATCTTGCGATGATAGACATTACGAAAAAGTGGACAGGCAAGCGCAAAGACTGGGGGCAAATCCACTCACAGCTTGAAATATTCTTTGCCGATAGATTACCGCAGTAGCATAAAATAGCCGTCAAATCAAGGGTGAAATAAACGCCCTCATACGAGGGCGCCCTTGACATGCCGGGAATTTTATGCTAAATTATAGCTAAGGTCTGAAAGCCGAAATGCGGCTTTCAGACCACAAAAACTACATAGATTATATTATCATTTTGGAGCCAATTTTGAGGTTTACACAAAATGAGGGATTGCCCCATTTCTTCCCACACTGCAATAAGTACGGTCACAAAAATTTTATGTTTTTTACTTGTAATCGCCAAGATAATCAACGTTCTTTTCAAATATTTCGTCGCACATATTTCGTATTTCGTCAAGGCTCAGCACCGCCGACGAAAGAGGATCCATATAAACAGACTCATAAACCATTTCCTTGCTTTTTTTCATAGCTGCCTCAACAACAAGATTTTCTATTCTCGCGGTTGTATTAACCAAAATTGCAAGATGTTCGGGCAGATTTCCCGCTATCGTGGTTTTAAATCCCATAAAATCCGCAACAACGGGAACTTCAACGCACGCGTCATACGGAAGATTGGGAATTGAACCGTGGTTAAGAACATTTCCGTTAAACACAAACGGCTTGCCGTCGCCCAGACGCGCATTGAAAATGTTCGCTGCGTATTCAATGCTTTTTTCTTTGCTTATGCCCTTTTCCAAAAATTCGTCATACTGCTTTTGAGTGTTCGCCTTTCTGTCAAGACGGAGATTTAATGAAAACGCATATTCGCCGGGATTCCAGTTTGTGCCATGCGTACAGTATTTTTCAATCAGGTCGGAACGTTTTCTGAACCACTGATTGTATTCGGAATTGTGTCCGCTCGACTCGGTGACGTAATATCCGAGCTTTAAAAACATCTCGTTTCGCACAATTTCTTTATTGTAAAATTCCTCATCTTTAAGCTTTTCGCGCAAAAGCGGATACAGATCCTTTCCGTTGTGCTTAAGCACAGTGTAAAAAGCCTGATGATTTACGCCCATACATTTATAAACAATTTCCTCTTGCGGAATTTCCAGCCATTCCGCAAGCATTTTAACCGTGCCCTGCACGCTGTGGCAAAGTCCCGTAACCTCAACGTTTGCGTGCTTTTGCATAGCCCCGCAAAGCATAGCCATAGGGTTTGTGTAGTTTAAAAATACCGCATTGGGGCAGTATTTTTCAATATCGGCGCAAATATCCAGCATAAGCGGAATGTTTCGCAGAGCGCGGAAAATTCCCGAAACACTCCTCGTGTCACCCACGTTTATGTCAACGCCGTATTTTTTTGGAATTTCAATTTCGTGGCGCCAAATGTCAACATCACCGTTGAAAACAGTGCACAAAACACCGTCCGCGCCCTTCAGCGCCTCAATTCTGTCGGTTGTCGGGGTAATTTTAACCTTTGGGCACTCCATAACCTCCGCAATTTTTTCGCATATGCGCGTGATGTTTTTCAAATTTTCCGGGTTCGTGTCCATAAGCGCAAATTCAGTGTCCCTGAATGCCTCAAACGTCAAAAGGTCGCGCATACAGCTTGTGGTAAACTGCAAGCTTCCTGCGCCGATAAAAGCAAATTTCATTTTTCACCGCTCCTTGTGTTTTTCTTCATTTTAATATGCGGCAAAAAATTTTTCAATGGATTTTTTATTATTTTATATGGACAATCACGCTATTGACATATCAAAATAATTATGCTAAAATTTTTAGAAAGGAGATAAAACAATGAAAAATTTATATACTGAAATAAACGATTCCACAAATTTTTCATCGGCAAAATTTTTGAACATAAACAACTGCGAAAGGTCGCGCGTCACAAGCAGTCCGTACACAGTGCTGCGCCGCCGCGGACGCTTGGATTTTCAGATTATTTATGTTAATTCCGGCATTTTAAAAGCGGAGGTAAACGGCAGAAACATATGTGCCGAAAAAGGGGACGTTATAATTTACAAACCGCACGAAAAACAGTGCTACACCTTTGACAGGCCCGACATCGAAACGTACTGGGTTCATTTTTCGGGTATGGGTGCGGAGGAAATTTTAAAACGCGCGGATTTATGGATAAAATCGGTGTATGCAACGGAGAACGGAAACAGAATAACTGCGCTTTTTGACGAAATGATAAAAGAGAAAACGCTGAAAAACTACCGATACGAAATGTTTTGCGAGGCAAAGCTCATTGAAATAATCGCTGAAATTTCACGGTTTGCAACGTCGGATAAAAACGCGGAAAAACCGCAGCAAAAGCTTATTTACGGCATAATTGAAAAAATGCGCGACGACTTTGCGCGCAACATACAAATCGATGAATATGCAGTTCTTTGCGGATTGAGCCGTTCGCGGTTTGAGCATTTGTTTAAGGAGGTTACAGGCCTCACACCGCACAGATACTTAACAAAAATACGGTTTGACAAGGCGCGTTATCTTTTGTCCAACACAAATCTTAACGTTTCGGAAATCAGCTATATGACCGGTTTTTCCGATTCGCTTTACTTCAGTCGCCTTTTCAGAAAAAAATTCGGCACGCCGCCGAGCGAATACAGAAAAAACGGAGGTCTGCCGCATTTTTCTCTGTAATTTTTTCTTTCGCCTTTTCGGCTTGCTGCCCGGTTAAGTATACAAAATTTTTAACCCTGATTCACAATCACTTGATATGTAATTATTCTTTTATCGCAAAAATTATTGACAACAACACAGATTATTTGATAGAATAACATATCAAAGCAAATTGAGGTTTTAAAATGAACAGAGAAACAAACTGCGAAAATTGTATGAATTATACATATGATGAGGATTACGATGAATATGTGTGCATTGCCGATATCGACGAGGACGAGTATTACCGCGGTGTGTCATCTCGTAATCAGAATCACCACAAATTCCAAACATAATTATGCTGTTTCACCCAACATCCTCAAGAGAGATTTCACAGCTGACAAGCCTAATCAAAAGTGGGTTGGCTATATTACCTACATACCCACTGACGATGGTTGGCTTTATGCCGCAATCGTGAAAGACTTGTGCCTTAAGAAGATTGTCGGCTACTTCTTTTCAAGCCGCATTGACACCAATCTTACCGTTACTGCGCTTAAGATGGCTGTAAATCGTCAAAAACCTCATGACAACCTGATTTTTCACAGCGACCGCGGTGTTCAGTATGCATCCGCAGGTTACCGCGAAGCATTAGCAGAGTACAA
>CAKSIN010000048.1 GCA_934463115.1 uncultured Clostridia bacterium
ATCTTACTGAGAGTAATCGCCACGGCAATGGCGGTTACTCTGCTTTTATGGAAAAAATTATCAGTATAATGATAATTTCTAAAATCGCAAACAGCAATTTTTTTAACATCAGCATCCCCTCCTTTCACAGACTCGGCATTTCTGCCTGTATGTAAAGGCGGGCATAACCGCCGGTGTGAACACCGTTAAGAGGTCTTGCCTTTAGGCATACGTGAGTCGAACCCCGTATGCCTAATATTGGATTTCTCCAACACTTGTATTATACAACATAATCCGACATATTTCAATTTTTTGAAAATAAATCATCTGTCCTCAATCGGTACATATTCCTTTGAGTTTCTGCACAGGCTCTTGTATGCCGGTCTGATAATTCTGCCGCCGGATATAACTTCTTCCATTCTGTGGGCGCACCAGCCGGCAGTTCTCGATATTGCGAACAGCGGGGTGTACATTTCCGGGGGAATCCGCAGCATTTTGTACACAAACCCGGAGTAAAAGTCCACGTTTGCGCAGATTTTTTTGCTGTCGTGTTTAACATCGGCAAAGACCTTTGGTGCGAGTCTTTCCACTGTTTTGTACAGTTCAAATTCGCGCGTGAGTTCCGTCTTTTCCGAGAGCTTTTCTGCCTTTGCTTTGAGTATTACCGTCCTCGGATCGGAGAGAGTGTATACCGCGTGTCCCATGCCGTAGATGAGTCCGCTGCGGTCGTTTGCCTGGCGTTTGACTATCTTTTTGAGGTAGCTGTACACCTCGTCGTCGCTCTCCCAGTTCTGCACATTTTTCATTATGTTTTCCATCATGCGCATAACCTGCGCGTTTGCGCCGCCGTGGCGCGGACCTTTGAGCGAGCATATTGCGCTGCCGATAGCACTGTAGGTATCCGTTCCCGACGATGACAGCACGCGGCATGTAAATGTACTGTTGTTACCGCCGCCGTGCTCGGCATGGAGCATAAGCGCGATATCGAGCATCTGCGCGTCAATTTCCGTAAATTCCTTGTTTTTGGACAGCATGCGCAAAAGATTTTCGGCTATGGAGAGCTCCGGTTTCGGCTGATGCAGAATCAGGCTCTTGTTGTCAAAGTAGTGTTTCTTTGCGCTGTAGGAGTATGCGGCAATCATAGGCATGCGTGCAAGCAGCTGAATCGACTGCCGAAGAATATTTTCTGCCGAGCAGTCATCGGGATTGTCGTCATATGAATAAAGCGAGAGCACACTTCTTGACATTTTGTTCATAATGTCGCGGCTCGGCGCCTTTAGTATCATATCTTCGGTAAAGGATACCGGCAAATCACGGCTGTATGCCAAAAAGCCGCAGTATTCCTCAAGCTCCGCTTTTGTCGGCAGTTTTCCGAACAAAAGAAGATAGCTTATTTCTTCAAATCCGAATCTGTTGTCTATACCGAAATTTTTAGTCAGATCTCCGATGTCGTATCCGCGGTATGACAGTTCTCCCTCTGTCGGACATTTTTCGCTTTCGCTGACAACATAGCCATGAACTTCGCTGATATTTGTGAGTCCTGCAAGCACACCGGAACCGTCGGAGTTTCGCAATCCTTTTTTTACACGGTACTGCGAATATTCGCCTTTGTCTATCTTATAGAATCCCTCGGCCTTTTTGCACATGTCATAAAAAACCTGCTTTTTTGGGTTATCCGTGGGCATTTTAATATTAATACCGTTCAAGTGAAATACCTCCCGACTGATAAGAAATAATTTATATGACAAAATTATACCATTTTTGAAAGTTTATTTCAAGAAAATTGCAAAACAGGTTATAAAGTTTGAATATATTTAATATAATGACATAGAATATAAATATTTTTTTATGTAATTTGTTGGATATCGAGGTGCAAAGTGAAATATATAATCTCATACATTGCAGCAATGACGGTATCGGTGCTGGTGATTCCGCTTGCAATATGCACCCTGCGCATGTCGGACAGCGGCGGCAAAGAGGATTTCGGCGGTGAAAACGTGCGTGTGCTTATGGCAGACACGGGCAAGGTCGTCACACAGACAATGGACGAATATCTTGTGGGTGTCGTAGCTGCCGAAATGCCCGCGGCATTTGACACTCAGGCACTTATGGCACAGGCTGTTGCGGCGCGGACATATGCGCTTCAAAAAATGAAATCATCATCTTCGCCGACACATTCAAATGCCGATGTGTGTACCGATTTCCGCCATTGCCAAGCGTATATCACCGAGGAAAAGGCAAAAACCAATTGGGGCAAAAATGCAAGTGAGAATTATAAAAAATGCAAAAATGCTGTGGTTCAGACCTCCGGAGAAATAATGGTATACGACGGCGAGCCGATAAAGGCGGTTTTTCATTCATCAAGCAGCGGACAAACCGAAAATGCAAGCGACGTGTGGGGTTCGGACGTTCCGTATCTCACAAGTGTAAAAAGTCCGGGCGAGCAGCTATGTCCGTCGCACAAATCCGAGGTTACCGTTTCCGAGGATGAGTTTAAATCGGCATTGTCCAAGAAATATAATGTGGATTTTTCGGGCAGTTTTATAGGCAAAACAGAGCGCAGCAAGAGCGGACTTGTTAAAACAATTGCCGTGGGCGACAAGACAATCAAGGGTACGCAGATGCGCGAACTGTTCGGACTCCGCTCGGCCAACTTTAAAATCGAGCGTACCGGCGGCAATATTGTTTTTAAGGTTACCGGCAACGGTCACGGTGTGGGCATGAGTCAGTATGGCGCGCAGTATCTTGCCACTCACGGCTATGATTACAAAAGAATACTCAAAAAATACTACAGCGGTGCGCAGCTTGAAAAAATATACTGATGTTTTTGTCGCTTTATCGCATAAAAAATTCCTTTTGTGGAATAATTTCCGATAGAAAGGAAGGTTGATATATATGATGATAAAGCGCGAAAAGGTGAAAAGTTACACCCCGGCGGCAAAAAAGACGTCACTGCGCGATGTGCTGGGTGTGACGGGATTGTGCCTTGCATGCGTGGCGGTTGTTGCGATAACGCTGATTATGTCGGCTCAACAGGGAAGCAAAGAGCAGATATCGGGAACAAACGGCGATTCCGGTTCGGTGGATATATCACAGCTGCCGGAGGACGGCGCAGACGATTTTGCCGAGGTGAGCGCGCCGGATGATGAACCGACAGACGGTGCCGGGGCAGATGCCGAAAACGGAGATACGCCGGAAAAAGCACCGGATGACAGCGCTGCCGTGAATGAGGATGATGTGTACGGTGTGCAGTCGGTTGCTCCCGTTCAGGCGCAGCCGATAACGTTTGCGCCTCCGCTCAAGGGAAAAATCTTAAAGCCGCAGAGCAACACGGCACTCGTGTATTCCGAAACGCTCGATGATTACAGGCTCCACACCGGTGTGGACATCGGCGCAAAAATGGGTACGACCGTTTGTGCGGCGGCTGACGGTGTGGTGGAAGAAGTGAAGAACGATATCCGTTTCGGCTACACAATTGTCGTGTCTCACAGCGGCGGTATAAAGTCGGTCTACAGCAATCTCACCGGCACGCAGATGGTTAAGGTGGGTAAGGATTTGAAAAAGGGTGATCCGATCGGCATGGTGGGTGACAGTGCAATATGCGAAACAGCCGACGAGGCGCATCTGCACTTTGAAATGATAAAGGACGGGGAGTATGTGGATCCTGTTCAGTATTTTGAAAATTCCTCATCCGACTCATGACGGTGAGAACGTGCGGGACACAATAGAAACTTAAAAATCAACCGAAAAGCGCCGCCGAAAGGGCGCGAAATTATCGCGCCGCAGTTCGGCTAAAATCGTCAACACAATGGGAAATAAGATTATGTGTGTTGCCGATTTTGCGCTACGGTTGATTTTTTTCGTTAATTGTGTCTGCCGCACAACCTCAACATCATTCGTCGGAGGGGAAATTTTCCGCGGCAAGGAAGTTAGTTTACTTGTAACTGTTAGGTGTGTGTCCGGCATAGTACACTGTTTTTATTTAATTTTCATGGATTACAACGTTTGCAGGGTTTAAAATGTTTTATTGCTTCACCTCTCGTGCAATTCAAGTAAACCTTATTTTCGTCATTCATCTGTGATATTGATTTGCAATTTGGAAGATGAAATTTTTTTGTGTTGGAATTTCCCACATACGTATAGTTTGTTTTTTCTGTTAAATTTTTAGCATCATCACTGTTTATTTGAGTCTTAACCGAGCTGACAGTTGACTGTTTTGTTTGATTTTACGTATTATTTTTTCTGCATGAGCATATGCATATGGACACGCATATACAAAATACTATAATCATAATTTTCTTAAATTGTGTGTTAATACATTTTTTGGGTTTCATGTGAACAACACCTTTTCCGATATATTTATTGTCTCTTGTTATTATCACCATAACGATTATAGCACAAAAATATTATAAAATCAATATGAAAATTTAAATTAATCGGAGGAATGGTTATGCCTTACAAATTATTTAACGGAAATGCAAATATTATATCCGAATTGGTGGCGAAAAGGAGAAAAGACAAAGGCATGTCATATTCGGATTTATCCAACAAATTGCAGCTTTTAGGTATTTCGCTTTACAAAAACGATTTATTTTTAATAGAGAAAAACCGCCGAATGGTGAGGGATTTTGAATTAATAGGTTTATGTCGTGTTTTGAATATTGATTATGCTGATTTGTCGGGATTGATAGAAGATGAATAAATTTCAAAATTTTCCCTCCGCCTCATGGCAATGAAAGTTTGCAGGACGTATTCTGCGCACTTTCAAGGCCGAACGTCGGAGGGGAAATTTTCCGCTGCAAAATCCGTAGGAAACGGTTATTAACTGTTCCGCCGGTAACCACTATCATTTAGATATGAAAAATCACGTTAAATTTCTTGACAAAACTGATTTTCGGCTGTATAATGATAATAGAAAAAGGCAAGACCTCAAACGGTTATGCCAAGAGATTTATGTTAAAATAACACGCTATCCTTAGCACGGGGGCGTGTTATTTTTTTACGGAAATTACTAAGAGTAACAGAATAGTCATAAACAAGATTATGTATTCATTATCCATAGCCATCACCCACTTTCAACGGAGATGATGGCATAACCGCCCAGCTTTTACACTGTTTTCAGTCTTACCCATAAAATGCATTATACACCGTTTATCCGCAAAATTCAAGATATTTTGACGAAATTAAATTAAAATTCCCCTCCGTCTCACGGCAGTGAAAGTTTGCAGGACGTGTTCTGCGCTCGAAAAACCGTACAATACGCGCCGGAAAAAGGCCGCGAAATCATCGCGGCTCGTTTTCCTAAATTTAATACCGAAACACGGGAAAAAGATTATATTCGGTATGGAATTTGCGCTGTGTACGGTTTTTCTTCGCGTGAAACGTCAACTGCGCACTTTCAAGGCCGAACGTCGGAGGGGAAATTTTCCGCGGTGAAAACCTTGTTAGTTTACTTGGTGCTGTTTCACGGGAAAACAATCTATTGCGCCATTGATAACCACAAATGCATGATTTCAACTGTCGGGTGTGTGCCCGGCATGGTGTGTCGTTCCGCCTATAACCGCAATTCCCCGATTGTAATTCTTCATCACACAATAAACAATAATTTCATCATATTACCACAAAATCAAAAATTAATATTGACAACACAGGCACTTGAATGTATAATATTTATTAGTAAAATAAACGAATTGGATTGATAAATATGACACTTAACGAAATTAAATTAAGCTTTTTGGGCTATAACAGAAATGAAATCTGCAAATATGTGAGCGCACTCAACGAGATGCATTCATCCGAGATGGACGGTATCCGCGATGAATTGAACAAGACCATGGAGATGTACGATAAAAGGTGCAGCGAGTCCGACGCAAAGGTTGCCGAGCTCAGCGAAAAGGTTGCCGAGCTGGAATCCAAACTCTGTGAATCGGAGCGCCTCAATGCAGAGATGCGTGCCGAGAACGAATCGGTTTCGGCAGAGCTTGCTGCGCTGCGCAAGGATTCGGAGGAACTCATAAGCAAGCGCGAAGCAATCAGCACGGCGATTATCAATGCCGAAAAATGCGCCGGCGGTATGATAGAAGACGCAGACAGACGTGTGCGCACAATGATAGAAAATGCCGAGGAAAAGGTTGAATCGGAATCGCGCCGCCTTGATGTTGTCAAACAGTACATAACGGAGCTGCGTGCCAGCGTTTCGCAGACATTCCGCAATATTGACAACGCGCTTTTGGGTTCGCAGACAGACATCGACGCAAAGAAATCATCTATTGATACGGACGCAAAGAACACTGCACGCGGCGAAAAGCTCAGGAGCATCGAAAAGAGTTTCTTTAAAAGAGCGTAGCAGATAATGAGGTAATCTGACGGTACATAATGGACGAACGCACCTATATAATATGGAGTATTGTTGGCTGTGTTCGTCCATAGT
>CAKSIN010000049.1 GCA_934463115.1 uncultured Clostridia bacterium
AGTAATGGAGGTATGTTCATGTTTTGCTCAAAATGCGGTGCGAAAAATGATGACGGAACGCTGTTTTGTTCAAAGTGCGGTGCACGGCTGAACACACAGGGTGAATCGGCGGAGTCCGCGCAGGCGGAAAACGATATAGATGAATTCGGCGATACAATAAAAATAAGTCCGGTTAAGGAAGCGCGCATGATTAAAGATGCTCCGATGAGCGAGCGTATACCGCAAAACGGCATGCGCAAAGAAAATCGGAATGCGCAAAAACCGCGCCCGTCCGCAGCGCGTGCGGTGCGAATCAGCGATACCGACGGGGATAAAACCCGGAGCAGCAGCGGTGATGATAAAATGAAAATTGCGGTAATAGTTTTGTCGGTTATTCTTGCAATTGTCCTGATTACAGCCGTTGTTTTTGCGGTAAAGCTTTCATCGCAAAAGAAATCGGCAGACGACAAACCGGAGAGCAGCACAACTCAAACCGACAAAACCGAAAAGAAAAAAGATACATCTGCCAAAAATGAGAAAAAGGAAACGGCCGATGATAATGAAGGTGATTCCGCGGATAACGAAAAGCCGGTTACTCCCGAATCATACAGCACGATACCGGTTGACATGTCATACGCGTCATCCGAATATTCGGGCGAGGACGGCTCGCACCCCGCATCAAATGCCGTTGATTCCAAACTCTCCACGGCATGGGCGCCGAGTGTGGACTCGGGAGCGGGCGAGAATATTACACTTTGCTTTTCTGTGAACAGGGCGGTTCACGGAATCAAAATTGCAAACGGATTTTCCGCGTCGAAGGATGAATATATGTCGCATTCCCGCGTGCGGCAGATAACAATTAAGTTTCCGGACGGAAAAACAGTCACATCGGTTTTAAACGACGGTGTGCTTTCCATGCAAAAGATTACATTTGATACCGCGGTGAGCTGCCAGAGTCTGACGATATCCATAGACTCCGTCTACAGTTCGGAGGACGGCTCGGTTCCCGGTATCAGCGAGATAGAGGTATTTTGACATTATTAAACATAACCTGATTGGGAGGAATACAGATGCTTACAAAAGCGCCAAAGGGCACGTCGGATATACTGCCGTCGTCTGCCGAAAAATGGCAGTATGCCGAAAATAAAATCAGAGAGGTCTGCTCGCACTTTGGTGTGCGGGAAATTAGGACGCCCGTATTTGAACACACAGAGCTTTTTTCGCGCGGTGTCGGTGACACGACAGATGTTGTGGAAAAAGAAATGTATACGTTCAACGATAAGGGCGGCAGAAGCATTACACTTCGCCCGGAGGGCACTGCCGGAGCGGCGCGTAGCTTTATAGAAAACGGCTTGTTTAACGACTCGCAGCCAACAAAGCTTTTTTATCAGATAAGCTGCTATCGGTACGAAAAACCGCAGGCGGGCAGAATGCGCGAATTTCACCAGTTCGGTGTGGAATATTTCGGAACGCAGAGTCCGTGCGCCGATGTGGAAATAATCGAGCTCGCACAGACTGTGCTTGAATCATTCGGATTAAAAAACCTTAAACTGCACATAAACAGTATAGGCTGTCCCGAATGTCGGAAAAAGTATAACGAAAAACTGCGCGAATTTCTTTTGGAAAATTACGACTCACTCTGCGACACATGCAAGAGCCGTTTTGAGCGCAACCCAATGCGTATAATAGATTGCAAATCGCCTGTGTGCAAAGAGATAGTCAAAGGCGCTCCGCGGCTTATTGACTACCTTTGCGAAGAATGCAGCGAACATTTTTCGTCCGTGCGCAAAATGCTGGAAAATGTCGGCATAAATTACGATATAGATCCCGACATAGTACGCGGACTTGATTATTACACAAAAACGGTGTTTGAAATAACCGCCGATATTCAGAGCTCCAACACGACCATATGCGGCGGCGGAAGATATGACGGACTCGTGAGTGAGCTCGGCGGACCGGAAATGCCGGCATGCGGTTTTGCAATAGGCATGGAGCGGCTGTTTCTGGCATTGGAATCACAGAATATCAACATAGACTGCAAACCGTCGGTTGATATATATATCGGCAGTATGGATGATGAAAGTCTGATGTTTGCGCAAAGGCTGTCGCATGATTTGCGGCTTGCCGGCATCGGCGCCGAATATGACAAAATGGGGCGCGGTGTAAAGGCGCAGATGAAGTATGCAAACAAAATCGGCGCGCGCTATTCGGTTATTATCGGCGGAGACGAGCTGAGTTCAAAAAAAGCAATGCTGAAGAATATGGCACTCGGCGAAAGCTGCGAAGTTGAGCTTGACGCGCAGTCAATAGGCAATGCGATTAAATAGATAATGTATACTGGGAGGTTTATATACAATGTTTGAAAAACTATCGGGATTAAAGAGAACGGACATGTGCGGCAATCTGTCGGCAAACGATATCGGCAGAAAAGTGGTTGTAATGGGATTTGCCGATTCTGTTCGCGATTTGGGCGGATTGATTTTTATAAATCTGCGCGATATTACGGGCAAGATTCAGCTTATGTTCAACACGGACAAAACCGAGCTTTGCAAAAAAGCTGCCGGAGTAAGGGGCGAATATGTCCTTGCGGCAATCGGAACGGTTGCGCCGAGAGGTGAGGGCGCCGTCAACAAGGATATGAAAACCGGTGATATCGAAATAGATGTGGACGAGCTCCGCATTTTGGATTCGGCTGAAACTTCGCCGTTTTATATAGTGGAAAACAGCGATGTTAAAGAGGAACTGCGCTTAAAGTACAGATACCTCGACCTGCGCCGCCCGGATATGCAGCGCAGAATGATTCTGCGCAGTAAAATTGCAAAAATTGTGCGTGATTTCTACGATGAAAACGGATTTTTGGAGATAGAAACACCGATGCTGCAAAAGAGCACACCGGAGGGAGCAAGGGATTATCTTGTACCGAGCCGTGTTCACAACGGAAAGTTTTATGCACTTCCGCAGTCGCCGCAGTTGTACAAACAGCTGCTCATGATTGCCGGTATGGACAGATACTATCAGATTGCGCGCTGCTTCCGCGATGAGGATTTGCGTGCCGACCGCCAGCCGGAATTTACGCAGATAGACGTTGAGATGTCGTTTGTGGAAATGGATGATGTAATGAGCATAAACGAAAAACTCATTGCCCGTGTGTTCAAGGAAGTAAAGGGTATTGAGCTTAAGACGCCTTTCCAAAGAATGCTCTACAGCGAGGCAATGGAAAGATTCGGTTCGGACAAGCCGGATACACGCTTCGGCCTGGAACTTAAGAATATATCGGATGATGTCCGCGGATGCGGCTTCAAGGTGTTTACCGATGTCCTGGAAAACGGCGGTTCCGTGCGCGCTGTAAATGCCAAAGGCCTTGGAGACAAGCTCTCGCGCAAAAAAATAGACGCGTTGGGTGAATTTGTTAAGACATACAAGGCAAAGGCACTCGCATGGATAAAGGTTAATGCCGACGGTATTCAGTCTCCGATAGCCAAATTTATGACGGATGATGAAATGGCGGCAATACTCAAAACAACAGATGCCGATGTGAATGATGTAATATTCATCATTGCCGACAAGGACAGCGTGACGTATGCGGCACTCGGCGCACTCAGAATAGAAATCGCCAAAAACTACGGCCTGATAGATGAAAACAAATTTAACTTTCTTTGGGTTACGGACTTCCCGCTTCTCGAATACAGCGAGGAGGAGGGCAGATATGTTGCAATGCACCACCCGTTCACTTCGCCCAAAGACGAAGACCTCGAACTTCTCGACACCGATCCCGGAAAGGTACGTGCAAAGGCATATGATATCATTCTCAACGGTGTGGAACTTGGCGGCGGAAGTATCAGAATATACAACACCGAACTGCAGGAAAAAATGTTTAAGGTGCTCGGATTTACTCACGAACAGGCTTGGGCACGCTTTGGATTCCTCATGGAAGCGTTCAAATACGGAACACCTCCGCATGGAGGAATGGCATACGGATTCGACCGAATGGTTATGCTTATAGACGGCTGCGATTCGATTCGCGATGTAATTGCATTTCCAAAGGTTCAGAATGCGTCGGAGCTTATGAGCGGCGCGCCGGATGTCGTGGATGACAAACAGCTTGGTGAACTCGGAATAGATATTGTGTCCGAGGAAGAATAATTTTGGTCTGCGGCATGCCACAATTTCTGCAAGTGAATAAAAGTGCGTGCTCCGTCATATATTTTACCAATATGAGTTTCAGAGGTGAGATATATGAAGGACTATATATCGGAGAGAGCCGTTACAATAGGCAGATATATGGTGGAGCACCGTTCAACGGTGAGGAGTGCGGCAAAAAAATTCGGAATATCAAAAAGCACTGTTCACAAAGATATAAGCGAGCGGCTTGCGGCAATTAATCCGGCGCTTGCGTCGGAGGCAAAACAGCTCCTGGATACAAACAAGGCAGAAAGACACATACGCGGCGGAATCGCCACAAAAAATAAATATATGCACAGACACGCGGAGGTCTGATTTACTCCGAAGACGAATTTCAGGGAGGAACATATGAAATCCATTATACTCGCTGCCGGATATGCCACAAGGCTGTATCCGCTTACAATCAATCAACCAAAGGCACTGCTTCCGATTAACGGCAGAGCAATACTCGATTACATAACGGACGAGATAGAAAAAATTTCGGAAATAGATGAAATAATCGTTGTCAGCAATGACAAGTTTTATCCGCATTTCTGCCGTTGGAGCGAGGGAAAGAACACGCGCATACCGATATCCGTTTTAAATGACGGAACCACGGATGATTCAAACAAGCTCGGCGGTGTGGGCGATATCTGGTACGCAATAGAAAACAAAGATGTGGATGATGATATCCTCGTAATGGCAGGAGACAACATCTTTACATTCAGCCTTGCCGATTATTACAACGAATACAAGAGGCTCGGTACAGATATGATACTCGTTAAGGAACTTGACGATGTGAATGAGCTTAGGCGCATGGCAAATGTGACGGTTGACGAAAACGGCAGAGTTACAAACATGGTTGAAAAGCCGCAGAATCCCGAAAGCAACATTGCGGCATTTGCGTCATACATTTACAGGCGCGACACGCTTCCGCTCATTAAAAAATACCTTGACGGCGGAAATAACCCGGACGCTCCGGGATTCTTCCCGTCGTGGCTGTTTAAGCAAAAGGCGGTTCATGCTTACCGCTTTAACGGCGAATGCTATGATATCGGCACTCCGGAATCATATGCGGAGGTTAATGAGATATTTAAGTAAAAATAAATTGCCTATCCGTCTCGCGGATAGGCAATTTTACGCGGCGAAAACCTTGTTAGTTTGCTTGGTGCTGTCAGGTGTATGCCCGGCATGGTGCGCGGTCATATTGTACCGAACAATCTATATGCCATAATTGCGGCTGCAATGTTGCGCAGTGCCGAATCACTCTGAATACCCGTGCGCACATGTTTTACCGTTTCATCCATGATATAGTCGCTGTTTCCGATTCTCCCGAATGAAAATATTCCGTAGCCGTAGCTTTTGTCGCGGCCGATGTTATTTATATTTTCGGTGTAGATATTGAGCAGCAGCCGAACTTCGTCGGGAGTCAGGCGTCTGCCGTAGCGCAGCATACCTTTTCCGAGAAGAATCGCGACCGCTCCTGTTATGATTGGAGTTGCCATAGATGTTCCGCTGAGTGTTGCATATCCGCCGCCGGGATAGGTTGAATATATATCTATTCCGGCTGCGGATATCTCGGCTGCCCGTCCACGTGAATTAAATTCTGCAATGTTTTTATTTATATCGACTGCCGAAACGGCAATTGTCTCCGGAAAATTAGCCGGATAGCCTATCGTGTTTTCGCCGTATTCGCCCTCGTTGCCGGCGGCACAGATAATGCTGATTCCTTTGTTGTGAACCTCGGATATCAATGAACGGTACTGCGGTGATGATGCCGAGGACGAAAACGACATGTTTATAACATCAACTTTGCGCTCCATCATCCAGCGCATGCTTTTTTCTATTGCGGGATACGATGTTTTTCCGTCTTTTCCGAATGCCTTTGCGACGTATAAATCGGCTTTCGGCGCCACTCCGACAACTCCGATACCGT
>CAKSIN010000050.1 GCA_934463115.1 uncultured Clostridia bacterium
GTTTCAAATTTCTTTGCCTCGGTTGTTTCCACAAAACGCACTCCGGCTATCTTTCCGATTTCGCCTTCAAAGATGTTGTCGGGATTTCCATATTTGTTTACATCCACCCATTCGCTGTCACGCATGAGGTCATAGGCAACATCGGGGTGAACAATTGCAACATAGCTGCCATCGATTTTCGGAGCGTTCTGCGCTTTGAGGAAACGTGCGGCTTTGTAAATGTCCTCAACAGTTAGTTTGCACTTTTCATCAAGCATGTTTCGTGAACTCTGATTGCCGGCATACATAACATTTGTTCCGCCGTTGAGCACTTCTCTTGTAACGGAATCGAGAGTCGAGCCTGCCTGGTTTCCGAGCAGACGAGTCGTTTCCACAAGGGTGTTGTCAACGGCAGTGAGCATGAGCATGTCGGACAAAGTTACGTAGTAACCGTACTGCGACACGGTAGATGTCACATTTGTTACCGAGAGACTTCCGCCGTCGGGTGTAACACCTTCGGTAAGCGGCTTGGACGCTTTTGAAAACGGCACAAATTTGCGGAAGTTGATTGTTTTTCCGCCGTTCGCCGGAATCTGATGCTTCTGACCGAACTGGTCGTGAACAAGGTTCGGTCTGGCATTATCTATAAGATAATCGCTGTAGTAGGTTCTCATCTCGGGCGAGAGCGCCTCGGATGTAGTTGTGTTTGTGTTCGGATTGACTGTTGCAAACAGTTCAAGATTAAGTTCGTTCATGTTTTTTCCTCCCTGGAATTAAAAAGTTATTGTTTCTCCGCGGGCGGCGCGCCTTGCAATGTCGGCTCTCTGCGATGCCGAAAGCTTGGACACGTCGCTCTTGATTATAACGGAATTCGGTGAGGAAAGACCGTTTTCAGCAGGTCTTGCGGCTCTTTGCCTGATGGCGTCGGCGGTTTTTTGCTCCGCCTCGCGTGCGGCACTTTGAGATATATCTGCAATAATCTCGCTGTGATGCACCACCTCGTACGCGGTCTTGGCGTCTATACCGCTCTTAAGGAGCGCCACAAACGACGGATTGCGCGATTCGGCAAAGATGTCAAAATCCGGATAAACCTCGCGTGCCTGTTCGCTCTGCTCAAACCAGCGGTTCACAGTCCGATTGATGTTGTCCTCGGCCTGCTGCCTCATTTCATGCTCGTGAAAGCGTCGGTTTTCACTCTCAAGCTTTTTAATGTACTTGAGATCCTCGACAGCCATTCCCCGCTTGTCTGCCTGAGAGACAAGATAGGCGTCGTCGGATTCGATAGCCTCCTTCAAAAGTCCGATATCACCGTTTTTGATATCATACTTTGTGCAAAGGAGCGACACAATTTCATCGGCATTGCGAAGCTTTTCCTTGGTCTGCGCATTTTCGCGGAAACGGCGCGACAGGTTTTCCTTAATCCTTTCCTCGTAGAATTCTTTGTAATCGCCTTTGATGAGTTTTTCAAATTCTGCTCTCATCTGCGATTTGTCGGGGGCGGCGCTTTTGGCGTCGGTTTCGGCGGCATCTGCCTTTTCGGCTGATTCGGCACTGTCCGATGACGTGGTACCGGCAGATTCGCTTGTTTCCGTAACCGCCGTTTCTCCGCTCTGTTCGGGCTGAGCGACTTGCCCTTCAGTTGCCTCGTCCTCGCCAAAGGCGGTGAGACACAGCTCGTTTGTTACCTGTTCTTTTTTCATTTTCCTTTCTCCTTTCGTCTTTCCGAAGTGTCAGCAAATTTTCTGCAGTCTTTCCTGCGTGTCACCTGCTGTAATTCTATTATAGAATAATTTGAAAAATTTTTCGCCTACTCTTTTTGCAAAAAATAAAAACTCCCGAAATCCGCTCTGCAGGCGCATTTCGGGAGTTTTAAAATTGAAAAAGTCAAAATTTTTTTTGCAAATTTATGTTTTAAAACACTCACTTTTAAATAATATTTTTATTTTCTGCAATATTCATAAACGGTGCTATTATTGCTTCCTCTTTGTTATTAAGATACATATTATTTCCTCCGATTACTGCTACATTGTACCATAAATCGATATAAAAAATCAATGCTAAAACGAAATAAATTGCATGTTTAAATTTTTCTGTAAACGGTTGACAAAGCCGCTTTTCAGATGTATAATGATAATAGAAAGAGGCAGTCCGTTGAACGGCTCGCCAAATATGAGCTAAAAGTTAGTCGCTACATTTGACGTTGTGGGCGACTAACTTGCTTTTATAGTAAAAACTATCAGAATGATAATTGTAAAAAACAATGTTCTTAATATAGCCTTTCCCATAAGCAATACCCCCTTTCCATTATGTAATGGGGTTGGGGCGAGCCGTCCACGGAATGTTCATTCCCGAACTGCCTGCCGGATTGCTCCGACAAGATTTATTATACACCATTTATTCGCAAAATTCAAGATATTTTGACGAAAATGCTATTTTCACTCATTTTGTTCCCTCCGGATAAGAATTAATAAAAACGAAATAAATAATAATTAAACAATAGCGTGTGATTGTTTGCTTTTTGGGCAAAATAATTCCAATGCACAAAAAGAAAAAATAAATCGGAAAAATTTTCAAATAATCCGTTGACAAAAATTTTTTGGTGTGTTATTATCTTGAAAAAGCAAAAGTAAATATGCAGTTTTAACGGAGCCAGCTGTCTGAGGGATTGCGGCTCCGTTTTGCTTTTTTGGGGAAAAATACAATTAATTACGTTTATTTGGGAAGAATAGATTAGAATATATGGAGGTGTTCGAATGACGGAAAATGCAGAAAAGATATTTGACGCGGAAAGGCACGCGGAACAAATCATAGCTGACGCGCGGAAAAAAGCCGCCGAAATTCTGGATGAGGCTGCCGTATCTGCCGGCAAAATGTATGATGACGAGATAAAAAAGACGTCGGAATACTGCCGAAAGATAGAATCCGATGCCGCCAAAAAGGCGCAGGATATGCTCTCGGAGGCAGAAAACACGGGAAAGAAAAAAGGGGATGAAGTCAAAAAAACGCTGTCGCCCATGTTTGCGGCGGCGGAAGATACCGTAGGCAGAATATTGTTTGAATGAAAAGGATGATGTAGATGTCAAAGGTTAAAATGCAGAAAATCGAAATAATCGGCCTGCTTTCCGACAGCCGCTCCATAACCGAACGTCTGCAGAGACGGGGAGTGCTGGAGCTTACACAGTGTGAGGACAAACGAGCCGTTACACTCGGCACGGAGTCGTTCGCATCCGGGTTCGAGAGGAGTCGGACGCGCGCCGAAGAAGCACTGCAAATACTCAAATCCGTTTCAAAGAAAAAGCCGTCTCTCACCGACAACCTTCGCGGCAGAAAAGCCGTGTCCACAAAAACCTTTTCCAAAATGAAGGAAAACACGGACGCGACAATGGCGGCATGCCATTCAATCATACGGCTGCAAAAACGGATAAACGAGAACGCGGCGGAAATATCGCGCTCCGCCACAAGGATAGATATGCTTGCGCCGTGGCTGGAACTGGAGCTGCCGCAGAATTTCTACGGAACAAAATACACAGTTTGCCGAATCGGCAGTTTTGACCGCCCAATGACGGAAGATGAGATTGAGTCTGTGCTGGCGGAAGATACCGACGGCGCACCGATTTACGTTCGCACAGTCGGCGCGAACGACGTGTGTACACATCTGACGGTAATGTTTTTAAAGTGCGATGCTGTGAGGGTGGATGAATCGCTGAGGAAAAACGGATTTTCGCCCATACCGTCACCGACGGATAAAACCCCGCGCGAGGAAACGGCGGAGCTTAACGAAAAAATACGTCTTGCCGAATCGGACAGCGACAAATGCCGCAGTGAAATTGCAGGTTTCGCGGATATTGAGGATGATATTTGCTTTTTGCTGGATTATCTCGCCATGCGCCGCGACAAATACATTGCCGTGGGCAAAATGGCAATGACGCAGAACACCGTAATAATCACCGGATATATTCCGCAAAAGTATGTCCGCGGACTCGAGGAGGAGTTCGAAAGCCGCTACACGCTGGCAATCAGCGTGTCCGAGCCGTCGGAGGACGACGATGTGCCGGTGCTGCTGTCCAACGGGCGGTTTTCGTCACCGGTGGAGGGTATCACCGAGATGTACGCGCTCCCGAACAAGCGCGATGTCGATCCGAGCGCGGTAATGGCATTTTTCTACTATCTGTTTTTCGGAATGATGCTTTCGGACGCGGGCTACGGATTGGTGATGTTTGTCGCAACGTCCGTTATATTGCACTATTTTTCCGTTGAGGGAACGCTCAGGCGCAGCCTGACAATGTTTAAATACTGCGGTGTGTCGACTCTGTTTTGGGGTATTCTTTTCGGCAGCTGGTTCGGTGATTTGCCGCAGGTAATTGCATCGCAGTTTTTCGGCAAAGAAATTGCCACCACGGCATTGTGGTTCGAGCCGCTTGCCAATCCGATAAAGCTTTTGCTGTTCAGCTTTGCGCTGGGTATTGCGCATCTGTTTTTGGGGTTGGGTGTAAACTTTGGTATTCTTTGGCGCGAGGGACGAAAGGCTGACGCTGTGTGCGACGTTATCCCGGTGTATATCACAATCCTCGGAGCGGCTCCGGCGGCAGCGTCGATTCTTGCCGATGTGCCGGGTTACCTCGTTCGATACGGTCTGTACACCGCGGCGGTGGGTGCGGCGCTGATACTGCTCACCTCCGGCAGGAGCGGAAAGAACATTTTTATGCGTATTTTCGGCGGCATGTACGGGTTGTACAATGTGGCAACGGGGTATCTAAGCGACATACTGTCGTATTCCCGTCTGCTGGCTCTCGGTCTTGCAACGGGGAGCATTGCGAGCGTGATAAACCTTATTGCCACAATGCCGCAGAACACGGCGGCAAAGGCGATTCTTCTTGTGGTTGTCGGTCTTGTCGGGCACACTGCCAACATGGGGATAAACCTGCTCGGCGCTTACGTTCATGCCGACAGGCTGCAGTTTGTTGAGCTGTTCTCAAAATTCTACGAGGGCGGCGGAAGAGCTTTTAAACCGCTCAAAGCGGATACAAAATATATTAAATTCGAAAAGGAGAATATTTATGATGACGTTCAATAACTTAGGTTTGGCACTGGCAATTACAGGGGCGGCTTTTGCCGCGTTGTTTGCAGGTATCGGGAGTGCAAAAGGAGTCGGACTTGTGGGTGAATCGGCTGCCGGGCTCGTCAGCCAGGATCCGTCAAAGTTCAGCAAGGCGCTTATTCTTCAGCTGCTTCCCGGTACTCAGGGATTGTACGGTTTGCTTGTGGCGGTTCTGCTGCTCAGCCGTATAGGTGTGCTCGGCGGCGAGACAATGCAGCTCAGCATTACGCAGGGGATAATGTATTTCGCGGCGTCGCTGCCTATTGCGTTCGGCGGACTGTTTTCGGGCATAGCGCAGGGCAGGGCGGCTGCAGCCGGAGTCGGTATAATTGCAAAAAAGCCCGATGAAAGCGGCAAGGCGATTATTATGGCGGCTATGGTTGAAACATATGCGATACTTGCGCTGCTTATTTCGATTCTTATTATATACAATATTTGACAAATTTCCATTCCGTCTCCTGACTGTGAGAACATGTGGGACACATCGCGACTCAAAAAATAATTATTTCGTGCCGCCGAAAGGGCGCGAAGTTATCGCGCCGCGGTTCGGCTAAAATCGTCGTCACAATAGGGAATAAGATTACATGTGCCGCCGATTTTGCACTATAAATATTTTTTCTCGTCGGATATGTCAACCACATGACCTCAATGTCATTCGTCGGAACGGGAATTTTCGGTGGGAAAGAAGTTAGTTTACTTTCAACTGATTGGTGGGAGGATAAAAGGCTCCATCTTCGAGGGAGCTGTCACCGACAGGTGACTGAGGGAGTACAACAAATTTACCGTCCGTCTCCTGACGGTGAGAACATGTGGGACACATCGCGACTCAAAAAATAGTTATTCCGTGCCGCCAAAAGGGCGCGAAGTTATCGCGCCGCGATTCGGCTAAAATCGTCGTCACAATAGGGAATAAGATTACATGTGCCGCCGATTTTGCACTATAAATATTTTTTCTCG
>CAKSIN010000051.1 GCA_934463115.1 uncultured Clostridia bacterium
AGAAAGGCTTGATTGTGCAGACGGAAATGATTATTTTATAATTCTTTCGTCATATATGGCTGCGGCAGATAACGGTGATGAGGTTGTAGATGCCCTGTGCGAGTTTGCGGCGAATTGCAGGACTTTTGAGGAGCCGGAGGACAGTACAGCCGAACAAATGACAAAAGAGGAATTTGAGGCGGTTTTGGACGAATGTGAGACAAAATGTGCGGCGGTAAGCTGCATAGAAACGGAATACAGCATAAATATCGCTGAAATCCCGATGCAGCAGAAAAAGATAGGGAACACGCTTGTTAAAAAGAATAATGCTTTTAATATTCTATTACCTAAACTGTGTGTTCACGAGGACAGGAAAATATATATTTCAAATCTGATAGGCACTATGCTTTATGAGGTTATAAACGTGAAACTTTCGCCTCAATATATTTTGCAGGAGATACATAGATATATTCCGGAAAGCAGAAAATATAACAAAAGCGTCAAAGAACTATTCTGTATGTATTTCAGACGAGTGTTGAGATACAAAAGCCGAAAACCGGGTATTTATACGCATTTTGATGAGCATATGCAGAATGTTATTGTGATGGAATTCTATAAGCGAGTTATACAGGCATATATTAACTATGAAAATTGTGGTGATATGCCAGCAACGCATTAGACAATGTCATTTTCTGAAATTGTAGACATAATAATTATTTAGTAGAATATAAAAGTATGTGAGGGAATAAAATTTGCCTGTTTGATTAAAAAAATTAATGCTAATTTCGTGAAAAGTATTGACATTTCCATTAAAAATGAGTATAATAACATTAACAGAACCCGACACGCCTCTCAACGATGCGGACCACGTCGGGTCATTTAATTTATACGGAAGTGAAAAGATGGAATTGAAAAAGCATCAAGTCCCTATGACTATAGATGAACAGGTTGAGAATCTAAAGGAACTTGGTCTTGTTATAAATGACGAGGAAGCAGTTAAAGAATTTCTTAATGATGTGTCTTATTTCAGATTGATAAAAGCATATAGCATAGGACTCAAAAAGAAAAATGACAATTACAATCAGGGAGTTACATTTGATATGATAAAGGAATTGTATCTGTTCAATTGTAATTTCAGACAGGCATTGTTTGCTCAAATTGAAAAAGTAGAAATAAATTTGAGATGTCGAATTGCAAACCATTTTTCGTATAAATACGGCAACTTTGGATATGAGGACGCTGCTAATTTTGAAAATGAAGATTATCATAGTCACTTCTTGGCAGAAATAAATAGTGAGGTCGATAGAAATAGCAAATCTGCTTTCGTTAAGAATTTCAGAAACAACTATGAAACGGATAAAATCCCGATGTATGCCTTAATTGAATTGTTCAGTTTCGGAACTTTGTCTAAGTTTTATAAGAACATGAAGCAGGAAGATAAGAAAGCGGTAGCTCAGATATATGATGTTAAATATACATATCTTGAAAGCTGGATTGAGCATATAGCATTTGTCAGAAATATATGCGCACATTATGGAAGGTTGTATAATGTAAATCTTTCAAAAACACCTGCGCTGTATAAGCAGTATACAAAGCAGGGAATAAGCAGCGTGAGAGTATTTGCCACATTGGTGTGTTTAAGCAATATTCTTCCGAGGGATAGACACTGGAATGATTTTATTGATCTAATTGAAACTTTGCTCGATAAGTATCCAAATGTTAAAATGGAACTTATGGGATTTCCGACTAATTGGAAGGATGTTCTTATATAGAAGTTTATTGAAGTGATTCAAAATGCCAGACATTGTCTGGCATTTTGTCTTGGTCTCATTATTGCGAACTTTTAAGCATATCAATAAAGATAAAAGAAGCTTTTACGAAAAAGAGGCTGAAAAAGCAGGATGGTCTATCAAAGAACTAAAAAGACAAATTTCAACATCTCATATATCCCGGATAAAGAATTGTTGATAAAGCAAGTCGAAACGGTATTGAATGAATGGCATGACAGGAAGAATTAAAAAAATTATCAGCGCCCGAATTTCAGTGAGTTCAAAATAATACTTGACAAAATAAGGATTATGGTGTATAATATAAGCATAATCTGATGTGTTTCTCAATGGTGCAGATCGTGTCGGGTTATTTTGGATTGAAAGCTGATTAGTAATTTTGAAATAAAAAGCATTCAAATAGGTGTATAGCTGGAAAGAAAATATTAGTCGTTGGTTCGAATTTTTGAGGCGAAAAGTCAAAACAGAAAATGTGTTTTGAACAGGCTCGCAAACCTTGATAAAATAAGGCTTTTGAGGCTGCATCTATAATGAACGCGAAAGCCAGTAAAAACCTTGAAAACACTACGTTTTCGAGGTTTTTTGCGTTTAGAAAAGTAAGCGTAAAATTACCTTTTTGGGCTGAATTTTGAGAATTTATCAAAAATTCAGCCATATGACTGTAAACCTGAAAACACATAACAAAAGGATATATTGGTCTGTATAAATATGTATTTAGTCGCAACGGTTGTTGGTTATGTGTAAAAGGGCTTTTGATTATTGTCAACAGTCATAAAGCTGATGAACGCTATGGCAAGAGAGTATGTCTTAAAAGGAATTGTAGAGTATTTGCAGGATATAAGAATGAAAAAGGCAATGTCGCTCCTCGTAAGCACGGACTTAAAAATTGCAGAGGTTGCGCTCTCCGTGGGTTACGACTGTCAGCTTGCGCTTTCCGGTGCGTTCAGAAAGTATACCGGCGTATCGCCGAGCGGGTATCGGGAAAATAAAAAATGTCATACTTTGGTATGATGACAAAAGTTGATTTGTGTGTTAAAATACAGTAAAAGGCAAAAAGAAAGTTGGTGTTTGATTGAAGTATGTTGCAGTAAGCGAAAAGATAGCGGAAAAATTCCGTATGTTTTTAAACAGCGGCCGCATAATGTACTTTTTTGCGCCGTGCGGTTTCGGGAAAACCACGGTTGCAAACGAGCTTTTGAAAAATAAAAAATACATACGCCTCTCGCCCGAAAGCGGAGAGATAACGGCGGACGCATTAAAAAAAGCCGACATAGTCTTAATTGACGATATGCAGAGAATGGACAGCGGGGAAGAAAGGCGGTGTCTGCTCCTTTCAATCCGTGAAAATCCGCAAAAGCGCTTTGTGCTCCTGTCACGCAGCCGTGTGCCGGGGTGGCTTATGCCGTTCCAGGTTTCGGGTCTGCTTGTGACGGTGGAGTATGACGAGCTGTTTTTGAGCCGCAGTGAAACGGCGGCAGTGTTTAAGAATTTTGGCACAGAGCCGGGAGAGCTGGAGATTACGGATATATTTAAAAGGACATTCGGCTATCCGCTGGCGGTTACGCTTACCGCAAGAGAAATGAGCAGAAAAACAGTGTATGACACGTCGGTTTACGAGGAGATTGCGGATAAGATATACTTCTACTTTGACGACGCTATTTTCCGCAGGCTCGAAATTCCGATGAGGCGGTTTCTTATGAACCTTGCGCCCTTTGAAGATTTTGAAGCGGAGCTTGCCAAAATCGCAAACGGCGACAGCCACGCCGGCGAACACCTGGTGGATATTATGCAGAACACAGGTATGATAATCTCAAAAAACAGGGGTGTTTTCCGTTTTTGGCCGTTTTTCCGTAAGTTTTTGATGTGGGAGATGCACAGAGAATATTCCGACGAGCAGATACGTACTCTTTACGGTAGGGGCGGTCTGTATTACGAGCTTAAAGAAAATTACGGAAAGGCTCTGGAATTTTACTCCAAAAGCGGCGACAGCGACAAGGTTTCCGAGCTGATTATAAAGAGCGCAACCCTGCACCCCGGCATGGGTCATTATGACGAACTGGAAAGGTATTTTACAATGCTCTCCGGGGAGCAAATCCTCGCCGTTCCCTCGCTTATGCAGGGAATGAGTATGCTCTGCGCCCTGCGTGCCGACTATGGCGGCTCGGAGAGGTGGTACGCAGAGCTTGAAAAGTTTGCCGCATCAAAAAACAAATTCGATGAGGCGGCAAAAGAGGCAAGAGGACGGCTTGCATACCTCGACATTGCACTTCCTCAGCGGAGCATAAACGGCATTGCCAAGGCAATTACTGTGGCGGCAAGACTGCTTGCAAACAAGGAGATATGCCTTGCGCCGTTTTCGGTCACAAGCGCACTGCCGAGCATTATGAACGGGGGAAAGGACTTTTCGGATTGGAGCAAAAAGGATGATTTGCTGTATAAAACTATGAGGAAACCCGTTGAGATAATCCTCGGAAAAGACGGCATCGGTCTTGCCGACTGCGCCATTGCCGAAAGCAAGTTTGAAAAGGGAGAGGAGTCGTCCGGGCAGATTATTACCCTTGTTTCAAGGCTGAGCGAAATTCAGGCAAAGGGCACGCCCGACATTGAGTTTGCACTTGTCGGACTTCTCGCAAGAAGTCAGATGCTGTCCGGCTGTGCCGATGCGGCGGCGGAAACCGTAAACGCACTCAGAATAAGATTTGCCGAGCAGGGCAAGGAGAGGTTCCTTGCAAACATTGACGCACTCCTTTGCCGAATAGCCTTAAAACAGGGAGATATGATGTATGTCGGTGCGTGGTACAGGGAAAAGGCGCCTAAGGATATTTTAAAGATAAGCATATTAAAACGCTACCAATACTTAACCCGTGCGGCGGCAGAGATAGCACTCGGCAACAACGACGGCGCACTCTTAACCATTGCACCGTTGGAACCGTTTTTTACGGCGTGTTCAAGGCATATAAATATGATACACTTAAAAATTCTGTCCGCCGTTGCAAAGTACCGCAAAGGCGGTGACTGGCGCCCAGATATGGAGCGTGCAATGGAAATTGCGGAAAAGTACAGCTTTGTGCGCACGGTGGGCGAGTACGGCATTGCGGTTTTGCCGCTTTTGGATAAAGGCGGTTTTAAGGGTGAATTTGCCGAAAAGGTCACAAAGACTGCAAGAGCACAGGCGGTGTACTACCCCGAATTTTTGCAGACGGCGGCAAAACAGACCGAAAAGCTGACAGATGCGGAAATGCAGGTTTTGCGCCTTGTGTGCGCAGACAAGAGCAATGCGGAAATAGGCGAGATTTTAAACATAAAGCTTGCAACGGTCAAGAGCCACACAAGCCATATTCTGCAAAAGCTCGGCGCAAGCCGACGCAGCGAGGCAAAGACTATCGCAAAAAGGCTGAAAATAATATAGGAGCTAACTATATAAAAGTCAAGTGGTTCTTGAAAAACAAATATAGTTTAGCATGAACATTGAAATATAAATAAT
>CAKSIN010000052.1 GCA_934463115.1 uncultured Clostridia bacterium
AGTTCCTTTGATTTAAGGCAAGGCTCCGTCACACATGAATAAACCATATATGCGTCGCCGTTATCCATATCCTGTGCGTCCCTTGCCAAATCCGCTGTCGGACTTTCAATTGTAATGGTACCGCCGAGTGACTTGATATACAGTGTCGCGGTTTTTGGCTTTTTCTTGCTTTCAAGCATCTGCTCTTTTCTGCGGATAAGCTCCGCAAGTGTTATTTTTGTATTCTTATTCATAATCCGTTACCTCACTTTCACTAAATCGGGGAAGTAGTAATCGGTGAATCCTCCGCTGTACTCCTCGTCAATCATTTTTGCGTTTTCAAACTTCTGCAGAGTCAACTCATTAAACCACGCATTCTCGATTACAAGCCGCTCACTGCCGTAGGCATCGGGATCATCAATTTTTGAGATAATCTGAATACGGACATCAATGCCTTTCTTTATTTTCTCCGACAAAAGCTGTGCTCCTCGTGAAAATACCTTCTTGACCTTCATGCTCCATTCGCCCGTAAGTCCCGTCATTTTCGAGTCCTTTGCCATCTGCATTACAAAGTCGACATCCTCACGCTCAATTTTTATCTTTGCCTCATATGAATCGGTTTCATAGACAGGCTCGCCGTCAAGATAAACCATGCCCCATTTGCCGTTCATAACTCTCGGCGCAGTAGGTTTTACCGCCATAGCTTTTTACCCCCTTATTCAATGTAAATTCCAAACTTCAAATCCTCGATTGCATCCTGGATCTGAATACTCGCTCTCACAAACACATTTGTGCCGGTGTTTGCCGTCTTAATCTTTTCATCATCCCAAGAGGATACATCTCTCGTTTTTGAAAGCCATTCTCTTGTTTCGTCAATATCAATTTCAGCCTTGTTGTCATACTTATCATAAAGCACTCCGCGGTTTGCGAGGTCTTTGAAGTATTTGTTTACGGCGGCAATAAATACGATTTTGTTATCGTATGAATTTTCAACCTTGCCTACAAATTCATCCTCAAAGGTCGCACGTATATCATCACGAATCATATCGACAGCCTCAATGATTTTGATTTTCTTGAAATCCTCGCCTTTGTCCTCTGTGGTGGTTGTAAGAGAGTTGACGCCTCTTGCAATCTTTATTTTTGTGCCGTCATTAATTAAAATCAATTTTCCGTTATCCACATCATCGTCCGGAGTTTCGCTTTCGGTTATGCTTTCGACCTCCGGCAGAGTGTAGTATGTAGCGCTCCGATTAAGCGGAAGTCCGGCAAGAATCCCGGCAATGCTGCAGCAGAATTCTGCGGTTGTATATGTCTTTGCACCAATCTTAATGTTATCGGTTGCAAAATTTATGATGCCCTCGTTATCTGCTGCGACAAGCGGTAAAACCGCTTTGAATGTCTTATGATACTGCGTGCGCTGCTCTTTGATATACTCGACAACGGTATCTGTTTCACCGTCCCCCAAACCGGGAACGGCAAGGTAATACCACCGCTTGTTTTTCAGCCTTTCAAGTGCGTCCGAAATATTATCGGAGGTCTGCACACGCTCCACAATCACCTTTGAAGGACCGCCCATAAATACAAGGGACAGATAAGCGAGGTTTGTAGCCGTGTAATGGCTTTTTACAATCTCGCTCTCTTTTGTGTATACGGCGGTTTTTGTTGTATTGCTGTTATCTTTCAGAATAACAGCCACGATGCCGCGCTCACTTCGTGCGATAAGCGTTTCTGCAAGCGTCTTAAATTCAATTAAAATCTTCGGAAGTCCCACTTCCGGTCACCGTCCTCTCATTCAAAGTTTTCATTTTCGGTAATGAAACTGTTTTTGTGTTCGTTTCCTGTAAAAACTCCAATTCAAAATATGTGGTAAGAGCGCTTTTATCGGAATCAAAGGTTATTTCATTAACCGATAAAAACCTGTCCTTTACCTTAATCGGAGTGTATAAAAATATATTTTTCAGCTTTTCGGCATTTACGATGAGTTCTTCTTTGGTTTCCATTGATGGGTGATATGAAATCTCAATCCCCAAGGTAACCAATTCATAAAATTTATTTTCCGCTGCAACGCTCACAGGAAAAACCTCAATAAAGCAGGCAGGCTTTTGAAAGCCCTCTTTGACTTCAGACGCAATAACCGAGTATTTGTTTTTTGTGAGCAGTTTTGAAACCGCCGTTTGTATATCCTTTATCGTTATCAAAGTTCCACCTCGCTCGTTAAATCATCAAGCAGTTTTTTTGCATTTTTCTCAAAGGTTGCATTAAGTTCCTTAACCGTATCTTCAATCATTTTCTCGCCCTTTGTTTTACCGCCGACCGAAATACCTCTGATACCTCTCTGCAAGATATTTAATTTTCTGCCGTTTCTGCCGACTGTCGAACCTCCTGTTACGACTCTATGTCCTTCTTCGACCACATGACCGTATCGATTCTCGGTCTGCACACGGGCAACACGCGCCTTGCCGAAGGTCTTAGGCTTTTTGGTGCGCCATGAACCTTTCAGCTTTTTTGTTTTGCCTGTCGGTGTTTTGGCACGGACACGCTGTCTTGTGACATTTGCCATTGCCATAAGCATAGCGTCTGTCTTGTTTTCATATTTTTGCTCGATACGGTTAAAAGCCTTTTGCAAGTCCTCAAATCCGAATGTTCCGTCATTCTTCGCCATTATACTCATCTCCGTTAAAGGTTTGCGCCGTTTGTGTATTTCTTTCAGCAGCTATGATCTGTAACTCCTCATGCCGTTCATTTAGGTCAAGTACGGACACTATCTCAAATTCACGGTTATTGTAGAGAATACGCATAGCCGGTGTGATGTTCCTAAAATACCTTGTTGAAATCTTGTATGTGGTTTCGGCTCGGATTTTCTGACTTTCCTCATACTCTTTGCCGGTGGTCGGTGCGACAAATGCCGCAACAGAAAAGTTTTCAAGCGCCAATTTATGCGCATACGGTTTTCCGTTCGCATATTCCAATACTGCATTACCGTCACTGTCATGTGAAAGATACACCTTATTGTTCTGCATTTGCAACGGTAGCGGAAGATATGGCTTGAATGGCTTGTACCTCGGCACTGTTTCGCCCATAGAATTTATGATTTCATCTGTCGGTGACAGGAAAATAATTCTGTGCCTTAATTTTGAAAAATTCATTAGAATAGTTCCTTTCTGTATGCGTCAAGCAGTCTGTATACAGTATCCGGCACACTGCCGCCGCTCCTGTTTTCATAAAAATGTGAAATAACCAAAAGCTGTGCCTGGCGAACAGACTCCGGCATCGGCTCGATAATGTCTTTTCTCATATAATTCTCGCAAAGTTCCTTTGCCAAAAGCAGGAGGACGGAAATGTATCCGTCCTCCTCGTTGTGGTCTATTCTTAAAAATCCTTTTACTTCATCAAGCGTCAGCATTTGCCCTTCCACCCGCTTTCGGTTTTGCCGGCTTTATCTCCTTTGCATACCCCGCGGAAATTAAGTCCTTTGCAACAGAATCCCTGCAATCGGCAATCTCGCCCTCATAATATGCAAAATCAAGTCCGGCACAGCTTTTAAGTACCTGTATTTTCATACGGAATCACCTCGATTACGCAGACTTCATCTGAAGAACCTTGATAGCCTCCGGCAGTACGGTTTTACCGTCAAGTCTTTTGTATGCAAGGAAACCGACCTGTCCGTTGCCGGCAAACAGTTCATTTAGTCTTTTGAATGTAATACCCTCACGGTCGCCGATCCAATAATAGTTGATATTACCGAAGATTACAGTTTTTGCGCTTGCTTTGATTTCGGGAACAAAAGAAGATGTAAAGTAGGGTCTGCCGAGGATTGTGTTTTCCTCGCCGTCCTTAATTCCCGGCTGCCACAAATACTGACCGTTTCCGTCCTTAAGCTTTCTGATTGCCTTTACCGTGGAATCGTTCAAAATCCAAACAGCATCCTTGCGGTAGGGTTCTTTCAGTGAATGGTAAAGGTCGATAAGTTCATCCGCCGTAATTGCCGTTGCACTTGCAGAGGTAACACCGACTTCACCGCCGCCTGTGGTATTGAGAATACCGGTAGGTTTAAGAGTTCCGTTTCCGACAAGGAAAGCCTCTTCTTCTTTTTCACCGATTCGTCTTGCAAATTCAGTCACAAAATACCCCTCAAGATCGAATGCGGAATCGTTTAAGAGTTCTTCCGACACCTTGATAATTGTACCGACCTTGTGTGCGTCAAGTTGTGCCTGCCCGAATGTTTCGTCACCCTCGGTGTATGCACCTTCCTCATCAATCCATGCGGCGCTGCCGTGTGATGCAACAACGGGAATTTTATGTGCGCCGCTTGATGTGGTAATGACATGAGCAAGCGGCCTTATAACCGTTGCATCATTCATTGCCGTAACAAGCGTATGTTCAAACTCGTCCGGCACAAGGTATCCGCCTTCGGAATCCGTGCCTTCCTGCAGTGCGTTGCGAAGCTCCGGAGCAGTTACACCCGCCTTTGAGCGGAGCTGATTCCAGAATGCCTTTTTGTATGTATCGGACGCTTTACCGGTCTTTTCATCTTCCGGGTTCGGTGTGTCCGGCTTTTCCGTGATACGCTTGCTTGTGGGCATATTAAGTTCTGCGTCAAGCGCTTCTCTGCGTTCAAGCCTTGCGATTTCTTTTGAGTAATCCGCAATTTCATTCTCCATTTTGGTGTAAACGGCATCGTCCTCCGG
>CAKSIN010000053.1 GCA_934463115.1 uncultured Clostridia bacterium
GTTGTGAACTGGCCGGTTGTATGGAGACCCTATGTTCACAGAATGAAAGCGGCGCTTGATGCCAAGATAGTAGGTGAGCCGCTGAAGCTCAGATATATCAACGGACACACCGGCCCTTTGGGAAAAGGCGCAAAGCACAGGGGCGTGAGCGAGAATGCCGAAGATATGACTGATGAGCAGCGCAGCAAAACATGGTGGCATCAGCAAAAGCTCGGCGGCGGTGTGTTTTTGGATATAGCCTGCTATGGCTGCTTTTTCTCTGAGTGGTTCATGGGCAGCGGCGCAAAGAGCGTTGCAGCAATGGGCGCAAATCTCAACACTCCTTTCGGAGACACAGATGATAATTTTGCGGCTATAATTAAATATGCCGATAAAATGTCGGTTATCGAGGGCACCTGGACAACTCCGAGGGCGGTAATACCGTCCGGCCCTATGGTAATGTGTTCGGACGGTGTGATAGTATGCACCGGCGGAGCGGAAAGCTCGCCCGATGTTGCCGCATATGATATCTATGGCAATATCGTGGATGTTCCGGAAATCAAGTTTGAGGATAAATATAAAAATATGCCTTGGCAGTGGGCAAATCATATTAAAACCGGCGAGCCGGTTTATCCGATGCTCACATTCAGCACCAATATGAGAATTATGAAAATTCTTGACGCTGCAATGCGCTCCTCGGCAGACGGCAAAGCAGAGGAAATATAAATGAAACCGGGAATTATAGCAGATATACAAAGAGCGTCGGTTCATGACGGAAACGGAATAAGAACAACCGTTTTTTTCAAAGGCTGTCCGCTTTCCTGCAAGTGGTGTCATAACCCGGAGTGTATCAGCTTTGAAAAAGAGATTTTGTTCTATCCCGAAAAGTGCATTCACTGCGGAAAGTGTGCAGAGGGCTGCTTTTCCGGCGCAAGGGTTTTGTGCGGAAAAGATATGACGGCAGATGAAGTTTTGTCCGAAATTGTGCTTGATATGCCGTATTACGGCGCAGACGGCGGAGTCACCTTTTCCGGCGGAGAACCGCTGGCGCAAAGGGAGTTTTTGAGCGAGGGTATTGATAAATGCAGAGAAAAAGGCATAAGCTGCGCCGTTGAAACCTCGCTTATATATTTTGATGAAGAAATTTTCAAAAAACTCGATTTCGTTATGGCAGATTTGAAAGTTTGGAACAGCCGTCTGCACAGGGAATATACGGGGGTCGGAAATGAAAAAATAATTGAAAACTTCAAAAGGCTGAACGCACTCGGAATACCCATAATTGCAAGAACTCCCGTGATACCGGAGATAAAGCAGGGAATTGACAAAATATCGGAATTTCTGAAAACACTTGAAAATGTGAAAAAATATGAGCTTTTGCCCTATCATCCGCTCGGAAACTCAAAAAGGCACGCTCTCGGAATTGCGGATGACGGATTTTCCGTGCCCTCAAAAGAATATATGAAGGAGCTTGAAAAATATGCTTACATACGCTGACAGACTTAAAGCTATGCGTGACACAAAAATCAGACACACGCTTGAAAAAAGAAAACAGAACGGTTACACAGACCTTGACGATTTCGGCACAGTGCCGATTTCAGAGGGATATTGCGTTGAACCGTGGTATAACAGCACAAACGGCAGTTTTTACGGCTATGACGGAATGTGCGAAAACTTTTGCCGCGTGATAGATGCCCATGAGCCATATGTTGACCCGATGGAGATGCTCTGCGGCAGATGGAGGGATATGCTCGTTAACTATCGCGGCGATTTGCACTATATGCCCGACTGGCTGAAAAATAACCTGAAAAATCTGGAGTTTATAAAAAACGGAGCAACAAACCAGTGGAGCAAGCGCTGGGACGAACAGCGCTTTCCCTATGATGATTTGAAACCGCTGCAAGAAAAGTATAACATAACAACAGGTATTGACGGTGACGCTCATTTTGCCTGTGACTATCGCATAGGCTTTGAATTAGGCTTCGGCGGATTTCTTGAAAAGATAGAAAGATACAGAAAAATAAATCCCGATAAAAAAGCCTTTTATGACGCAGAGGAAAGATGCGTTCATGCAATAACAGCGTTTATAGACCGCCATATTGCAAAAATCAAAGAGATGATACCGTCGGAGAGCCGCCCGGAGATAAAGGAAAATCTTGAAACAATGCTGAAAACCTGTGAGAATGTGCGGCTTAATCCGCCGAAAACATTCCAAGAGGCTTGCCAGTGGACCGCTTTTTTCAACTGTGCGTCAAGAATTTACACCCGTGACGGAGCCGGATTTCAGCTTGACACACTGCTTTTGCCCTATTATGAAAACGATGTTAAAAATGGTGTCTTGGATGACGAAACGGCAAAGTTTCTGATTGCAAATCTGCTTTTGATTGACCCCCATTATTATCAGATTTCGGGAGTTGACGAGAATGACAGGGATATGACAAATCATCTTTCATATCTGATTCTGGATGCCGCCGACAGCATTAATATAGCATGCAATTTAACCGTCAGAGTGCATGAAAACTGCGACAGAGAATTTCTCAAAAAAGCGGTTTATTATCTGCTGAAGAATAAAAACGGCTGGCCGAGGTTCTGCAACGACAAAGCGCTTTGCGACGGATATATGAGAAACGGAGTGGATAAGAAAACTGCAAGAGAGCGCATAGCCGTGGGGTGCAACTGGATGTGCGTTCCGGGCAAGGAATTTCCGATGAACGATACCGTTAAAATCAATATTGCAAAAGTGTTTGATGAGGCAATGAAGGAGTTGAAAGTCGGGAACGAATATTCAACGCAGAGTCTTTATGAAATTTATAAAAAGCATTTGAAAATTGCGATAGACACAACGGCAAAGGGAATAAATCTGCATCTTGACCACGCATGGGAGGTAACTCCGGAGCTGATTATGAATTTGATGATGCATAACACTCTTGAAAAAGGCGAGGATATATCGCAGGTTGCCGAGTTATACACGGTTGGGGTTGACGGAGCAGGACCTGCCGTTGTTGCAGATTCTTTCGGTGCGCTTGAGCAGAGAGTGGAGACGGAAAAGGTTTTGACATGGCAACAGGTTTTCGAGGCTCTGGATAATAACTTTGAAGATGAACGCACAAGGCTTATATTAAATTCATCGCTGAAATACTGTCATGGCAATTCACCTGCCGATAAATGGGCAAAGGAGCTTACAAAATCTTGGGTGAGCCTTGTTAAGGCACAGGAAATGCCGAAGGGCAGACAGCTTGTGCCGGGCTGGTTCAGCTGGTCAAGAACCATTGAATACGGCTCAAAAGTCGGAGCAACGCCAAACGGAAGACGAAAAGGCGAGCCGATATCCCACGGTGCAAATCCCAATCCGCATTTCAGACAGGACGGAGCGCCCACGGCTCAGTCAAACGGAATAGCCTCCGTGCAGTGCGGATACGGTAATACAGCACCGCTGCAGATAGAGTTTGACCCGCAGGTTGCGGCAGACGAAAAGGGCGTTGAAACCGTTCTTGCATTAATTGAAGGACATTTCAAACAGGGGGGAACGCTTATAAATATAAATGTTTTAGACGGTGATAAGCTTATGGCGGCAAATGAAAATCCCGATTTATACCCTGATTTGGTTGTGCGTGTAACAGGCTTTACCGCATATTTTGCAAGCCTTTCGCCGGAATTTAGGCAGCTTGTGGTTGATAGATTTTTGAGAGGAATGTAAAAAAATGAATATATGCGATAAACGAAAGATAGTCGAAAAAGGAAAATTTGATGTAATTATTGTCGGCGGCGGAATAGCCGGTATCTGTGCCGCCGTTTCGGCAGCAAGAGAGGGCGCAAGCGTGTTGCTTCTGGAAAAGCAGGTAAATCTCGGCGGTCTTGCAACTGTTGGTCTTATTTCATGGTATGAGCCGCTCTGTGACGGAAACGGAAATCAGATGATACACGGAATGGCAGAAGAACTGATTAAGCTGTGCGCAAAATATAGCTTTGACAATCTGCCCGGGTGCTGGGGCGGAAAAGGCGAAAATCAGCCGAAAAATCAAAGGTATTCAACCTTCTTTTCACCGACCGTTTTCTCCGTCGCACTTGATAAATTTGTTTTGGATAACGGAGTGAAAATAAGATTTGACAGCCTTGCGACATATCCCGTGATGGAGGGCAATATATGCAGAGGCGTTGTAGTTGAATCGGCAGACGGCAGAGAATTTTTCGAGGCAAAGGCGGTTATTGACGCAACGGGAGATGCGTCTGTTATGCACCGTGCCGGTGTGCCGACGGTTGTGGGAGAAAATTATATGACATATATTTCTCATTGCTACACAACCGATATGGCGGATAAACTTATCAAAGACGGAGATGTGTGTGCATTCCGCAAGTGGGTGAACACCGGCAGCGATATGTTCGGAAACGGCCACCCAAAGGGAATGAGAAAACTCACGGGCGTGACTTGCGAGGATATAACCGATTATATGATATCGGGCAAACTGTCATTGCTTGAAAGAATTTCAAAGAGAGATAAAAATTCCTTTGATGTGATGTCGATTCCGACTATGCCGCAGTTCAGAACGATACGCAGAATTGTCGG
>CAKSIN010000054.1 GCA_934463115.1 uncultured Clostridia bacterium
GGTGTTATGGCTTGTTTTGACTTAGGACTTGAAGCCATATCCGTTGCCGAAGGAATTGAATTGATAAACACAAATGCATTTGAAGGCTGCAATGCCGAAAGTGCATATATTCCGTCAAGTGTGAAAAAAATCGGTGAGCGTGCTTTTGCCAACTGCGCAAATCTTAATGAGGTTACATTGAATTCAGAGGAAATAACGTTTGATTTTGATGTGTTTATCGGAACCGGATTTATACAGTTTTATATCCCGTGCACGGCAGATGAGAATGTGATGTACGAAAAAATATCCGATGCAAAGGGTGATGGGAATTTTAGTTTTTCACTTATGCACACTGCTCTTGCTGAGAGTATGACGGAAAAGGATATTTTTGGTGAAAACATGATATACTGCGAGGACTGCGGCTTTAAGGGAAGCAAATATCTGGAGGATATCTCTTTGCCGTTTTTGGACATATCGCCGGACGCATGGTACTATTCTTATGTGCAGACTGCGTACAGCTTCGGCATCATAAACGGGAAAAGCGAAATGGAATTTGACCCGAATGCAGGGCTTACCTGCGCAGAGGCAGCCAAAATTGCCGCGGTAATTCACAATAAAAGCCAATACGAAAGAGAGGAAGTTGAATTCCAAATGACCGGTGAAAACTGGTATGATGTTTATGTGGATTATTGCTATGACAATGCAATACTTGAAGATTATATTATCTTCGATTGGGACAAAAACGCAACGCGTGCACAGATGGCATATCTGTTTTCACGGTGCGACGTCAATCCGTATTTTATAAACGATGTTCCGATAACCGATATTCCGGACGTTTATGACACAACGCCCTTCGCATATGAAATTTTGGATCTTTACAATAAAGGAGTCGCAGTAGGAAGCGATGAATACATGGCATTTTATCCGGATTCATATGTTAAACGGAGCGAAGCTGCGGCACTGATCTCGAGAATACTTTGCTATGATATGCGGATTGAATTGCCGAAAGGGTGATTAAGGTGAGGCTGGTGAAAGTAATTGCGATATTTGCGGTTATTGCCGGTCTTTTCGGATGCCGGGCTCCCGGAGAAAAGCCTTTTATGCTTGACGGACCGGGCATGGTGTATGTTGACAGTGAGCATCGCACAGAATATGCAAACACTCTTCCGTTCGATGAAATCGATGACTATCCCTATTGGGCGGTCGCATATCTCGGAGAGGGAGAAAACGGCAAAAATACGGCAAAGGAATATATAGAAAAGCTTTTTTCAAAGCTTTCAGAGGAAAAACGCCGGGCAATAAGCCATTATGATTACGGCGGAGAAAAATGGTATCTTGTTATTCCGCGGTACGGAGAGGAAAACGAGATGATTCAAAACGGCGATAAGAAAAATTTGCAAAAAGCAGATGACGGCACACCGTATATAATAAACTGCGGCGGCGATGTTGAAATTTATATCGTCATACGCGGCGGACACAGAATCACGCTCGATACGGATGAAAATGGCAGGCTGATATGCACGTCCGATATATGGGATATAACAGAGTATAAAGAATAAAAATTTTGAGAGGAGAACAGAATTATGGGACTTTTAAAAGCGGGTGCAGGCGCCCTTGGCGGTGTTTTGGCTGACCAGTGGAGAGAATTTTTCTACTGCGAAAGTTTAGATGCCGACACACTTGTGGCAAAAGGCGAAAAACGAGTGGGAAAAAGAAGCTCCAACAAAAAGGGAGACGACAACATTATTTCAAACGGTTCAATCATTTCGATAAATGAGGGGCAGAGCATGATTATCGTGGAATCGGGCAAAATTGTTGAATTTTGCGCCGAGGCGGGTGAGTTTGTTTATGATAATTCGACCGAGCCGAGCATTTTTTGCGGCAACTTAGGCGAAAGCATTAAACAAAGCTTTCAGCAGGTAGGCAAGCGTTTCACTTTCGGCGGCGAACCGGGCAAGGATCAGAGGGTTTACTATTTCAACACAAAAGAAATTACCGGCAATAAATTCGGCACCTCATCTCCTGTGCCATTCAGGGTGACTATAGATGAATCGATGAACTATAAGCTGTCGGTGGATTTAAGGTGTAACGGTGTGTATTCCTATAAAATAGCCGATCCTGTTATGTTTTATACAAATGTAAGCGGTAATGTGGAATATGTATACAGCCGTTCGGAAATTGACGATATGCTAAAGAGCGAGCTTCTGGACGCTCTCAGGCCGGCATTTGCACAAATTTCGGCAATGAAAATAATGTATTCCGAAATACCGGCGCATACAAAGGAGGTTACAAAGGCGCTTGCCGAGGAGCTTAAAGTTGAGTGGAAAGAAAAACGCGGAATCGAGCTCTTTGCCGTAAGCATTAACGGTGTATCTATCCCGGATGACCAGAGAAAAAAGATTACCGAATGGGAAGAAAATGTTATGACAACCAATCCGAATATTGCGGCGGCGCGCATAGTCGGCGGGCAGACAGACGCTATGAGAACGGCAGCGGCAAACGAAGGCGGAATGGGTGCAATGGGCGGCTTTTTCGGAATGAGTATGGCGCAGAACGCAGGCGGCATGAATGCAGGCAATCTTTTTGCGATGGGTCAGCAGCAACAGCAGCCTCAGCAACAGGCGCAGCAGCCTCAAGCGGCAGGCTGGAGCTGTGAATGCGGTCAGATGGGCAATACCGGGAAATTCTGTATGAATTGCGGAAAGCCGCAGCCGGTATCGGACGGCTGGACGTGTTCGTGCGGTACGGTAAACAAGGGTAAATTCTGCCAGAACTGCGGGAATCCGAAACCTGCGGGCGTACCGACCTATAAATGTGATAAGTGCGGTTGGGAACCGGAAGATCCTAAAAACCCGCCGAAATTCTGCCCTGAATGCGGTGACATATTTGATGATAATGATAAACAATAAAAAAATGGAGGAATTCAGTATTATGAAAAAGTTATTAGCATTGATTTTGACAATCGGAATGATATTCGCACTTGCATCGTGCGGAGGAGACAAGGCCGAAAACGGCGGGCAACAAGCCGGGGGAGCTAAAAAGATTGATTACGCAAATATGACAGAGGACGATCTGATAAAAGAGTTTATTAAAGATGAGCAGAATATAACCTTGGACGAATTTGT
>CAKSIN010000055.1 GCA_934463115.1 uncultured Clostridia bacterium
TATCATTCCTCTCTGTTAATACTTTACAGCAGATATCGTACCGCTGTCATTTACCGTAATTTTAAATTTTTTACCCGTTGATGATTTCAAAACAAGCGCCGTACCCTCGACTGTTCCTGAAAACCAGCCGTTCCCGTTCCAATCAACTGTATGAGCATTGGAACGCTCGGCATCACTTTTGCCGTTGCCTACAATATGAGCATACTCTGTACTTCCAGCGTTGAATCTGCCCTGAACATGTTGATTTTCGCATACCGCCCTTGTTCCCGTACCTTCCGCATGAGAAAAATCCGAAAGAGCATAGGTATCTTTGCCCTCTGTATGAGACGCACCGCCGTTTGCCGTTGTATTTTTGCCTTCGGCATGAGCAAATGCACCGTTTGTCATACATTCGCCGCCCTCACTGTGCGACGCAACACCTTTTGATGTGCATTGATAACCCTCTGCATGAGAATCGTCTGCCTCTGTTACGGAGTTATCGCCTTCTGCATGAGAGTATTTGCCCTTTGCCACGGTGCAAGTTCCTTCGGAAAGTGAGCGTTTTCCGATAGCGGTTGAAACACCTCCGAAAGATGATGAGTAATCTCCAAAGCTGCCTATTACCTGTGCTTTTCCGTTTAACTCCGAGTTCGGATTATTTAATACAAACTTACCGCCCGTTTTACTTGGGTCGGCAGTCTGTTTAATTGAGTAAACTCCGTCTCCTTTTTGAAGATTGATAATTCCGTTTAAAATAATGTAGGCAAGATACTCCTCAATTCTTGACTGCGGAACATTGGGAAGTGCTGCCGTTGTTTGATTGATGAGTGTGCCGAGATAGTTTTCAACTCTCGACTGCGGTTCTTCGGGAATTGCCATAGTATCATTCCTCCTTAAAAATCTGCAGAGTGCATTCGCTTGCATCTGCGCTGTAATAATGTGTTACCGATATATAAAAAACAGAGCCTGCGGTAAGCGCAAAGCTCCGTTCATAAAAATATGAATCGGTCATTGGTTTGAAATCACTGTCATAAAGCCGAATTTCGTGATCACCGCTTTTTCGGTTTGCTTTGATTATATAATTGCCGTCGGTGGTTGGTGTAAATTTATATAACTTCATTGTTTCCGAATCCGTCTTTATTTCAGCTGACAACAGCATAGGCACTTGTTTGAGTGAACCCTCAACATTCGCATACACGGCAGTTGCCTTTTTCAGCGTACCGTCTATATTTACAAAGACCTCAGATGGTCGTTTTTCTATACCGTAATGATTCGGAAACACACCGTAGAAGTATTTATCGTTATCAAATTCCGACAGGGTTATGTTCTCGGTAATCGTCAACTTTTTTATGTTATACCAAGTCGACCATGTTCTGCTTGAACCCGGGTTTGAGGACGGAACGCATGCAATCTGAGTTATTGTATAGTTTGAAATGTCAGTGTCAATCGTATATTTTCCATCGTCCGGCAGAGTGAACGAGCATACCTCATACCAACCATAGTTTTGGCGGTAAATATAGAAATCCCATGACCGTCCGAGAACCGTACCCGAGCCGGTGTTCTCAATCTCAATATCCATTATGATATGCAAGCATCCGGGCACAGCCGTGTTAAACAAAAGCGGATAGGTATAACAGCTGTTAAGCGTGGTTCTTGATTCTGACCACTGATACTGAAATCTGCCTTTTTCGCCGTAACCGATATACGGGTAATCATACTTAAAATTTATGTTTGCCATATCACACCTCAGAAAGTCTTGATTACAATATCCCCATAACTTGTGGACGGAGGAGTAGAACCGCTCGTCCACAGTACGATGTTTCGCACCTGCTTGGTTGTGTAAGCTGTGTTTGACTGTGCCGTAAGCTTTGCGGACATTGTGGTGTCGGAAATTTTCTTTACGAAATTGGTGTCAACATATGTTTTGTTGGCAATATCGTAACTGCCGGACGGACTTTGAACCTTTGCTCTGCCATTTGAATCACGCATCATAAGTCTGCTTGAAGTGTATTCCGATGTTGCATTATCAAGCTTTTGCTTGTCGGAATAGCTCATAAATCCGTTTGCGTTTACGCTCGCATTCTGATGTGTTCCGTTTGAGATGTGGTTACTGCACTCGGCAAGCGTGACAGGCGGATTTGCCTGCCACGAATTTTGCCCTGTGATTGCTTTTATCCTGTTTGCAAGCCAGCCGAGAACAGCCGACAGCTTGCCCTTTGCGGCGGAGCTGTCGGGCGCTGTCTGCGCATAAACGCTCGGTGTGAGCAGTTCATCAATGGCGTCGAAATTTTCGTTTATGACCGCAATGTCGGCATTATCCGAATACAAAGGTTTCTTTAATTTATGGTTTGTTGTTTCTTTCGGCATATTATCACCCCTTAAACCAGATTAGGACTTTATCGTCTGACACTCTTTTCAATACTGTGTATCCGTTTTCGATTGATTTTACTGCCTTACCGTTTGCACCGCATCGGCAAATATCGCCGCTTTGGAGCGTTCCGTCATCGTATACGATCAACTTTCCGAGCACACCGACCGCCGACCATTCCGCTCTGTCCTTCCTCGGAATATATTCTTGCTCCGGATTCCATTGGGGATTTAATATCGGCTGAGTTTCGATATGTTCCTCTGTTACGATATTGCCGTCCTCATCGGTTTCAGCCGGAACGATTACATCTTGGTATTGTATTCTTCCGAAATCATCGGTCAGAAATTTTCCCTGCCAGTGCATTTCGCCGCTGTCACCGATAATCGCCGGGGTTGCCGATATAATGCCGAGTGGTGTGTCAAAATCCTCGCATAACACAATTTTTCCGTCTTTCAGCTTTACAAAATATCCGGCTCTATCTTCATTATTTGGGTTACCGTCCGCCCACTCGAAATACTCCGCATAGTCGGCGCAGGGTGAGGTGTATTCCTTATCCGCATGAACACTGCCGTCAGAGAGCACCTTAAACGCAAGTCCCGGTGTTTTGATTGCAGCGC
>CAKSIN010000056.1 GCA_934463115.1 uncultured Clostridia bacterium
AAGCCGATAGGTAAAGATATATTCCACTGCCAAATGAGCAGGCTTTATCTCCTCAATCATCGACTTTATATCTTCCAGATTGTACGGCACACCCGTTTTTGATGTGAACTTTACCGCAAAGCAGTATTTTGAAGGATATTCTATAATTTCAATATCACCGTTGATGAAGGATTTTGCAACATTCTTCATCATGGTTTTTGTGACCGTTCCCGTGCCTCGCAGCCTTGACAGTATGCGTCCTTTGCGTGTGTCAAGGTTTGCCGAAGTATCGGGAACAAGTCCGACATCTTCCTCGTGATGTTTTATGTCCCTGTCCGATAGAATCACAAAAAACTGATTCTCTGTAAGCGTAGTTTCTGCGTTCAGCCTGTTAAATTCATTTTCGATAGCGCGAACAAGGTCATTCATTACCTTTGACTTCCGGTAATATCCCGGCATTTTCTCAATCAACCGTAACCACCCCCAAAACAGGCACTTGCGTTTCCGAAACGGCGATATTCTGCGTATCGTTATTCAGTTTCAGATTGCTGTAATCGGCAACCTCATCACAGGCAAGAATACATCCGCCAATCTGTGCATACGAGATATATCCGACAGAAAACGCATTCTTTTGCAGATATTTCGTTATGCTCTCGATGATTTTCTCTTTTGCCGTATCAAGATTAGCGCCGTTTGCAAGGGTAAGCTTTGCCGAAACATTGACTGTCAGCGGCGCGGCGCTCTCAACCGTAACCTCCGCGCCGATCGGTCTGTTTTCTTCAATGTGAGTTTTTACCTCGTTTATGAGTTCCTCACTTGCCACACCTTTTTCGGAGTTTATGATGATAACCTTTACAGTTCCATTGCCGTTCCAAAGCGGTAAGCATTTAGCGTCCCCGACACCGCTGATTTCCTTTGCCCACTGCTCATAGTGATATTTACTGCCGCTCGTTGCTGGGAGCGACACCTTTTCAAAATATCTGTCACGCAGTTCATCATCGGTTTCTTCATTGAAACCGCCCGTTGCGGACTCCTTGTTCGTAACCGATACAATCCCGGAGAGCGTGACGGGAAAACGGTTTATTGCGCCTTGCGGAATGTTTCCGACAGTTCCGACCGTATCACAGATAACCGTAACATCGGCCGTTCCGGACTCTCCAATCTCGACATTTTCGATAACAGAGAAGAAAAGGCTGTCCGATGCGACTTTGTCACCAACCGAAATAACACTTCCGGGAGTACCGGTTATTGTCACCTCTACTTGTGATGCGACACCGGACTTCCTGGTTATTCCTTGCTCGGCGGCCTTATAGTCGAGATATTCGCCTGTTGCCGTCAATGCAAAGCCGTTTTTTAAGATTTCCTCAAGCCGTGCATATGCCGTTTCAAATTCCTCCGATGTCGGCTTTGTCACATCATAAAAAAATGAGCCGACATCTTTGTCGAACTCATCGGATATATCAGACAGTAACCGTGACAGTATTTCGTCCTTCGTCATTTAACACCACCTCCAGCGTGACCGTGATTGCGTTTGTATTTCGTGTAATATTAAAATTCGTGACCGAGGTAATCTTTGGGTTTTGCTTTAATGCGTCCTCAATCTCACGCTTTAATTCGGCCTCGATAAATTCAGCCGTATAGCTGTTGCCGATGATTAAATCCTCCAAATGACAGCCGTATTCGGTATTATCGTAGATAGGGTATCTGCCTTTTTCGGTTCTTAGTATTTTTTCTATCCATATTTTTATTGATTCGATGCCGTCACACTCAATCAGCTTTCCGTCACGCACAACAAAGTCACCGTTTTCAAAATCAAATAAATATGATTTTGTTCCGCTTGATGATTTTGTTTCACCATCAAGCGTTATATCAGTTGAATGCGGAAACATCAGATAACCACTCCAATCACAATAAATTTCTGACCGTTTGCATATGGGAGCAAAACCACCGTCTTGCCGAGATTTATATATTCACCGTCCGCATTTTTCTCTTTTAAGTTTATGCAAAGCGTTAAGTGGCTGTCGGTCAGAATAACCTTGTCACTTATGCGTATTTTCGTGTTCGCCAGTTCGATGACCGTACCGAACATCGGCGAATAACCGCCACTGTTTTCACGCTCTTTGAGTAACTTTGCAAGTTCTGTTATACCGTTCATGCTGCTACCTCCTAAAACCGGGCATAGAAAAAGCGACTACCGAAGTAATCGCCTTGATTTGTTTTATGTTATATCAGTATTTTTATTTCTGTTGCCATATCATTGTATACTCTTTTTCACCGGTGTTTTTATCCAAACCCTCGCACTGAATATCAAAACCCTCTCTATGATAAAAATGTATTGCCCTTGCATTTTTCCGGTATACATTTAGAAACAATTTTTCTTTTCTTTCTTTTATAAAATCCATTAGAAGTTTACCGACTCCCTTTGACTGCATTTCAGTAAGAACAAAAATCCCTTCAATATATTCACCATTTAGTCCGATAAAGCCTTGTATTTTTTGACCATTTTCATACACATAAACCTCTGCCTGTGAAAGCATTTCTTTCACTAAATCAAAATTATTTTCCCAATATTGCGCAGGAATAAAATAATGTGTTTTTAGATTAGTCTCTAACCATATCTCTGCAACCTTGCTTATATCTGCCCTCTGTAATTTTCTAATCATAATATATCTCCACAATGAAATTCCGACTTATTTTTTTCTATTATACCACAAAATCATCCTTTTGTCCATTGACGGTTTATCCGAACCTTTTCAGTCCCAATTTCACATAATGTATTCCGTTTTTTATGCTGTGGTCGGCGCTTTCGATATCAACTGGTAAACCGTGTAAGATTGATACAAAAAAGACGAACACGAATGCTCGCCTTAGTGTGCCTTATAAACCGGAATATGTTTTATAGAGGTCTTTGCAAATACACCATATCTACAAGGTGTACACCACACTCATATATCGGGTGATCATAATGAT
>CAKSIN010000057.1 GCA_934463115.1 uncultured Clostridia bacterium
TAAATCATCATCGGCACACGCATATCTTTGGTGTAGGCGATAACCCATTTTGCGTATTCGTCAATCGTGCCTTTGAATTTTTTGAAAGAAAATACCGATTGTCCGAATGTTTTTACCACGGGTATGCCGCGGACATATTCCACCGCCTCGTTAGACATATTCTCCAGAGCGTTGTTATATTGCTTCATTTTTTCCGCCATTCGTTTTCCCGTCATGGTAGACATAATCGAAAACGCAATGAATACAGGGACAAGACTTAAAAGTCCCAGCCGCCAATCGAATACAAGGAGCATTGCAAGAAGTCCCAGAGGCGTTGCGATTGCCGCATATTTGTCGGGGAGGCGGTGAGCAAGATAAGTTTCCGCCGCACCGGTGGAATCGTTTACGATTTTTCTGAGCCTTCCGCTGCCAAAGCTGTCAACAAAGCCAAGCGGCAACTTTGCGATATGTTCGGCAAGATCTATTCTCATATTTGTCGCTATTCTGAATGCGGCAATGTGTGAGCACATTAGTCCGCCGGTGTAAACAAGAAATGACAAAAAGGCAAAAACCACAGCCCAAATGCCGTTGCTTACGATGTTCACCGCCTCCGAAAAGTTCGGCGAAACCTCCAAAACCTCTTTGATGATTTTCCATATGTACCAAAACGGCACAAGCGCAATAAGCGCACTGACGGCAGACAGAATCCACGAGGCATAGGTGAAATTCCTGTACCTGCCCGCATAGGATAAAAGCCGTGATAAATTTGATTGCTTTTTCAAAGCAAATTCCTCCTTACAGCAATTTTAATTATATGATAAAGAAAAGCTGCTTGACTTTTCCGATATCCGTAGTGTAGTTAGACAAGGCTAACCTTTATCCCAAAAAATCAGGGGTTAAAACCCCATAATTTTTTTCCACCCGGCAGAGTAAAAGGCTCTTAATTCCTCGGTGTATTTTACGGCGTCCTCATAAGGAATATCGTGAATAATAACCTCAAAGAATGCCGAAAACAATCCGCTTACAAGCATATGCTCAAGCGTCGGGTCAATCTCATATTCGGGATAACCGAGCTTTTGCATGGTGTACGCAAATTTATGCGTTGCGTCAACCTCTATTTCCACCATTTCGTGAATCAGGTTTTCGTATTTTGTACCCTCGGACGAACAAAGAATCAGCTTGAATTTCTCTTTGCCGGCATAACAGTAATCCAGCATTTCGCGCATTCCGCTGCCGGCTTCGCTGTCCATCTTTTCACGCTGCTCCTTCGGCGAAAGCTTTTGAAAATCACCTTGGACTTTCTTAAACAAAGCAAGAATCGTATCGTAGCATTCGCCGACAAGGGCGTCAAACAATTCCTCCTTGCTTTTATAATAGCCGTAAAACGCACCCGTAGTTACGCCTGCATCTTTTACGATTTTGCGCAGAGAGGCGGATTGAAAACCCTTTTCGGAAAATTCCTTTTTTGCCGCAGACAGAATTGCGTCAAGTGTGCTTATTTCATTTTCAGCCATTGTTTTCCCTCCGAAAAGCTATATATAACACCGTTACATTTATTATAACGGTGTTATATCGTTTTGTCAATAGGTTTTGAAAAAGTTTTTTGATTTTTTTGTATTGATATAATACATTCCGACTGCTTTCTCCCATTTGCACAAAAATTAAATGTGCAGGCAAAAATGACCGTTTTGGTTTCTCTGTGTGGTTCTTGTTTATACAATCGACCACTTGATTTCTGTTCCGCCTTTGAACTTAAAAACGATATGTTCTTTGGAGTATATCGTCATTGATTCTATTACCGCATTCCAAAGTCCGATATCAAAATCCGTAATCAAGTGCTCCTGCTTTTCCAATTCATCAAGGAATGCCGCAATCATATTTTTCCTCGAATTTCTGTTTGCAATTTCCGTTTTCGTTTTATCAAGCTTGTCTTTTGCTTTTGCGTATCTGTCCGCGAGTTGCTCATATTTTTCGGCATAAACCTTTGTGTCAACGGAAATGTGAGCTTTTTCGTCCACACATTTTCATATAAGCTCCGTTACCGCAGCGCATTCTTCCGAAAGATTTGACGCCTGCTTTTCTAATTTTGAAGCGTCCAGTATTTCAGAAATTGCCGTGATGCAGTTATTGATAATTTCTCTCCGGTTTTTAATGCAACTGTTAAATGCTCCGATAAATGCGCCTTTAATTTCATCAGCCGTGAGATGCGGGGTTTTGCAGCCAAGACCGTCACCGGAGTGTCTGCCGTGTCTATGATTGCATTGATAAATTTCTCGCCGATACTTGTTATTGGAATCCCATATTTTTGCTCCGTATGTACCGCCGCATTCACCGCAAATCAATCTGCTTGAGAACGGACTTTTTGAACAGTAAGATGTATTTAGACTCTTTCGGCGATGCAGCTCATATTGAACCAGGTCAAATACCTCGGCTGTCACAATGCCTTCGTGGCTGCCTTCAACATAATACTGCAACTTCGCCTTCATTTATTTTTTGCTTTCTTGAAAGAAAATCGACAGTATATTTTTTCTGAAAAAGCGCATGCCGTCTTCCCAGATTTGATGGACAGAAAAAAGTGTGATATAATGAAATGGACACAAACAAATCCAAAATCACAGGAGGAA
>CAKSIN010000058.1 GCA_934463115.1 uncultured Clostridia bacterium
TATAACGGCTGCATTCTCGCATCACCGGAACCTTTTGTCATAACATCAAACAGCTTTCTGTTCGGTTGTGTGTGCAGCTCATCAAACACCACTCCGTGAATGTTAAACCCGTGCTTTGAATATGCTTCGGCAGACAGCACTTGATAAAAGCTGTTTGTGGGTGTATATACTATCCGCTTGGTTGCGGTGAGTATTTTTACCCGCTTTGAAAGCGCCGGGCACATACGCACCATATCGGCGGCAACCTCAAACACAATGGACGCTTGCTGTCGGTCTGCGGCACAGCCGTAAACCTCGGCTCGTTCCTCACCGTCACCGCAGGTTAAAAGCAGCGCAACAGCAGCTGCAAGTTCTGATTTACCCATTTTCTTTGGGATTTCAATGTATGCGGTGTTAAACTGCCTGTAACCGTTCGGCTTTAATGTTCCGAATATATCACGGATTATCTGCTCCTGCCAATCGATGAGTTCAAACGGCTTGCCCGCCCAGGTGCCTTTGGTGTGGCACAGGCTCTCGATAAACATAACCGCATAATCGGCGGAGTCTTTATCATAAACCGATGTTTTTGCCTTGAATTCTGTAGGCTTGTATTTTTTCAGTTTTCTCAAAATCTCACCTCCGCATAACGAAAAACAGCCGCATTTCTGCGACTGCCCGTTATATATTTTGTTTTACATATTTCCGTGAATAGCTTTTAGAATTTTATCCTGTTCAGCCGTGTCAACACCGATACTTTCGAGTGCCTCGCGTGTGCCGCAGTCCGGACAGATCGGAGTTTTATCGTCCACCCTTGAAATTGCCGGTCTGTCCGTGTATACTTTTCCGCACCTGGGGCATACGGCTGCTCTTGACATTGTTTCTTTCATTTCAAACATTCCTTTCTGCTACGTTCGTACCCATACACATATATAATTGTGTATATGTACTGCTTATTATATCGTGTCAACACAGGTTTTTTCGCCGCTTATGAGCATGGCATAAATGTTGTAATAACGCTGATGTTCACTGCCCTCGCTTGCCGCCATAGCCTGTGAAAAGAATTTGATTGCATCGCCACGGCTGTCCCATATTTGTTCTTTTCCGTAGCACACTGTTTTAACAGAATCAAGCTTTTTTATAACATCCTCGCCATAGACAACATTTAAGCCGCAGCCGTTATCCCAATCGACCATTATACTTCCGATATCGTCAACACCCTTAACGGTGCCCTTTGTTCCGACAGGCGGCGCTTGCTTATCATCCATTTTCACAAGCTCCACACGATCACCGATGGGGTATAGCTTTTTAATTTCATCAATCAGCATATTTTTCTTGCCTTCCTTATCGGTAATCCATTTGCCGTTTTTCCATCCGTCCAAAAATATAACCGCATCGGAAAAACCCGTGCGGTAATAATGGTCGACTGTTTCGCCGTCAAGCAGTGCATATGCGTTTTCGCATCTGTTTAACAGCTTTTTCTGCTCGTCGGAGAGTGTTTTTCTTAAATTATCCATACAGGACTTGAATTTCAGATATGCGTCTTGGAGTTCTGTCGGCTCGGATTTGCCGTGCAGATTCAGCCGTCCCAAAACAAATTTACTGATTTCCTCGTTCATAATATCGTACCGCCTTTCTTTTTGTTAAGTACATATATTACTCAGATTCGAGGAAATATCAAGTCATTTTTGCAATATAAATATTATTCTGCCATTTGCACAAAATCCGGTGCCAAATATATTTTTATTGGTATATTTCTGCGATGGCAGTTGTCTATTACAAATTTTGTACCTCTCGATTTTCCGTCCCAAAACGCAAGTACAATATCTGCGTTTTCGATTATTGTAATATTTCTTTTAAGCGGTGCGCCCCGACCAAAATGCTCATAGTCCGGCAAAAATTCCGTTAGCTTTAGTCCGTGATCGACTGCATACCTTTTTGCAACAGTATCAACACCTCTTGCGCCGCCCGATACAATCTCTGTTGTACCGCTCGGAATGAACCTCGACAAATCCACATTTGTTATATTTCTTGAACCGATTATAGCTGTTTTCATAAAATTACCTCATTTTCTATGCGTCAAAACTTCGTCATTTCTGCATTTCATTATACTACAATGATATAATTTAGTCAATACTTAGTCAGAGGTGAGTCAATTATGAAAGATAATCTTCCACGTTACACGCTCAGAGTTTCTCAAGTTTTGCTTGATAAGCTTGCATATATTGCCGAATACGAAGGCAGAACCAAGAACAAGGAACTTGAACAGCTTATAAAAAAGCGTATTGCCGAATTTGAATCGGAACACGGCACAATAGAAACTCACTAAATACTTCGAAATTATTCGGAGTATTTTTTATTTTCCCTTGCGATTCCTGAAAGCACAAAGCATACGCATGGCAGCGTGACTCCGTTGCCCCACAATTTATACTCTGCCGAATCGGAATGCGGATTTCTAAGCCATTTTATAATCTGCTTATC
>CAKSIN010000059.1 GCA_934463115.1 uncultured Clostridia bacterium
GTTTTTATTTGCAATGTTACTGTTTACGCAGATTGCAGACTAAACTTCGGGATAATTGTTTTCTCGGCATAATCCTGATTATCCTGATATCGGGATAATCAGGATATGTCTATTGCGGGCAAAAGAGCCGGCCTTGACGGCAGCCGTTCAAACCTCTTTTATGAGGCAATACGAATTGTAAAAGAAATGAGGGATAAAACAAATGGAAAATATCCGAGATTCATCGTGTGGGAAAATGTGCCCGGAGCGTTCTCGTCAAACGGCGGCGAGGACTTCAAAGCCGTCCTCGAAAGCGTCTGTTCCGTCAAAGAAGATAAAGCTGATATTCCTCGATATGAGAAATGGCCGAATGCCGGAGAAATCATGGCAGACGATTATTCAGTCGCATGGCGGGTTTTCGATGCTCAATACTGGGGAGTTCCCCAACGAAGAAAACGCATCTACCTTGTCGCAGATTTTGGAGGCGGGTGTGCCGGAAAAATATTATTTGAGCCGGAGGGCGTGCCTGGGTATCTTAAGAAGGGCGTCTTCCCGTGGCAAAGAGCTGCCGAAGATACTCAAAACAGCATTGGAGCGACAGGCTGTGACGGATACAACGGCTGTCTGACAGGTGATGTATCGTCAACACTTGGTGTTAATTGTGGAGTGTCTACCGGCAGAAACGGCATTGTGTTAAATGACCAGGGCGGCAATCGGATAGATATTACCGAAAATGTGACGGCAACACTCCGTGCCGAGGCGCATCATCCGCCCTGTGTTATGGAGTCGGCGGGATTTTGCACGGAACATTCGGCAAAAGCAAGGTCAATAGGTTTTGAAAAAGAACTGTCTCCGACACTGCGGGCCGGTACTGTTCCAGCGGCTGTCTATGAAAACCACGGACAGGATACAAGATTTAAGGGACCGCTTGATACCGCACCGACAGTGATTGCGACCTACGGCACAGGCGGAAACAATCAGCCGTTTGTGGTGGAGCAATGCTATGATGTGCGGTTTACTTCTGAAGGTACAAAAAACGCAAGGCAGAATTGCTATGAAACCGATGTTGCGAGAACAATCGACACCGGCGGCAATGCTCCGGATTCCAATCAGGGCGGTGTTGCGGTTGTATACGGAATATGCTCCAAAGACAGCAATTCCATGAAATCGAATAATCCGCACAGCGGTTTTTATGAAGCTGATACATCACGATGCCTTGACGCAAACGGTGGAAATCCGGCGTGCAATCAAGGCGGGATGGCAGTATGTGTTCAAGGCTCAATGATAGGCCGCAAGGATGAAAACGGTCCGGAAGGTAACGGGATCAATGAAGATGTATCGTTTACACTCAATGCAACAGATAAACACGCTGTCGCATACGGAATTGACAGAGCCGCTTTCAATCAAGGACAGAATGCGAAATATTCATTTGCGGTCGAGCAAGAGGTTCAGCCGACAATGGTGGCAAAAGGACCGGGCGCTGTTGCGGCGCCGACCTATTCGAGTTCAAAAGCATCGTTTTTTACAAATGCCGAAAAGGAACTTGCAAATACGCTTGTTGCCACCGATTATAAAGACCCGCCGATGATAAACGATACAGATGATAATGCCGAATACATAGTGCGCAGGCTCACCCCTACAGAATGTGCAAGGCTGCAAGGTTTCCCGGACGGTTGGTGTAAAAACCTTGAAACCGAAAACCCAACCGATGAGAACATTGCGTTTTGGAAAGATGTGTTTGAAACACACCGAAAAGCAGTGGGAACCTCAAAAAAGCCGAAATCCGATAAGCAGATTATAAAATGGCTTAGAAATCCGCATTCCGATTCGGCAGAGTATAAATTGTGGGGCAACGGAGTCAC
>CAKSIN010000060.1 GCA_934463115.1 uncultured Clostridia bacterium
ATTTCCGCCTCATGCTTTCGGCAATATTCATAACTGCACCGCATAAAATCCTCAATATTTTGAGACCTATACATAATGTTAATTGTATCCAAAATCGGCTTTCCGTCAATAATCATATCGAAGAAATACGGATATATACAACCGCCGCGTTCTCTTGGGAAATACGGATTAACCGAACTGAGCCGTTTGTCGCTCATAATTGATTCTACAACCATTTCACTCAGTATCCATTTAAGCGAAGGACGTTCGTATTCGTTAAAACCGTCATTAAATGTCCTTTGCCAAACATAGAACCAAACAAAATGAATGATTTCGTGAATGCTCATGCCGATTGCGCCCTGTTCGCTGTTCAGATAAAAAACATCATACCGCCTTTCTTTCAGGAAACGCGGAGAAATAGGATTCAGGCTCACATTGCACCTGATGTCATTGAGCAACACATCACAATTTAAAGCAAAAGCATCTGACAATGCATCGGAAATTTGCCTTTCGCAAGTATCCCATTGTTTGCTGTACAATTCAACCTTTTTATTTATGATATCTTCTTTTTCTTTGTAGACGGTCCGCATTATACACTCTATATATTCTTTCCTTTCAGCAAAGGAAAGTCCGGCAGCATGCGTTCTGTCAAGTTGCGGATAAAAATAATACAACGGTTCAGTCCAAAATGCTGTTTCGCCATCTGTTTGAAATGCCATAATACTCTCCGTCATATAACCAACGCTCGGATTTGCGAATGTAACTTTCATAACAAAATTGCCTCTTTATATGATTTTATTTTCATGGAAAGTAATGTATTGCGGCAAAACACGCACACTATCTCGCACATAACATCAACCCTTTATACAATGTCCTTGCCCAACCACACAAATTGTCCCCTATTCGTCCTCCGGCAAGTCTTTCATAAATCCGTTGGCTCTCAGGCTGAAAACCTCGTTGCCGGCAAAAATCATATGGTCTATAACGTTCACGCCCATGGGAGCAAATGCGTTGCACGCATTGTGCGTCATAATGATGTCCTGCATCGACGGGTCGGTTATTCCGCTCGGGTGATTGTGTGCAAGAATCACCTGTTTTGCGCCCGAATGCAGAACGTGGGCTACCGCATCGCGTATGTTTACCGTTGTTTGGTCGGGAGTGCCCTCGGCAAGCAGTGCAAGTTCGTTAAGTTGAAGATGTGAATCAAGACACAGCATATATAGTCTCTCGTTGCAGCAGCCCATAAATTTCGGTTTAAGGAATTCCTTGACCTTTTGCGACGTGTTTATAACGGGTCTGTCGCTCCATTTGCAGTCCGCGTACATTTCCGAAAGCGCGGGAATCATTTTTAGTAAAACAACTGTGTTTTCCGTGATATGATTTATTTTCATAAGTTCGGTCGGCTCGGCGTCGATTACTCCCGCGAGCGAGCCGAATTTGTCTATCAGTTCGTGAGCAACGGGGTTGACGTCGATGCGCGGAATTGAGTAGGTCAAGAGTAACTCCAATGCCTGATGTTCCGTTTTGCCCGCAAAGCCGGTGACAAGGAAACTTTGACGCAGATTTTTCCTGTGTCCGTCGTGAATGCCCATGATAATCCTGCCTCTTAATGCTAATAGAAATATTTGCTGAAATTATATTCCTTTTGCGCTCGTGCGTCAAGGGAATTGTTGCGGTTCGGGAGAAAAATACGGGATTTTGCCCTTAAAAAGAAAGAGAAACCCGC
>CAKSIN010000061.1 GCA_934463115.1 uncultured Clostridia bacterium
TTCAGCAAGCTGGGGACAGACCTTAAATGCTCCCGCTGCAAGCCCACGCCCCGCTGGATGTCCTCCAAGTGGTTCCGTTATGGCTTTTTGATCTTTTTCCTGACGATGTTCGGCAACATGGTGTTCCAGACCTATCTGGTCGCTGCCGGTGCTGCGTCCCTGCGGGAGGCCATTAAGCTGTTCTGGATCTTCCGTGTGCCGTGGGCCTGGACTTACACAGCCGGGACGGTCGCTGATTGGGTGGCGCAGTTCAGCTTTGGCTTTTATAGCCTCATGCTGACCTCTCTGCTGCTGGGTCTGATTGTTATGGTACTCTACAAGCCCCGCACATGGTGTGCATTTTGCCCAATGGGAACCATGACGCAGGGTATTTGTAAGCTGAAAAACAAAAAATCATAAAAAAATAAACGAAAGGAGTCATTCTCATGACTGAACTGAAAATTACTGCTGCAAATTTTGAAAATGAGCTACTGCGTTCCGACAAGCCTGTTTTGCTGGATTTCTACGCCGACTGGTGCGGACCGTGCAAAATGCTTTCTCCCGTTTTAAGCGAAATTGCAGACGAATATGTGGACGTGATTAGGGTGGCAAAGGTTAATGTTGATGATGAACCTGAGCTTGCAATGAAATTCGGAGTTTCATCGATTCCGATGCTTGTGCTTTTCAAAAACGGCAAGATTATCTCAACTTCTGTAGGCTACCGTCCAAAGGACGAAATCTTAAACGAATTGAAACTGTATGAGAATCAGGGGTGATGAATATGAAGAAACAATTAAGAATAATAATTGAAAACTGTCCGCAAAACCATAGCTGCCCGGCAGTAAAGGTTTGCCCTGTTGGTGCGCTTGACCAGAAAGGTTTCAACGCTCCGACTATCAATTATGATAAATGCATCGGCTGTGGCAAATGCGCAAGGTTTTGTCCGAAAAAAGCATTGGTGATGTAACGGTATCCGTTATCATAAAATAATCCGCATTGCATAATACAAGGCGGATTATTTGTTTTAGCAGATTGAGTGCTTTTATCAAAAAAACAGTTCGTTACCAAATTTAGCGGCAATGAATTGCTTTTAATTTTATGTATTAAACAGTTCCAAAAATAATGCCAAGCGCTGCCGATAATATAATCATTAAAATCGGTGACGGTGTTTTCTTTTTAACTTTTTTGAAGATAATATGTATACACCAAAGCGATGCAAATATAATAACCGATTCAATATCCGGCTCAGCGGCAGTGTTTAAATCAACAAATCCCAAAAGCGATGACAATGCCATAACGCTTGCCGTTGCAAGAATCATACCCACAACACAGGGGCGTACGCCTGATAAAAAAGCATTTACCGCAGAATATTTCAAAAGATTTTTCAAGACCGCCGAGATTAAAAGGATTATAATGAACGATGGCAAAACGACGCCTGTTGTTGCAAAGAAACATATGTTAATTTCAAAAATTGCTCAAAAAAGAGCGAAATGCAGAAAATCACGGCAAATATAGCGTAACCGCCGCCGAATGTAAATGCACCTATTTTGAAAAAAGCCAAAAATAGGGACAGTGGTTTTTTCATCATTTTTTAATTCTCCTGTAATTACAGACAACAGATAAAACATAAAACTTTGTGTTATTCTAATCAACTCTCAGCATTCGGTATCCGATACCTATATGCGTTTGAA
>CAKSIN010000062.1 GCA_934463115.1 uncultured Clostridia bacterium
AAGAAATCATTAAAATGTATTGTAAGGCTTTGAATGAAAAAGATGAAGACACAGCAATACAATGTATTGCAAAAACTACAATGTTCGGTGGGGTTACGTCGAACCTGTTAAATACGGAATTATATGACAGTATTCCGCATTTGCCGCTGACAAATAAAACATTTATCAAAGACGGTGAAAGACGGATTGACAATATAAAATCAATTTCAAATGTGGAAATCAAACCCTTTAACCCCTATAATAATGAAAATTCAGACGAAAAGCATAAGTCTTATACAGTAACCTTTGATGCCGAATATGTGCAGGAAGAAGCAATCTCAAACGGAAATCAGTATTGGATATGCACGATGGTTTACGAATCCGATAACACCGGCTGGAAAATAGCTTCTTTCGGGCATTGATAAAGAATTAGGAGGACAGTACAATGAAAAAACTATTATCGCTGATTTTAACAATTACAACGCTTTGCTCTATGGCAATAACTGTATTTGCCGATGACACAACCCCAAAAACCTCGGCAACATCTGTTCCGTCAAGCAAATGGGCAGCAGACAGCATTGAAACCGCAAGAAAAATAAATATTATAAGCGGGAACTATAACTTCCCCGGGGCAATTACCCGTGAAGAATTTTGTGAACTTGTATTCAATTATATTAAAAATTTTCCCGGATCGGCTTTCTCGGTGGGTATAATAAAACCTCCTTTTACCGATACAGATAATGAACATATTGAAGTGCTGAATGCATTGGGCATTGTCAAAGGAAAATCCGAAACGGAGTTTGCACCGAACGATTCGCTTACACGTGAAGAAGCCGCAGCCATTCTTTATCGTATGATAAGCAAAATATATCCCGGTTGGGATGCGACGGCGCAATACTTTGATTTTGCCGACAGCGGGCAAATTTCCGATTGGGCAATGAATGATATTCAAGTCATCTGCAATATGGGTATTATGCAGGGCGTAGGCGATAATCAATTTGCGCCGAAAGATTTGTATACCACCGAACAGGCTATTGCAACACTTGTGCGAGTGTATAGTAATTTTGTAAAGTCAAACGATACATCAAACGCCGAGAATTTGTCTTACAGCCAAATAGAAGATTTGCAAGAGTCTGTAAACAACGGTCATTTTCCGTGGCGGCTCGACTATAAGCAAGTCATTATGAATTTTCTTTCCGATAAGGGTGAAAAAGCCGAAAACGGCGAACTTGTTGCTTTTGCCGGTGACGGAGAAAAATGCAGCGGCAACTATAAAATAGGAAACAGCATTTATACTCTTGAATTGTTTAAGCCTATTGATAAAAGCGAAACAGGTATTTGGATAGTAAAATCGTGTGCCAAAAAAGACGTTATCGGTGGTGTCGATGGGGAAACAGAAATAAGTGTTTCCGACTTGACTTTTGCCGATAAGCTGAACGTACAAATGCCTGCGGATAAAAACTATATGTTTTCTCCGCTGTCCGTCAAGATGGCTCTTGCACTTGCCGCTAACGGAGCAGAGGGCGATACAAAGAATGAAATATTAAACACACTCGGAGTAAAAAATCTTGACGAATTTAACACGCTTTCAAAGGATTTGATAAAAAGGTACTCTCAAACCGATATTTTGAGCCTTAATATTGCAAATTCAATATGGATCAACA